>NZ_BJOU01000001.1:1852859-2470479 GCF_009932435.1 Gordonia crocea
CGTCGAGGTGGCCCGCAAGGCGCTGCCCGACGACGTGAACGCGCCGGCCGCCTGATCGCGTCGCATTCAGCCGACCAACCCGCGATGGATGTTCTGACCGAACGTTCGTCGCGGGTTGTGTCGTTTGCGAAGCTGCACCGCGCCGCCGAGCGCCGCGACCAGCGGCGGTTCCTCATCGAAGGGGCCAACGCGGTCACCGCGGCGATCGAAACCGGCCGCGCGCAGATCGTCCTCGTCGGCGAGGATGCGGCGCCGCGCCACCACGAAGTGGTGGCACTGGCCGAAAGCCGGGGCCTCGACGTCCTGTGGCTGACCGAGCGGGCCGTCGACAAGCTTGCCGACGCGACCACACCACCCGGTGTCTTCGCCGTCTGTTCCCTGCTCGACACTTCGGTGGCCGAGGTACTCGCCGATCGGCCGCGCCTGCTCGCCGTCGCCGTCGAACCGCGCGAGCCGGGCAATCTCGGCACGATCATCCGCTGCGCCGACGCCATGGGGGCCGACGGCGTCGTCGTTCTCGGCGACGCGGTCGACCCGCACAACGGCAAATGCGTTCGGGCCAGCGCCGGCAGTGTCTTCCACCTGCCGATTGCGCGGGAGCGCAATGCCGCCGACGGCCTGGATGCGCTGCGCGGCGCCGGCCTCGCCTTGTTGGCGACCACCGCCGACGGTGACGTCGCATTGCCCGGCGCGGCATCGATCCTGGCGAAGCCGACCGCCTGGCTGTTCGGCAACGAGGCCCACGGACTGCCCGACGAGATCGTGGCGGCCGCGGACCATCGGGTGTCCATTCCCATCAAAGGGCGCGCGGAAAGCCTGAATCTGGCCACCGCTGCCGCCATTTGTCTGTACGCGAGCTCCACCGCGCAGGGCTGAGCCACAGCACCGAGGCCGGTCAGAACGGCGGGTCGCTGTCGGCTTGCTTGTTGCTGCCGGCTTGTTCGTTGGCGAGGCGTTGTTTTCGGTTGGCTTCGCGTTCGGATCGTCGTCGAGCGTGTTTGGCGCGGAGGCGGTTGCGGCCCCGTTTGGGTCGACTTTCCGGTGGCGGTCCTTGTGGGGGTGATAACGGGTCACGCCAGGTGATGGTTGCCAATGCGGGGAACAGGTCTTGGTTCGTCTCGGCCGGGCCGGAGAACCGTATGCCTTCGGGCGAGACGACTTCGCTGACGAGGCGGCCAGCGGGGTCGCGGTACTGATCGTCGAGCCAGTCAGCGGCGAAGGTCTTGAGGTTGTGATGCATGCGGCACTTGGCAGCCAAGCCGTCGGGAGTGGTTTGTCCACCCGTGCTCGGGTTGTCATGGTCGTATTCGGTGACGTGGTCGACGTCGCAGCGCCAGGCCGGTTGGTCGCACCCGGGCATGGTGCAGTAGCCGTCGCGGGAGCGGACGAACGTGTCCAGTGCGGTGGAGGGGCGGTAGGCGTCGGAGGGCCGGTATGTCGGCAGTGAGACGTCCGCAGTTTCTGGGTTGAGGAGGCGGACCGTGCTATCGCCGCGGGTGAGGAGATCACGCAGGTGGGCAGCGGAAATGACGCCGTGCCCGTCCATAAAAGCGGGTTCATCATTTCGGCCGTCGACGGTGGCCTGGTCGGCGATGACATGCACCAGCACGCGTCCTTTGGCGACGGCCGCATCTTCGCGGCCGCGCAGCCAGGCGGCGAGCGCATCGGGTTCGGGGATGGTCGCGGGGCAATCAGGCCGGCCGCAGTCGCATTCGAATGCCGTTCCCGACAGCAATGCGAAGAGGGCGTCGCTGCTGCGGGCATCCGGAGAACGCGTGTCGGCGGGGCAGACGAGGTTGGCCAGCGTGATCACCGCGGAGTAGGCGATCACGGCGTTCTCGGTGGTCATCGTCGCCCCGACGGTGGCCATCCCGTCACTGCCGGAAAGGATCCAAGCGGTCCGATTCTCTTTGGCCTTCTCCCGCCGGCGCCGTACCGAGTCGGGGTCGTGGCGGAAGATGATCCGATCGACCATGTCGGACAGCCGTTTGGTCGACCACACTCCGGCCCCGCTGCGACGGGCCAAGACCGCGGCGATCGCGACGTCGACCTGCGGTGCCCAATCCTGGTCATCGATCAACTCGGTGCGTGACACGATCAGTCGGAACTGCCGCGGCGTGATCGCAGAATCGCGCAACTGGCGGCCCACCTGCGGCAGGCGGTCACGCATCGCGATCGCCTCCGACAGCCACTTCTCGGCTTGGCGCTGCGACAGGCCCTGGCTCATCGCGATCCGGGCGGCGCACTGCATCTCGATGTCGAGCATCCGAACTCCTCGTGCCGACGGCTCTGGCTTCCCGAACGTCGCGAGATAGGTGTGCATCGCACCGATCTCCCGGTATTCGGCCCAGGCGATCATGGCGGCGGCTTTTGCGGCATCACCCAACACGTCGATGGTCCAGGCGGGTTCGCCGACGGTGACGGCCATTGCGGCGTCCAGGGTGTGGGCGCGGTCCTGCCACAGGCCGGAATCCGGGTTGTTCAGGTGGGTGTCGGCATGATCGGGGCCCGGATCATCAGTGTCGTCGGTGAAGACCAGTGGCGCCATCGCCGCTTCCCGTTCGGCGGCGTCAACGGCCCCGGCCAGATCGATCGGCAGATCGGATCCGGCGCCGGGCTTGGCGATCGCTGCGAGGGTGGTCATGCCTCCATGCTACTCGAACACCCATTCGAGCGCAAGAGGAAATCTGCAGGTAAGACGCATGCGTGCGCGGGGTTGTGTCCAGAACGCATTGGGAGCAGAGCCGCAAGTCGCCCGTCTGGTCGGCGCCGATTCTCTCAGCCGTTGAGGGTATCCGAGGCGAAGGTCAGTGCATCGGACTCGGCCACCTCGAAGGACTCGAAGCGGGCATCGGCCAGAACCGCGTCGACGAGTGATCGCGACCCGCCGACCAAGGTCCACGCCCAGTCGATCTCGGTGGCCACCACCCAGGCATCCCCGCGCGGCCAGACCAGGGCGGGTACCGGTCCTGGGCCGAAGCGGCGGTCCCAGGCGATTCCGTTCCGGTATCCGTATTCGGGGTCGCCGAGCTCGGCGAGAGAGGTGGCGAAGACGACCATCTCCCGTCCGGGCCACGCGAGGAAGGGCCCGTTGCCGGTTGCCCGGCGGACGCCGGGATCGAGGAGTCGCGTGTCGTCCACCGACGACGGTCCGGGTTGTTCTTCGGCCGGTCCGTCGGAGGCGACCAGGTAGAGCGCAGCCGGGCCGTGCAGCTCGCCCCAGCCGGCCCAGATGGCGGCGAACACGTCGGTTGCCGGATCTGCGTGGTCGGCGAGCAGCGTCGTCAGCTCGGCCATCATCGCCGGATCCATCCGCCCCTCGAGGTCGACGTCGACCTGCCAGCCGTTGGCCAGCGTGGTCGTGTAGCAATCAGTCGCCTGGTCCGGCGTCG
This sequence comes from Gordonia crocea, assembly GCF_009932435.1. Classification (NCBI taxonomy): domain Bacteria; kingdom Bacillati; phylum Actinomycetota; class Actinomycetes; order Mycobacteriales; family Gordoniaceae; genus Gordonia; species Gordonia crocea. The sequence continues at coordinate 1,856,252 of NZ_BJOU01000001.1, forward strand.
CGCCCGCGACGGCCCACCACTGCACCTGCGGGTGCATCTGGGCGCCGGTGACGGCGGCGACCTCGCGCCAGGGCGACCGGCGAGTGGCGCCGTGCTCGTCGGTGACCTCGACGGGGTGCAGGATCCGGGCGTAGGCCTCGAATCCAGTGCCGGCTACTCCGCCGACCGTCGCCCATTCGCCGACCCGGCGCAGCAGGGCGCCGCCGGCGGCCTCGACGCGGTCGGGGTCGGTGATCAGTCGCATGGGGACCGATCGTATCGGCCCGAACCCGGTCCGGGAACGTGGAAACCCGCGGGCCTGCAAGGGAATCGCAGGCCCGCGGGAGTGTGGGGCGGTGAAAACGGGTCAGTTCGTGCTGTGGCGGATCACGCCGCGGATGTTCTTCCCGTCGCGCAGATCCTGGTAGCCCTGGTTCACCTCTTCCAGCGAGTACTCCTTGGTGACCAGTTCGTCGAGCTTCAGCTCGCCCGCGTCGTACAGCCGCAGGAGGCGGACGATGTCGTATTGCGGGTTGGACGAGCCGAACAGCGATCCCTTGATCGTCTTCTCGTTGAGGGTGAGGTCACACCCGGAGACGTGGACGGTCAGCTTCGTCGGGTCGGCCAGCCCGGTGATGACCACCGATCCGCCCTTGCCGATGACCGCGGTGGCCGCCGAGACGACCTCCTCGTCGACGGTGCCCACCAGGATGAGAGCCGCATCGGCGCCCTGGCCCCAGGTGAGTTCGGTGACCTTGGCCTGGGCCTCCTCGGCGGTGGCGAAGGCGTGGGTGGCGCCGAACTTGATGGCCGCGTCGCGCTTCATCGCGATCGGGTCGACGACGACCACGTACTTGCAGCCGGCGGCGACGGCGCCCTGCACCGCGTTGATGCCCAGGCCGCCGATTCCGTAGATGACGGCGGTGTCGCCGGCGCGAAGGTTGCCCGCGTTGACGGCCGTTCCCCATCCCGACGGCACGCCACAGCCCACTAGGACCGCCTTCTCCAGCGGAAGCCAGTCGTCGACCTTCACCACCGAGTGCTGGCTGATGGTGGCCCGTTCGGAGAACGTGCCGAGCATGCACATCGCGCCGAAGTCCTGACCGCCCGAGTGGAAGCGGAACGTCCCGTCGGGGAAGGACCCCTCGAGGATCGTCGCACCCATGTCGCAGAGGTTCTGTCGTCCGGTGGAGCAGTATCGACAGGTCCCGCAGTTGGGGATGAAGCTGCAGACGACGTGGTCGCCGGGCTTGACCTTGGTGACGCCGGCGCCGACTTCCTCGATGATGCCCGAGCCCTCGTGGCCCCCGACGATGGGATAGCGCGGCGGCAGGTCGCCGTCGGTCAGGTGGAGGTCCGAGTGGCACAGGCCGGCGGCCGTGTACTTGATCAGCACCTCGCCCGGGCCGGGACTGTCGAGGTCGAGTTCCATGATCTCGAACGGCTTGCCAGGCTCCAGCAGTACTGCTGCGGTGGTTTTCATGGTGATTCTCCTATTGGTGGGGTGTTGTTCGGTGGTCAGAGTGCGACCGGTCAGAGTGCGACGTTGACGGCCTTGGTCTGGGTGTAGAGGTCCAGCGCGGAATCGCCGAGCTCGCGGCCCCAACCCGACTGCTTGTATCCGCCGAAGGGCAGCGCGGTGTCGAAGCCGTTGTACTGGTTCACCCACACCGAACCGGCCTTGAGTCGGGCCGCGGTTCGGTGTGCCTTGGAGATGTCCTTCGTCCAAATCCCGGCGGCGAGCCCGTAGATCGAGTCGTTGGCGGCGGCGACCACCTGGTCGGCGTCGTCGAAGGGGAGTGCCGCCACGACGGGGCCGAAGATCTCCTCCTCGACGATGGAGAAGTTGGGCGCGACGTCGACGAACACCGTCGGCTCGATGAAGTAGCCCTCGTCGCCCCAGCGCTTGCCGCCGGTGAGCGCGCGTGCGCCGTCGGCGAGGCCCTGTTGGATGTAGCCGCTGACGCGGTCGAACTGCTCCTGCGACACCAGCGGCCCGAGTTCGGTGGCCGGGTCGAGGCCGGGGCCCATCTTGGCCTGCGCCGCGGCGTCGGCGACGGCCTGGGTGAACTCGTCGAAGATGGGCCGCTCGACGAAGAGGCGGGTACCGGCGACGCAGCACTGGCCGTGGTTGAACATCCAGGCGGCCACCGAACCGGCGACGGCGGACTCGATGTCGGCGTCGGCGAAGACGATGTTGGGGCTTTTGCCGCCCAATTCCAGCGAGACCTTCTTCAGATTGCCCTTTGCGGCGTCGACGATGAGCTTGCCGACCTCGGTGGACCCGGTGAATGCGACCTTGTCGACGTCGTCATGGGCGGCCAGGGCGGCGCCCGCGTCACCGAAGCCGGTGACGATGTTGACCACGCCCGGCGGGAATCCCGCTTCTTCGAAGAGCTCGCCGAGGAGCAGTGCGGTCAGCGGCGTCTGCTCGGCGGGCTTGAGGACGACGGTATTGCCGGCGGCCAACGCCGGGGCCAGCTTCCAGGTGGCCATGAGGAGCGGGAAGTTCCACGGGACGATCTGGCCGCAGACGCCCAACGGCTCGCGCAGCGTGTACGCGTGGAACTGGCCGCCCGGCGCGAACGGCATGGAGACGTTCACGGTGCTGCCGCCGATCTTGGTGGCCAGACCCGCGTTGTACCGCCAGACGTCCGCCGACCAGCCGGTGTCGACCGCGGTGGCGATGGTGGCGGCCTTGCCGTTGTCGAGGGCTTCGAGTTGACCGAACACCTCGGCGCGTTCGCTGAGCAAGTCGCCGACGCGCCAGAGGAGTCGTTCCCGCTCGTTGGGTTTCATCCGCGACCACGGGCCCTCCTCGTAGGCGATGCGGGCGGCCCGCACGGCCTTGTCCACATCCGCGGCGCCACCGTGCGGGACGCTGGTGATGCGCCGCCCCGTCGCCGGGTCGAAGGTGTCGAAGGTGCGTCCGGACTCGGCGGCGACCCAGGCGCCGCCGATCAGCATCGAACGGTCGCGGGCGACGAAGTCGGCGACGGCTGGGAGTAGTACGGGGTCCACAGCGGTGGTCATGGTTCCTCCATGCGAGTGACGGTGTGAGCTGCGCCACGTTGGCGGGCTCATGTCATTTCTCGCATGTGTCGCGGCGGGCGAAGTGTCCAGAAACTGAACACCTGGTTGAACACCGGGACCGACACCGGCCCCTCGGGGATGTCGGCGCAGGTCAGCCGCGGATTCCGAGGGCCCGGATCCGGGTGTACAGGGTGGTCCGGCTGACCCCGAGGGCCTTGGCGGCGCGGACTTTGTTGTTGTCCGACGCTTCGAGGGCGTCGATGATCGCCTGCCGTTCCGCCTGCTCGAGGCCGCCGAGCCGGGCGGCGCGGGTGACGGCGCGGTACTGCGGTGGGAGATCGTCGAGATCCACCAACCGGCTCGCCCGGGCCGTGGTGGCGGCGGCTGCCGCGTGCGCGACGACGGCGAGTTCGGCGAGGTTTCCCGGCCACTCGGCGGACGCGAGGGCATCGGCCGCCGCGGCGGACAGCTCCAACCGGGGGTCGGTCTGGGCGAGGAAGTCGTGGGCCAGCGCGACGATGTCGCCGGACCGCTGTCGCAGCGGCGGCAGATCGGTGCGGCGGGGGCAGGCGGCGACAAGGGCCTTGATCGCCGGCCGGGCCGTGGACACCGGGCCGGTGACCACGACCAGCGGCGGGGTATCGGGCGAGGAGTTCGTGATCGCCTTGCGCAGGAGGTGCACCGACGAGTCGTCGAGCATGTCGGCATCGTCGACGACGAGGGTTGCCGATTCCTCTCGGACCCGGGCGAGCAAGGCGACGAGGTCGAGGCGGTTCCCGGTCAGCATCCCGTCGGACACATCGGCGAGCACGTGGGGACCGGCCTGGGCGCGGGCCGCCCGGCTGCGCCCGGTGCCCGGCTCACCGGTGATGGCGGTCGCCGCGGGGGAAGACCGCGGCGTGGGTATCGGCACCGCCCGAAACGGCGTGGCCGACGGGGTCGGATGCAATCGGAAGATCGCCGCCCGGCCGACGCCGGGGACCCGCTCGACGACGACGCGGACGGTGACGCCGGAACTCAGCGTCAACACCGGGTCGGCCCGGGTGCCGTGTTCGGAGACCAGCATGCCCAGCGTGCCGAAGTCGGCCGGACTGAGCAGGGCGGCGGCGAGCGAGTTGGTGAGCTGCAGGTCGTCACCGATGGCGGCCACGGCGGCGTCGCGACGCGGGGCGGCCCGGCTGAAGGCTTCGATCACGGCGCGGTGCTCGGCCCGCGACCGGTCGAGTAGTCGGTCTTCGATCCCGGCGACGAGCCGGTTGACGAAGGGTGCCGAGAGCGGGTTGGACGTCGGGCTGATCTCGGTCAGACAGATGATCCCGGCCAGGCGCCTGGTGGCGGGGTGGACGATCGGGCGGCCGAAGCAACTGAGCTTCTTGAACTGCTCGAGGTAGTGCTCGGTCCCGTTGACAGTGACACCGCTGCGGATCTCGGCCGGGGTGCCGAGCGCGGTGGTGCCCACCACGTCCTCGGCGAACACGGCTCCGGTGGTGGCGCCCAACCCGAGGAGGGTGCGTTCAATCGCCACACCGGAGGCGACGCGGGAAACCAACTGGCATTCGTGGTCGACGAGCAGGAGCGCGGTCCCGGTATCGGTCAGTTCGTCGGCCGCGCGTTGCAGCACCGGCCGGGCGGCGTCGAGGAGGGGGTCCGCGGCACCGGTATCGGTGACGGCGACATCGGGGCGGTCGTCGGGGGCCAACCCCGACATCTGCGAACGGCGCCACGACGCTTCGATGACGGTGCGGCCCGGTTGCGACTTCGACATTGCCGACGCTGTCCTCCTTCACCCGCCACCACTGTGGCACAGATCACCGTGGCATGGGAGGGCCCCACCTCTCCACGCCACGTCGTCGTTGAGTAGTTCTCCCGACGCCGGGGCGCCGCGGGCGACCGACACTGGAGGACATGACCAAACCCTTGTCGGAGTCTCCGCGCGCCCTCGACGCGACCGAACTGGACCGCCTTGCCGGCACCGCGCGCGACCGTGCCGTCGACGTCCTGCGGCTGGCCAGCCTGCTCGTCGTCGTCGCCGGACACTCGATCATGCTGACCGTCGCGGCACCGCCGGCCGGTGGGGACCGGCTCATCCTGGGCAACCTCCTCGGCGACCACCCGATCCTGCAACTGGCCACCTGGTTGTTCCAGGTGCTGCCGCTGTTCTTCTTCGCCGGTGCCGCGGCGGCCACCTACGGGTGGCGGCCCGACACCCGGCCCGGGCACTGGCTGCTGCGCCGCGCGCAACGGCTGTTGCGCCCGGTGTTCTGGTACCTCGTTGTTGTCGGTGCGGCACTGGGTATCGCCGCGTGGGTCGGCTGCCCGGCCGCGGTCGACGTCATCGGCCGCCTCGGCGTCCAGCTCCTCTGGTTCCTGGGCGCCTACCTGGTGATCCTGGCGACCGTCGCCCTGCTGCAACGGATGTCGCGGCCGATCCACATCCTGATCGGGGTGGCGGTCTGCTACGGCGCCACGGCGGTGGCCGACGCCGCCCGACTGGGGGCCGACGGTGCCGCGCCGCGGTGGACGATGATCACCTTCGCCACTGCGTGGATGGTCCCGGCGGTCCTTGGGATCGGGTACGCCAAGCGCCTCGTCGCACCGCGGGTCGCGGCGGTGGGCGCCGTACTGATGCTGGCCGTCAACACCGGGATGGTCGTCGCCGGACCCTATGACGTCTCGATGGTGACCGTGCCCGGGCAGCGGCTGTCGAATATGAGTCCGCCCAGCGTGCTGCTCGCCGGACACGCGATCGTGCTGTGCCTGCTCGCCATCGCCGCCGCCGGCGCGCTGGGCCGGTGGGCCCGGCGCCCGCGGGTCTGGTGGTGGACCGCCCTGGGCAACCGCGCAGCGATGACGCTGTACCTGTGGCACCTCCCGTTGCTGGGCATCCTCATCGGCGCCGGTGCGCTGCTGGGCTTCACCCGCGACCACCTGGAGTCCACCGGCCACCTGGTGATCGTCGGGGTGCAAACCGTGCTGCTGGTGGCCCTGCTGGTGCCCGTCGCCGGTCTCCTGTCCCCGCTGGAGAACCGCCCCTTGCCGTGGTGGGACGACGAGCGGCCGGTCCGACTGCCGGCCACCGTCGGGAACCGGTGGCGCGACCGGGCGGTGTTCCTGCTCCTGGTTATCACCGGCTTCGCACTGCTGATGTTCGCGCGCGACGGAATGCTGGTCGGGGCGTCCGCATTGGCCGTCGTCGTCGCGGGTGCGGGCGCCGCCCGCGCGATCAGCGTCGGGACCGGTCAACCCGCAGGTCAACGGCGGTCACCCATCGACTAGTCTTGACGTTCGTGGCCAACGCGAATGACGACACCGGCATCGACCCCTCCGCACTGGAGCCCGCAGCGCTCGACAGTGCCGCCGACGCGGCGATCGCGGCGTTTGGCGACGCCGCCGACCTCGAGGCGCTGGCCGCGGCGAAGACCGCGCACCTCGGCGAGAAGGCGGCCACCTCACTGGCCCGCCGTGCCTTGGGCAGTCTGCCCGGCGACCAGCGCGCCGCCGCGGGCAAAGCGGTGAACGCCGCACGCACCCGGGTGACCGAGGCGTTGGCGTCGCGGACCGCCGAACTGGAGGCGGCGCGCGACGCGGCCGTCCTCGTCGCCGAGTCCATCGACGTCACCCTGCCCACCGGACGCCGCCGGGCCGGGGCGCGCCACCCGATCACCGTCATCGCCGAGCAGATCGCCGACGTCTTCGTCGGCATGGGCTGGGAGATCGGCGAGGGCCCCGAGGTCGAGGCCGAGCACTACAACTTCGACGCCCTCAACTTCTTGCCCGACCACCCGGCCCGATCCATGCAGGACACCTTCTACGTGGCGCCGAACGGTTCACGACAGGTGTTGCGCACCCACACCTCGCCGGTCCAGGTGCGCGCGATGCTGAACCGCGAGCTGCCGATCTACATCGCCTGCCCCGGGCGCACGTTCCGCACCGACGAACTCGACGCCACCCACACCCCGGTGTTCCACCAGGTGGAGGGGTTGGCGATCGATCGCGGCCTGACCCTGGCCCACCTGCGCGGGGCGCTGGAGACGTTGGCCCGGGCGCTGTTCGGGCCGGACACCACCACGCGTATGCGGCCGTCGTACTTCCCGTTCACCGAGCCCTCCGCCGAGGTCGACGTCTGGTTCCCCGGCAAGAAGGGCGGCGCGGGCTGGGTCGAGTGGGGCGGGTGCGGCATGGTGAACCCGAATGTGTTGCGCGCCAGCGGTATCGACCCCGACGTCTACAGCGGTTTCGCGTTCGGAATGGGGCTCGAACGCACCCTGCAGTTCCGCAACGACATCTCGGACATGCGCGACATGGTGGAAGGCGACATCCGCTTCACCCAGCCGTTCGGGCCCGCCGCCTGAGCGGCCGAGCGCGCCCAGCAGACCCGATCCCTCACCCGACCGAAAGCAGCAAACCACCGTGCGCGTCCCACAGTCCTGGCTGACCGAGGTACTCGACAGCGACACCGCCCGTACCGCCGAGGAGATCGACGCGGCCTTCGTCCGCGTGGGCTTCGAGATCGAAGACGTCGAGCCGTTCGGCGACATCGTCGGTCCGCTCGTCGTCGGGCGCGTCGAATCCATCGAAGAGCTCACCGAGTTCAAGAAGCCGATCCGCTTCTGCCGCGTCGCCGTCGGCGAGGACGCGCCGCGCGACATCGTCTGTGGCGCACGCAACTTCACCGAGGGCGACCTCGTCGTCGTGGCGCTGCCCGGCACCACCCTGCCGGGTGGATTCCAGATCGCCACGCGCAAGACCTACGGCAAGACCTCCGACGGCATGATCTGCTCGGTCACCGAACTCGGCGTCGGCGACGACCACACCGGCATCCTCGTCCTGCCGGCCGGATCGGCGGCCCCCGGCGACGACGCACGCACCGTGCTCGGCCTGCCCGACACCGCCATCGAGGTGAACGTCACGCCGGACCGCGGCTACGCGTTCTCCGTCCGCGGCCTGGGCCGCGAACTCGCCGGCAGCGTCGGCGTCGGCTTCCGCGAGCCCGGTGCCGACATCGACCCGGGAACCGCCGGCGACGGCGGGTGGCCGGTGTCGATCGACCCGGCGACCGGTGCGACCCGCTACACCGCAACGGTGATCACCGGGGTGGACCCGACGGCCGCGTCGCCGTGGTGGCTGCGCAAGCGCCTGTTGATCGCCGGCATCCGGCCGATCTCGGCCGTCGTCGATGTGACGAACTACGTGATGATCGAACTGGGCCAACCGCTGCACGCCTTCGACGCCGACCGGGTGCGCGGGGGGATCGCGGTCCGCACCGCGCACTCCGACGAGAAGCTGGTGACCCTCGACGGTGCGGAGCGGGCCCTCGATCCCGAGGACGTCGTCATCGCCGACGACTCCGGCGCCATCGCGCTGGCGGGGGTGATGGGCGGCGCGTCGACCGAGGTCGGCGACGAGACGACGCGTGTCCTGCTGGAATCGGCCACCTTCGACCCGGTCCGGGTGTTCCGCACCGGTAAGCGCCACAAGCTCAGCTCGGAGGCCGCCAAGCGGTTCGAGCGCACCGTCGACCCGGAGACCACCGCCGTCGCCGCCGCCCGGGCCGCACAGCTCATCGTCGACATCGCCGGCGGCACCGCCGAATCGGCGTGGACCGACGAGCGGCTGCCCGTTCAACCGGCGGCGCCGATCGACTTCGCGGCGGACGCCCCCGACCGGACCGCCGGCATCGACTACCCGGCCGGAACCTCGGCGAAGCGGTTGCGCGAAGTGGGGTGCGAGGTCGTCGAGAATGGTGAGCGGCTCACCGTCACCCCGCCGTCGTGGCGTCCGGACCTGCGGCAGTCGGCCGACCTGGTGGAGGAGGTGCTGCGGCTCGAGGGCCTGGAGGACATCCCCGCCGTGGTGCCCCGCGCCCCGGGCGGGCGCGGACTCACCCCGCAGCAGCGGCGCCGCCGCAGCATCGGGAAGACCCTGGCCCTCGACGGCTTCGTCGAGGTGCTGCCGTACCCGTTCATGCCCGCCGGGGTGTTCGACACCTGGGGCCTGCCCGACGACGATCCGCGCCGCGCCACCGTCTCGGTGCTCAACCCGCTGGAGTCCGACCGCCCGGAGCTCAACACCACGCTGCTTCCCGGACTGCTCGAAATGGTGAGCCGGAACCTGGCGCGCGGACAGCGCGACCTGGCCCTGTTCACCATCGGCCAGGTGGTGCTGCCCACCGGCAACACCGAGGTCGTCGAGGCGCTGGACGTGACGCGGCGTCCCGACCCGGCGGATTTGGCCCGCATCGACGCGAGTCTGCCCGACCAACCGGTCCACGTGGCGGCCGTCCTCACCGGGCTGGCCGAACCGGCCGGGCCGTGGGGGCCGGGCCGGGCCGTCGAGGCCGGGGACGCCTTTGCGGCGGTCCGCTCGACCGCCCGCGGCGCCGGGGTCGACGTCGAGCTGGTCGCCGATGAGCATCTGCCGTGGCACCCGGGTCGCTGTGCGCGGGTCGTCGTGACCGACGAGGCGGGGGAGCAGACCACCGTCGGTTGGGCCGGCGAACTGCACCCGGCGGTGTGCGACCGGGCCAACCTGCCCAAGCGCACCTGCGCCCTGGAACTGTCGATCGACGCATTGCCGCTGACCGTGACGCTGCCGGCACCGAGCCTGTCGGCGTTCCCGGCGGTGCTGCAGGATGTGGCCGTGGTGGTCGCCGAGACGGTGCCGGCCGCCGACGTCGCCGCCGCGCTGCGCGACGGCGCCGGCGAACTGCTCGAATCGCTCGAGCTGTTCGACGTCTACACCGGCGACCAGGTCGGGCAGGGGAACAAGTCGCTGGCCTTCGCGCTGCGGTTCCGCGCCGCCGACCGCACCCTGACCGAGGACGAGGCGAGCGCGGCGAAACTCGCCGCCGTCGAGCACGCCGCCGGGGCCGTCGGCGCCCGGCTGCGCTGAGCGGCCCATGATCGTCGTCGCCGCGCTCGTCGGCATCGCCTTCGTCGCGTTGTCGGCGTATTGGCTGCACCGGCGACTGGTCGTCGCGACCGGGCTGTCGGGCCGGTGGGCACGGGTGGTCGACACGGTGCTCGTCGCCGGATCGGCCCTCGGCGTGGCCGCGTTGCTCGTCGGCCGCCTGCTCGACCCGGCGTGGGCGCGGCCCATCGGCTATCTGGGCTTCACCTGGTGGGCGGTGGTCTACTACCTGGTCCTCGGGACGCTGGCGATCGGGCTCATCGGCCTGGTGCTGCGCCTGCTGCGCGGTCCGGCGAACGGCCCGCGCCGGACGGTCGTGCTGCTCAGCCCGGTGCTCGTGGTCGTGACTGCGGTCACCGTCGGATACGGGTTGGTCGCCGCCGCACGCCCGGCGGTCACCGAGGACACCGCCACCGTCGATCGGTTGCCCGCCGCCTTCGACGGGATGCGCGTCGCCATGGTCACCGACCTGCACGTCGGGCCGGCCCGCGGCGCCGGCTTCACCCGCCGCGTCGTCGACCAGGTGAACGCCGCACGGCCCGACATCGTGATCCTCGGCGGCGACCTCGCCGACGGGACCGTCGCCCACGTCGGCTCCGATCTCGAACCGCTGCGCGGACTGCGAGCACCGATGGGCGTCTACGGCGTCAGCGGCAACCACGAGTACTACTCCGGCGACGGCGGTTCCTGGCTCGCGTTTTGGGAGACCCTCGGCGTGCGTCCGCTGCGCAACGAGCGCGTCGAACTGCGCCGCGGCGATGCGGTCGTCGACCTGGCCGGCGTCTACGACGCCACCGCCCCCGCCCCGTATCAACCGGATGTGGCCAAGGCGCTGGCCGGGCGGGACCCGGCCCGAGCCCTCATCCTGCTCGCGCACCAGCCGATCCAGGCCCGCGACGCCGCCGGACGGGGAGTCGGGCTGCAGTTGTCCGGCCACACCCACGGCGGCCAGATTTGGCCATTCGGCTATGCGGTCCGCCTCCAACAGCCGGTCGTCGCCGGCTTCGGCACCGTCGACGGCGTCCTCGTCTTCACTTCGCGCGGCGCGGGGGCCTGGGGTCCGCCGGTCCGGGTGGGCGCGCCGCCCCAGGTCGCGCTCCTCACCTTGCGGACGGGATAGAGTCGCCCGGTGACGACGACACCGCCGCCGAGTGATGGATTGCCCGACGACGTGGAGTCGGGACCGTACCGCCCGACCGGTCGCCAGTGGCTGGTCGTCGGGTTCCTCCTTGCCTTCGGTGTGGGATTCCTGCTGTACCACTGGCTCAAGGACGACGGACTGAACCAGTCCGCGGCGCTCTACGTCGGCATCCCGGTGGTGCTGGCGATCATTCTCGCGCTCACCGCGCCGCCGAAACGGGCGACGGGCGTGGCGATGAAGGTCACGACCATCCTGCTGCTGCTGTCCATCCCGGTCTTGGGCGAGGGCGCGTGTTGCGTGTTGCTGGCCGCGCCGATCTTCTACTTCTTCGTCTATGTCGTGGCGTGGGCCATCGACAACGGACGCCGGGGGCGCGGGACGCCCGGCTTCGCCTTCGCCGTCCCCGCGGTACTGGCCCTGATGGCGCTGGAGGGCACGACTCCTGCGCTGGCCTTCGACGGCGCCGCGGTGTCGACCGCGACGCGGGTCGTGGACCTGCCCGCCGACCAGGTGGCGTCGGCGCTGGCCCGCCCGATGCGGTTTCACGACGTGGCGCGCACCGGGATCCTCGCGATCGGATTCCCGACGCCCCTGGACGACGACGGCGGACTGGACCCGGGTGCGGTCCGCGCCATCGCCTTCGACGGCGCGCACCACCGCGGCGGACCCACCGCCCAACACCATTGGGGGACCGGGCACTCGGCGCTGGTCCTGAAGGTGATCCGGCGGACCGGCGATTCCGTGGTGTTCGTGCCCGTCTCGGATTCGTCGCCCATCTCCTCGTGGCTGCGCTGGGACCGGATCGAGGTCGACTGGCACCCCGTCGACGCGGCGCGCTCGCAAATCAGCTGGCGGCTGCACTACACCAGGCTGTTGTCGCCGTCGTGGTACTTCGGGCCGATCGAGCGCGTGGTGACGGCCAGAACAGCGGACTATCTCATCCGGGCGATCGACCTGCGCGGGGCCGACGGGTAGGCGATGGCCGTCCCCGAGATCGACGTGGCGGTCCTTCGCCCGCTCATCGTCGTCGTTCCGGTGATCGCGGCGGGGGTGCTGTGGCTGCTCGTCACCGATCCACGGCGGCGCGGGGCCGCGGTTCTCGCCCTGGTGTGGAACCTGATCGGTCTGGCGGGGGTCAACGCTGTGGCGGTGTCGGCGGGCTGGTGGCGTTTCGCCGACGGCGGGCCCGCGGTGGTCGGCGTCCCGGTCGACCTGCTCGTCGCCTGGGCGGTGGCCTGGTCGATGATCCCGGTCCTCGGCGCGCGGTGGCTCCCACTCCCGTATTCGCTCGTCGCCCTCGTCCTGGTCGACGTCTACGGCATGTCGGCGCTGGCCCCGGCGGTGGTGTTGCGCGCGGACTGGTGGTGGGGCGAGCTGCTTGCGGTGTCCACCTGCCTGGTCCCCGGTGCGGTGCTGGCCGGTCTGACGGTCCGCCGCCGCGCGCTGGGCGTGCGGGTCGGGATGCAGGTGCTCCTCTTCACCGCGGTGCTCTTCGCGGCGATCCCGGTTCTCGGACGCGCGGCGGGGCAACGCGGCCCGGTGGCGCGGTGGGCCGATCCGGCGCCGGTGCACGTGGGCGGGACGCTGGACTCGGTGGCGATCCAGATCGGCGGGCTGATCGCCGTCATCGCCCTGGCGGCGGTCATCGAGTTCTACCGCGCGGGCGGCACGCCGTGGCCGTGGGACCCGCCGGACCACCTGGTGACGACGGGGCCGTACGCCTACGTCGCCAACCCGATGCAGCTGTGCGGGACGCTGCTCATCGTCGTGACGGCCGTCGTCACCGCGCAACCGCTGCTGCTCGTCGCGGCGGGGGTGGCCGCGGCCTTCTCGTCGGGGATGGCGGCGTGGGTCGAGGCCGATGCGCTGGGCGGCCGGTTCGGCCGGGAGTGGACGGCGTACCGCGGGCAGGTGCGTGACTGGATCCCGCGGTGGCGCCCGGCCGCGGTCACCGCACCCGCCCGGGTGTATCTGGCCCGCGGGTGCGATCCGTGCAGTGACCTGGCGGCGTGGATCGTACGGCGCTCCCCGGTCGGGCTGGCCGTGTGTGCCGCCGAGGACCACCCCGCCGACCTGCGCCGCATCCGCTACGAATCGGCGGCGCCGGAGTTCTCCTGCGACGGTGTGCGTGCGGTCGGCGAGGTCTTGGCGCGGGTGAATCTCGCGTGGGCCGTCGTCGGATGGGTCATCGCGACACCGGGGATTTCCCGCGTGCTGCAACTGCTCGTCGACGCCTGCGGCGGCGGGCCGCGCGACCTACCGGCCGGTCGGAATGAGGATGGTCACACCCCATCAATGAATGAAGTTGCGCAGTAGTGCATAATGATTCTATGACGATTTCCGTAGCGGTCGCCGGGGCCTCAGGGTACGCCGGCGGCGAGATTCTGCGCCTGTTGTTGGGACATCCGCGCGTGGCGACCGGGGAGGTGACCATCGGGGCGCTGACCGCCGGCGGCAACGCCGGCACCGAACTGCGCGCGCACCACCCCCACCTGCTCCCGCTGGCCGACCGCGTGCTGGACGAGACGACCCCGGAGATCCTGGCCGGCCACGACGTGGTCTTCCTGGGGCTGCCGCACGGCACCTCGGCGACGATCGCCGACGCGCTGCCGCCGTCGACGCTGATCATCGACTGCGGCGCGGACTTCCGGCTCAACGACGCCCGGGAGTGGGAGACCTACTACGGCGGCGACCACGCCGGCACCTGGCCCTATGGGCTGCCCGAACTGCCCGGGAACCGGGAAAAGCTGGAATCGGCCAGTCGGATCGCCGTGCCCGGGTGCTACCCGACGGTGTCGATCCTCTCGCTGCTGCCTGCCTTGGCGGCCAACCTCGTCGAACCGCATGTCACCGTCGTCGCCGTCAGCGGCACATCCGGTGCCGGCCGGTCGCTGAAGGTGGACCTGCTCGCCTCGGAGGTCATCGGCTCGGCCCGGGCCTACGCGGTCGGCGGCGCACACCGGCACACCCCGGAGATCGCCCAGGCCCTCTCGGAGGCCGCCCAGTCGCCGGTCACGGTGTCGTTCACCCCGGTGCTGGCGCCCATGTCGCGCGGCATCCTCGCCACCTGCACCGCGCGGATCAACGCCACCGGCGACGAGATCCGGGCGGCGTATGAGAAGCACTATGCCGACGAGCCGTTCGTCCACCTCCTGCCCGAGGGCGTCTTGCCGGCCACCTCGTCGGCGATCGGTTCCAACGCGGTGCAGTTGTCGGTGACCGTCGACGAGCGGGCGGGCACGCTCGTCGCCGTCGGCGCCGTCGACAACCTGACCAAGGGCACCGGCGGTGCCGCCGTCCAATCCATGAACCTCGCACTCGGTTTCGGTGAGACCGAGGGACTGACCACCGTGGGAGTCGCACCATGACGCAGACCGACGAGGCCGCCTTCCGGCTCTGGCGGACCCAGGGCGTGACCGCGCCGCTGGGCTTCCGGGCCGCCGGCATCGCCGCCGGGATCAAGGCGAACGGCAACCTGGACCTCGCGCTGGTGTTCAACGAGGGGCCCGATTACTCCGCGGCGGGCGTGTTCACCACCAACAAGGTGAAGGCCGCGCCGGTGCTGTGGAGCCAACAGGTGCTCCAGTCGCGGCGCCTGCGCACCGTCATCCTCAACTCCGGCGGGGCCAACGCCTGCACCGGACCGGACGGCTTCGCCGACACCCATCGGACGGCGGAGGCCGTTGCCCAAGCGCTGTCCAACTGGGGCACCGAGACCGGGGCGATCGAGGTGGCGGTCTGCTCGACCGGGCTGATCGGCGACCGGCTCCCGATGGACAAACTGTTGCCCGGCGTGACCGAGATCGTGCACGAGATGGCCGGCGGACTCTCCGGCGGCACCGACGCGGCCTACGCCATCATGACCACCGACACCGTGCCCAAACAGGCCGCCGTGCACCACCGCGATGGGTGGAACGTCGGCGGGATGGCCAAGGGTGCCGGCATGCTCGCCCCCGCACTCGCGACCATGCTCGTCGTCCTGACCACCGATGCGCTGGTCGACGCCGACCAACTCGACCTGGCCCTGCGGCGGGCCACCGCCAAGACCTTCGACCGGCTCGACGTCGACGGGGCGACCTCCACCAACGACACCGTGCTGCTGCTGTCGTCGGGGGCCAGCCAGATCCGCGTCGAGCAGGACGATCTCGACGCCGCGGTCCTGGCCGCCTGCGACGACTTGGCGGCCCAGCTGATGGCCGACGCCGAGGGCGTCACCAAACGCGTCGTCGTCGAGGTGACCGGCGCGGTCGACGACGACCAGGCCCTCGTCGGGGCGCGAACCATCGCGCGTGACTCCCTGGTCAAGACGGCGCTGTTCGGGTCCGATCCGAACTGGGGTCGGATCATGGCCGCCATCGGCATCGCGCCGATCGACCTCGATCCGGACCGGATCGCCGTCTCCTTCAACGGCGCACAGGTGTGCCGCAACGGGGTCGGTGTTCCCGGCGCGCGGGAGGTCGACCTCTCCGGTACCGACATCCACCTGGTGGTCGACCTGGGCCTCGGCGTGGGTACCGCCGCGATCCGCACCACCGATCTGTCGCACGCCTATGTCGAAGAGAATTCGGCCTACTCGTCATGAGTGCCGCATTCGAACGGGCCCGGCTCCTCGCCGAGGCGCTGCCCGCCCTCCAAGAACTGCACGGCTCGACCGTGGTGGTGAAGTACGGCGGCAACGCCATGGTCGACGACGACCTCAAGCGGGCCTTCGCCGACGACATGGTGCTGCTGCGCGCGTGCGGGATCCACCCGGTGGTGGTCCACGGCGGCGGTCCGCAGATCTCGGCGATGCTGTCGCGCGTCGGGCTGGAAGGCGAATTCCGCGGCGGGTTCCGGGTCACCACCCCCGAGGTGATGGACATCGTGCGGATGGTCTTGTTCGGCCAGGTCGGACGGGAGTTGGTCGGCCTGATCAACGCCCACGGCCCCTACGCGGTCGGCATCACCGGCGAGGACGCCCATCTGTTCACCGCCACCCGGCGGACCGTCGTCGTCGAGGGGGAGGAGACCGACATCGGTCTGGTCGGCGACATCACCGCGGTCAACACCTCGGCGATCGACGATCTCATCGCCGCCGGACGCATCCCGGTGGTCTCGACCATCGCCCCCGACCGGGACGGGGTCGCCCACAACATCAACGCCGACACCGCGGCCGGCGCCCTCGCCGAGGCGCTGGGCGCCGCGCGGCTGGTGATGCTCACCGACGTACCCGGGCTCTACACCGATTGGCCCGACCGGTCGTCGCTGACCGCCCACATCGGAGCCGACGCCCTCGCGGAACTGTTGCCGCGACTCGACTCCGGGATGATCCCGAAGATGGAGGCCTGCCTGCGCGCCGTGCGCGGCGGGGTCAGCGCGGCACACGTCATCGACGGCCGCGAACCGCATGCCGTCCTGGCCCGGCTCCTCGCCCGCGACGGCGAGGAATCACATGGCGAGGAATCGCTCGGGACCACCGTCGACACCAACGAGGAGAAGCCATGACCGACGACGCACCGGCACCGACCACCGCGGCCTGGCAGCAGCGCTGGTCGGCGGCCCTGATGAACAATTACGGCACCCCGGCGCTCGCGTTGACCCGCGGGTCCGGCGCGGTCGTCACCGACGCCGACGGACGGGAGTACCTCGACCTGCTCGGCGGCATCGCCGTCAACGCCCTCGGTCATGCGCACCCGGCGATCGCCGCGGCGGTGACCGAGCAGATGGCGACGCTCGGACACGTGTCGAACCTGTACATCGCCCCGCCGGTGGTCGAGCTGGCCGAGAAGCTGCTCGCCCGCTTCGGCGTCGACGGCTCCCGGGCCTTCTTCTGCAACTCGGGGACCGAGGCCAACGAGGCCGCCTTCAAACTCGCCCGGCTGACCGGTCGGGGCGAGATCGTGGCGGCGGAGAAGGCCTTCCACGGCCGGACGATGGGTGCGCTGGCGATGACCGGGCAGCCGGCCAAGCGGGCCCCGTTCGAGCCGATGCCGCCCGGCGTCCGGTTCGTCCCCTACGGCGACGCCGACGCCCTGGACGCCGCCGTCGGCGAGAACACCGCCGCGGTGATCCTCGAACCGATCCTCGGCGAGAGCGGCGTCGTCGTGCCCCCGGCCGACTACCTCGCCCACGCCCGGCGGATCACCGCCGAGCGGGGGGCACTGCTGATCCTGGACGAGGTGCAGACCGGCATCGCCCGGACCGGATCCTTCTTCGCCCACCAGAGCGCCGGCGTGGTGCCGGATGTGATGACGTTGGCGAAGGGGCTGGGCGGCGGCTTCCCGATCGGCGCGGTGATTGCCGGGCCCGCGGCGGCCGACCTGTTCGCGCCCGGGATGCACGGCACCACCTTCGGCGGCAACCCGATGAGCGTCGCCGCGGCACTGGCCGTGCTCGAGACGATCGAGCGGGACGGGCTCGTCGACCACGTCGCCGCGGTGGGCAAGACGCTCGCCGCCGGTATCGAAGGCCTGGGCCACCCGCTGGTCGACCATGTCCGCGGCTCCGGCCTGCTGCTGGGGGTGGCGCTGCGCGCCGAGGTCGCCAAGGAGACCGAGGCCGCCGCCCGCGAGGCCGGGTTCCTCATCAACGCCCCCGCCCCCGACGTACTGCGCCTCGCGCCGCCGCTGATCCTCACCGAGGAGCAGGCGGCCGGCTTCATCGACGCCCTGCCCGCCATTCTCGACGCGGCGTCGGGATCCGACGACCAGAACGGACAGTCATGACCCGCCATTTCCTGCGCGACGACGACCTCACCCCCGACGAGCAGGCCCAGGTGTTGGCGCTGGCGGCGCAAATGAAGGCCGAGCCGTTCGCGCACCGGCCGCTGGCCGGGCCCCGCGGCGTCGCAGTGCTCTTCGACAAGAACTCGACCCGCACCCGGTTCTCCTTCGACGTGGGCATCGCCCAGCTCGGCGGCCACGCCGTCGTCGTCGACACGAGTTCGACGCAGATGGGGCGCGACGAGACCCTCGCCGACACCGCCCGCGTCCTGTCGCGGTTCGTCGACGCGATCGTGTGGCGGACCTTCGGCCAGGAGCGCCTCGACGAGCTTGCGCAGTTCTCGTCGGTCCCGGTGGTCAACGCGCTGTCGGACAGCTTCCACCCCTGCCAGGTCCTCGCCGACCTGCAGACGATCATCGAGCACAAGGGCACCGCCGCCGGGCTCACCATGACCTACCTGGGTGACGGTGCCAACAACATGGCGCACTCGCTGATGCTGGGCGGGGTGACCGCCGGGATGCACGTGCGGGTCAGCGGGCCGGCCGGGTTCACCCCCGACCCGGACGTGGTGGCCGCGAGCACCGAGCGCGCCGCACTCACCGGTGGTTCGGCCACCGTGATCACCGACCCGGTCGACGCGGTGCGCGGCGCCGACGTGCTGGTCACCGACACCTGGGTCTCGATGGGGCAGGAAGACGACGGCAAAGACCGGTCCGCGCCCTTCCGCCCGTACCAGATCAACGACGAGCTGCTGGCGCAGGCGGCCCCCGGCGCCATCGTCCTGCACTGCCTGCCGGCCCACCGCGGCGACGAGATCACCGACTCGGTCATGGACGGTCCGGCCAGCGTCGTCTTCGACGAGGCCGAGAACCGGCTGCACGCGCAGAAGGCGCTGGTGGCGTGGTTGCTCGCGCACCAGGACGGCCCGTCGTGACCACCCGGGCCGCCCGCCACGCCCGCATCGTCACCATCCTGGCGAACCGGGCCGTCGGCTCCCAGACCGAGTTGGCACAGATCCTCGCCGATTCCGGGGTCGACGTCACCCAGGCCACGCTGTCGCGCGACCTGGAGGAGCTCGGCGCGGTCAAGCTGCGCGGGGCCGACGGGGGAGCGTGGACCTACGTCGTCCCCGAGGACGGTTCGCCGGTGCGCGGCGTCGTCGGCGGTACCGACCGGTTGGCGCGGATGCTCGGCGAAATGCTCGTGGGCACGGACTCCTCGGGGCAGACGGCGGTGTTGCGCACGCCGCCCGGGGCGGCCGGCTACCTCGCGAGCGCGCTGGACCGGGCCGCCCTGCCCGAGGTCGTCGGCACCATCGCCGGCGACGACACCATCTTCGTTCTCGCCCGGGAACCGATGACCGGTGCTGAACTGGCCAAACATCTGGCGAACCTGGTCTGACGACCCGGCGACACCGGCGGCTGCGCCAGCCGCCACAATAGAGACCGACAACAAACGATATCGAGGAGCACAAACCCCATGGCCGAACGCGTCATCCTGGCATATTCCGGAGGCCTCGACACCTCCGTCGCGATCAGCTGGATCGGCAAGGAAACCGGCAAAGAGGTCGTCGCCGTCGCGATCGACCTCGGTCAGGGCGGTGAGGACATGGAGGTCGTGCGCCAGCGCGCGATCGACTGTGGCGCGGTGGAGGCGGTCGTCGTCGACGCCCGCGACGAATTCGCCGACGAGTACTGCCTGCCGACGATCACCTCGAACGGCCTCTACATGGACCGTTACCCGCTGGTCTCGGCCATCAGCCGCCCGCTGATCGTCAAGCACCTCGTGCAGGCCGCCCGCGACCACGGCGGCACCGTCGTCGCCCACGGCTGCACCGGCAAGGGCAACGACCAGGTCCGGTTCGAGGTCGGGTTCAACACCCTGGCCCCCGAGCTCGAGGTCCTCGCCCCGGTCCGCGACTACGCCTGGACCCGCGAGAAGGCCATCGCGTTCGCCGAGGAGAACGCCATCCCGATCAACGTCACCAAGCGCTCGCCGTTCTCGATCGACCAGAACGTGTGGGGACGCGCGGTGGAGACGGGCTTCCTCGAAGACCTGTGGAACGCGCCGACCAAGGACGTCTACGACTACACCGAGGATCCGACGATCAACTTCAACGCGCCCGACGAGTTGATCCTCACCTTCGACAAGGGACGTCCGGTGGCCATCGACGGCAAGCCGGTCTCGGTGCTGCAGGCGATCGAGGAACTCAACCGCCGCGCCGGCGCCCAGGGCGTGGGCCGTCTCGACGTGGTCGAGGACCGCCTCGTCGGCATCAAGAGCCGCGAGATCTACGAGGCCCCGGGCGCAATGGTCCTCATCACCGCGCACGAGGAGCTCGAGCACGTCACGCTGGAGCGCGAGCTGGGCCGCTACAAGCGCCACATCGACCAGAAGTGGGCCGAGCTCGTCTACGACGGCCTCTGGTACTCGCCCCTCAAGCGGGCCCTCGACACCTTCGTCGACCACACCCAGGAGCACGTCTCCGGCGAGATCCGACTCGTGCTGCACGCCGGGTCGATCATCGTCAACGGCCGCCGCTCGGCGGAATCGCTGTACGACTTCAACCTGGCCACCTACGACGAGGGCGACACCTTCGACCAGTCCAACGCCAAGGGCTTCGTCCAGCTGCACGGCCTGTCGTCGAAGATCGCCGCAAAGCGGGACCTCGGCCTGTGAGCGGTGAGCAGGGCGGCGAGAAGGGGTCGGCGACCAACACCGGTGCACTGTGGGGCGGCCGCTTCGCCGACGGACCCGCGGCGGCGATGGCGGCGCTGAGCAAGTCCACCCATTTCGACTGGGTCCTGGCCCCCTTCGACATCGAGGCGTCACGGGCACACGCGCGCGTCCTCAACCGCGCCGGCCTGCTCACCGACGACGACCTGACCGCCATGCTCGCCGGGCTCGACGCGTTGGCGGCCGATGTCGCCGACTGCACCTTCGGTCCGGCCGAGTCCGACGAGGACGTCCACGGGGCGCTCGAACGCGGTCTCATCGAGAAGGTGGGAACCGAGCTGGGCGGGCGGCTGCGGGCCGGCCGGTCGCGCAACGACCAGGTCGCCACCCTGTTCCGGATGTGGTTGCGCGCGGCCTACCGCCGCGTCGCCGCCGGGGTCCTCGACGTCGCGCAGGCGCTCGTCGACCAGGCGCAGGCACATCCCGACGTCGCCATGCCGGGCAAGACCCACCTGCAGGCCGCACAGCCGGTGCTGTTGAGCCACCAGCTGCTCGCCCACGTGCACCCGTTGCTGCGCGACCTGGAGCGGATCGCCGACGCCGACCGGCGCACCGCGGTGTCGCCGTATGGCTCCGGTGCACTGGCCGGGTCCTCGCTCGGTCTGGACCCCGCGGCGATCGCCGCCGACCTCGGGTTCGACGGGCCGATGGCGAACTCGATCGATGCGACCTCGTCGCGGGACTTCGCGGCCGAGGCCGCCTGGGTGTTCGCGATGATCGTCGTCGACCTGTCGCGGCTGGCCGAAGAGGTCATCGCCTGGAGCACGCCGGAGTTCGGCTACGTGACCCTCGCCGACGCGTGGTCCACCGGCAGCTCGATCATGCCGCAGAAGAAGAACCCCGACGTCGCCGAGCTGACCCGTGGCAAGAGCGGGCGGCTCATCGGCAACCTGACCGGGCTGCTGGCCACCCTCAAGGCACAGCCGCTGGCCTACAACCGCGATCTGCAGGAGGACAAGGAGCCGGTCTTCGACTCCGTGGCGCAGCTCGACCTGTTGCTGCCGGCCATCGCCGGTATGGTCGGCACGCTGACCTTCCACGCCGACCGGATGGCGCAACTCGCGCCGGCCGGGTTCACGCTGGCCACCGACATCGCCGAGTGGCTGGTGCGGCGCGGGGTGCCGTTTCGGGTGGCCCACGAGGCGGCCGGGGCCTGTGTGCGCGCCGCCGAGGCGGCCGGGGTCGGACTCGACGAACTCGACGACGAGACGTTGGCCGCAATCGACCCGGCGCTGACCGGGGAGGTGCGCGAAGTCCTCACCGTGCGCGGTTCGATCGAGTCCCGCAACGCCCACGGCGGCACCGCGTCGACGGCGGTGGCCACCCAGTTGGCCGGTGTGCAATCGGATCTGGCCACGCATCGGCAGCGCTGGCCATAGAGTTGACGGGCACCGCCGTCCGGTGGTGCCGACGGCAATGAGCGCGTGAAGTCGGGGCACGCCGCAACCAACAGAAAGACAGGGGAGCGTGGACGTGGATCTGGCCAGGGGGATCGGCGGAGCGGTCAACCGAGTGCTGGCGACGGCGCAGAACGGTCTGGAGGTGCTGCGCTTCGGCGGCTTCGACACCGGTACCGAACCGGCACCGTTCCAGGTCGTCGAGACCGAGAAGATGTTCCGCCTGCGGCGCTACTTCCCCGACGACGAGGGTGCGGGCGCCCATGTGATCCTGGTGCACCCGATGATGGTGTCGGCGAACATCTACGACGTCACCGAGGAGAAGGGCGCGGTGTCGGTGCTCCACCGGCACGGCATCATCCCGTGGGTGGTCGACTTCGGTTCGCCCGATCGCGAGGAGGGCGGCAAGGAGCGCACTCTCGCCGACCACATCGTCGCCCTGTCCCGCATCGTGGACATCGTCCGGGAGACGACCGGCTGCGATGTCCACCTCGCCGGCTATTCGCAGGGCGGCATGTTCGTCTACCAGTGCGCGGCGCTGCGCCGGTCCAAGGGCATCGCCAGCGTCATCACGTTCGGCTCGCCAGTCGACGTCCTCGCCGCGCTCCCGCTCGGGCTGCCCGCCGGCCTGGCCGCGCCCGGCGCGGAGTTCCTCGCCGACAAGGTCTTCCCGCACATCTCGATCCCGGGCTGGCTCGCCCGCACCGGATTCCAGATGCTGGATCCGGTCAAGACCGCGCGCAGCCGCCTGGACTTCCTGCGGCAACTGCACGACCGCGACGCGCTGTTGCCGCGCGAGGACCAGCGCCGCTTCCTCGAGGACGACGGCTGGGTGGCCTGGTCGGGCCCGGCCATCGCCGAGTTGCTGCGCCAGTTCGTCTCGCACAACCGCATGATGTCGGGCGGGTTCGTCATCAACGGCGATCTGGTGACCCTGGCCGAGATCACCTGCCCGGTGCTGGCCTTCGTCGGTACGGCCGACGACATCGGCCAACCCGCCGCCGTGCGCGGGATCGTGCGCGCCGCGCCGAAGGCCGACGTGTACGAGTACCGGCTGCCGGTGGGCCACTTCGGGCTCGTCGTCGGGTCGGTGTCGGGGAACCAGACCTGGCCCACCACCGCCGAGTGGATCCGGTGGTGCGAGAAGCTGGGGCCGATGCCCGACGACGTCGAGCCCATGTCGGAGAATCCGGCCGGTTCGGGCACCGGGGTCACCATGGCCTCGCGGGTCCAGCACGGGCTCAACGCGGTGGCCGACGCCAGTGTCGGGATCGGCCGCGACCTGGTGGACTCCGCGGTGTCGATGCAGCGCACCTCGCGGGCGATCGCCGCGGAGTCGGTGCGCACCGTCCCTCGCCTGTTCCGCCTGGGCCAGATCCAGCCGAGCACCCGGATCTCGCTGGGCAAGCTCATGTCGGAGAACAACCGCCGGGCGCGCGAGAAGGAACTCTTCCTCTTCGAGAACCGGGTGCTGACCCACGAGCAGGTCAACACCCGTATCGACAACGTGGTGGCCGGCCTGATCTCCTGCGGGATTCGCCCGGGCCAGCGGGTCGGTGTCCTGATGGACACCCGGCCCAGCGCCCTGGTGGTCGTCGCGGCACTGTCGCGGTTGGGTTCGGTCGGGGTGCTGCTGACCCCCGACCTCGACATCTCCGTCGGGGTCAAGATGACCGAGGCACGCGTGATCATCACCGATCCGAACCATCTCGACATCGCCCGCGAGCACTCCAACCGGGTCCTGGTCCTGGGTGGTGGCAGCGGTGATTCCCGCGTGATCGAGGCGGCCGACGGGGAGACCGTCGTCGACATGGAGCAGATCGATCCCGACGCAGTACCGCTGCCGAGCTGGTACCGCCCCGACCCCGGGCTGGCCGGCGACCTGGCCTTCATCCTCTTCACGCGGGGAGCGACCTTCGAGCTGACCCCGTGGCCGGTGACCAACCACCGGTTCGCGATCTCGGCGTTCGGCGCCGCCTCGGCGGCCGGCCTGACCGCGAACGACACGGTGTACTGCCTGCCGCCGCTGAGCCACCCGTCGGGTCTGTTGACCACGCTGGGGGCGACGCTCGTCGGCCGGTCGCGCATCGCCCTGTCCAACGGCGTGGACGCAAAAACGTTCAGCACCGAGGTACTGCGCTACGGCGTCACCGTCGTCTCCTACACGTGGACGATGATGGCCGACGTGGTGCGCTCGCCCGATTTCGAGATCAACCAGCACAACCCGATCCGCCTGTTCATGGGGTCGGGCATGCCGGCCGGACTGTGGGCCGACGTGCTGGACTCGTTCCCGCGCGCCCACGTGCTCGAGTTCTTCGCCACCGCCGACGGGTCGGCGATCCTGTCCAACGTGTCCGGCGCCAAGCTCGGCGCGATGGGTCGGCCGTTGCCGGAGACCTCGGCGGTCAAGATCGCCGCGGTGGACGGTGACTGGGAGATCCTGCGGGTCGGCGACGACGGTTTCATCGCCGAGGCCGGCGTCGACGAGGTCGGCGTGCTGATGTCGAGCGCGCGACACCGGTTCGCCACCAACGGCCCGGTGCTGTCGGACGTGTTCGGCTCGCACGACCGCTGGGAGCTCTCCAACCACCTGTTCCGGACCGACTCCGACGGCGACCTCTGGTACATGGGGGCCGTCGGCTCGGTGATCGCCTCGCCGGGCGGCCCGGTCTTCCGGCCGCCGATCGAGCAGGCGCTGTCGCTGGTCCGTGGCGTCGACCTGGTCACCGTGTACCGGGTCCACGTCGGCGGGGACGGCGACGGTGGGGACGGCGACGGCGGGGTCGACCTCGCGGTGGCGGCGCTCACCGTGCGCGACGGTGCTGCCGACTCGATCACGGTGTCGACGCTGCGCGGCGCGTTGGGCGGCCTGTCCGCGGCCGAGCGCCCGCACCTGATCACCATCGTGGGATCGATCGACCTCAGCGAGTCCTACCGACCGCTGAGCAGTGGTCTGGCCGCCAAGGGCGTGCCCAAGCCGGGGCCGCGCGTCTGGTATCGCGACGAGGAGGGGCGCTACCGGCGCTTCACCAAGGCGGTGGCCACCGAGCTCGGCTGGTCGTAGCACTAGAGTTGCTGGTGCCGACGCCGGCACGCGACGTCGGGATCAACCGTTCGAGGAAAGGCCCATCCATGTCTCGCGCTGCGGAAATCGACCCGGTGGTCCGGGAGCGGCTCGTCTGCCCGACCGATCACGGACCGCTGCTCGACGCCGGGGATGAGCTCTACAACCCCCGGCTGCGCGTCGCGTACCGGATCGACGCCGACGGGATCCCGGTGATGCTGGCGAGTGAGGCTCGGGCGGTCGGTGCCGATGAGCACGCCACGCTCACCGGCGGTGCGCAGCAGTGAACACCGACATCGTCGACGAGCTCGAATGGCGGGGCCTGATCGCCGCGTCGACCGACCTGGACGAACTCCGGGACCACCTCAACGCCGGATCGGTCACGCTCTACGCCGGCTTCGACCCGACGGCGGCCAGTCTGCACGCCGGGCACCTGGTGCCGCTGCTGACCCTGCGGCGATTCCAGGAGGCCGGGCACCGGCCGATCGTCCTGGCCGGCGGGGCCACCGGCTTGATCGGCGATCCGCGCGACGTGGGCGAGCGGACCATGAACACCACCGACACCGTCGCCGAGTGGGCCGACCGCATCGGTGACCAACTCAGCCGCTTCGTCCACCGCGATGCCGGGGCGCCGAATGCGGCGGTCATCGTCAACAACATGGAGTGGACCGGCGAGCTCAGCGCGCTGACCTTCCTCCGCGACATCGGCAAACACTTCTCGGTGAACGTGATGCTCGCCCGCGAGACCGTCAAACGCCGGTTGGAGAGCGACGGGATCAGCTACACCGAGTTCAGCTACCTGCTCCTGCAGTCCAACGACTTCGTCGAACTCAACCGCCGCTACGGGTGCACGCTGCAGATCGGCGGCTCCGATCAGTGGGGCAACATCGTGGGCGGCGTGGACCTCGCGCGGCGTCTGGACGGCACCGCGCTGCATGCGCTCACCGTTCCGCTGGTCACCTCGTCGGACGGCAAGAAGTTCGGCAAGTCGACCGGCGGCGGAAGTCTGTGGCTCGATCCGGCGCTGACGCCGCCCTACGCCTGGTACCAGTACTTCGTGAACACCGCCGACGCCGACGTCGTGCGCTACCTGAAGTGGTTCACCTTCCTGGGCCGCGAGGAGATAGACGAACTCGCCGCGGCCACCGAGGAGAAGCCGCACCTGCGGCTGGCGCAGAAGCGACTCGCCGCCGAGATGACCACCATGATCCACGGGGCCAACCAGACGACCGCGGTCGAGCAGGCCAGCGCCGCGCTGTTCGGCCGCGCCGAGCTGGCGGGCCTGGACGAGCCCACGGTTGCTTCCGCCCTGGGCGAGACGACCATCGCGACATACCCGCCGGGGGCGGCGCCGACCATCGTCGAGCTCCTCGTGGACAGCGGGTTGGTCGACTCGAACAAGGCCGCCCGCCGCACGATCGGGGAGGGGGGTGCCTACGTGAACAACACCAAGATCGCCGACGATGCCTGGGTGCCGGCGGCCGACGACCTGTTGCACGGCCGCTGGTTGGTGTTGCGGCGCGGCAAGAAGTCGTTTGCCGGCGCGCGCATCGGCGACTGAAAATCGCCCTGACCAGCCGATTTGCTATTGGGTCGGGGACGTGTGTAACTTAATCAGCGCACCGCAGCGAGCAGCAAACTTCGGATCGCAACCGCGATTTGAAGAGCGCCACCGCGCCTGGTACAGTAGGTGATCCGAGTCGCAACGACCGATTGCCGAACACGGGAAACGGATCAAGCGGCGCAAACCCTGAGAACAAGGTTGCAGTCTTCGACTGCGCCCTGGGGAAGCTTCGTGAAACGGACTTAACGGTCACGCCGCGGGGTGTGTGTTCTTTGAGAACTCGATAGTGTGTGACAGATTGTTTGATGCCAATTTTTTTGGTGTCTTGTTTTTTGGATGCCAGTTTGTTTTTTGGATTGTTTTTGCTGGGGTTTTTGCCTCTGTGAGGATTGTTCTGAGGATGGCCGGCTGCCTGTTGGTGGTTGGTTGTTTTCTTTGTTTTTTCATGGAGAGTTTGATCCTGGCTCAGGACGAACGCTGGCGGCGTGCTTAACACATGCAAGTCGAACGGAAAGGCCCAGCTTGCTGGGTACTCGAGTGGCGAACGGGTGAGTAACACGTGGGTGATCTGCCCCAAACTTTGGGATAAGCCTGGGAAACTGGGTCTAATACCGGATATGACCTCAGGATGCATGTCTTGTGGTGGAAAGCTTTTGCGGTTTGGGATGGGCCCGCGGCCTATCAGCTTGTTGGTGGGGTAATGGCCTACCAAGGCGACGACGGGTAGCCGACCTGAGAGGGTGATCGGCCACACTGGGACTGAGACACGGCCCAGACTCCTACGGGAGGCAGCAGTGGGGAATATTGCACAATGGGCGCAAGCCTGATGCAGCGACGCCGCGTGAGGGATGACGGCCTTCGGGTTGTAAACCTCTTTCGCCAGGGACGAAGCGTAAGTGACGGTACCTGGAGAAGAAGCACCGGCCAACTACGTGCCAGCAGCCGCGGTAATACGTAGGGTGCAAGCGTTGTCCGGAATTACTGGGCGTAAAGAGCTCGTAGGCGGTTTGTCGCGTCGTCTGTGAAATTCTGCAGCTTAACTGTAGGCGTGCAGGCGATACGGGCAGACTTGAGTACTACAGGGGAGACTGGAATTCCTGGTGTAGCGGTGAAATGCGCAGATATCAGGAGGAACACCGGTGGCGAAGGCGGGTCTCTGGGTAGTTACTGACGCTGAGGAGCGAAAGCGTGGGGAGCGAACAGGATTAGATACCCTGGTAGTCCACGCCGTAAACGGTGGGTACTAGGTGTGGGTTCCTTTTCACGGGATCCGTGCCGTAGCTAACGCATTAAGTACCCCGCCTGGGGAGTACGGCCGCAAGGCTAAAACTCAAAGGAATTGACGGGGGCCCGCACAAGCGGCGGAGCATGTGGATTAATTCGATGCAACGCGAAGAACCTTACCTGGGTTTGACATACACCAGACGCAGCTAGAGATAGTTGTTCCCTTGTGGTTGGTGTACAGGTGGTGCATGGCTGTCGTCAGCTCGTGTCGTGAGATGTTGGGTTAAGTCCCGCAACGAGCGCAACCCTTGTCCTGTATTGCCAGCGGGTTATGCCGGGGACTTGCAGGAGACTGCCGGGGTCAACTCGGAGGAAGGTGGGGATGACGTCAAGTCATCATGCCCCTTATGTCCAGGGCTTCACACATGCTACAATGGCGCGTACAGAGGGCTGCGATACCGTGAGGTGGAGCGAATCCCTTAAAGCGCGTCTCAGTTCGGATTGGGGTCTGCAACTCGACCCCATGAAGTCGGAGTCGCTAGTAATCGCAGATCAGCAACGCTGCGGTGAATACGTTCCCGGGCCTTGTACACACCGCCCGTCACGTCATGAAAGTCGGTAACACCCGAAGCCGGTGGCCTAACCCTTGTGGAGGGAGCTGTCGAAGGTGGGATCGGCGATTGGGACGAAGTCGTAACAAGGTAGCCGTACCGGAAGGTGCGGCTGGATCACCTCCTTTCTAAGGAGCTATCAACATGTCCTGTTTCGGGCCCGAGTGTGGTTCGGCGGGGTTGATGTTCATGGGTGAAACGTCAAACGGTCATTGTCTGCCGGCTGGTGCTGGTGGGTGGTGGTTTTCTGTTGCACACTATCGGGGTTCTGAGGGAACACACGGTTTACTCCTCTTTGTGGGGGGTGTGTGTTTTTTCTGATGTTGGCCGGCTACCGCCCTTGTGGGGGTGTGGGGTTGGTTGGTGTGTGTTGTTTGAGAATTGCATAGTGGATGCGAGCATCTATATTTTTATAGATCTGCAATTTCTAATGGTTTTTGTAAACATTTTTTGCACGCGTCTACATTCGTGGCCACGCGTTTTGTGCGTGTGGGTGTGGGTGTAGGTGTTGTTGTAAGTGTGTAAGGGCGTTCGGTGGATGCCTTGGTACCAGGAGCCGATGAAGGACGTGGGAGGCTGCGATAAGCCTCGGGGAGCTGTCAACCGAGCTGTGATCCGAGGGTGTCCGAATGGGGAAACCCAGCACGAGTGATGTCGTGTTACCCGCCGCTGAATGTATAGGCGGTGTGGAGGGAACGTGGGGAAGTGAAACATCTCAGTACCCATAGGAAGAGAAAACAATTGTGATTCCGTGAGTAGTGGCGAGCGAAAGCGGAGGAGGCTAAACCATGCGCATGTGATACTCGGCAGGGGTTGTGCGTGTGGTGTTGTGGGGTTGTTCTGTCTGGTGCTGCCGTGCTGGAGACGAGTGAGAAAGTCGCATGCTAGGCGAAGTGGCCTGGAATGGTCTGCCGTAGACGGTGAGAGTCCGGTAGCTGAAAGTGTGTGGCCTCGTTTGGAATGATTCCCAAGTAGCAGCGGGCCCGTGAAATCTGCTGTGAATCTGCCGGGACCACCCGGTAAGCCTGAATACTTCCTGGTGACCGATAGCGGACAAGTACCGTGAGGGAAAGGTGAAAAGTACCCCGGGAGGGGAGTGAAATAGTACCTGAAACCGGACGCTTACAATCCGTCAGAGCCTGCGCCCCTTGTGGGGTGGGTGATGGCGTGCCTTTTGAAGAATGAGCCTGCGAGTCAGTGCTCAGTGGCAAGGTTAACCCGTGTGGGGTAGCCGTAGCGAAAGCGAGTCTGAATAGGGCGTTTGAGTCGCTGGGTCTGGACCCGAAGCGGAGTGATCTACCCATGGCCAGGGTGAAGCGACGGTAAGACGTCGTGGAGGCCCGAACCCACTTCAGTTGAAAATGGAGGGGATGAGCTGTGGGTAGGGGTGAAAGGCCAATCAAACTCCGTGATAGCTGGTTCTCCCCGAAATGCATTTAGGTGCAGCGTCCCGTGTTTCTTACCGGAGGTAGAGCTACTGGATGGCCGATGGGCCCTACTAGGTTACTGACGTCAGCCAAACTCCGAATGCCGGTAAGTGAGAGCGGGGCAGTGAGACTGCGGGCGATAAGGTTCGTAGTCGAGAGGGAAACAGCCCAGATCGCCGGCTAAGGCCCCTAAGCGTGTACTAAGTGGAAAAGGATGTGGGATCGCTTAGACAACCAGGAGGTTGGCTTAGAAGCAGCCACCCTTGAAAGAGTGCGTAATAGCTCACTGGTCAAGTGGTCCTGCGCCGACAATGTAGCGGGGCTCAAGTACACCGCCGAAGCCGCGGCACTCACACAAGACATCGGCCTTCCCCTGCGGGGGTTGGTCCAGTGGTGTGGGTGGGTAGGGGAGCGTCCTGCATCCGTGGAAGCAGCGGAGTGATCCAGTTGTGGAGGGTGTGGGAGTGAGAATGCAGGCATGAGTAGCGAAAGCAGAGTGAGAAACTCTGCCGCCGAATGACCAAGGGTTCCTGGGCCAGGTTAATCCGCCCAGGGTGAGTCGGGACCTAAGGCGAGGCCGACAGGCGTAGTCGATGGACAACGGGTTGATATTCCCGTACCCGTGTATCCGCGCCCAATGGCGAATCAATTGTACTAACCATCCAAATCCCTATGGACCACCTTCGGGTGGCCGGCGGGTGCTGCATGGGACCTCGGTTGTAGTAGTCAAGCGATGGGGTGACGCAGGAAGGTAGTGGAGCCAGTCGATGGTAGTGCTGGTGTAAGCCTGTAGGGAGGGACATAGGCAAATCCGTGTCCCACATATCCTGAGAGGTGATGCGTAGCCGTTGAGGCGAAATCCATGATCCTATGCTGCCGAGAAAAGCCTCTAGCGAGCTGGTACACGGCCCGTACCCCAAACCGACACAGGTGGTCAGGTAGAGAATACTAAGGCGATCGAGAGAACTGTGGTTAAGGAACTCGGCAAAATGCCCCCGTAACTTCGGGAGAAGGGGGACCACGCCCGGTGACCGGCCTTGCGCCGTGAGCTGGGGGTGGTCGCAGAGACCAGAGAGAAGCGACTGTTTACTAAAAACACAGGTCCGTGCGAAGTCGTAAGACGATGTATACGGACTGACGCCTGCCCGGTGCTGGAAGGTTAAGAGGACCGGTTAGCCACCTTGTGTGGCGAAGCTGAGAATTTAAGCCCCAGTAAACGGCGGTGGTAACTATAACCATCCTAAGGTAGCGAAATTCCTTGTCGGGTAAGTTCCGACCTGCACGAATGGCGTAACGACTTCTCTGCTGTCTCAACCACAGACTCGGCGAAATTGCAGTACGAGTAAAGATGCTCGTTACGCGCGGCAGGACGAAAAGACCCCGGGACCTTCACTATAGCTTGGTATTGGTGTTCGGTTCGGTTTGTGTAGGATAGGTGGGAGACTGTGAAACTCGCACGCCAGTGTGGGTGGAGTCATTGTTGAAATACCACTCTGATCGTATTGGACCTCTAACCTCGGACCATGATCTGGTTCAGGGACAGTGCCTGGTGGGTAGTTTAACTGGGGCGGTTGCCTCCCAAAAAGTAACGGAGGCGCCCAAAGGTTCCCTCAGCCTGGTTGGCAATCAGGTGTTGAGTGTAAGTGCACAAGGGAGCTTGACTGTGAGACGTACATGTCGAGCAGGGACGAAAGTCGGGACTAGTGATCCGGCACCGGCAAGTGGAAGCGGTGTCGCTCAACGGATAAAAGGTACCCCGGGGATAACAGGCTGATCTTCCCCAAGAGTCCATATCGACGGGATGGTTTGGCACCTCGATGTCGGCTCGTCGCATCCTGGGGCTGGAGTAGGTCCCAAGGGTTGGGCTGTTCGCCCATTAAAGCGGCACGCGAGCTGGGTTTAGAACGTCGTGAGACAGTTCGGTCTCTATCCGCCGCGCGCGTAAGAAACTTGAGGAAACCTGTCCCTAGTACGAGAGGACCGGGACGGACGAACCTCTGGTGTGCCAGTTGTTCCACCAGGAGCACCGCTGGTTAGCTACGTTCGGAAGGGATAACCGCTGAAAGCATCTAAGCGGGAAGCCTGTTCCAAGATGAGGTTTCTCACCCTCTAGCAGGGGTAAGGCCCCCCACAGACCATGGGGTTGATAGGCCAGAACTGTAAGCACAGCAATGTGTTCAGGTGACTGGTACTAATCGGCCGAGGACTTACAACAACACTTCACCAACAAGAAGTTCACGCATCCACTATGCAACTCTGAAACAACACTGCCACCCACACACGTGTGGGCAGCACACAGTTTCATAGAGTTACGGCGGCAATAGCGGAGGGGAAACGCCCGGCCCCATTCCGAACCCGGAAGCTAAGCCCTCCAGCGCCAATGGTACTGCACCTTAATCAGTGTGGGAGAGTAGGACACCGCCGAACACAATTTGGATTCAGGCCCCACGCGAAAGTGTGGGGCCTGAATCATTTGGCGACCCGGCCGGCTGCGGCCGGTAAAGTAGTCGGGGCAATCGGCGACGAATGGATAATCGAGAATGAGCGCAGGGGATTCCAGGTCCGACCGCGGTGACCGTCCGCGTGGCGACCGACGCGGCGGGGCAGGTAACCGTTCGGGGGCAAACCGTTCGGGCGGAAGCCGTTCGGGTGGCAACCGCTCCGGCGGTCGGCCCGGTGCCGGGCGTCCGCGTTCCGACGGGGACCGTCGTGCGCAGTCCGGTAGGCCGACCGGCGGTGGCGCCAAGCCGCTGCCCGGGGAACCGGTATTGCCCGATGACGTCGAGCCGGCCGATCTGGACCCGTCGGTGCGCCGCGACCTCACCACCCTGGACAAGGCGGCTGCCGACGCGGTCGCGCGCCACCTGGTCATGGTCGGTCGGTTGGCGGAGGAAGACCCGCTCCTCGCCCTTGAACATGCCCGTGCCGCCCGAAGCCGGGCCAGTCGGATCGGTGTCGTTCGCGAGACCGCTGGCATCGCGGCCTACCGGGCCGAAGAGTGGCAAGAGGCTCTGAGCGAACTGCGTGCCGCGCGGCGCATCCTCGGTGGTGGTTCACTGCTCCCGTTGATCGCCGACTGCGAGCGCGGACTCGGCCGTCCCGACCGGGCGCTGGAGATTGCCCGCGGCGACGACGCGCGGCGCCTGCCCGCCGAGGAGCGTCTCGAGATGCTGCTGGTGGAGGCCGGTGCGCGGCTGGATCTGGGCGAGGCCGACAAGGCCGTCGTCACGCTGCAGACCGCCGATCTCACGCCCGGGCAGACCGGACCGGAGGCGACCCGGCTGTTTTACGCCTATGCCGAGGCCCTGTTGGCCGCCGGCCGTCGCGATGACGCGGTGATTTGGTTCATGAACACCGCCGCCGCCGACGTCGACGACCTCACCGATGCCGAACTCCGCGTCGTCGAGCTTTCCGACCCCGACGCCTCGCCGAGTGGGCCCTCGATCTCGCCGAGTGGGCCCTCAATCCCGCCGAGTGGACCCTCGATTCCGCCGAGTGGACCCTCGATTCCGCCGAGTGGGCCCTCGATTCCGTCGAGTGGGCCCTCGATTCCGTCGAGTGGGCCCTCGATTCCGTCGAGTGGGCCCTCGATTCCGTCGAGTGGGCCCTCGATTCCGTCGAGTGGGCCCTCGATTCCGTCGACTGGGCCCTCATTGGCTGCCGGCTACGACGCGATTCTGCTGGATCTCGACGGCACGGTCTTCGCCGGGCATTCGCCGATTCCCGGCGCGGTCGCGGCTATTGCCGATTTGCCGGCCGCCGGCGTCCGGTATGTGACGAACAACGCGAGCCGCCGTCCGGGCGAGGTGGCCGATCACCTGCGCGAGATTGGATTTGACGCGACTCCCGATCAGGTGGTCACCAGCGCCCAGGCCGGCGCGCGGCTCGTCGCGAAGCAGGTTCCCCCCGGGACGACCGTGCTGGTGGTCGGTACGGACGGATTGGCCGCCGAGATCGAGGAAGTCGGGCTCGTCCCGACGCGGTCGGCGGATGACAAACCGCAGGCCGTCATCCAGGGCCATTCTCCGCTGACCGACTGGGCGGCGCTGTCCGAAGCGGCCCTCGCGGTAGCGGCGGGCGCCCTGTGGGTGGCGACGAACGTGGATGCCACGCTGCCCAACGAGCGGGGCATGCTGGTGGGGAACGGCTCGATGGTCGCCGCGGTCGCCTCGGCGACCAAAGCGACGCCCCTGGTCGCCGGCAAACCCGCAGCGCCGTTGATGAACGATGCGATCGAGAGCGCGTCGGCGTCGAAGCCGCTCGTCGTCGGCGATCGCCTCGACACCGATATCGAGGGCGCCAACGTGGTCGATGCCGACAGCCTGATGGTGCTCACCGGGGTCAGTTCGCTGCGCGACGCCATGGTGGCTGCGCCGGCGCTGCGCCCCACCCATATCGCGCCCGATCTGTCCGCGCTGCATGCGCCGGCCACCGACAGCGTCATCGCCGGCAACCACCCGTGGGCCGTGTCGGGCGCCGGTACCCGGGTGACCGTCACCGCACTCACCACCGACGGTGCTCCCGCGTCGGCCATCCCGGCGATCGTCGCGGCCGCCTGGGACCGCGGTCTGTCACCAGAGCAGGCCGACCGGATCGTGGTGACCTCGGACAATGCTGCCCTGTCCGCGCTGTTGCGCGATCTGGGCGTCGGATAGCCTAGGGCATCATGACGAATCCAGGCCCGACGCCGGGCGCCCCGAAACCGGGCCAGCACCTGGCTGCGGCCGGGGACGCTGCCACCGTGTCGCCGGCGCAGGTGGCCGATGCCATCAGCGAGATGCTCGACAAGCTCGACCAGGTGAACGTGGCGATCGCCGACGCCGAGGACGGATCCGCGGTGTCGACCGCCGGTCTGGCCGCGCTCGACCGCCAAGCCGACCTGCTCGAACGCGCCCACCGCGTGCTGGCCGACGCGTTGGCCGCCATCGACCACGCCTGACCGATGGCACCGCGGGCACGGCTCGACGCCGAACTCGTCCGACGCGGGCTGGCGCGGTCGCGCGAGCACGCGAGTGCGCTCATCGCGGCTGGTGAGGTGCTGGTCAACGGCACCCCGGCGGCGAAGCCGGCGACCAACGTCGCGAAAGACACGCCGATCGTCGTCAAGGCGGTGACCGAACAGTGGGCGTCGCGTGGTGCCCACAAGCTCATCGGCGCGCTGGACGCATTCGGTCCCGCCGGGTTGTCGGTCGAGGGCCGCCGCTGTCTCGACGCCGGCGCCTCCACCGGGGGATTCACCGACGTGTTGCTGGCCAACGGTGCAGCGAGCGTTGCGGCGGTCGATGTGGGCTACGGCCAGCTCGTGTGGCGGTTGCGCTCCGACGAGCGAGTCGCCGTCTTCGACCGCACGAACGTGCGGTCGCTGACCCCCGAGCAGATCGGGGGACCGGTAGATCTGACCGTCTCCGACCTCTCCTTCATCTCGCTGCGGCTGGTGCTGCCGGCGCTGGCGAGGTGCACTCGCCGCGGCGGCGACCTGGTGCCGATGGTCAAGCCCCAATTCGAAGTCGGCAAAGACCGCGTCGGCGCGGGCGGCGTCGTCCGTTCGCCGGCGTTGCGCGCGGAAGCGGTCCTGGCGGTCGCGACCTGGGCGGCCGCACTCGGACTCCGCTTGCGCGACGCGGGTGCCTCGCCCCTGCCCGGCCCCTCGGGCAACGTCGAGTACTTCTTGTGGCTGACCCGCGAATGCGACGACGAGGAATTGGGGGCACGCGCGGAGCGGTTGCCGGTGGATCTGTCGGCGGACCCCGATACCCTGGTGGACATCGATAGCGGGTTCGATCGGGCGGCCGTCGCCGACCTGATCGACCGCGTCGTCGCGTCGGGGCCCCAGTAGACCCGGGACCCGGCAGACCGACGCGCCGGGGCAGAACAGGAAGCGAGCACGGGTTGTGAGCAGCGCAGAGTTGGGGATCGGGCCGGAGTCGGGCGGCCGGACATTCGTCGTCGTCACGCACACCGGACGCGACGAGCTCACCGCTGCCCTCGACGCGATCGCCCGGCGCTGTGCGCAGGGCGGGGTCAGCCTGCGGATCGTCGACACCGACGTCCGCGACCCGGTTGCGCGCGCCGAAGTCGATCTCGACCGGCTCCGCGCGGTCGGTGCCACGGTGACGCGCGTCGACGCCGACGATGCCGCGGCCCGGGGATGCGAGGTGGTGATCGCCCTCGGGGGCGACGGCACGTTCCTGCGGGCGGCTGAACTGGCCTATCCGGCGGCGGTCCCGGCCATCGGTATCAATCTGGGCCATATCGGCTTTCTCGCCGAGGCAGAGGCCGGTTCCATCGAGGAAGTGATGTCCCGCTTGATCGAGGGGCGGTACACGATCGAGCCGCGGATGACCCTCGACGTCACGATTATCGGTCCCGACGGGACGACGATCGGGCGGACATGGGCGCTGAACGAGGTGGTCGTGCAGAACGACCAACACCGTGGCGTGCTCGAGCTCATCACGGAGGTCGATGGGCGCCCGGTGTCGGCGTTCGGAGCCGACGGCCTCATGATCGCCACCCCCACCGGCTCCACCGCCTACGCGTTCTCCGCCGGCGGCCCGGTGATGTGGCCGGACCTGGAGGCGATCCTCGTCGTACCCAGCAACGCCCACGCGCTGTTCGCCCGCCCAATGGTCACCTCCCCGCATTCCCGCGTGGCTGTCGAGGTCGAGTCGCCCTACCCGGCACTTGCGATCAGCGATGGTCGCCGGGTCTTCCCGCTGCCGCCGGGGGCCCGCGTCGAAGCGGTACGCAGCCACCAGTCGGTCAAGTGGGTCCGGATCGACGCCGAGCCCTTCGCGGACCGCCTGGTGACCAAGTTCAGCCTGCCGGTCACCGGTTGGCGCGGACGGCGCACATCCCGCGGACGGCACAGGGGGGATGCATAGATGCTGGAGGAGTTGTCGATCAGCGGCCTGGGCGTCCTGGAAAACGCCTCCGCCGAGTTCGGCCCGGGCTTCACCGTCCTGACCGGTGAGACCGGTGCGGGTAAGACGATGGTCGTGACCAGCCTGCACCTGCTCTCCGGCGGGCGGGCAGATGCCAGCCGGGTGCGCACCGGGCACGCCAAGGCAGTGGTGGAAGGGCGGTTCCGCATCTCCGACGAGTCGCCGGTGATCGCCGAGGTGCTGGAATCGACGGGCGCCGAGGCCGACGACGACGAGTCGCTGATCGCGATGCGCACGGTGGGTTCCGATGGGCGTTCCCGCGCGCATCTCGGCGGTCGGTCGGTACCGGTGGGCGTGCTGGGCCAGGTCACCACCTCGATGCTGACCATCCACGGGCAGAACGATCAGCTGCGGTTGTTGCGCCCCGACCAGCAGCGGGCCGCGCTCGACCGGTTCGCCGGGGCCGCGGTCGATGCGGAGCTGGCGGCCTACCGCGGCGCGAGGTCGCGCTGGATCCAGCTCGCCGACGAGTTGGCGCAGCGCCGGGCCAATGTCTTCGAGCTGGCGCAGGAGGCCGACCGGCTGCGGTTCGCGGTCCGCGAACTCGATGCGGTGGACCCGCAGCCGGGGGAGGACGATGCGCTGACCGCGACGATCAAGCGGCTGACCGATTTGGAAACAGTCCGGGCGGCCGGCGCACAGGGTCACGCCCTGCTGTCCGGCGACGGCGAGGGCGGCGCCGGGGTGATCAGCGACCTCGGCCAGGTGCGGACCCTGCTGGGTTCCTCGGGGGATGCCGGGCTCGAGGAGTTGGTGCCGCGCGTGCAGGAGGCGCTGGCCGTGGTGACCGACCTGGCGTCCGATCTCTCCGACATCCTCGGCGCTCTGCCTGAGGACGCTGCCGAGTTGGACCAACTGCTCGTCCGCCAGGGCGAGCTCAAGACCCTGACCCGCAAGTACGCCCCGGACATCGACGGGGTGCGGCAGTGGTGGGAGCAGGCGCGCGAGCGGTTGGCCGAGATCGATCATCCGGCCGAGTCGATCGACGAGCTGGCCGCATCGGTGGATGCGGCGGCCGATGAGGTCGTGGCCCGCGCCGGGGCGCTGCGCGACCTGCGCGTGCAGGCCGCGGAGAAGCTGGCCGCGCGTGTCACCGAGGAACTGGGCGGATTGGCCATGGGTGATGCCGCACTGCGGGTCACGGTTGTTCCCGACGTGTGCGACGACGAGACCGAGCGCGGCGACGGTGTCGCGCCCGCGGTTTCACCGGCCCAGCGCCGAACCGTGACCGTGGCCGGTCGCCGGTGCCACGTCGGGGCCCACGGCGCCGATATCGTCGAGTTCGCCCTCGTCCCGCACGCCGATGCCGCGCCGCTGCCGATCGCGAAGTCCGCCTCCGGTGGCGAGTTGTCGCGGGTGATGCTCGCCCTCGAGGTCGTCCTCGCCTCGCCGGACGGGGGATCGGTGATGGTGTTCGACGAGGTCGACGCCGGGGTCGGCGGGCGCGCGGCGGTGGAGATCGGCCGCCGGTTGGCACGCCTCGCGCGCAACCACCAGGTCATCGTCGTCACGCACCTGCCGCAGGTGGCGGCCTTCGCCGATCACCACGTGGTCATCGGCAAGGAGGAAGGCGGCCGGACGAGCACCGTGGCGACGTTGAGCGGCGACGAGCGGGTCGGCGAGTTGGCCCGAATGCTGGCCGGTATGGGCAATACCGAGACCGGTCGGGCGCATGCCGAAGAATTGCTCTCAATGGCACAATCCGACCGCGAGCAGTGACGCCGTCGTATTCCAGATCGGTAACCCTTCGAGGGCAGAATACATACGCCGACTCCACAAATCTCGCCGTTCAGCGTTAGTCTGTTCGTTATGGATGTGACGCGAGATACTGCAGAGAACCCGGATTCTCCGCAGCCGGGGAAGATGACCGTCGGTCTGCACCAGGAATATTTGACCGCGCAGACCCGTGAAGTGGTCACCGGAATCGCACAGGTCCGGACGTCGGTCGTCACCGAGAACGAGGAGATCTCGGTTCCGGTGAGCCGGGAATTCGTCGAGGTCGACCGGGTGCCGGTCGAGGACCGCGAGGTCGACGAGGTGCCGACACCGTATTGGGACGGGGACACCTTCGTCGTACCGGTCGTCGAAGAAGAGATCGTCGTCGTGAAGCGGTTGGTCGTACGCGAGGAAGTGCGCGTCACCCGGCTCCGCAAGACCAAGAACGTGGTGGTGGACGGCGAGGTGCGGCGGCAGCGGGTCGATGTCGTGCAGGTCGACCCCCATCACCGGGTGCGCACCGAGATCCCGATCGACACAGGAGGCTCGCCGGGGCCGGTCAAGACGGACCCCGCGGATGACGCGTAGCGATTCGACGGAATATCGACAAGACAGGCTGCGTCATCGTGGATCAACCTGACATGATGCATGCAACGACGGACAAAGCGGTTAGACGACTTAACGGAGGGAATGCGAAATGATTGTCACTTTCGCCGGATATGACATCAAGGTGGGGACCCCGGTGGTTTCCCGCGACGGCGCCGAGGTCGGTACCGTCGCCGATACCCAGGGTGCCGACTTGGTGGTCGATATCCACAACACCGCGGCCAACATGCTGCTCGCGGAGAGCGGTGTCGCGGCCTTCGAGCCGGACTTCATCCGCCTCGACCTGACTGCCGCCCAGGTCGCCGAGGGCGAATGGGTCGCCGTCGGCGGTCCTGCTCCGGTGGCCGAGCCGGCCGCCGAGGCGCCGGCCGCAGAGGCCGTTCCCGAGCCCACCCCCGAGCCGGTTCCGGCTGCCGAGACGGCACCCGAGCCCGCCGCCGCGGAAGCGACGACCGAGCCCCCCGACGCCGAGCCGGTGCCGGCCGCTGCGGTGCCCGCGGCCGCCGTGCCGGCCGCTGCGGTGCCCGCGGCCGCCGTGCCGGCCGCCGAGGCCGCCCGTACCGTGGCGCTGCACGCCGAAGACCTGGTCGCGGCCAAGCGCGAGGTGCCCACCGGTGTGGTCAAGGTGCACAAGAAGGTCGTGGTCGACAACGCCTCGCTCGACGTCGACGTCTTCGAGGAGAAGCTCACCGTCAACCGCACGGAGCTCAACGACGACGTCGTCGACCCGAACTACGCCTTCGAGGAAGGCGTGTTCGAGATCGAGCTGCGCGGCGAAGAGGTCGAGGTCGGCAAGCGGGTCCGCCGGATCGGCCAGGTCGAATTCGGCAAGGAGCGCCAGACCCGGACGCAGCGCGTCACCGGTCAGACGCGGCGCGAGGAGCTCGAGTTCGACGAACAGCCCTACGGCGACGCGACCACCTAGTCCGGCCGTCACCATCGCAACAAAGCCCCGTTCCGCCACCGGCGGAACGGGGCTTTGTCGTGTCGTCGACGCCTGGTACGGATGCGATTGGTGTGACAAAAGTGGTTGATGTTACGGCGCGCCTTCGTGCTTTGCCCCGGCACACCGCCCATGATGACCCCTATGAAGATGCCTGCCGCGCTCACCCGTTCCCACGCACACCTGCCTGGCACTACCGGAATCGCCAGGATCGACAAGGACACGAAGCGGTTGCTCGGCCGCGTCGGTCCGGGTGACGTGGTCATCCTCGACGAGATCGACCTGGACCGGGTCACCGCCGACGCGCTGGTGAAAGCGGAGGTGGAGGCGGTGGTGAACGCGTCACCGTCGATCACCGGGCGATTCCCCAACCTGGGCCCCGAGGTGCTGGTCGCCGCCGGGATCACGCTGCTGGACAACGTCGGCGCCGACGTCTTCAAGAAGGTGCGCGACGGGGTGAAGGTCCGCATCCACGACGACCGGCTCTACATCGGCGAGCGCCGCGTCGGCCTGGGCGACGAACTCACCGAGACCGATGTCGCCGACCAGATGATCGATGCCAAGGCCGGTGTCGTCGACCATCTGGAAGCCTTCTCCGGCAACGCCATCGAATACCTGCGCAGCGAGTCGCCGTTGCTCATCGACGGAGTCGGCGTGCCCGACGTCGACGTCGACCTCGACGGGACGCACGTCGTCATCGTCGCGGGTGGGCCCGACAACGCCGCTCAGTTGCGCGCGCTCAAGCCGTTCATCCGCGAGTACTCGCCGATCATGATCGGTGTCGGCACCGGCGCCGACGCCCTGGTGAAGGCGGGGCACCGGCCCGCCCTCATCGTCGGCGACCCCGACGACATCAGTCGTGACACCCTGCGGTGCGGTGCCCAACTGGTCTTGCCGGCCGACACCGACGGCCACGCGGCCGGTCTCACCCGCATCCAAGACCTGGGCGTCGGTGCCATCACGTTCCCGGCGGCCGGCGCGGCCACCGATCTGGCGCTGCTGCTCGCCGACCACCACGGCGCCGACCTGATCGTGACGGTGGGTTACGGCGGCGGGCTCGACGACTTCTTCGACCGGTCCCATCCGGAGAGCAACCCCGCGATGTTCTTGACCCGCCTCAAGGTCGGGCCCAAGCTCGTCGACGCGCGCGCGGTCTCCTCGCTCTACCGCACCCGCGGCTCCGGCGTCGGCATCGCGCTACTCGTCCTCGCCGCCCTGGTGGCGGTGATCGCCGCGCTGCTGCTCTCCGACAGCGGTGCCGTCGTCGTGGACTTCCTCGTCGAGCAATGGCACCGGTTGGCGGACTGGGTCGCCGGGCTCGTCGGATGACCCGGGGCGCCCGTAAGTGATCTCGCTGCGCCACCACGCCATCTCCCTGGTCGCCGTCTTCGCGGCGCTGGTCCTCGGCCTGTTCCTGGGAACCGGCTTCATCGGCGACAAGGTCAACTCGCTGACCGGCACCAGCCGCGACAAGATCGGCGACCTCAACGACCAACTCGACGAGGCGAACGCCGCGCGCAACGCCTCGGACGGCTTCGCGCACGCGGTTGCCCCGCGGCTGCTGCACGACCAGCTGAAGGGGCGCAAGGTCGTGGTGGTCACCGCGCCCAACGCCGCCGACGACGACGTGACCGCGGTCAAGGAGTCCTTGTCGGCCGCCGGTGCCGCTTTCGGCGGGCAACTCGGATTGACCACCGCCCTGCTGCGCGACCGCGAGAGTGAGAAGCTGCGGTCGATCATCGATCAGTCGATCCCGCCGGGGCGCAACCTGCGGCCGGAGCTGACCGACTCGGGCGGGCGGCTGGGCGACCTGCTGGGCCTGCTGCTGCAGACCGGGCCGACACGCGGGAAGGTCTCGGCGACCGAAGTCGACGCCGCCCTGCAATCGCTGCGCGAGGCGGGCTTCATCAACTACACCGATCGGGCCGTCTCACCCGGCCAACTCGTCGTCGTGGTGACCGGCGGGGCATTCCCCGCCGACTCCGGCGCGCAGGGGCAGCTGGTCGGCCGCTTTGCGGCCACCTTCGCGGCACGGGGCTTCGGCGGCGTGCTGGCCGGGCGCACCGGTTCGACGAAGGGCGGATCGCCCATCGCAATCGTGCGCTCCGATCCGTCGTTGTCCAACTCGGTGGCCACCGTCGACAACGTCAATCAGCCGATCGGCCGGATCACCACCGTCCTGGCGCTGCGCCAGGCGACCACGGGCAAGCCGGCGGCCTTCGGTATCGGCGCCGGCGCGACGGCCATCACACCCGAAGCCTGAGCACCGACGTGTCGGCCGCGTGATGCGGGTTTTTCGATCGAGAAGTGTTACCGTGAAGTCCCGTAGGTAACGGGGGTTTTCACCCCCGATTGGATACCAAATCGGGAGAGTCCGCTTGCGACCTTTGCGCCACGGCAGTGCCGGCACCAAACACATCTTCGTCACCGGCGGTGTTGCTTCCTCGCTGGGCAAGGGGCTGACCGCGTCGAGCCTCGGACAGTTGCTGACCGCACGCGGCCTGCACGTCACGATGCAGAAGCTCGACCCCTATCTCAACGTCGACCCGGGCACGATGGACCCGTTCCAGCACGGTGAGGTCTTCGTCACCGAGGACGGCGCCGAGACCGACCTCGACGTGGGCCATTACGAGCGGTTCCTCGACGTGAACCTGTCCCAGGCGGCCAACGTCACGACCGGGCAGGTCTATTCGACGGTGATCGCCAAGGAGCGGCGCGGCGAGTACCTGGGCCAGACCGTCCAGGTCATCCCGCACATCACCGACGAGATCAAGCGCCGTGTCCTGGACATGCGCGAACCGGGCGACGACGGGATCCGGCCGGATGTCGTCATCACCGAGATCGGCGGCACGGTCGGCGACATCGAGTCGCAGCCGTTCATCGAGGCGGCGCGCCAGATCCGCCACGACGTCGGCCGTGACAACGTCTTCTTCCTCCACGTGTCGCTGGTGCCGTACCTGGCGCCGTCGGGCGAGCTGAAGACCAAGCCGACGCAGCACTCGGTGGCCGCGCTGCGCAACGTCGGCATCCAGCCCGACGCGCTGATCCTGCGCTGCGACCGGGACGTCCCGGAATCGTTGAAGCAGAAGATCGCGCTGATGTGCGACGTCGACATCGAGGGCGTCATCTCGACCCCGGATGCCCCGAGCATCTACGACATCCCCAAGGTCCTGCACGCCGAGAGCCTCGACGCCTATGTCGTGCGCAAGCTGGGCCTGCCGTTCCGCGACGTGGACTGGTCGGTGTGGGGCGAACTCCTGCGCCGCGTGCACGAGCCGCGGGAAACCGTGCGGGTCGCGCTGGTGGGCAAGTATGTCGACCTGCCCGACGCCTACCTGTCGGTGACCGAGGCCATCCGGGCGGGCGGGTTCGCCCACCGGGCCCGCACCGAGATCGTCTGGGTCCAGTCCGACCTGTGCGCGACCGACGCCGGGGCGCAGGCCGAACTCGGCGACGTGGATGCGATCGTCGTCCCCGGCGGCTTCGGCATCCGCGGCATCGAGGGCAAGGTCGGCGCCATCCGCTACGCGCGGCGCCGCGGCATCCCGCTGCTCGGGCTGTGCCTGGGCCTGCAGTGCGTCGTCATCGAGGCGGCCCGCTCGGTCGGCTTCGACGACGCGAACTCCGCGGAATTCGAACCCGAGTCCACCCACCCGGTCATCTCGGTGATGGCCGACCAGGAGCAGGCGGTGGCCGGCGAGGCGGACTTGGGCGGCACCATGCGCCTGGGTTCCTATCCCGCGGTCCTCGGCGAGGGTACCCAGGTGGCCCGCGCCTACGGCACCACCGAGGTCACCGAGCGCCACCGCCACCGGTTCGAGGTGAACAACGCCTACCGCGACAAGATCGCCGAGGCGGGCCTGGTGTTCT
Source organism: Gordonia crocea (assembly GCF_009932435.1). Classification (NCBI taxonomy): domain Bacteria; kingdom Bacillati; phylum Actinomycetota; class Actinomycetes; order Mycobacteriales; family Gordoniaceae; genus Gordonia; species Gordonia crocea. The sequence goes on from NZ_BJOU01000001.1 coordinate 1,900,115, forward strand.
CCGGCACGTCGCCGGACGGCCGCCTGGTGGAGTTCGTCGAGTACCCGCGCGAGCAGCACCCGTTCCTCGTCGCCACGCAGGCGCACCCGGAGCTCAAGTCGCGCCCGACGCGTCCCCATCCGCTGTTCAGCGGCTTGATCGAAGCGGCCATCGAGTACAAGGCCGCCGAGCGGCTGCCGGTGGAGATCCCGCGCCGCGACGACGACGCCGCTCCCGTCGCCGCGGAGTAGCCGCGATGTCGGGCGGGCACGAGTTCACCGTCGCCGGATCTGCGGTTCGCTATGACGGCGCGATCTTGGCGCTGCGCGTCGACGACGTGCAGATGCCCGGCGGTGGCGTCAAGCAGCGCGAGGTCGTCGAGCACGACGGCGCCGTCGCGGTCGTGGCACTCGACGACCAGGGGCGCATCGCGCTGATCGAGCAGTACCGGCACCCGCTGGGCAGGCGGTTGTGGGAGCTGCCCGCAGGATTGCTCGACGCGCCGGGGGAGGACCCGGTCGACGCGGCTGCGCGCGAGCTCGCCGAAGAAGTCGACCTGGCGGCCGATCGGTGGGAGGTCCTCGTGGACCTGGCGGTGTCTCCCGGCTTCACCGACGAGGCGCTGCGGGTCTACCTGGCCCGCGGCCTGCGCGCGTTGCCGGCGGCCGAGCGCGCCGACGAGGAGGCCGACCTGCGCTGGTCATGGGTGGCCCTCGACGAGGCAGCGGCGATGGCGCTGCGCGGCGACATCGTGAACGCGACGGCGGTGGCCGGGATCCTCGCCGCCACGCGCGTCGTCGACGGTACCGCGACGGCACGACCGGTCGACGCACCGTGGACCGATCGGCCCCGGGCCTTTGACCGGCGCAAAGCCGCGCGGGGTGAGCGCGACTGACCACCCCGCCCGCCCTCGACGAGCAGGTGGACCGCTACCTCGACCACCTGGTGGTCGAGCGCGGCGTGGCGGCCAACACCGTCGCCTCTTACCGCCGCGACCTGCGGCGCTACCGGGAGTTCCTCCTCGCCCGCGGGATCGAGGATCTCGGCCGGGTCGAGGAGGGGCACGTCCGGGACTTCCTCGTCGCCCTGCGCTCGCCGGAAACCGACGGGGGCGAGGCCCGCGAGCCGCTGGCGGAGAGTTCGATCGCCCGGACCCTCGTCGCGACGCGGGGACTACACAAGTTCGCCGTCGCCGAGGGGATGGCCGCCGACGACCCGGCGCGCGCCGTGCGGCCGCCGAAGCCCGCCCAGCGGCTGCCCAAAGCCTTGTCGGTCGACGAGGTCGGGGCGATCCTGGCCTGTGTGGGCGGCGACGAGCCGCGCGGGTTGCGCGACCGGGCCCTACTGGAATTGCTCTACAGCTGCGGGGCGCGCATCACCGAGGTCGTCTCGCTCGACGTCGACGACCTCGACCTCGAGCACCGCACGGTATTGCTGCGCGGCAAAGGCGGCAAGCAGCGGCTGGTCCCGATCGGCGGCCCCGCCGTCGACGCCGTCGAGGCCTATCTGGTGCGGGCCCGGCCCGCGCTGGCATCGGCGCGCAGCGGGCCGGCGGTGTTTCTCAACGCCCGCGGCGGCCGCTTGTCGCGGCAGAGCGCCTGGCAGATCCTGGCCGACGCCGCACACCGCGCGGGGATCACCGCGACGGTGTCGCCACACACGCTCCGGCACAGCTTCGCCACGCACCTGCTCGACGGTGGTGCCGATGTCCGCGTCGTCCAAGAACTCCTGGGGCACGCCTCGGTGACCACGACGCAGGTCTACACCCTGGTAACGGTCTCGACCATGCGCGAGGTCTACGCCACGGCACACCCCCGCGCCCGCTAGGGTGGACACAATCAGCGAGTGGACGAGAGGAGTCACGGCCTGTGAGCACGCCGGCGCCCGACGACAAGTACACGATGTCGGTGAGTGATTCCGGCGTCGACGATGAGGCCGAGAACGCCGACCCTGGGGAGGTGGGCCCCACCGGTCGACCGGTGCGGCCGATCCTGCAGCCGGCACCGCTGTCCTCGCACGGCCCGGCCAGCATCGTCGCGGTCTGCAACCAGAAGGGCGGCGTGGGCAAGACCACGTCGACGATCAACATCGGCGCGGCGCTCGCCGAATACGGTCGCCGGGTCCTGCTGGTCGACCTCGACCCCCAGGGGGCGCTGTCGGCCGGCCTCGGCGTTGCCCACCACGAACTCGAGCAGACCGTGCACAACCTGCTGGTGCCGCCGATCGCCTCGATCGACGACGTCCTGCAGCGCACCCGCGTCGAGGGAATGGACCTGCTGCCCAGCAACATCGACCTGTCGGCCGCGGAGATCCAACTGGTCAACGAGGTGGGCCGGGAGCAGACGCTGGGACGGGCGCTGCACCCTGTCGTGGACCGCTACGACTACATCCTGATCGACTGCCAGCCGTCGCTGGGTTTGCTGACCGTGAACGCCCTGGCCTGCTCGGATTCGGTGCTCATCCCGATGGAGTGCGAGTATTTCAGCCTCCGCGGGCTCGCGCTGCTCACCGACACCATCGACAAGGTCCGCGACCGGTTGAACCCGCGGCTGGAGATCGGCGGGATCCTGGCCACCATGTTCGACCCCCGCACCGTGCACTCGCGCGAGGTGATGGCGCGCGTGGTCGAGGTCTTCGGCGACGTCGTGTTCGACACCGCGATCAACCGGACCGTCCGCTTCCCGGAGACGAGTGTGGCCGGGGAGCCGATCATCTCGTGGGCGCCGAAGTCGGCCGGCGCCAACGCCTACCGCGACGTCGCAGCCGAGATCATCGCCCGCGGCGCCGGGGCTCGATGACTGCGCCCACCGAGCCGACGGCGCAGGATTCGCAGGAGACTCCCGAGGCCGGGGGAGAACCCGGGTTCCGGGTCTCGTTGGACAACTTCGAGGGCCCGTTCGACCTGTTGTTGTCGTTGATCAGCCAGCACCGCCTCGACGTCACCGAGGTCGCCCTGCACGCGGTGACCGACGACTTCATCGCCTACACCAAGGCCATGGGCGAGGCGATGGACCTGGAGCAGACGACGGAGTTCCTCGTCGTCGCGGCCACCCTGCTCGACCTGAAGGCGGCGCGGCTGCTGCCGTCCGGCGAGGTCGACGACCCGGAGGACCTCGCCCTGCTGGAGGCCCGCGACCTGCTGTTCGCGCGGCTGCTGCAATACCGGGCCTACAAGCAGGCGGCCGCCTTGTTCGCCGAACTCGAGGCGACGGCGCTGCAGCGGTATCCGCGTGCGGTCGCGCTGGAAGACCAGTTCGCCGAGTTGCTGCCCGAGGTCACGCTCGGGGTGGACGCGAGGGGATTCGCCGAGGTCGCGGCGATCGCCCTGACGCCCAAACCGGTGCCCACCGTCGGACTCGACCACCTGCACATCCCGAAGGTGTCGGTGCCCGAACAGGCCAAGCGGCTGACCGTGCTGCTGCGCACCGCGCCGGGCGGCACGATGACCTTCGGCGAGCTTGTCGCCGAGTGCGCCAACGGGCTGGAGGTCGTCGCACGGTTCCTCGGCCTGCTGGAGTTGTACCGCGAGCGGGCCGTCGGGTTCGAGCAGGAGGAGGCCCTGGGGGTGCTCACCGTGAACTGGACCGGCGACCGCGACGCCGAGGACTTGACCATGGACCGAGCGGAGGAATACGGATGAGCGACGACTCGACCCAGACGACCCTCGATTCCGAGGATGCGATCCACCTCGACGACGCCGAGCTGCGGTCCGCGCTCGAGGCCGTCCTGCTCGTGGTGGACACCCCGGTCTCGGTGGAGGAGTTGGCGACCGCAACCGACCAGGACCGGTTGCGGGTCAAAACGATGCTGACGGTGATGTCCGACGACCTCACCGCCGCGGGCAGCGGGATCGACCTGCGGCTCACCGCCGACGGCTGGCGCTTCTACACGCGGGCGGAGTTCGCGCCCTACGTCGAGCGGCTGCTCCTCGACGGCGCCCGCACGAAACTGACCCGGGCCGCCCTGGAGACGCTCGCCGTCATCGCCTATCGGCAGCCGGTCACCCGGGCCCGCGTCTCGGCGATCCGCGGGGTCAACGTCGACGGCGTCATCCGCACCCTGGTCGCCCGCGGCCTCATCAACGAGGCCGGCACCGACCCGCAGACCTCGGCGACGATGTACGGCACCACCGAATTGTTCTTGGAGCGGCTCGGACTCGCGTCGCTGGGGGAGCTGCCCGACCTGGGGCCGCTGCTGCCCGACGTCGACCTCATCGAGGACCTCTCCGAGGAACTCACATCCGATCCGCGATTCGCCAAACTGGACGCTGGCCAGGCAGAATCGGATGATGCGGCGGCCGCGGCAACAGCGGCGGCACGCGACGACGAGCAGGACTGAGGACTATGGCATCCGCTAGCCGAGACGGCACACCGGGATCCCGACGAACACGCGGCACCCAAGACGGTGGCACCGCCGGGAAACACTCCGCCGGGAACGGCGCCCAGGGCAAGGGCGGCTCCGGAAAGGGCGGTCCCGGCAAGGGCGCACCGAAGAAGGGCGCACCGAAGAAGGCGCACGGCAAGACGGCCGGCAAGCCCCGGCAGCGCGCCCGGGTCGACGCCGAGACGGGCAAGGTCCGCCTCAACAACGCCAAACCCGCCAAACGGCAGCGCGGCGACGTCGAGCTGCGCGCCGAGGGCGAGTTCATCGGCGCCGACCACCGCGCCTCGGACCCGTACAACCCGTCGGGCACCCGGTTGCAGAAGGTCCTCGCGTCGGCCGGGGTCGCCTCGCGCCGCGGCGCCGAGGAGATGATCGCGGCCGGCCGGGTGAGCGTGGACGGCGTCGTCGTCACCGAGCAGGGGATGCGCGTCGACCCCCGCCAGGTGATCGTGCGCGTCGACGGGATCCGCGTCCTCGTCGACGAGGACATGACCTACCTTGCGCTCAACAAGCCCAACGGCTACCACTCTACGATGGCCGACGACCAGGGGCGGCCCTGCGTCGGCGACCTGGTGGCCGAGCGCGTCATGGCCGGGCAGCGCCTGTTCCACGTCGGCCGGCTCGACGCCGAGACCGAGGGCCTGTTGCTGTTGACCAACGACGGCGACCTCGCCCACCGGCTGATGCACCCGTCGTTCGAGGTGCCCAAGACCTACCTGGCGACCGTGCGCGGCGAGGTGCCGCGCTCGCTGTCGCGCCACGTGCGCGCCGGGATCACCCTCGACGACGGGCCGGTGACCGTCGACGAATTCGTCCCCCTGCAGGTGTGGGACGGGGCCTCGGTCCTGCGGATCACGCTGCACGAGGGCCGCAACCGCATCGTCCGCCGACTCCTGGACCACCTCGGGCACCCGGTGACCCGGCTGGTCCGCACCGACGTCGGCCCGATCCACCTCGGCGACCAGCGGCCCGGTTCGCTGCGGGTCCTCGGCCGAGACGAAATCGGTGCGCTCTACCAGGCGGTCGGACTGTGACCGGCCAGACGCAGGTCGTCGCCATCGACGGACCCGCGGGCACCGGAAAGTCCACGGTGTCGCGCCAGTTGGCGCAGCGGGTCGGGGCGCAATACCTCGACACCGGCGCGATGTATCGCGCGGCCAGCCTGGCGGTGTTGCGGGGCGAAGTCGCGCCCGACGACGACGATGCGGTCGCCGACCTCGTCGGAACCCTTGCGATCGATCTGCACGACGGGCCCGACGGCGCCATCGTGATCCTCGACGGCGAGGACGTCTCCACCGCGATCCGCGGCGACGAGGTGACCAACACGGTGTCGGCGGTGGCCGCCAATGCGCGGGTGCGCGAGCAGATGGTCGAATTGCAGCGCCGCGTGGCACAGGGCCGCTTCGTGGTCGTCGAGGGCCGCGACATCGGCACGGTCGTGTTCCCCGACGCGGCTCTGAAAGTCTTTCTGACCGCCACGCCGGAGGAGCGCGCCCTGCGGCGGCACCGGCAGAACGTGGCGGCCGGGCGCGACAGCGACCTCGACGAGGTGCTGGCCAGCGTCAACCGGCGCGACCACCTCGATTCGACGAGGGCCGCGTCGCCGCTGCGCCGCGCCGATGACGCGGTCGAGCTGGATACGAGCGGACTCACCCTGGAACAGGTGTTGGCGGGGTTGATCGACATGGTGGACCAACGGATCGGGGTGCGACGGTGAGCGACGAGATTCTCGGGACGGACTCGCTCCCGGGCGACGGGGTGTGGACCGACGAATCCGACTGGGAGCTCGTCGACGCGGCGGGCGACGGCGGGGCCGACGATGCGAGCGCGGTACTGCCGTCGGTGGCCATCGTCGGGCGGCCCAACGTCGGCAAGTCGACGCTGGTGAACCGGTTCCTCGGTCGCCGCGAGGCCGTGGTCGAAGACCTGCCGGGGGTGACCCGGGACCGGGTCTCCTACCAGGCGAGCTGGTCGGGCCGCCCGTTCATGGTGGTCGACACCGGCGGCTGGGAACCCGACGCCAAGGGGCTGCAGCAGGCGGTCGCCGATCAGGCGGAGCGCGCGATGACCGCCGTGGACGCGATCGTGCTGGTCGTCGACGCCACCGTCGGGCCGACCGCCACCGACGAGGCCGTCGCCCGGGTGCTGCGCCGCGCCGACGTGCCGGTCCTGCTGGCGGCCAACAAGGTCGACAGCGAGCGGGCCGAGGCCGACGCGGCCGCCCTGTGGTCGTTGGGCCTGGGCGAACCGCACCCGGTGTCGGCCGCCCACGGCCGCGGCGCCGGCGACCTGCTCGACGAGGTGCTCAAGGTGTTGCCCGAACGCACCCGCGTCGTGGCGCCGTCGGATGCGCCGCGCCGCGTCGCACTGGTCGGCAAGCCGAACGTCGGCAAGAGCTCGCTGCTGAACAAGCTGGCCGGGCAAGAGCGCTCGGTGGTGGACAACGTGGCCGGAACCACGGTCGACCCGGTCGACGAGTTGATCGAACTCGACGGGAAGCCGTGGCTGTTCGTCGACACCGCGGGATTGCGCCGCAAGGTGCGCACCGCGTCGGGTCACGAGTACTACGCCTCGCTGCGCACCCGCTCGGCGCTGGAGGCCGCCGAGGTCGCCATCCTGCTGATCGATGCTTCGGAGACCCTGACCGAACAGGACCTGCGGGTGTTGAGCCTGGTGGTGGAGACCGGGCGTGCGCTGGTGATCGCGTTCAACAAGTGGGACCTGGTCGACGAGGACCGTCGCTACCTGCTGGACAAGGAGATCGATCGCGAGTTGAGCCGGGTGCTGTGGGCCAGCCGGGTCAACATCTCGGCGATGACCGGCCGGTCGGTGGCCAAGCTCGTCCCCGCGCTGGAATCGGCGCTGGACTCCTGGGACAAGCGGATCAGCACCGGCCAGCTCAACAACTGGATCAAGGACGTCGTCGCGGCCAACCCGCCGCCGGTGCGCGGCGGCCGTCAGCCCCGCATCATGTTCGCCACCCAGGCGGCGACGCGCCCGCCCACGTTCGTCCTGTTCACCACCGGTTTCCTCGAGGCCGGGTACCGCCGCTTCCTGGAGCGGCGGCTGCGGGAGCAATTCGGGTTCCACGGCTCCCCGGTGCGGATCAACGTGCGGGTTCGCGACAAGCGGGAGCAGCGTCGCAAACGCTGAAGTTTAGGATGGCCTTAGCCGGTGTCGCACGACATCCGGTGAGACGAAAGGAAGACCCCATGAACCTTCGCTTTGCCGGTGCCGTGACCGCCCTGGCCGCCGTCGCCCTGTTCGGTGCCGTCGGGTGCAGCAACTCCGAGGAGGCCTCCGACACGGCCGGTACCACCCCTTCGGTGGTGCAGACCCAGGGCCTGGAGAGCGCTAAGGCACAGGAGATCCTGCGCACCCTCCTCGACCCGGCCACCACGCCGCAGGCCGCGGCCGCGCTGGTGGATTCGACGGATGCCTCGTGGGGCGAGAAGGTGCACGGGTTCGCGCAGAGTGCGTCGCGCGGCGGGTACACGCCGGACAAGTTCACCGTGAAGTCGGTGGCGGCGCAGGGTGCCGACAAGGCGGTGGCCCAGGTCGAGGTCGCCAGCCCGCATGCGCCGGGACCGGTGACCGTTCCCTACACCTTCAACCAGGTCAACGGCACCTGGAAGCTGTCGGCGGAGTCGGCCGAGGCCCTCGTCGGCATGGGCGCGGCGCATTCACACCACTGATCGCCGCCATCACTTGTCGATGAGGACCGTGCGCCGAGCGGCCGCCGCCCCGATGGCCTGCGCCCTGATGGTCGCAGCCCTGATGGTGGTCGGCGGCTGCTCGACGACGCCTCTCGACGTCGGCGGGGGTGCTCCGGCGGTGTCGGTCGTGCCGACCGGGCCGCGGACCGCCACGGTGCCCGAAAACCCCGTTGCGGTCACCGCCGACCCGTCGCCGCAACTCCCGACGACGGTGCCATCGGCCGACGGGCCCAACGTGACGGTCACCGACGTCAGCCGGATCGTCGCGCTGGACCGGTTCGGCACCTACGGGACTACGGTGTTCGCCCTGGGGTTGGGCGGTAACCTCGTCGGCCGCGATATCGCGACGAAATTCCCTGCGGCCGAACACATCCCGGTACTGACACCGGATGGCACGAATGCCAACCTGGAGGCGCTGCTGGCTTTGCGGCCCACCGTAGTCCTCGCCGACGCGTCGATCCCGTCCGTCGCCACGCTGGCGGTGCGGCTGCGCGCGGCCCGGATCCCCGTCGTCCTCGGCGATCCCGCCCGGACGATCGACAACACCGCCGCCCAGTTGCGGGCCACCGCGGCCGCGCTCGGGGTGCGGGCGGCCGGTGAGAGGCTGGTGGCGCAGACCGAGGCGCAGATTGCGCGCGCCAAGGCGATGGTCCCGCACCTCAAACCCAAGCCGAAAGTGGCGTTCCTCTATGCCCGGGGCACCGGTCTGATGATTCTGGGCGGGCCCGGCTCGGGCGCGTCGGAGTTGATCGAGTTCCTCGGCGCGCAGGACGCGGGCACCGCCGCCGGACTGACCGATGCCTACACCTCGCTGACCGCCGAGGGGCTGATCAAAGCGGCCCCCGACGTCTTGCTGATGATGACCGACGGGTTGGCCTCGGTCGGCGGCATCGACGGGCTCCTGCGCGTTCCCGGTGTCGCGCAGACGCCGGCCGGGCGGACCCGTTCGGTGATCGACATGTCCGACGGACAGCTGCTCAGTTTCGGACCCCGCACCGGAACGGTGGCCCTGGCGCTGGCGACCGCGCTGTACCGGGGTTGACCGTGGCGACCACACAGGCGGCCGGGGAGATCCGGCGGGTACGGGCGGGCGTCGCGCTGGCGGTGGCGACCGCCGTCACCGTGGCGGTGGCGCTGTATGCGATGGCGACCGGGCAGAACCCGGTGCCGGTGGCGCAGGTCGTCGGATCGCTGCTGCACCACATCAGCATTCCCATCGGTCCGCTGCCCGACCAGGTCGGCGAGGACACGCTGTGGCAGGTGCGCATCCCGCGGGTCTACCTGGCGCTGGCGGTCGGCGCGGCGCTCGGCTGCGCCGGCGCGGTGTTGCAGGGCATCTTCGCCAATCCGCTCGCCGAGCCCGGCGTCATCGGCGTCTCCTCCGGCGCCGCCGCCGGCGCATCCGGGGTGATCGCGCTCGGCGGGCTCGGCGCCGCCGGATATTTTGTGGCCGGGGGAGCCTTCGCCGCCGGCCTGGTCACCACCGCGTTCGTCTACCTCGCGTCGCGGTCGGCCGGGCGCACCCAGGTGGTCAGCCTCATCCTCACCGGCATCGCGGTCAACGCCTTCGCCGGCGGTCTGATCGCCTTCTTCACCTACCGGGCAACGCCCGCCGCGCGCGACCAGATCGTGTTCTGGCAGATGGGCAGCCTCAACCGCGCGACGATGGACCAGGTCCTGCTGGTCGCGGTGCTGGTGGTGGTCGGCCTGGCGGTGTCGATGGCCATGGCCCGCCGGATCGACCTGTTGGCGTTGGGGGAGTACACCGCCGGGCATCTCGGCGTCGACGTCGAGAAGCTGCGGCGGGCGGCGGTGGTCGTCGTCGCCCTGTTGACGGCCGCGGCGGTGAGTTTCTGCGGCATCATCCTGTTCGTCGGGTTGGTGGTGCCGCACTTTATGCGGCTGGTCGTCGGACCGCGCCACGCGGTCCTGATCCCGGCGAGCGCCATTGCCGGCGCCTGCCTGTTGACCGCGGCGGATTTGGCGGCGCGCACCGTCGTCCCCTACGGCGAGCTGCCGATCGGCCTGGTCACGAGTTTGGTGGGCGGGCCGGTCTTTCTGCTGCTGCTGCGCCGCGAGATGAAGCGCGGGGGCTGGCTGTGACGGCGTTGTCGGTGGCGGGGGTCACCGTCTCCCGCGGGGACCGGACGGTGCTGGCCGAGGTGTCGCTGGACCTGGAAGCCGGCGAGCTGGTGTGTCTGGTCGGGCCCAACGGTGCGGGCAAATCGACACTCGTGTCAACGATCGCGGGCACCGTGGACGCCGCCTCGGGCACCGTCGAGCTGCTCGGCGACCCGATCGGCGGCCTGTCGAAGATCGAACAGGCCCGTCGGCGCGCGGTCCTCCCGCAGGAGCACACCATCGGCTTCACCTTCACCTGTGCCGAGGTGGTCCAGATGGCCCGGCACGCGTGGGCGCGGACCGAGCACAGCCGCGACGACGAGGCCGCCGTGGCCGAGGCGATGGCGGCGTGCGACGTGGCCGGCTTCGCCCGCCGCAGCTTCGGCAGCCTCTCCGGCGGTGAGCGCGGCCGCGTCGCCCTGGCCCGCGTCCTGGCGCAGGGGACACCCATCCTGCTGCTCGACGAGCCGACCGCGGCGATGGACCCGCACTACCAGGAGCAGGTCATGGCGATCGTCGCCGACCAAGTCAAGGCCGGGGCCGCCGCACTCGTCGTCGTCCACGACCTGAACCTGGCCGCCGCCTACAGCGACCGGGTCGCCGTGCTCGCCCCCGATGCCGGTGGATCCGGTCGGATCGTTGCGGTGGGGCCGCCCCGGGAGACCCTGACCGACGACCTGCTCAGCCGGGTCTACGGGCTGCCGATGCGGGCCCACGACGTCGAGGGGCGCCACGTGATCCTCCCGGAGCGATCCGGGCACCGAAACGACACCAACGGGTAACCGGACTGGAGGACAGATGCAGGTCGAGGACAACGTCTTCGTGGTGACCGGCGGCGGCAACGGGATCGGCAAGGCCGTGGTCCTGGCGCTGCTGCAACGGGGTGCGACGGTGGCCGCCGCCGACCTCGACGAGGTCGCGCTGGCGCGGCTGGCCGCCGACGCCGGCGCAGGGGAGCGGTTGAGCATCCACCGGCTCGACGTCGCCGACGCCGATGCGGTGAACCGGCTGCCGGCGGCCGTCGTCGAGCGGCACGGCCAGGTCGACGGCTTGTTCAACATCGCGGGTATCGCCCAGCACTTCGAGAAGGCCGCGGGGATCGCCGAGGACCGCATGAAGCAGATCCTCGACGTCAACTTCTACGGCACCGTCGCGATGACACGCGCCTTCCTCCCGCTGCTGGAGCAGCGCGACGCCGGCGTCGTGGTGATCACCTCCAGCCTCGCCGCGATGGTCCCGGTGCCCGGTGCCGCGCTATACGGCGCGTCGAAGGCGGCGGTCGCCCAGTTCGGCTACGGGCTGGCCCAGGACCTGCGCAATGCGAAGTCCCGCGTCACGGTGACCACCGTGTCACCCGGGACGGTGTGGACCGATCTGGTGCGCCAGAGTTCGCAGACACTGGGCGCCCCCGAGGCGTTGGCCCGGGCCTTTGCGATGCCGGCGGAGAAGGCCGCGGACAAGATCGTCGACGCCGCGCTGGGCGGACGGATGAGCGTGGTGATCGGCAAGGACGCCAAGTTCTACGCCGCTGTCGGCCGGGTCAGTACCCGCTTGGCCGAACGACTCTCGTATCTGCAGGTGGCCCGGATGGTCTACCGCGAGCGGGAGTAGGAGCCGATTGGGAATCTGGCGGCCCGGTGCGTTAGGGTAATCTTCGCTCCGCCTTGCGGGGTGCTCCGCGAGGAGCCACGGGCTGTGGCGCAGTTTGGTAGCGCACTTGACTGGGGGTCAAGTGGTCGCAGGTTCAAATCCTGTCAGCCCGACGTAATGACCAGTACTTATGTGCTGGTCATCGTCGTTTGTGCCCACGCTACCGAAAGCAGTCGACGTTCTCGGCAACCCATTGGGCAAAGGTGGTCGGTGGCTGCCCGGTGACTCGTGTTACTTCGTTGGTCACGGTGTCGAGTCGACCTTTCCGCACGGCACGCCAGATGTCCACGAGCGCGTCGGTGTACGGGCCTTCCCCTCCCTAGTTGTCGGCGCCCAAGCAGGCCTCCTGGTCGGAGATTTCCTCGTAGTCGATGGTTTTGCCGATCGCCGCGCCGACCATGTCCGCCATCTCTCGGTACGACAAGGCTTGTGGTCCGGTGATGACCAGTGCCTCTCCGTCGTAGCTGCGGGTCATCAGCGCAGTTGCCGAGACGGTGGCGATGTCGTCAGGGTGGATGAACGCGATCGTGCCGTCGCTTGTCGAGGAGCGCAGAATGCCTTCACTGCGGATGGGGTGCGCCCAGCTCAGCACGTTGGACATGAATCCGGCCGCTCGAATGAACGTGAACGCGACCCCGCTCTCGCGAACCGCGTCCTCTCGGCTATGCCGTGGCAGCGGTGTCCACCGGGAATCTATGGATGATGGTGGCCGCGAGCGTGATCTCCAGCGCGGGCACGGGGTTCGCTTTCGGTGCCATGCCCGCACTGATCATGGCGATCGTCCCCGCGCACGAGAAGGCCGCATCCAACGGCTTCAACTCATTGATGCGCTCGCTGGGCACCAGTGTGGCGGCCGCGGCGGTCGGCGGGATCGTGGCGTCGATGACGCATTCGATCGGCGGGCACGACATTCCCACCGAGGCCGCGTTCATCGTCAGCCTGCTCATCGGGTGCGGGGTATCGGTCGTCGCGGCACTGATCGCCGCGTCGGTCCCCAGCGCCAGGGGGCAGGGATAGAGGAAAACTGTCGCGGCCCGGTGGGGGTCAGGCCTGCTCTCGATAGGCCTTCTCGATGCTGTCGCCGACTTCCTTGTCGATGCTGCGCCAATAGTCGAACACCCGGGACAGCACCGGTTCGACGACCCCGCCGAGCAGGCTGCCGGTGACGGTCTCCACCAGCCGCGCCCGCTGCTCGTCGTTGTATACGTCGCGCACCAAGGTGTGGGCCTGCCCGAAATCATCGTCCTCGGAGTGCAGCGAGTAGGCCGTCCGCACCAGTTCACCGTCGGCCTCCCAGCCGTTGTCGACCGCGCCCTGGGCGTCTTGGAAGGCGCGACCGTAGGAGTTCGGCGCGTACACCGGGGCGTCACCGCTGTGCGTGAACTGCATCGCCCCTTCCTTGTCATACGAATTGATCGCTACGACGGGGCGGTTCACCGGTAGCTGGTTGAAATTGGTGCCCAAGCGGTTTCGCTGGGCGTCGGGGTAGGAGAACACACGGCCCAGAAGCATCTTGTCCGGCGACACCCCGGTTCCAGGGACAGTGTTGGATGGGCTGAAAGCGGCCTGCTCGATCTGCGCGTAGTGGTTCACCGGATTCTGATTCAAGGTGAACTTCCCAAGCGGAATGCGCGGATAGTCCTTCTTCGACCACGTCTTGGTGAGGTCAAAGGGGTTGAACCGGTAGTCCTTGGCCTCCGCATACGGCATGATCTGAACTTCGACGCTCCAGGACGGGAAGTCGCCGCTCTTGATCGAGTCGAACAGGTCGCGGCGGTGGAAGTCGGTGTCTGCGGCGACCATCGCCGCCGCTTCGTCGTTGGTCATGTTCTCCACCCCCTGATCGGTGAGGAAGTGGTACTTCACCCACGACCTGTCGCCGGCCTCGTTCACCCACATGTACGTGTGCGACGAGTAGCCGTTCATGTGGCGCCACGTCCTGGGCAGACCGCGATCACCCATCAGGTAGGAGACCTGGTGGGCCGACTCCGGCGAGAGCGTCCAGAAGTCCCACTGCATGTTGTTGTCGCGCAGGCCCGAATCGGGCAGCCTCTTCTGGGAGTGGATGAAGTCGGCGAACTTCATCGGATCGCGGACGAAGAAGACCGGGGTGTTGTTGCCGACGATGTCGAAGTTGCCGTCCTGGGTGTAAAACCGCAAGGCGAAGCCGCGCACATCGCGCCAGGTGTCCGGCGACCCGAGTTCGCCTGCGACGGTGGAGAACCGGGCCAGCATCGGAGTCTTCGTTCCCGGCTGGAACACCTTGGCCTTGGTGTAAGCGGAGAGGTCTCCGGTGATCTCCAGTTCGCCGAAGGCGCCGGATCCCTTGGCATGCGGGCTGCGCTCGGGGATGCGCTCCCGGTCGAACCGGGCGAGTTTCTCGACCAGGGCGACGTCGTGCAGCAGAAGCGGGCCGTTGGCTCCGACGCTCAGCGAGTGGGCGTCGTTCTCGCGGCGGGCACCCGATTCCGTTGTGGACGGGAGAGTCGAATCGTGATCACTGGTGGGGTCGAAATCGGACATGACCGTCTCCTCCTGAAGTTGTCATCCCCGCGGGCCGGCGGGGCAACCGGGCCTCACAGCGCCGGGCGCGGGCTGACGCGCACGGTGATTCGGACGGCGGGGAAGTGAATGACCACCGCGGAGGCCCGATATTTCCAACCCTAGCCCTGAAAGACCCACCTCGGCTCGGGTCGACCGAAACGATCGGACCGTCGGCACGCTGCGGTCGGAGGCCCCGCAGGACGCGGGCAGCCGTCTCAGAAGTACTGGGCGCCGCCGTCGACACTGATGTGTTCGGCGGTCATGAACGTCGACTCGTCGGAGGCGAGGAAGGCGACGACGTTGGCGACCACCTCCGGCTCGGTATAGGGCAGGTCGGTGAAGGTGGTGCCCATCGCATTGAGCTTCGGGTTGCTGGCGCCGGTGCGTTCGAGGGCGGCGACCATGTCCCCACCGCCCATCGGCGTCGCGACGCCACCGGGGTGCACGCTGTTGACGCGCACGTTGTATTGGCCGAGTTCGGCGGCGAACGCCCGGGTCATGCCGGTGACGGCGTGCTTGCTGGTGGTGTACGGGACCATGAACGGCTGGACCTTCTTGCCCGCGTAGGAGCTGATCAGGATGATCGAGCCGCCGCCGGCGTCGATGATGTGGTGCGCCGAGGCCATGACGGTGTTCCACACCCCGCGCACGTTGGTGCCGATCACGTCGTCGAAGAGTTCGGGAGTCGTCTGGTCCCAGATCACCGGGATGCAGATGCCGGCGTTCGCGACGGCGATGGTCAGCTTGCCGAGCCGGGCCACTCCGTCGTCGACGACCCGCTTGAGGGCGTCGAGGTCGCGGACGTCGGTTTGTGCGGTGATGATGGTGGCGCCGGTCTCTGCGACGAGGCGTTGGGTCTCGGCGAGGTCCGCCGGCGTCGCCGACTCGTAGGGCACGTCCGCCGGCAGCGGACCGGCGATGTCGACGGCGATGATGTCGGCGCCTTTGCTTGCCAGCCGCACGCAGTGCGCGCGTCCCTGTCCTCGTGCCGCGCCGGTGACCAGTGCCACCTGTCCGTCGAGTCGTCCGGTCATTCTTTCTCCCCCCTTGTCGTCGGTTGGTTGATGGCGTCGGTGGTTGATGTCGTGGGTGATCGATGGGGTCAGGGCGTGACGATGTTGAAGTTCGGGTCCGGGGGCTGGGTGCCGCCCAGGACCTGGGCCAGCACCTCGGCGTCGCCCTCGACGGTGAGCCCGGCTTGCGCGGCTGCGGCCATGTCGCCGGTCACTAGGTGGATCAGTGCGCCCTCGGGGACCGAGATCGTGGCGTCGGCGGCGGCGTCGGGCCGATCCGCGTCGCGCAGCAGTACCCCGTTGTGCAGACGGGTGAGGAGGCGCTTGGCCCCGAAGACCCAGCGCACGGTCACGTCGAGGTCCCACACGCGCGGGGCATCGATCTGGATCGCGAGCGCGTCGAGGAACATCTCCGGTTCCAGCCGGGAGACGATGTCGGTGCCGCTGGAATCGGTTGCGGTGCCGAAGTTCCCGCTGCGCAGTTCCATGGCCCCGGACAGGTAGAAGTTGCGCCAGGTGCCGTTCTCCGCGGCGAAGCCGAGCTGCTCGAGGGTGTCGGCGAGCAGTGCGCGGCCCGCCTCGTGCTCGGGGTCGGCAAAGACGACGTGGTCGAGAACCTGTGCGGCCCAGCGGTAGTCGCCCTCCTCGAAGCACACCCGCGCCTTGCGGACCACCTCGTCGGCGCCGCCCATGAACTCCACGTACCGCTTGGCCGCGGCCTCCGGCGGGTGCTGCCACAGGCGGGCCGGATTGCCGTCGAACCACCCGAGATAGCGCTGGTAGATCGCCTTGACGTTGTGGCTGACCGACCCGTAGTAGCCGTGGGTATTCCAGGCCGCGTCGAGGTTCGGCGGCATCTGGAACTGCTCGGCGATCTCGATCCCGGTGAAGCCGCGGTTGAGCATCCGCAGCGTCTGGTCGTGCAGGTAGGCGTACATCTCGCGCTGCGTCTGCAGGAAGCCCAACGCCCGTTCCCGTCCCCAGGTGGGCCAGTGGTGCGAGGCGAACACGACGTCGGTCTGCTCGCCGAACAGGGCGATCGCCTCGCCGAGGTACTGGGCCCAGGCGTGGGGGTCACGGACGACCGCGCCGCGCAGCGTCACGAGGTTGTGCAGCGTGTGGGTGGCGTTCTCGGCGATGCACAGGGCGCGCAGGTCGGGGAAGTGGAAGTGCATCTCGGCCGGTGCCTCGGTGCCCGGCGCCAGTTGGAAGACGATGCGCACCCCGTCGACGGTCAGTTCTTGGCCGGTCTCGGTGATATCGACGGTCGGTGGGATCAGGGTGACCGTGCCGGTCGAGGTGGTCTGGCCCAGGCCCGCGCCGACCCCGCCCCGGGCGTTCTTCGGGAGCATCGTGCCGTACATGTAGGTGGCCCGCCGGCTCATCGCCGTTCCGGCATACAGGTTCTCGGCGATGGCCGGCTCCATGAAGCCCTGCGGCGCGATGATCGCCACCTCGCCGGCATCCACGGCCTCCTGCGATGTGACGCCCTTGACGCCGCCGAAGTGGTCGACGTGGCAGTGGGTGTAGATGACGGCCGTGACCGGGCGGTCCCCGCGGTGCTCGCGGTAGAGCGCCAGGGAGGCCGCGGCGGTTTCGGTGCTGATCAGCGGGTCGATGACGATGATGCCGCGCTCGCCCTCGATCACGGTCATGTTGGAGAGGTCGAAGCCGCGGATCTGATAGATGGACTCGGTGACCTCGTAGAGGCCGTGTTTGGCGCACAGCTGCGACTGGCGCCACAGGCTGGGGTTGACCGTGCCGGGGGCGGCGGCGTCGAGGAAGTCGTAGGCCTGCAGATCCCAGACCGGCCGGCCGGTGGCATCGGTGATCGCGCCGACGTCGAGGGTGGCGATGAGTCCGCGGTCGGCGTCGGTGAAGTCCTGCTCGTCGTCGAAGGGGTAGACGGGGGGCGTTGACATGGCCGGTGCTCCTTGGCTTCGTCTCGATCGATCGGGGCGGGGCAGTCTCAGCGTCGCACAGCCCGACGGGCGCCCGAAGCGGTTGGCCGAGACTGGTATCCGTTTGCGGGGCAATCGCCCGCCCGGCCGTGTCATGCTGAGCGCTATGGGTCACTCCGAAACCGGATCCGACACCGGCGACGATGGTTCCGCGGCGCTTCTCCCGGGGGCCGTCGACGCGCGGTTCACCCTCGCCGCCGAGCGGACGATGCTCGCGTGGCTGCGCACCGCGATGGGGTTCATCGCCTCGGGCGTGGCGGTCCTGCACATCTTCGACCCGTTCGAGAGCGCGCGCGTCCGGGTCGTCATCGGGACCGCGCTCGTCCTGGTCGGTGCCGCGGCCGCCGTCGTCGGGGTGGTGCGGTGGCGGCGGGTGACCCGGGCCCTGGCCGCGGGGGAACCGATGCCCGGCCCGGTGGCCATCATGGTGCTGGTGGCGGTGCTCGTCGCCATCGCGCTCGGGTTCGTCGTCTGGCAGTAGCGCCCCGGACTACCAGACCCCGGGCGGCCGGAACTGGATGCTGATGCGGGTTGCCGCGGCGGCCTCCTTGGGAACGCAGTGGTCCCAGGTGCGCTGGCAGGACCCGCCCATCACGAGCAGGTCGCCCGACCCCAGCGGGAACCGCCGTGAGGTGCCGCCGCCTCGCGGGCGCAGCAGCAGCGAGCGGGGCGTCCCCAGGGAAACGATCGCCACCAGGGTGTCGGCGTGGCGCCCGCGGCCGATGCGGTCGCCGTGCCAGGCGACGCTGTCGTTGCCGTCGCGGTAACAGCACAGTCCGGCCGTGGCGAACCCGTCGGGCAGGTCCGCGGCGTAGTGGGAGCTCAGCGCGTCGCGCATTTGCGTCACGAGCGGATCGGGGAGCGGGTCGCCCTCGGTGTAGTGCGCGACCAGGCGCGGGACCGCGACGACGCGGTCGTACATCCGGCGCGTCTCCTGGCGCCACGCGACCGCGGCGAGCAGGTGGTCGAACACCGCCGCCGAACCCGTCAGCCACCCCGGGCGCAGGTCCACCCAGGCGGTGTCGTCGAGCGGCACGCGGCGGGTGGTGTCGAGCCCGCCCAGGGTCGGTTCGTCGGCCGTCGCGCCGAAGAGCGTGTCTTGGAACCCTGCCGTCGTCATAGGGCAAGCCTACGCCGCGAATCGAACATATGGGCGATCGACGCCGGTGTGTCCCTCGGTCATGATGGCTAATGGCAGATCTGGTGAGGCGGCGAACGGAGGACGGCAATGGTCGAGCACCACTACAGACCGCTCAGCGCGGCGGCGGCGGAACAGGCGGTACCCGCGCCGTGGCGGGTGGTCGATGATTCCCTGGTCGCCCGGTACCGGACCGGCACGATGGTGCGCGGCCTGGAATTCGTCACCCGCATCGTCGCGGCCGCCGAGGCCGCCGACCACCATCCCGATATCGGATTGCGCTACGGCACGGTGGCATTGGCGGTGACCACGCACGCCGTGGGCGGGCTGACCGACGCGGACACGGCGTTGGCCGCCGCCATCGACCAGATCGCCCGCGAGCTGGGTATCGGTGCCAACTGAGCGGACCGAGCACAATGGGAGGGGTGAGTGGGTCGTCGGCAGTTCTGGCCAGGTTCGGCGTCGGGCTCGTGCTCGTCTGCATCCTGGTGATGGGCGGCTGCGCCACCGACGCCCCGCCGCCGGACGTGACGGGGCAGGTCGAACCCTCGTCGCCGCCGGCGGCACAGTACCGGGTGGTCGCGATGGGGTTGGCCGCGCCGTGGTCCATCGCCTTCGCCGGACGCACGGCTTTGATCAGCGAGCGCGACACCGCACGGGTGCTGGAGCTCGTCGACGGGCACACCCGCGTGGTCGGCACCGTGCCGGGGGTGCACGGCACCGGGGAGGGTGGACTGCTCGGTATCGCCGTGCACAACCGGGAACTGTTCGCCTACCACACGGCGGGCACGCAGAACCGGATCGTGGCCTTCCGCCTCGTCGGTGCACCCGGCCACCTGTCCCTCGGCCGGATGCGGACCGTGTTGAGCGGGATCCCGGCGGCGGCCACCCACAACGGCGGGCGGATCGCCTTTGGTCCCGACGGGATGCTGTATGCGACGACCGGCGACGCCGGACGACCACGGTCGGCACAGGACCCGGACTCGTTGGCCGGCAAGATCCTCCGGATGACGCCGAGCGGGGAAGCGCCGGCGGACAACCCGTTCGGCGGTTCGGTGGTGTACACGCTGGGCCATCGGAACGTGCAGGGAATCGCGTGGGCGCCCGACGGCACGATGTACGCCTCCGAGTTCGGCGCCGACCGGGCCGACGAGTTGAACCGCATCGAACCCGGGCGCAACTACGGCTGGCCGTCGGTGGAGGGGGTGGGGCGCCGCGACGGGTTCACCGACCCGCTCCAGACGTGGCCGCCGGAGGACGCGAGTCCCAGCGGTATTGCCGTCGTCGGCGGTGAGGTGGTCATCGCCAACCTGCGGGGTGAGCGGCTGCGGACGGTTTCGCTGACCCGACCGCGCTGGGTCGCCGAACTCCACGCCGGCGAGTTCGGCCGCCTGCGCGATGTCGTCCTCGCACCGGACGGACAGGTGTGGGTGCTGACCAACAACACCGACGGGCGCGGCAGCCCCGGGGCCGGCGACGACCGCATCATCGGGATTTCCCTGGGCTAGTCGGTACCGTGGCGCGAGTCCAGCCAGGCGAGATAGGCGATGCCGCGCGGCGACAGCTCGTAGCCGACGTCGTGGCTGATGGTGAGGCCGAGCGCCTTCAACTTGCGGATGTCGGTCTTGAGTGCGGCCCGGTCGGTGGCGCGCTCCTCGGCCAGCCTGGTGGACACCACGTGCGGATGATCGCGGATCCATTCGAGGACCTCGCGGGTCCACTCGCCCGACGGTCGGCGGTCCAGACGCGACAACCGTTGGTACAGGGATGCGCATTGCTCGTCGTCGGGTATCTGCTCGCGCAAGACGGCGCGGGGGTCTTCGCCCGCCCACTCGAGGTCGATGCGGTAGACGCGTGCGCCCCGGGTGCTCTTGCGCAGTGCCGCCCGCAGGGTCGGGGCATCGGCCATCCCCGCCGCGCGGGCCTCCGGGTCGGTGAGGCGGTCCAGGTCGTCGACGAGAGACACACCGGTGACGCGCACCAAGCCGGCCGCGGTCAGTTGTGTCGCGCCCACCGTGACCCGCGGCGCGTCCCAGCACCGGTACTGGGCCCGTACCGTGCCCGCCCGAATCCCGCTGGCAATGGCGTTCTTGATGAGCACGGTTGTGATTGTGACACCGCGGCGAAGCGTTGTCGCCACTGTCGTCCCGGCGTAGCGTCGGGTTATGTGCCGCAACATCCACACCCTGCACAACTTTGACCCGCCGGCGACCTCCGACGAGGTCCATGCAGCCGCGCTCCAGTACGTCCGGAAAGTGGCCGGGACGACGAAACCCTCCAAGGCGAACCAGGCGGCGTTCGACGCGGCCGTGGCCGAGATCGCCCATACGACACAGCATTTGCTGGACGACCTGGTGACCCACGCGCCGCCGAAAAACCGCGAGGAGGAGGCGGCCAAGAAGCGGGCCCGCGCGGTCGCATCCGGGCGTTACGCCGGCTGACGGCCGATCCGCTGTCCGAATCGTCGGACTCCGGATAGGATCCGGGGATGACGATGCACCAGATCTTCGACGGTGTGGCCGACGGATTCGAGATCACCGGTGTCATCGCCATGGTGGTGGGATTCATCGTCGCCTTCGCGTTGGCCGCGGTGCGGCTGTTGCGCGGTCAAGGCGGCAGCTTCGCGCTGTTGCGGACGTCGCTGGGCGGCGCCATCCTGCTCGGCCTGGAGATCCTGGTGGCCGCCGACCTCATCCGCACCATCACCTCCGAACCGTCGCTGGAAAACGTGGGTGTCCTCGCGGTCATCGTTTTGTTGCGAACCGTGCTGAGCATGTCGATCCAGATCGAGATCGACGGGACGTTGCCGTGGAAGCGGGTCCTCACGCAATCGGGGGCCGCGGTCCTCACCGCCGCGGTCGCGCAGGAACGGGAGCGCGGCCGGCCCAACGTGGCGAAGACCCCCGACGCCGGTCGGGACTGAGCGGCGTCAGCGGCGCAACTCGCGCGCCGCGTCGAACCGTTCCTCGCGTTGCCCGAGGTGCCACGCGTGCCAGCGCCGCCACCGCCGCATCTGGTGGCGTTGCCAATGCCGGTCGAGTGCGGGGGACAGGCGCCGGGCCGTCTCGACCACGGCGACGAACGGTGCGCGGCCGACGAGGAGGGCCAATCCGGGCAGACCGCTGGGCAACCGGTAGTGCCGCCGGTTCCACGGCAGCATGAACAGCCGGGTGTAGCCGGCCTGCAGGTGCAGGTGGTAGAGCGCGCGCAGTCGTGCCCGGCCGCGCACCTGCGGACCGGGTTCGAAAGAGGGGACGAACGCCTCGACGAGTTCGGGGCCCAGCGGACCCGAGTCGTGCTTGCGCGTGGCGTCGAAGTAGTAGAGCAGCCGCAGGCCGTCGGCCACGGTGGTCGGGAACATGTCGTCGACCTGGCAGCCGACGAGGTGCCCGAGGTAGCGGTTGAAATGCAGGACCGCGCGCATTTCGGCGGGGGAGGTCAGGAAGCCCAGCGCGAACAGCCCGACGGCCGGACCGACGCTGCCGCCGAGCAGCGTGAGCATCATCTCGCTCTGGCTGATCGGCAGTCCGTGGGCCGCTGCGTCCCATTCGGGGTGTTCGGCGACCCGGGCGCGCACCGACACGTGCATCACCCGGACCTTCAGCGACACCTCGCGGGCGGTCGACCCGGGGGTGAGCGCCGCGCCGGGCCGGCAGACCTCGAGCCACCAGCGGGTGGTTTCCAGATACCGGTGCAGCGCACTGGCCCCGGCATACCCGCCCGACAGCGAGAGCGGGACGGCCAACGATCCCTCGGTGTAGGTGTCCATGGTCCCGGCGTTGCCGACCGCGCCCAGGCTGTAGCCCCACCGGCGCCACACCGCCGCCCCCGTCTCGACGAGGTCGGGGTCGACCCAGTCGGGGACGGTCTCAAAATCGGCGAACAGCTCCCGCATCGACTCGGGTGCGTCGGGCACGTTGGCGATGCCGACCCGCAACGCGTGGTCGAGCAGTTCCCGGGACCGGTCTGGGCCGAGCTCGCCGTGGTAGGTCTCGGCGACGAACCGTTCGGCCACCGGGTCGCCGCGGGTGTGATCGCGGGCGAAGACGCGTTGGACCGCGTCCTCGGGCAGCAGGTCGACGCCGGTGAACCGCGCGACGCGGTCGCGCAGCCGCTGATGGGCGGGGGAAACCGTCAACTCGACCATGACTACCGACCGTAGTACGTGCCCGTGGTCGCCGGGCCGGGTCGCGCGGTGCTCGGGGTTCAGGGCGGCCGCAGACCCCCTCTCGCGCAGGTCAGGCGACCGCGGTGGAGCGGGTCTGGGCGGGGAGGCCGCGGGCGCTCAGCAGCGGGAGCACGTCGCCGACGATCTGGCGCGAGAGGGCCAACGGGTCGTCGGAGCGCAGGACGACGCCGTCGGCGACCCGGGCGGTCCAGATGTCGAACAACAACCCGGCCAGCGTCGACGGGGTGCCGGCGTGGACCAGCGATTCGGTGCGCGTCCCGGGCGACCAGCCCGGGCGCCGCGCGGCCAGCCCGGCGAAGGCGTCGGGCACCGACTCGGCGAGGAACACGTCGAGGTCGACGAAAGAGGCGTGGGTCGATCGGGCCGTCCGGGCCGCCGCGTCCCGCAGCGTCGGGGCGCGGAACCGCTCGGTCTGCCCGGGGGCATCGGGGGTGAGCTCCACCCACTCGCGGGGATCGCCGGGGAACTCGACGGCGATGCGCAGCCCGGCGACCGATCCGGCCGCCGCGCTCATGCCGCGCCCTCGCTGTCGATCTGGCGGATTCGGCTGCGGTGGAAGACCAGGGGCGTCGCGTCGTCGGCGGCGAAGTGGTCGAGGACCTCGAGCAGGGCGATCGAGTGGTCGCCGGCCGGGATCAGCCGGTCGAGCTTGGTGGTGAACCCGGCGGCGGCGCCGTGCAGGTGCACCGCCCCGTCGATGGTCGAGCTCCAGCCGAGATCGGCAAAGCGCTCGTCGGACGGGCGTCGGAAGTTGTCTGCCACGCCGACCTGGTCGCGGCCGAGAACACTGATTCCCCAATGGGTTTGGCGTTGCAGGTGGGGCAGTGTCGACGACGAGCGGCCGATGTTGACCGAGGCCAGCGGCGGGTCCAGCGACACCGACGTGAACGAGGAGACGAGGAGCCCCACGGGGCCGTCGGGGCCGAGGGCGGCCACGGCGACAAGGCCGGAGGGGAAGTGCGCGAAGGCCCGGCGCAACTGGGACGGGTCGGTACGGGCAACGGTGGGTGCAGACACGGGGTTTCCTTTCTCGGTGGTCACGCTTGTCAGCTCGCCGCTGTCGGGACAAACGGCGAATGCAGGCCCGCACCCAGGCGCGGGTCGTCGGTGTGGGTCGGGCCGCCGTCGAAGACCCCGCGCGCGATGAGTTGGGGGATCACGCCTTCGCCGAACCAGAACAGTTCCTCGAGGTGCGGATAGCCCGACAGCACGAACTCGTCGATCCCGAGCGCGGCGTAGGACTCGATCGCGTCGGCGACCTCGCGATGGCTGCCGACCAGGGCGGTGCCGGCGCCGCCCCGTACGAGACCCACCCCGGCCCACAGGTTGGGGGCGATCTCCAGCGAGCGCGGATCGCGCCAGCTCCCGTCGGCGCGGTGGGCCGCATGGAGCTCGCGCATGGCGGCCTGCCCGCTCGACTCACTGCGGGCGAGCCCCTCCTGCGCGGACCGGACAACATCCTCGTCGAGGTCGGACAGCAGCCGGGCGGCCTCGGCCCACGCGGCCTCGGCGGTGTCGCGGGCGATGACGTGCAGGCGGATACCGAATCGCACCGTCCGTCCCTGGGCCGCCGCGAGACCGCGGATCCACTCGAGTTTCGCGGCGACCGCGGCGTGTGGTTCGCCCCAGGTGAGGTAGACGTCGGCGTGGCGGGCCGCGACCGGCCCGGCCGGTGCCGACGAGCCGCCGAAGTAGATCGGCGGCGCGGGCACCGGCAGCGTTGGGATCGAGGCCCCCTCGATCTGCAGGTGCTCGCCGCGATGGTTCACCGTCTCGCCGCGCCACAGGGCGGTGATGACGTCGAGGAACTCGTCGGTGCGCGCATAGCGGGCCGCCTTGTCCAGCGAGTCGCCGTAGGCGCGCTGGGTGGCGGCCTCGCCACCGGTGACGATGTTGATCAGCAACCGCCCCGGCGCGTGCTTGGTGAAGGTCCCGGTCATCTGGGCGGCCAACGTGGGGCTGATCAAACCGGGCTGCAGGGCCAGCAGAAAGCCCAGGCGCTCGGTCTCGCGCGCCACCATCGCCGTGGTGATCCACGCGTCCTCGCACCACGGCCCGGCCGGGGTCAGCGCCGCGTCGAAGCCGAAGTCCTCGGCCGCCCGGGCGATGGAGGAGAGGTACCCGACGGTGGCGTCGCGGAGTCCGCCCGCCGACTCGGTGGGGACGCCGTGTCCACCGCCGACGATCGACCGGGAGTCCCCGTAGGTCGGGAGGAACCAGTGCAGTTTGACTGACATCGGTGCGTGGGTGCTTTCGGTTGGTAGCGGATGGGGAGGGGCCGGGCTCACAGCGAGGTGTGCCACGGCGGCCGGTGCCGGCCCAGGGCCCAGCGGCCGAGGTGGTGGAGTTTCCACCGCTCCGGATCGTGCAATGTGTGGGTGCGCGCGTCACGCCAGAACCGGGACAGATTCGCCTTCTCCGACGCCGCGCGGGTGCCGCCGAAGTCGAACAGGTCCGACGACGCCTGGCGGGCCGCCCGGCCGGCGGCGACCTTGGCCGCGGCGGTGGCCAGAGAGGCCTCGGCGACGCGGCTGCGGAACGCCTCGTCGTCGATCCCCGGCTCGGCGAGCCCGCCGTCGGCCTCTTCGATCCGCCGCGCCGCGGTCAGCAGCAACGCCTCGGCGCCGCGCACGGCGAGTTCGACCTCGCCGCCGCGGGCGATCAGATACGGATCGTCGGCGGCCGCACCGACCTCGGACTCGAACCACGGCCGCGCCCCGGCGACCGCCACGGCGGCGGCGTCGAGGACCCCGCGGGCGATACCGGTGTCGATCGCCGAATGGACCAGCTGGGCGCGGGCACCATAGGTTCCCGGCTCGGCGAGCAGTGCGGTGAAGTCGAGGACGTGGGTCGGCTTGACCGCGACCCGGTCGAAACTGACCGTTCCGCTGCCCGTCGTGCGCTGGCCGAAGCCGTCCCAGTCGTCGACGATGGTCACCCCGGGCGCGTCGGCCGGGACGTAGGCGATGACCTTGCGCGCCGGTTGCCCCGTCGACGAGCCACCGGTGTGGTCGACGGCGCGGACGGCGAGGATGTCGGCGTGCAGTGCCCCGGTGCAGTAGTACTTCACCCCGGACAGGAGTAGGCCGTCGCCGGTGTCGCGCAGCGTCGTCGAGTCCTCGGCCACGGTCTTCCCGGACCGCTCGGTCTGGGCGTTGGCCAACCGGGCACCGTCGAGGATGCGCGGGTAGATGCGTCGGGCCAGGTCGGGGGAACCGCCGCGCCGGAGGGCTTCGAGGAACGTGAAGTGGCTCTGCGGGATTTGGGCCAGGGACGGGTCGGCGGCGGCGATGATGGCCACCACGCGGGCCAGCGTCTCCAGGCCGACGTCGGCACCGCCGAACTCCGCCGGAACGGTGATTGCCAACAGGCCGGAATCCGACAGGGCCGCCACCCTGTCATGCGGGTGGACCCGGAGGGCGTCGCGGTCGCCCGCACCCGCCGCGAAGGCGGGTGCGAGCGACCTGGCGACCTCGAGCGCCTCGGCGTCGTCGGCGATCCGCCGCGTCTCCGACGGGGCGCCCGCGCTGGTCAGCTCGGTCATCTCAGCTGTACAGCGAGAACTGCGGTGCGCGGCGGTTCAGCTCCCAGTCGCCGACCTCGCGGGCCTTGTAGGCAACCGGGTCGTGGACTGTGTGGGTGCGCAGGTTGCGCCAGTGCCGGTCGAAGCCGTAGGCACTGGTCGTGGCGCGCGCCCCCTGGATCTCGAACAGCCGCGAGGCCACCTCGAGCGACACCTTCGTCGTCAGGTACTTCGCCTCGGCGATGGCCACCGCCGTCTCCGCCCGCTGCTCGGCCGTCAGCTCGGGGCCGAAGTCCAACGCCGCCTGCAGGGCGTCGCCGGCCCGGTCGGCCAGCAAGGCGGCAGCGGTCGTCTGCGCGGTCAGTTCGCCGACCAACTCCAGGATGTAGGGGTCGTCGGTGGCCACCTCGAGACCCGAGGTCTCCCACGCGCTGGCGTTGAGCTTGGTCCAGTCCAAGGCCTCTTCCAGGGCGCCCTGCGCGGTGCCGATGTAGAAGTTCACGAACGCCAGCTGCCAGTGCGGGGTGACCAGGGTCTGGTAGGCCGACAGTTCCTTGCCGGCGCTCTCGATGCCGCCGAGGATCTGGGCGCCGTCAACCGGGGTGTTCACGAACTCGACGCCGCCGGAGTCGGTGAGGCGCTGGCCGATGTTGTCCCAGTCGCCGAGGGCGCGGAATCCCTCGATGTCGCGGGGGAGGGCGAGGAACACCAGGTTGCCGTCGAAGACCGCGGTCACCGACAGCCAGTCGGCGACACTGGCGCCCGAGGCGAAGGTCCGGCGCCCGTTCAGCCGGTAGCCCTCGCCGTCACGGGTCAGTTCCAGGGCCGAGCCGCCGCGCGGGTTCTGCACCCCGCCCCAGAACCGGCGCTCCTGCGCGTTGCCGCGCGAGATCTCGCCGGCCTGCTCCGGGGTGCCGAAGAGGTGTGGGATGCGCTGCTGGGCGTAGTGGTAGCCGAGGAGGTGCGCGATCGAGGTGTCGCCGCGCGCGATCCGGCGGGTGATCTGCTGGCTCTGCGCGTAGTTGAGGCCGGACCCGCCGTACTCGACGGGCTCGCCGACCTGGAGGAGGTCGGCCTGGCGGAGCAGGTCGATCTCGGCGATCGGGTCGGCATTGGCGCGGTCGCGCTGGGCCGCGGTGGCGCGCAATTCGGCGGCGACGAGGTCGGCGCGGCGCAGGGCATCGGCGAACCGGGCCTGCTGGTCGGCGTCGGAGGAGACGGTGGCGGTCATGGGTGGTGCCTTTCGTGGTTGCTGATCGATCGAATGGGGGTCGGAGGCC
Organism: Gordonia crocea; assembly: GCF_009932435.1. NCBI lineage: Bacteria > Bacillati > Actinomycetota > Actinomycetes > Mycobacteriales > Gordoniaceae > Gordonia > Gordonia crocea. The sequence continues at coordinate 1,927,612 of NZ_BJOU01000001.1, forward strand.
TCAGACGAGGACCCCGTTGGCCGCGAGTTGGGACTCGAGCTTGCCGCTGGCGGCCAGGTCGGCTTCGAGTTCCCGCACCAGCGGCAGGATCTTCGAGCCGAAGTATTCGACGTCCTCGAGGTAGTGCAAGAACCCGAGGAGGAGCAGGTTCACGCCGCGCGTCTTGTAGGCGACGATGCGCTCGGCGATCTGTTCGGGCGTGCCGATGAGGCCGGTGCGGAAGCCGTCGTTGTACTGGACGAGGTCGGCGAACTCGGAGTCCTGCCACATGCCCTTGCCGTTGGCGGTGGACGGCCCCGCCTGCTTGACGGCGGAACCGAATCCCTCGACGGCCTCTCGATCGGCCTTGTCGACGATCTCGCGCAGGACGTCGCGCGCCTCCTGCTCGGTGTCGCGGGCGATGAGGAAGCCGTTGAGTCCGAATCGCACGCTGCGCCCGTGCAGGGCCGCCTCGGTGTTGACGTCGATGACCTGTTCGGTGATGCCGTCGAAGTCCTTGCCGTTGCTGAAGTACCAATCCGAGACGCGACCGGCCATGGCGCGCGCGGCGGTCGAGTTGCCGCCCTGGAAGATCTCCGGGTGCGGCCGGCCGGGGAGGTCGACGGGCTTGGGCTTGAGGTCGAAGTCGTGGAGGCGGTAGAAGTCGCCGTGGAACTCGGCGTGCTCTGAGGTCCAGATCTGGCGCAGGTAGCCGATGAACTCCTCGCTGCGGCGGTACCGCTCGTCGTGCTCGAGCCACGGTTCGCCCAGCTTGGTGAACTCGTCGCGGAACCAACCGCTGACCACGTTGACCGCGGCCCGGCCGCCGGACAGGTGATCGGCGGTGGCGAGCAGTTTGGCCAAGACGCCGGGCTGCCAGAGTCCAGGGTGGACCGCGGCGATCACTTTGAGGCGTTCGGTGGCCAGGAGCAGCGCCAGCGAGAAGCTGGTCGACTCGTGCTGGTAGGCGGCGCCGTAGGAGGCCACGTAGCGGACCTGGCTCAAGGCGTAGTCGAAGCCGTTGTTCTCCGCGAGGACCGCGAGGCGGCGGTTGTAGTCGTAGTCCCAGTCGGTGCGCTGCTCGATCTTCGAGACCACCAGGCCGCCGCTCACGTTGGGCACCCAGTAGGCGAACTGCAACGGTGCGGACGCGGCGGCGAGTTGGCGCTCGGTCAGGTTTTCAGGCATGACGAAAGAAGCCTCCTTGCAAGGCGATTCGGTAACGCGGGGGGATGGTCGGCCGGGTGGCGGACCTAGCGACAGCACATCAGGGCGCACAAGCGGTGTGTCATGTCGACCAGTGTGCTGGCGGGTGGGTGGTGTCGTCACCATTGCGCTCAGCGTGGTTGTGACCGATGGTGCGGCGGCGTGTCGGTGGCGGGCCGTTGGGGCGGGAAACCCCCTCGCCCGAGACGGCCGGGCCCTTATGCTCGACCCGTGTTGAGCATCCTGGATCCCCGGCCCGTCGACCAGCGCACCCCGGTGGCGCCGGAGTCGGACTGGGATGCGATCCGATCGTGGACCGACGAACAGTACATGCATTTCGACGTTCGGCCGACGGGTCGGGCGGTGGTGCCGAGTTCCTCGATGTTCTCGGTGTCGGTCGGCGACATCGTCATGACCCGGTTCAGCTACGGGGTCGGGGTCGACCTGCGCGACTTCGACTCTGATTCGGGCAACATCCTGGTCCTCACCACGTTGCGCGGGATGACCCGCCACTCGGCCGGGGCGCACGAGGATGCCTGTTTGGGCACCGGCCAGACCTTTGTCGCCGATTGCAGCAGGACCGACTACCGCCTGGTGGCCGACCCCGAACACCTCCAGCTGAACTTGACCATTCCGCACCGGTGCCTCGCCGATCTCGCGCTGCGTTGGTGGGGCTTCGTCCCCGACGACCGGCTGTGGGCGCACCGCTGCGAGCTCGGCGGACCGGGGAGCCCGTGGTTGGCCTTGTTGTCCTATGCGGCGCAGACCGCGGCAGTCGCACCCGAGGAGGTTGCCTCGGGGCAGATCGGCCGCAACCTGCAGGAGATGATCGCCGCCCACCTCCTCGACGAATGGGCCCGGCGGGCCGGGGTCGACCTGCGGGCGGCGCCGGAGGTGTCGGCCCCGGGCTACGTGCGGACCGCGGTGCACTACATCGACGAGCATGCGCGCGAACTCCCCACCGTCGCCGACGTCGCCGCGGCGGCCGGGGTCAGCGTGCGCACGCTCAGCGGCGCGTTCGGCGCCTACCTCGGCATGACCCCGCGCGCCTACCTCGTCGAACAGCGGTTGCAGGGTGTCTACCGGGAGTTGGCGCGCGGCGCCACCACCGTCGCCGCAGCAGCGCGGGCTTGGGGTTATGTGAACATGGGCGTCTTCGCCGGTGCCTATCGTCGACGTTTCGGCGAACCGCCGTCGGCCACGCTGCTGCGCGGGTGTGGCGGGACCGTCGCGCCGGGCGGCTGAGCAACGCCGCTGCCGGTCGCAGACACCGTGTGCCGATCGGCGACGTGTTCGCCCGAAGACGTGGGCTTAGCTTTCCTGTGTCACAGATCACCGAGAGCCGGAGGAAACCCATGACCGATCTGACAACGACCCTCGACGCCGTGTTGACCGGGATCACGACCGCACCCGACGAGGGCAACCGCGTCCCGGGCGTGGTCGCCGTCGTCACCCGGGGCGACGGCACCGTCTACGAGGGTGCGGCCGGCGTCCGCTCGACTGCGGCCGACGCGCCGATGACGACGGACACCGTGTTCGCGCTCTTCTCCACGACGAAGGCCATCACCGGGACCACCGTGCTGCAATGCGTCGAGGAGGGGTTGCTCGACCTCGATGCGCCGGCCGCGGAGTACGTCCCCGAGATCGGGGCGATCGGGGTGCTCGACGGCTTCGACGACGACGGGAAGCCGGTGGTGCGCGCGGCGCGGACACCCATCACGACGCGGATGCTCATGCTGCACACCGCCGGCTTCGGATACTCGTTCTTCTCCGAGTCCTATAACCGGTTGCTGGCTGCCGACGGCCAGCCGAACGTCATCACCGCCTCGCGCGCGTCGCTGAACTCGCCGCTGTTGTTCGAGCCGGGCACCGCGTGGAACTACGGGTCCAACATGGACTGGGCCGGTCTGGTGGTGGAGTCGATCCGCGGCAAGCGGCTGGGCGAGGTCATGGCCGAGCGGGTCTTCGCCCCGCTGGGGATGGGTGATTCCGCCTTCACGATGACCCCGTCGATGGCCGCACGCCGCGCGGAGGTCCACCAGCGGGTCGAGGGCGGTTCACTGGTCCCGACCGGGTTGGTGTTGCCCCAGGAGCCGGAGATCCACATGGGCGGGCACGGCCTCTACTCGACGATGCCGGACTACGCCCGCTTCCTGCGGATGTGGTTGAACGACGGCGAGGGCGAGCACGGCCGGGTGCTGCAAGCCTCCACCGTCGCCCAGGCGGTACAGAACGGTTTGGGGGAGAACCTGCAGGTCACCATGCTGACCGGAGTGGATCCGACATTGTCGCACGACGCCGAGTTCTTCCCCGGCCAGCGCAAGGGGTGGTCGTACAGCTTCATGGTGAACGAAGAGACGGCGCCCACCGGCCGGCCGGCCGGATCGCTCGGCTGGGCGGGGCTGGCGAATCTCTACTACTGGATCGACCGCCAGAACGACGTCGCCGGGATCTGGGGCACGCAGATCCTGCCGTTCGCCGATCCGACCTCGATCGGCGGCTTCCTGGAGTTCGAGACCGCGGTCTACGCGGACCGGTAGCGGACTGTCGCGGCTACGCCAGCCTGGTGATCCGCACCGTCACATCCAGTTCCGAGTCGGCGCTACCGGTGTAGATCCCCTTGATCGGGGTGAGGTCGGCGTAGTCGCGGCCGGTCCCGACCGCGACGTGGTGGTCGTCGATGAACTTGTTGTTCGTCGGGTCGATACCCCACCAGCCCCCGGTCCAGACCTCGATCCAGGCATGGCTCTCGCCGTCGACGGCCTCGCCGACACCGGCGCCCTCGCGGGGGTGCAGGTAGCCCGACACGTATCGGGCCGGAATCCCGAGGCTGCGCAGCATGGCCAAGGAGATGTGGGCATAGTCCTGGCAGACGCCGCTGCGGTGGCGCCAGGCATCGGCGGCGGTCGAGTGGACCTCCGTCGTGCCCTGCTCATAGGTCATGGCCGCGTGGACCCCGGCGACCACCGCTTCGGCAGCCGCCACCGGGCTCAGGCCCGACGCGGTGTCCCGTGCGAAGGCGGTGATCTCCGGGGTGTGCGGGGTGTACGACGTGGGCTGGAGCATCTCGTCGTACTCGTCGATGAGTTGGTCGTCGCGCAGGCGGACCCAGTCCACCGACAGGGCTTCCGGCCCGCGCACCTCGTTCTCGGTCTCCACCACGGCGGTGCCGACCACCTCGAGCCGTTCGTGCGGGGTGTTCAGGTCGAACACGGTCACCGCGGTCGTCCAGTAGTCGCTGTAGCGGTACTGGCGGGCCGCGGGGACCGTGTCGACGTGGTCGACGATCACGGTTTGCCGCGTATCGGTGCGCGGCGTGATGCGAGCCTCATTGAACGACGAGGCGACCGGGGCGGAATAGGTGAAACCGGTGGTGTGGACGATGCGCAGCCGCAGTGTCATGACTGCCCTCCGTAGTCGGCGAAGTCGTGGGCCAGCCCGGTGTCGGTCCACGACACGTACGGCTCGATGTGGAAGTGTTCCTCGGCGATCGACTCGCTGACCGTGCGGCACGTCTCCTGCAGGCTGGTGAGGTAGGCCGGCAGGTCGCGGACCATTTCCGCGCGGCCGATGAACTCGATCGAACTGCGCGCGCGGCCCAGCAGGGTCAGCGCGGTGGATTGGGCGCCGACCCGGTCGGGCCGGTTGTCGAGGGCGGCGAGGTGGTGTTCGGCGACCCGCAGCGAGTGGAACACCGACCGGGGGAAGAGCCGGTCGAGCATCATGAATTCGACGACGTTCTCGGTGTCGAGGGCACCGCGGTAGGCGCGGACATAGGTGTCCTGGGCGCCGACCGCGACGAGCAGACTCATCCACGACAGGGCGTCGCGGCGGTAGGCCGACCGCGACATCAACAACCGGACGGTCATGTCGACGCGCTCGATGGACCGGCCCAGGATGAGGTAGCTGTAACCGACGTCGTGGCTCAGGGTGGCGTCGGTCAGTCCGGCGAACATGGCGGCGCGCTCTTTGACGTAGGTCAGGAAGGCATGCGGACCGAGCAGTCGTGCGCGGCGCTGGGCGTCGTCGAGGCCCATGTAAGTGGCATTGAGGCATTCCCACATCTCGCTGGAGATGACCTCGCGGGCCCCGCGGGCGTTCTCGCGGGCGGTGCGCACCAGCCCGACGATCGAGTCGGGGCACGACCGGTCGTAGGCGGCGACGTCGACGAGGGTCCACAAGGTGTGCTCGGCCTCGTCGTCGACGGTCAGGCCCAGCACCGCCATGACGTGGCGGACCATCGAGTCGGTGTCGACGGTCGCATCCTCGAGTAGCTGCTGGACGGCGACGTCGAGGATGCGCGCCATGTCGTCGGCCCGCTCCACATAGCGGCCGATCCAATACAGCGAGTCGGCGTTACGTGCGAGCATCGCCGTCACCTTCCCTCGATCGACCTTGTTGCTGTTGCTGTTGCTGCTGGTCGCCGGCCCGTGTCATCGGGGGGTCGACGGTCGGCGTCGACAGGGTCATCGGCGGGATCTCGGCATCGACGAGCTCGCCGTCGTTGACCTCGCCGGGCGCCGCCGGCGCCGAGGTGGCCAGGACCCAGGTGTCCTTCGAACCGCCGCCCTGCGAGGAGTTGACCACCATCGACCCCTCTTCGAGGGCGACCCGGGTGAGCCCGCCGGGGAGTACCCACACCGATTCGCCGTCGTTGACCGCGAACGGGCGCAAGTCGACGTGGCGGGGCTTGAGGGTGTCGTCGAACATGGTCGGCGTCGTCGAGAGGGCCACCAACGGCTGGGCGATCCATCCGCGCGGGTTGGCCCGGACCTGGTCGGCGAGGCGGTCGAGTTCGGCGCGGGTGGCGAAGGGGCCGAAGACGATTCCGTAGCCGCCGCTGCCCTCGACCGGTTTGACGACGAACTCGTCGAGGCGGCGCAACACCTCGTCGCATTCGTCGGGCAGCCAACAGCGCAGCGTTTCGACGTTGTCCAGCAGGGGCTCTTCGTCGAGGTAATAGCGGATGATGTCGGGGACGTAGGTGTAGACGAGTTTGTCGTCGGCGACGCCGTTGCCGACCGCGCTGGAGATGACCACGTTGCCGGCGCGGGCGGCGTTGACCAGGCCGGCCACACCGAGCATCGAATCCGGCCGGAACTGCAGGGGGTCGAGGAAGGCGTCGTCGATGCGCCGGTAGATGACGTCGACGCGGGTCTGGCCGTCGGTGGTGCGCATGTAGACGACGTTGTCGTGGCAGAAGAGGTCGCGGCCCTCGACGAGTTCCACACCCATCTGTCGGGCCAGGAGCGAGTGCTCGAAGTAGGCGGAGTTGGCGACACCGGGGGTGAGGAGGACGACCGTCGGGTCGGCCACGCCCGACGATGCCTGCAGGGCCCGGCGCAGGTGTCGCGGGTAGTCCCGCACCGCGCGCACCCGGTGGGTGGCGAACAAGTCGGGGAAGAGCCGCGCCATGGTGCGGCGGTTCTCCATCACATAGGACACGCCCGAGGGGGCCCGGACGTTGTCCTCGAGGACGCGCAGCTGCCCCTTCTCGTCGCGGATCAGATCGATTCCGGCGACGTGGATGCGCACGCCGTTGGGCGGGCGGATCCCGGCGGCCTCGCGGTGGAAGTGCTCGCAGGAGTTGATGAGCCGCCGGGGGAGGACGCCGTCGGCGAGGATCGCCTGTTCGCCGTAGACGTCGTCGAGGAACATCTCCAGCGCCCGCACCCGCTGGGTGATGCCGCGCTCCAACTGCCGCCACTCGGCGGCGGAGATGATGCGCGGAATCGGATCGAGGGGGAAGGGGCGTTCCTGCCCGGAGTGGGAGAACGTCACGCCCTGATCGATGAAGGCACGGCCGAGCGCGGTCAACCTGGTGCGCAGATCGGCGGGCTCGATCGCGCCGATCGAGTCGGCGACCCCGTGGTAGGGCTCGCGGACCGATCCGTCGGGCCGGAACATCTCGTCGACCGCAGACTGGTGCAGGCCGGCCCGGTAGTGGCGGAAGGCGGCACCGGAGGGCGACAACGAGGACCCGGTGGGCGGTGCGGTCGGAGTCATAGGTGAATCCTCACCAGCGCGTATTTCCGCCGTGAGGATCACTGATTGCCGTCGTGTTACGGCTGACCGTCCTCGAGGTGGCCACCCGGCCGGGTTTCACCGACGGGAGGAGGTTTCACCGCCGGGATCGATCAGTAGCCGATCAGCCCGGCCGTGCCGTTGGACAGCCAGGTCACACCATCCCAGATCTGGTTGCGGGGGGCGATGAGCCAGATCGTCGGGCTCACCGAGCGTCCGCAGCGGACGTTGACGCGGTGCGCCCCCGGCGGCACGGACTCGCCCCGCAGCGTCGTCGTCATGAGCATCGGCACCGGGGGCTTCGTCGGCGCCTTGTGCTTCGCCGCCGCGCCGGGTGCACGACTGCCCGGTTCGGGCTTCTGTTCCCGCTGCTGGCGCGCCTTCTGCTGCTCGGCGAGTTCGCGTTCGGGGGAGGCGACGATCCGGTCGTCCATCCAGACCCGGCAGCGGGTGTCGCGCCGGGTGGCCGAACCGCGGTGGTAGGTGATCTGCCAGTCCGAATCACCGGCGGCGGCGACCGCGATGGTCGGTACCGGTGCCGCGTTGACCGGTCCGGCACCGATCAGCGCCCCGAGTGCGAAGGCGGCGGCCGAACCGGCCGCGATGGTCTTGGTGGCTCTCCCCGTGGTGCTCATCACACGGAATACTATCAAAAATATGACATTGTTTATGTGGGTCTTGCTGGCGGTCGGCGTCCTCGCCGCCGCGGGGGTCCTCGGCTTGATGGTGCTGGTCCTCGCCCGCCGGTGGGCGAGGACGCCCGATCGGGCCCCGGTGGCCCAGATCGCCGCCGCGGACCTCGGGGACTACTTCGCCCGCCGCGCGGGATTCTGTGTGACCGTGTCCGCGCAGACGCCGCTGTCCCCGTCGGAGGTCTTCGATCGGCTCGTGGGCCGGGCCTACCTGTCCACGCTGCCGTTTCTCGACGGTCCCCACTGGGTGGCCGACGACGTCGACACCACCCGCGGGGTGGGGTCGAAGCGAACCATGTCGGGAACCGTGTATTCGGTCTCTGAAAAGGTTATTCAGTATGAGAAGGACGTGCTGATAGCCCTCTCCGGGACGGCCGTGTGCACGCCGTGGACCATCGCGTCGTTCGCCGAGGAGTTCACCATCGCCCCGACCGAGCGGACCGGCGTGAGCGAGGTCCGGTGGACCATCGCCGGCACGCCGCGGTGGGTCGGTTGGTTGCCGTGGCGGTGGGGCGCGCCGCTGACGCGCCCGGTATTCGCGTTCGTCCTGCGCCACGTGCTGCGGGTGGGCGCCTTCCGGGCGCCGCGGACCCGCGACGGCCGGACCGAGGGGACCTAAGCCCTCGAAAGCCGCGGTCCGGACGACGCCGCTGGCGCCATATATAAAATATGTTACTGTCATCCTGATTGTGACTACAGCCACATGACGTCACGCGGCCCCACCGGGTTTGCGGTGCGTCTCATCGAACTTCGGGGGTTGGATATCGATGGCGTTTGAACTTCCCGCGGCACGCGGGCCGGTTCGCGACCTCGCGGTCGAGGCGGGCCACACGCTCGGCTTCGCGCTCCAGTCGATCGGCGCCCTGGTCGTCGCGACACTGCGGTTCCGGCTGTCGCTGTCGGAGACGCTCAACCAGATCATCTTCATCGGCCGCGTGAGCACCGGGCCGTCGCTGTTGCTGATGATCCCGGTGGGTGTCTTCATCGCGGTGTCGGTCGGTGAGCTGGCCGGCCGCATCGGTGCGGGTGGCTACTCCGGCGCCGTCGTCGCCTTCGTCATCGTCGGCCAGGCCGCCGCCCTGGTCTGCGCGCTGATGATGGCCGGTGTGGCGGGGTCGGCGATCTGCACCGATCTGGGCTCCCGCAAGATCCGCGAAGAGATCGACGCCATGGAGGTCATGGGCCTCAACGTCATCGAGCGGTTGGTCGCCCCGCGGATCGCCGCGGCGATCATCGTGTCCCTCGTGCTGTGCTCGCTGGTCACGGTGACGGGCGTGGGGGCGTGCTACCTCTACCACATCTACGTCCAGCACCTGCCCGCCGGAGCGTTCATGTCGACGTTCAGCCAATACGGGCGGATGTCGGACTTCACCATGGCGTTGGTCAAGGCGACGATGTTCGCCCTTCTGTCGACGATCGTGGCCTGCTTCAAGGGGTTGCACGCCCGCGGCGGGCCGAGCGGCGTCGCCGACGCGGTGAACGAGGCCGTCGTCATCGCCTTCGCGCTGGTCTTCATCTTCAACACGATCCTGTCGCAGGTCTACACGGTGATCGTCCCGGCAGTGGGGGCGTACTGACATGGTCTCGACAGCCGACATCCGCGTCCGCGGCAACCGCGGGATCAGCCGACGGGTTGTCCCGGTCGCCGACCAGACGGTCCGTCTCGGCGAGTACGTCACCTTCATCTTCCGGGCGATCGTGGCGATCCCGTACACCCTGGTCTACTACCGCAAGCATGTGATCCGGCAGATCGCCGAAATGACGTTCGGCACCAAGTCGCTGCTCTCCGGCGGCGGAACCATGGGCATCGTGCTGGCCATGTCGCTTGCCGCCGCCATGATGCTCGGCGTCGAGACCTACCGCGGCCTCCAACTGGTCGGGATGACGTCGATGTCGGGAATGCTGGCCGCCATCGCCAACACCCGCGAACTCGCACCGGTGGTCGTCGCGATTGCCTTGGCGGCCAAGGTCGGCACCGGGTTCACCGCCCAGATCGGCGCGATGCGCATCTCCGACGAGATCGCCGCCCTCGACGTGATGGCCATCCGCTCGATCCCGTTCCTGGCGACCACGCGGATGATCGCCGCGATGGTGTGTGTGCTGCCGATCTACATGATCGGCCTCCTCGCCAGCTACATCTCCACCCGTGCGGTGGTCGTGTGGTTCAACGGTGAATCGTCGGGAACCTACGACTACTTCTTCCACCTCGCGCTGACCCCGACGGACCTGCTTTTCTCCGCGACCAAGGCCGTCGTCTTCGCCGGCATCGTCACCCTCGTGCAATGCTCCTACGGCTACTTCGCCAGCGGCGGTCCCGAAGGAGTCGGCCAGGCGGCGGGCCGGGCGCTGCGCACGTCGATCCTGGCCATCGGAATTTTCGACGTCATCTTCACCTTCGGTCTCTGGGGACTGGTTCCGCAGATCCCGGGATTGGGGCTGTAGCGATGACGGTGATGCTTCCGGGTAAGACGGTCTCGCGGGGCCGATACGCGTTGCGCGGTATCGCGGCGGCGCTGGTGATCCTGGTGTTCTCCCTGTGGATGGTGTCGCGCAGCACCCACACCTTCTCGTCGGATCCGAAGGTCTACGCCGAGGTGCCGGTCGCGGCCGGGCTGATCCAATCCGGGGCGCCGGTGCGGTTCCACGGGGTCAAGGTCGGCGAGATCAGCTCGATCGACGCGGGGGCACAATCCTCCCGGGTCGGGCTGACCATCGAGAAGGACGCGATGAAGTCCATCCCGTCGACGGTGATGCTGCGCGTCTTGCCGCGCACCTTCTTCGGCGACATCTATGTCCAGCTCACACCGACGCCTGGTTCGCCCGACACCTCGCCGACCCATCTTGCGCCCAACGCGCAACTCGCGGTGGACGACGGCCCGGACACGGTGAACCTCTACAACATCTTCACCAAGCTCTCCGAACTCATCGACGAGGTGCGGCCCGATGAGATGAACGTCGCGCTCGCCGCCGTGGACAAGGCGATCGGCGGACGGGGCAAAGAGCTCGGCATGATGATCGACGACTGGTGGACCGCCTCGCAGGAACTCGAATCGACCGTCAACCGCTTCATCGACGCCACCCCGCAGTTCCGCCGCGTCACCGAATCGCTCAAGCGGGCCACCCCGGCGATGATGGAGACCCTGTCGTCGGTCGCGAGCATCTCGCGCGGCATCGTCGACAAGGGTGACGATCTCGCCGAGTTCTTCACCGCGGCCAGCGGCTACCTCGACTCGGTCGTGCCCTTCGTGGCCAAGAACCGTAAGAACCTGATCACGATCGTCGATTCGACCGGGATCATCCTGCGCACCGTCGCACAGAACCCGAGCGGCATCACCCGCACGGTCCGCGAGGCCGACAAGTTCGGCAAGGCGGGCACCATCCTGTTCGCCTCGGGACGCTTCAACATCACCGCGGTGCCCACCTTCTCCCAGCCACAGCCCTATTCCGCGGCGGACTGCCCGGTCTACGGCACCCTGCGCGGCAGCCAGTGCCACGGCAAGCGCTCCCTGTGGGGCACCGGGCCGGTCCGCGATCCCGGGCAGCGCAACGGGACGATCCTGCACCCGCCCAAGCCCCGCGTCCGGCCGGCCTCCACCAGCTCGGAGGTCATCGACGGCCGCGCCGAGGCATCCACGATGAGCGGACTCGAGGGCGTGATCACCGGCACCGGCCGGCCGGCCGCGGACGGCCGCCCGAATCCGGCCACGACGATGATGCTCGGCCCGATGGTCCGAGGCACGGAAGTGAGGGTTTCATGACCAGGCTGTCCGCCGTGACGGTCATCAAGGCGCTGCTGTTCTTGGTGGTGGGCGTCGTCGCGTTCTCCTTGATGAGCAATACGCTGCGCTCACCGGTCCGCGGCGCCACCACGGACTACGTGCTCAACTTCACCGACGCCGAAGGGTTGGTCGAGGGCAATCCGGTCAAGGTGTCCGGCGTCCGGATCGGCCGGGTGTCCGACATCGAGCTCGACCCGCGGGGCAACGGCACCGCACGGGCCCGCGTCCGGGTCACCGTGGAGCGCAACCACAAGATCCCCGAGCACGTGCACGCCGCCGTCCGCTACGCCGACATGCTCGGTGCCCGCTACATCGCGCTGTCCGACGGGGGACCGACTGCGCCCGCACGCAAGGGCAACGAGATCCCGGTCGAGGCGACGACCGCGCCGGTCAACCTCACCGCGCTGATGAACGGGTTCGAGCCGCTGTTCTCCGCGCTCGACCCCAAGCAGGTCAACGACCTGGCCCAGGGCTTTGTCGACACGTTTGCCGGCCGGACCCAGTCGGTGCACCTCCTGCTGCGCCAGATCGCCTCGATGGGCAACAACCTGTCCGCCAACTCCGCGGTCTTCGCCCGGCTCGTGGCCAACCTGACCACGCTCATGTCGACCGCCGATGCGCGCAACGCGCAACTGACCGAACTGTTCGCCGGGCTGGGTTCCCTGACCTCGGCGGTGGTCGGCGACAACGGTCAGTTCACTGCCCTGATGAACTCGGGGGACCGGGCGGTCGCCGCGCTGGCGGAAATGATGACCACCTCCGGTGACAGCTTTGCCCGGTCGTTGACCGGCCTGCAGGGGGTCACCAAGGCCTGGCTGCCGAACACCCCGGCCTTCGAGACATTCCTCAAACGGTTCCCGGTGATGGCCGACCGCATCAACCACAGCGGCCGCTACGGCGGGTTCATGATGCTCTACCTCTGCAACTTCACGCTGAAGGCGTGGACGGTCGAGGCGAACATCTTCGGTCCGCTTCATTCGCCGGTGTGCAGGTAGGGGGAGCGACATGTTTCTGGTTCGATTGATCGACGTCTTCGTCGGCGTCCTCGAGTTCGTCTTCAAGTCCGAGAAGCGCGGTCAGGGCGCCTCGCCGGCGGTGCTCGGCACCGCCGGAATCATCACCCTGGTGGTGCTGATGGGCCTGGCCATCGGTTTGCCGCAATGGCGCTACCACGCACGCACCGAGCCCTACACCGCAGAACTGGGCAACGCCGCGGGGCTGACCCGCTCGGACCCGGTGCTGATCGCCGGCGTGCCGGCCGGGCGAATCTCCGCCGTGCGCCTGGCCGGCGACCGCGTGAAGGTCGAATTCCGCCTTGATCGTAAGCAGCCGCTCGGCGACCAGACGCGGGCCACCGTGCGCCTGCGGACGGTGCTGGGCAAGCGGTACTTCGAGGTGATCCCGGCCGGGCGCGACACCGGGTCGCGCAGCATCCCGCTGGCGCGCACCGACCCCTCGTACACCCTCGACCAGGTGTCGGCGGCCGCGCTGCGGTCGTCGACGGAGGTGAACCCGACCGTCGTGCGGGCGATGCTGACGACGATGGAGTCGCTGGTCCCCGACCCGAACAAGCTGTCGGCCGCGGTGGCCGGGGCCGGCGGTGCCGCTGTCGCGATCTCCGGGACCGGGGCCCAGCTCGACCAGTTGCTGGGAATCGCGAAACGGCTCGCGCAGGCCAGCGCCGCGCAGTCGGACTCGATTTCCACCGCGATGGGCAATACGCAGGCGATCGTCCAGACGCTGGTCGTCCGCCGACACGTGATGACCCGGTTGGCCGACAACCTGCGCATCGTCCTCGCCACGATGGCGCAGACCTTCCCGCGCATCCCGATGGGCGAGCTGACGCAGAACATCATGGCGGTCACCGCGACCCTCAAGGACAACGCGGCGACCATCGACCGGGTCCTGAAGACATTGCCGCCGGCGATGCGGACGATCACCGACGCCACCGGAAACGGCAACTGGGCCGATGTGGTCTCCCCGTCGGCGGTCATCCCCGACGGCCTGCTGTGCGTGCTGGGAACGATGCAAGGGTGTGGCTTATGACATTCCGTCAGGTCCGCGAAGTACGCGTGCGAAAGCGCTACGGTGGCAAGATCTTTACCGCGCTCCTTTTGGTGGCGGCCTTGGTGTGGGGCGGGTGGAACTTCCTCGTCCGTGACCCGCAGGTGCGCACGGTCGGCGCCGATTTCACCTTCGTCAACGGGCTCTACCAGGGGTCGAAGGTGACCATCTTGGGCGTCCCGGTGGGCCGGGTGGAGAAGCTCGAGCCGCGCGGCGACTACGTCCACGTCGAACTCAGCCTGCCCAAGAGCATCGACCTGCCCGCCGACGTCGGCGCGTACGTCCAGAACCCGTCGATCATCAGCGACCGGCACCTCGACCTTGCCCCGGCGTACACCGGGGGGCCGAAGTTGGTGGCGGGCAGCACCATTCCCCGGGAACGGACGAAGGCGCCGATCAGCTTCGACCAGTTGATCGGGAGTCTGAGCACCCTGACCCGGATCTTGGGCCCGGGCGACGAGCCGGGGTCGCCCGGTGTGGGCAGCCTGCTGAACCGCACGGCCCAGGCCTGGAAGGGGCAGGGGACCGACTTCAACCAAGCGCTCACCGAGATGTCGGCGGCCAGCGGGGTGTTCGGTGCCCGCGCCGACGACATCGGTGCACTGATCACGAGCCTGGACCAGCTGATGTCCTCGTTCCGGGCCAAGCAGGTCTCCCTCGACGGCCTGGTGCGCTCGATGGGCGACCTGTCGGCGCAGTGGCAGGCGGCCAACCAGGACGTGTCGACGCCGATCAAGAACCTGCGCGTCGTCTTCGACCAGATCAACAACTTCGTCATGAAACACGGCAACGACGTGGGGACGGTGGCGGAGAACCTCGACGAGCTCGGGCGGGTGCTGGTCGCGAACCGCGCCGGTTTCGCCGAGTTCATGGACCTCGCCCCGCTCATGCTGCAGAACCTGTCGAGCACGATCGGGCCGGACCGCCGGGGACGCATCCGCTTGAACGTCTCGACGACGCTGACGCAGTTCAAGACCCTCAAACCGCTGTGCGACCGCTTCCCGATGCCCATCTGCATCGGTGCCGGCCTGACCAACCCGATCGGGTTCCCCATCTCCAGCTCCGACCCGTTGGGGATCGTCTCGGCGATCACCGGTGGGCAGCTGCCGCCGAAGCAGGGTCCGCGATGAGCGCGCGGCGGCGACTGGCCGTCGGCACCGGGGCGTTGGCAGTGGCGCTGGCCACCGCCGGCTGCGGGGTCGGCCTGCAGGACGTGCCGGTCGGCGGGGTGCGCAACACCTTCGACGTCACCGCGGACGTCACAAGCGCCGACGGGGTGGTCGACGGCGCCGACGTCATCAACGGCCAACAGGTCGTCGGGCGGGTCACCGAGGTGCGACTGGTCGACGGCCATCCGCAGCTGACCCTGTCGCTGCGCAAGGACACCCAACTCCCGGCGAATGTGACTGCCGCCGTGGAGATCCCGTCGGCGCTCGGCACCCCGTTCGTCCGCCTGCAGGCGCCGTCGGACCCCCAGGGGGCCCTGGTCGCGGGCTCGCGGATCGACGTGGACCAGACCTCGATCGGCCCCCAGGTGGAGGGCACCCTCGCGGCGATGGGCAACATCCTCAGCGGCAGCGGGGTCCGGCAATTGCAGTCGGTGATGGCGAGTCTGAACACCGCCTTCGAGAACCGGTCGGACAAGGTCGGGGACTTGATCGACACGCTCAACCGGCTGCTGGCCCGCACGTCGCGGCACACCGCTGACTTCAATGCGGCCATGCGGGCGGCGGCCGAGGCCACCGATCTGATGACGGCCCAGCAGGCCAAGATCGAGGCCTTCCTCGACCAGACGCCCCAGGCGGTCACCGTGCTGGCCGCCCAGCGGGACCGCATCGCCGTCCTGATGACGCAGACGACCCGCCTCGCCCGCAACCTCGACGCCATCACCAACGGCCGCCAGGCCGAGCTCAACAAGCTGGTGCCCGATGCGGCGACACTGGTCGATTCCCTCTCGGCGTTCAACAAGGACGTGGGACACACGCTGAAGCACATGAATTCGTTCATGCGGAACTTCTCCCGGGCGATCCGCGGCGACTACCTCGTCTTCGACGGTGCCCTGGACATCCCCGGCGGTATCGACAAGATCATCACCGGTGGTCTGCTCGGGTCGGGACAGCCGTTGCCCACCCCGGGGGAGTTGGCCGACATCCTGTCCGGCGGGCTCTACCGCGATCCCAACCACAAGACGCGGGCCCCGAAACGCATGAAGAAGCAGACGCCGGGCGCGACGCGGCCCGGTGTCCACGGAGCGGAGGCACCGCGATGAGAGACAGGTTCCCCACCGGCACCCTGCAGTTCCTCATCTTCCTGGTGCTGTCGGCGATCATCATCCCGGTCGGCATCAACTACATCGCCGGCCCGGAAGGGTTCGGATCGAAACTGCGCCTGCATGCGCAGATGGCCGATGCCTTCGGCCTGACCGCGGGAACCGGGGTCACGCTGCGCGGCGTCGACGTCGGCACCGTGGCGTCCTCGACGCTGCTCCCAGACGGGAAGGGGGCCCGGGTCTCCCTCGTCCTGCGGGGGGACACGAAGATCCCGAAGGACTCGATCCTGCAGGTGACCATGGCGTCGATGGCCGGCATCCAGAGCGTCGACATCATCCCCTCGTCCGCCGACGGCCCCTACCTGCGGGACGGCGACGACATCAACGCCCCGGCCGACAAGCAGCCGATGCAGATGGACGCCATCATCGCGCAGGCGGCCAAGATGCTCGAGACCTTCCGCGGCGGCTCGGTGGCGACCGTCAGCAAGGAGTTGTACCTGGCCTTCGGTGCCAACGGCGACTCCATGGCGCAACTCGTCGCGAATTCGTCGGCCCTGGCCAGGGTGGTGGCGAAGAACGCGCCGATGCTGCGGGGATTGATGTCGGAGTGGCTGGACGTGCTCTCGGCGATGAACGACACCACGGGGACCTTCGAGTCGGGCATGGCCTCGGCCGCCTCGTTCACCAGTCAGCTCGACGCCAACCAGCCGGTGTTCGTCTACCTCCTGGACCATTCGCCCCGCGCCCTGACCCGGGCGCAGAAGCTGTTCGACAAGTACCGCGGCACCTTCGGCGGCGTGCTGGCGAACCTGGTGACGGTGGAGCCGATCATCAGCGATCGGCGCGAGTCGCTGCAGACCGGCCTCAAGGCGATCCCGCAGGGCCTGCTGGACCTGCGGTCGATCGTGAAGGGGGACCGGGCCGACTTCGCGCTCATCGGCACGCAGGGGCCGGTGTGCCTCTTCTACGACGAGCCGCGGCGGGCGGTCGGCGACCTGCGGCCCGACCATCCCAACCTGGTGCGGTACTGCCCGCCCGGTGACGGCTACGGCCAGCGCGGCGCGGTGAACGCCCCGCGTCCCAACGGACTCGGCACGCAGAACTGGCAGTCGCCCGGAGCGCCGTCCGGTCCGCCGTCGGTCACCGACCCGATGCTGGTCCCCAACGGGGCCGAACTTCTACAGATGTGGCACGACCTCCTGGAAAGGGCCCGAAATGGCAAATAACACGATCGCGGACGACACTGCTGTCGACGGCACCGCTTTTGACGACGTCGACACCGACGACCTGAGCGCAGACATCGACGACCTGAGCGCCGACACCGATTCCGACGCCGGTGACGACACGGCCGACGGTAAATCGTCGACGGTGACCGTGAAGCGGCGCAGCCCCGCCGGGCGCACCGCGGCACCGCGCCGACGGGTGCCCCGCGAGACGGCCCACGACACCTCGAGGGGTGGGCGCGGGCGACGCTGGCTGATCGCGTTGGGCCCGCTGGTCGCGGTGCTCATCGGCTCGACCGCCTTCTTCGGCTACCACTACTTCACCGGTTCCCGCGGGGCGGATACGCCCGCCGCGCGCAGTGCAGTCGTGGGCGTCGCGAAGGACTACGCGGTCAAGCTGTCGAGCTTCGACTACCGCGACCTGAACAAGAACCGCGCCGCCATCACGGCGATGTCGACCGACGACTTCGGCAAGAAGTACGACGAGATGGTCAAGGCGCTCACCGAGATCGTCTCCAACGGCAAGGGCATCGCCACCGCGGAGGTCAGCTATTCCGCGGTCGAGTCGATCAGCCGGGACAAGGCGACGGTGATCCTGTTCGTCGATCAGAAGGCGCGCAACGTCGTCGCGCCGAACGGCAAGAACCAGCCGTACCGGATGGTCGTGAAGTTGGTCCGCGCCGATGGGCGCTGGCTCGTGGATGACGTCCAGACCGTGTGACCGCGGCGGACAATCGGAATCAATCGGAGGGAATGGGGCAATGTCAATGGGTAACCACGCACTGAAGTACACGCCGGATCTGGACGAGACGACGCCCGAACTGACCACGCGCGATACGCGGATCGAGATCACCACGCGTCGGCGCCGGCTCACCAGCAAGCGCAAACCCGCCCAGATCGCCGAGGCGATCGACTTCTGGTCGCTGGCCGGGGCCGCGGCGAACGTCGTCATGCAGCTCGGCTGGCCCGAGGTGGGCTACGGAGTCATGGAGAGCAAGGTCGAATCCGGGGCGCTGATGAAGCACCCGTGGAAGCGGGCGCGCACCACGTCGCAATATCTCGCCGTCGCCGTTCTGGGCACCGACGAGGAGCGCGAGGCGTTCCGCGAGGCGGTCAACTCCGCCCACCGCCACGTCAAGTCCGACGAACGCAGCCCGGTCAAGTACAACGCCTTCAACCGCGAACTGCAGCTGTGGGTGGCGGCCTGCCTGTTCATCGGCGTGGAGGACTCCCACCAGCTCCTCCACGGCGTGATGGACGAGACGGAGGCCGAGGAGTTCTACCAGTCGTCGAAGACGCTCGGAACGACTCTGCAGGTCCCCGAGGACATGTGGCCGGCCACCCGCCAGGACTTCGACCACTACTGGAACGTCGCGTGCCAGCGCGTCGTCATCGACGACACCACGTGCGAGTTCCTCAACGAACTGGTCGATCTGAAGATGATCAACCCGTTGATCCGGTTGCCGTTCGTCAACCTCCTGCGGTTCCTGACGATCGGGTTCCTGCCACCGCTCTTCCACCGCCAGTTGGGGTTGGAGTGGACCGAGGACGACCGGCGGCGGTTCCAGCACCTGTTCACCTTCGTCTCGATCGTGAACAAGTTCCTGCCCAAGTTCATCCGGTTCGGCAGCGCGCGGTTCTTGATGAAGGACCTGCGGTGGCGGCTCAAGCACCAGAAAGACATCATCTAAGGCGTTTCGCGGGATCGACAGGGGGGCGATCGGCGGTCTGGGCGAGGCTCTCGAGGGGTGAGTCACGACGGAGGCAGGGCGGTCGGCGACGGTATCGTGAACAACGGTCGGGGGCGCGGAAGGGAAGGACGTACGTGCCAAGAGGAAACCTACGACGGACGCAGCTGACCGATGAGGTGGCCGCCGAACTGCGGGCGCGCATACTCACCGGGCAGATCCGGTCCGGCGCGTTTATCCGTCTCGACGAGGTGGCCGCCGATCTGGGCTGCAGCGTCACTCCGGTGCGCGAGGCGTTGGTCACGCTCCGTGGTGAGGGGCTGGTCCGCTCGTCGCCGCACCGCGGGTTCATCGTCAGCGAGTTGACCCGCGGCGACATCATCGACATCTTCTGGATGCAGTCGCAATTGTCGGCCCGGCTCACCGCCCACGCCGCCTCCAACCCGGATTTGGAAGGCCACCTGGCCGAACTGACCCGCATCGTCGACGAGTTCGAAAAGGCGGTGCACGAGGGTGATTCGGCCAAGATCCTCGACCACGAGTACCAATTCCAGCGGCGCATCTACATGGCGGCGAACAGCTGGAAGCTGGCCTGGTTCCTAGTCGCGGCCACCAAGTACACGCCGTACAACCTGTACGCCGAGGACAAGGAGTGGGGGGCGTTGGCGATCGAGAGCCACCGCCGGTTGATCAGCCACCTCGCCAACCGGGACAAAGAGGCGATCAGCGCCGAGATCCACAGCAAGTTCATCGATGCGAGGGAACGGCTGGTCCGGGATCTGGAGTTGCGCGGCTTCTGGGACGACAACACCGAGGAGCCGCCGGTTGGGCAGGCCACGTCGCCGGCGGAAGCGGCCGGATAGCGCGATCGGGTACCCCTCGGCGCGTGTTGGGCAGCCGCACCTGCGGTGAAATGGCAGAATATGCCGGTGCCCGAATACATGACCTATGAGGAATTTGGCCGCCGGTTCTTTGAACTCGCCGTGACCGAGTCGCGCGTCGGCGACGCCTTCGCCGCGATCGCCGGCGAGGCCTTCGACGTGGGTCCGATCCCGAGCGGTCCCGGCGGCATGGTCAAGGTGCGAGCGCGGGTGAACATCGATGAGCCCAACATCGAGCGGGCCGTCGAGGACCTCATCCGGTTCACGGTGCAGATCCCGCTGCGCATCAAGATCGACATCGACCTGAAGCTGGACCGGTTGCGCTACGACGTGGACGGCCTGGTGACCCTGCCGTTGACCGTGCACGCCGTCGAACCGCTGGAAATCCACTTCGACGTCGCGGCGCCGAAGCCGGCCGACGTCCACGTCGACGTCGCGTCGCGCAACATGCGTGCGGAGATCGTCCGCAACCTGGCCCAGGTCGACGACGAGGTCCGCCGGGTCATCGCGCGACAGGTGGCCGAGGAGATCGACAAGCCGGAGATCCGCGCCGCCCGCATCATCGACGTCGACGCGCAACTGGCGGCCGCGATGGACCCCAAGACCGACGACGATGCGGCGGCGACCGCCGAGCCGGTCGAGGCCGACGAAGCGGAGTAGCCGCTCAGGCTTCGGTGGCGCCCTCGGACTCGCTCCCGGCGATCGCCTTCTCGATGTCGAGGTCCTTGATCCGCCCGATGAGCTCGTCGAGTGCCTCGGGCGGCAGCGAGCCGGGCTGGTTGAAGACCATGTAGCCCTTCTTGAACGCCATCACCGTCGGGATCGACCGGATTCCGGCGGCCGCGGAGAGCTGCTGCTCGGCCTCGGTGTCCACCTTGGCGAACACGATGTCGCCGTGCTTCTCCGAGGCGCGCTCATAGATCGGGGCGAACTGTCGGCACGGGCCGCACCAGGAGGCCCAGAAGTCGACGAGCACGATGTCGTTGTCGGCGATCGTCTGGTCGAAGGCCGCTGCGGTCAGTTCTGTGGTTGCCATGCCGGGTTCAACGCGGGGATCGGCGGATCTGTTCCATCAGGGCGGCGCCGGCCCCGGCGGCGATGCGCCGCCGCATCGACCAATCGAGGGCGCCGAAGGTGGCCCGCATCGCCCGCAGCACTCCGCCGAGGTCGTCGCGGGAGCTGAGGTAGGCGCGCTGGTCGTCGGCGCCGAGGCTGAAGAAGGCGTCGAAGAAGGCCGTGAGGCGGTCCGGCTCCAGACCGGTCAGCGCCGCCAGCCCGGCTTCCCGCAGCGCCGCGACGGCCCGGGCGCGCCGCGGCCACAATGCGGCGCGCGGATCGGCCCGGCGCACGACGGCATCGACGACAGTGTCGGCGCACCCCAGGGAGGCGGCGATGCTGTACCCCGTCGCCGGGTGCATCAACCCGCCCGCCGCACCGAAGGCCAGCGGTTGACCGTCCTCGCGCCAGGGCGCCGGGCCACCGGTGACCAGTGGGAAGTCGACCACCTCGACACGCTCGGCCGTCCCGCTCTCGGCATCGTCGCCGCGGACCCAGCCCGCCGGGGTACCGCGCTGCGCCCAGCGCTGCGCGAGTAGCTCGACGGTGGGCGGTGTCCCGGCCAGGAAGGTCTCCTCCACGAGGAATCGGCCGCGGCCCAACGGAACGCGGTAGCCGAAGGTCGGCGGTGCGGGCGCACCCGGGCTCGCCGGGCGCCAATCCATCAGGACGGTCTCGGCCGGTCCGTCGAGCCGGCCGATGACACCGTAGGCGCGTTGGCGGGGCAGGGCGCCGGCCGCGGCGCCCCGGTGTTCTCTTGACCTGCGCCGTGCCCCGGTCGCGTCGACCACCACCCGCCCGGACAGCACCGTGCCCGTGTCGGTCCGCACCCCGTCGGCCCGGAAGTCCGCGGCCGTGCCGGTGACGATCCTCACCCCGGCCAGGCCGAGTGCGTCGCGCAGCGCCGCGTTGTCGAGCACGGTGTAGGGCCGGGGCAGTGCCCGCCTGACCGGCGTGTAGACGACCACCGTGTCACTGGTCGACGCGCGGCAGGACCGCGGCAACCAGTCGGGTAGCTCGTCGACGAAGGCGCCGAACGTCTGTGACCACGGGCGATGCGGTTGCGGGTCGACCAGCGCGACCGACAGTCCGGCGACCGCCCCGCGGTGGGCGAGAGCGGTCCCGGCCGGGCCGGCGCCGACCACGACGAGGTCGAGGCCGGTGTCACGCGGGGTGGGCGACATGGGCTTCAGCGTATCGAGACCGGCCCGACGACGATTTCGGCCCCGACCACCGCGGACCGTAGACTCGACGGGTCATGATCACCGCTACCGACCTCGAGGTTCGCGCGGGCGCCCGGACCCTGTTGTCGGCGCCCGGCTCCGCCCTGCGCATCGGGCCGGGCGACCGGATCGGCCTCGTCGGCCGCAACGGCGCCGGCAAGACGACGTCGTTGCGCATCCTCGCCGGGGAGACCGAGCCCTATGCGGGCACCGTGGTCCGCAGCGGCGAGATCGGTTATCTGCCGCAGGACCCCAAGGAGGGCGACCTCAGCGTCCTCGCCAAGGACCGGGTCCTGTCCGCCCGCGGCCTCGACGCCCTCGTGCGCGACATGGAGAAGCAACAGCTCCTGATGGCCGAGCTCGTCGACGAGAAGGAGCGGGACAAGGCGGTGCGCGCCTACGGCCGCCTCGAGGAGCGCTTCGCCGCCCTGGGCGGCTATGTCGCGGAATCGGATGCGGCGCGGATCTGCCACAACCTCGGACTGCCCGATCGGGTGTTGTCCCAACAGCTTTCGACCCTGTCCGGCGGTCAGCGCCGGCGTATCGAATTGGCGCGGATCCTGTTCGCGGCGTCGGACGACGGCGGCAAATCGACCACGACGCTGCTGCTGGACGAACCGACCAACCACCTCGATGCGGACTCCATCACCTGGCTGCGCGCGTTCCTGCAGAACCACGACGGCGGCTTGATCGTGATCAGCCACGACGTCGACCTGCTTGCCGACGTCGTCAACAAGGTGTGGTTCCTCGACGCGGTGCGGGGCGAGGCCGACGTCTACAACATGGGCTGGCACAAGTATCTCGACGCGCGCGCCACCGATGAGGCGAGGCGGCGGCGGGAACGGGCCAATGCCGAGAAGAAGGCCGCGGCACTGCGGACGCAGGCGGCCAAGCTCGGCGCGAAGGCCACCAAGGCCACCGCGGCACAGAACATGCTCAAGCGCGCCGATCGCATGCTGAGCGAGCTCGACGAAGAGCGGGTGGCCGACCGCACCGCGACGATCCGGTTCCCCGAACCCGCGCCGTGCGGCAAGACCCCGCTGATGGCCTCCGGGCTGACCAAGACCTACGGGTCGCTGGAGATCTTCACCGGTGTGGACCTGGCGATCGACAAGGGCAGCCGCGTCGTCGTCCTCGGGCTCAACGGTGCCGGTAAGACCACCCTGCTGCGCCTGTTGGCCGGCGCCGAGAAACCCGACGCGGGGTCGCTCGAACCCGGCTACGGGCTGAAGGTCGGCTACTTTGCGCAGGAGCACGACACCCTCGACGACGAGGCGACGGTGTGGGAGAACATTCGCCACGCCGCACCCGACGCGGGTGAGCAGGACCTGCGCGGCCTGTTGGGGGCGTTCATGTTCACCGGCGCGCAGCTCGAGCAACCGGCCGGCACCCTCTCCGGCGGTGAGAAGACCCGGTTGAGCCTGGCCGGGTTGGTGTCCTCGGCGGCCAACGTCCTGCTGCTCGACGAGCCGACCAACAACCTCGACCCGGTGTCGCGGGAGCAGGTCCTCGATGCGCTGCGCAGCTACACCGGGGCCGTCGTCCTGGTGACCCACGACCCGGGCGCCGCCGCGGCCCTCGACCCGCAGCGGGTCATCCTGCTGCCCGACGGCACCGAGGACCACTGGTCCGACGAGTACCAGGAACTGATCGAGCTGGCCTAGCGTCGGGCCCGGCGCCGGTTACCCGGCGTTCGAGTACTGCTTGCGCAGTTCGCCCTTGACCATCTTGCCGGTCGGGGTGCGGGGCAGATCGTCGAAGAAGTCCACCGACCGCGGCGCCTTGTAGGCGGCCACCGACTGTTTGGCGAACTCGATGAGCTCGGCGGCCAGTTCTGGTGTCGGTTCGTACCCGTCGGCGAGTTGGACGCACGCCTTGACCTGCTCGCCCATCTCCGCGTCGGGCACGCCGATGACCGCGACGTCGTAGACGGCAGGATGGTTGATGAGGGCGTTCTCCGATTCCTGCGGGTAGATGTTCACCCCGCCGGAGATGATCATGAACGCCGCCCGGTCGGTGAGGTACACGAACCCCTCGTCGTCGACGTACCCGAGATCGCCTGTGGTGGCCCAGGTTTCATGCCGGGGGTGTTGGCTCTTGCGAGTCTTCTCCGGGTCGTTGTGGTAGACGAAGGGCACTTCGTCGCGCTCGAAGTAGATGGTCCCGACCTCGCCGGTCGGGAGGTCGTTGCCGTCCTCGTCGCAGATGTGGACAATGCCGAGCACCGCCCGGCCCACCGAACCCGGGTGGGCCAGGGCATCGGCCGAGCCGATCAAACAGACCCCGGCCGCCTCGGTGGCCGCGTAATACTCGTTGACCACCGGCCCCCACCAGTCGATCATCGCCTGCTTCACCTCGGCCGGACAGGGGGCGGCGGCGTGGATGGCGGCCTTCATGCTCGACACGTCGTAGCGGGCGCGGACCTCGGCGGGAAGTTTGAGCATGCGCACGAACATCGTCGGCACCCACTGGCTGTGGGTCACCCGGTACTCGTCGATGTAGGCCAGCGCGGTCTCCGGGTCGAACCGGTCCATCAGGATCGTCGTGCCGCCCAGGGAGTTCACCATGGCGCAGTAGCGCAGCGGTGCCGCGTGGTAGACCGGCGCGGGGGAGAGGTACACCGTGTCGGGGTCGAACCCGTAGACCGGGCCGAAGACGGCCGACACCAGGTCGGGTACCTCGTCGACCTGCCCCTGCGGCAGGGGCGGTTTGATGCCCTTGGGGCGTCCGGTGGTGCCCGAGGAGTAGAGCATGTCGGTCCCGCGGGGCTGATCGGTGAGGGGCTCGGCGGACGCGGCCGCCAGCACCTCGTCGTAGTCGGCGAATCCGGGGATCGTGCCGGCCCAGGCGATCCGGTGGCCGGGGGCGGCGAGCACCTCGATCTGGTCGGAGTCGGCGACGGTCTCGGCGACCGTGGCCGAGGCGAACAGCGCCTTCGCGCCGCAGTCGTCGAGGATGAAGTTGGTCTCGGCGGCGGTCAGGTGGTGGTTGACCGCGGTCACGTACAAGCCGCTGCGCAGCGCCGCCCAATAGACGTCGAAGGCCCGCAGGTCGTTGTCGGTCACCATCGCGACGACGTCGCCGGGGACCAGGCCCAGTGTGTCGCGCAGGTAGTGCGCGATCCGCGTCGAATTCTCGTCGAGTTCGCGGTAGGTGACCTGCTGCCCGGATGCGGGAGCGATGATCGCTGGTTTGTCGGGGGTACGGGCGGCGTGGACTCCGGGGAACATGAGCCCGAGCGTAACCGGACACCCGGCCGCGTCGAGGCCGATTGGCCTACTGCGCCTGGCGGATTGGCGCCGACGCTCAGACGGTCGAGCCGGCGCGCACCGAGGCTTCGACGAGATCGAGCACCGCGTGCAGGTCGTCGGTGGACTGCCCGGTGGCCAGGCGGGTGATCAACCCGTCCAACACGACGTCGAGATAGGTCACCAGGACCTCGGTGGGCACGTCTTTGCGCAGGGTGCCGTCCTCGCGCTTGCGCTTCAACCGGGCCAGCGTGACGGCCTCCAGGTCGTCGCTGTGCGACGTCCACGCCTGCGCGAACGCCGGATCAGAGCGGATCTTGCGGACGATCTCCAAACGGGTGCCGAGCCAGTCGAAGTCCTTGGGACGCTCGAGCATGTCGCGCATGACGGCGACGAGCCCCTCCTCGGCGGCGACGTCGGCCATCCGCTCGGCGTCCTCCCGGGCCAGCGCCAGGAAGAGGGCCTCCTTGTCGCGGAAGTGGTGGAAGATGGCGCCCCGGGACAACCCGGTCGCCTCTTCCAGCCGCTTGACGGTGGCGCCGTCGTATCCGAACTCAGCGAAACACCGCCGCGCGCCGTCGAGGATCTCCCGACGACGCGCGGCAAGGTGATCGTCGGAGACCTTAGGCATCAGCCTTCAGCATGTTCCGCAGCACGTACTGCAGGATGCCGCCGTTGCGGTAGTAGTCCGCCTCACCGGGCGTGTCGATGCGCACGACCGCGTCGAACTCGACCTTGGTGCCGTCGGTCTTGGTGGCCGTGACGTGCACGGTCTTCGGCGTGACACCCTCGTTCAGCTTCTCGATGCCCTCGATGTCGAAGACCTCGGTGCCGTCCAGGCCCAGCGTCTTGGCGCTCTCGCCGGCCGGGAACTGCAGCGGGACGACGCCCATACCGATCAGGTTCGAGCGGTGGATGCGCTCGAAGGACTCGGTGATGACGGCCTTGACGCCCAGCAGCACGGTGCCCTTGGCGGCCCAGTCGCGCGACGAACCGGAGCCGTACTCCTTGCCGCCCAGCACGACCAGCGGGATGCCGGCCTCCTGGTAGTTGACCGAGGCGTCGTAGATGAACGACTGCGGGCCGCCCTCCTGAGTGAAGTCGCGGGTGTAACCGCCGGACACGCCGTCGAGCAGCTGGTTCTGCAGACGGATGTTCGCGAAGGTACCGCGGATCATCACCTCGTGGTTGCCGCGACGGCTGCCCAGGGAGTTGTAGTCCTTGCGCTGCACGCCGTGCGAATCGAGGTACTGCGCGGCCGGGGTACCCGGCTTGATCGGGCCGGCCGGGCTGATGTGGTCGGTGGTGACCGAGTCGCCCAGCAGGGCCAGCACGCGCGCGCCCTTGATGTCGGTGACCGGCGACGGCTCCATCTGCATGCCGTCGAAGTACGGCGCCTTGCGGACGTAGGTGGAATTCTCATCCCACTCGAAGGTGTCGCCGTCGGGGGTGTCGAGGTTCTGCCAGCGCTCGCCGCCATCGAAAACCGTGGCGTAGGAGTCGCGGAACATCTTCTCGTTGATCGCACCCTTGATCGTGTCGTCGATCTCCTGGGGCGACGGCCAGATGTCCTTCAGGAAGACGTCGTTGCCGTCGGTGTCCTGGCCCAGCGGGTCGTTCTCGAAGTCGAAGTCCATCGTCCCGGCGAGTGCGTAGGCGATCACCAGCGGCGGGCTGGCCAGGTAGTTCATCTTGACGTCGGGGGAGATGCGGCCCTCGAAGTTGCGGTTGCCCGACAGCACGGCGGTGACCGTCAGGTCGTTGTCGTTGACGGCCTGGCTGATGGCCTCGGGCAGCGGCCCGGTGTTGCCGATACAGGTGGTGCAGCCGTAACCGCCCAGGTAGAAGCCGAGCTTCTCCAAGTAGGGCCAGAGTCCGGCCTTCTCGTAGTAGTCGGAGACGACCTGCGAACCGGGGGCCATGTTCGTCTTGACCCACGGCTTGGTGGTCAGGCCCTTCTCGACCGCGTTGCGGGCCAGCAGGCCGGCGCCGAGCATGACCGACGGGTTCGAGGTGTTGGTGCAGGAGGTGATACCCGCGACCGCCACGGCACCGTGGTCGAGCACGAAGGTGTTGCCGTCGGAGGTCACCGTGACCGGCTTGGACGGGCGGCCCTCGGCCCCGTTGGCCGCGGACGCGACGTTGACCGCGCCGTCGTCGGCGAAGGACAGAGCCGCCGGGTCAGAGGCCGGGAAGGACTCTTCGACCGCCTCGTCGAGCTTGGTGTGCTCGGCCGGGTGGTGCTCCTCGACGTAGTTGTGGATGTCCTTGCGGAACGCGATCTTGGACTCCGACAGCAGGATGCGGTCCTGCGGGCGCTTCGGGCCGGCGATCGACGGCACCACGGTGCCCAGGTCGAGCTCGAGGTACTCGGAGAACTCCGGCTCGCGCTCGGGGTTGTGCCACATGCCCTGCTCCTTGGCGTAGGCCTCGACGAGCGCCAGCTCCTCGTCGGTGCGGCCGGTCAGGCGCAGGTAGTTGATGGTCTCCTCGTCGATCGGGAAGATCGCACAGGTGGAACCGAACTCCGGGCTCATGTTGCCCAGGGTGGCGCGGTTGGCCAGCGGCACCTCGGCGACGCCCTTGCCGTAGAACTCGACGAACTTGCCGACCACGCCGTGCTGGCGCAGCATGTCGGTCACGGTGAGGACCACGTCGGTGGCGGTGACGCCCGGCTTGATCTCGCCGGTCAGCTTGAAGCCGACGACGCGCGGGATCAGCATCGACACCGGCTGGCCCAGCATGGCGGCCTCGGCCTCGATACCGCCGACGCCCCAGCCGAGCACGCCCAGGCCGTTCTCCATCGTGGTGTGCGAGTCGGTGCCCACACAGGTGTCGGGGTAGGCCTGCCCGTTGCGGGTCATCACGACGCGCGCCAGGTACTCGATGTTGACCTGGTGGACGATGCCGACGCCGGGCGGGACCACCTTGAAGTCGTCGAAGGCGCCCTGGCCCCAACGCAGGAATTGGTAGCGCTCGCCGTTGCGCTCGTACTCGAGCTCGACGTTGCGCTCGAACGCGTCGGCCCGGCCGAAGACGTCGAGGATGACCGAGTGGTCGATGACCATCTCGGCGGGGGAGAGCGGGTTGACCTTGTTCGGGTCGCCGCCGAGGGCGGTGACGGCCTCGCGCATAGTGGCGAGGTCGACGACACACGGCACGCCGGTGAAGTCCTGCATCAGGACGCGGGCGGGGGTGAACTGGATCTCGATGCTCGGGTCGGCGGTGGGATCCCAGTTGCCGAGCGCCTCGATGTGCTCGGTGGTGATGTTGGCGCCGTCCTCGGTGCGGAGCAGGTTCTCGGCGAGGACCTTGAGCGAGTACGGAAGGCGCTCGGTGCCCTTGACGGCGTTGATGCGGAAGATCTCGTACGACTTGTCGCCCACCTCGAGAGTGCCGCGGGCGCCGAATGAATCAATACTCACTTGGAAAACATCTCCTCTTAATCTGTGCTCGGCGTGCTGACGAGGGCTTGCATCAGCACGATCCGACGGGCTGTGTCGGTTGGTCCGGGTCTGCTGCGCCGACCGTTCGGCGCGACACCACCAGCTTAACAGTACGGGCGTACTGTTACCAGACCGGGGGTGTCGTGGGCTGTTGGTCCGCTGTCTTTCCATTGTGTCGTACTCTTGCGCAGCAAGCAGGCGTAGTGAGAAAGGCGTGTGTGCGATGAGTCCCGAGCCCAGTTCGGTGGTCCCGACGATCCCGTACGGCGCCAGCGTGCCCGAGAACGTCGACATCGATGCGATCCTTCGCGACCTGCAGACGCAGGGGGTCCACGGACCCGCCGAGCAGGTGCCGGCGCTCAAGGCCGTGGTGGCCGACGCCAAGGCCAAGGGGCACGACATCAAAGTCGTCGTACTGACCCAGAAGCAACCCAAGTTCACCTATTACCGCGACGTCGCACTGACCCTGCAGCCGAAGACCGGCGGCACGGTGATCGTTCTCGGGCCCGACTCGGTGGGCAGCTCGGGGCCGGAGTTCGCCCGGGTCGTCCAAGAAGAGGCCGCGCAGAACCTCACGCTCACCGACCCGCCGGGCGCCGCTCGGCAGATGGTGGAGCAGCTGACCGCACCGCAGACGAACTGGTCGGTGATCACCATCCTGTTGACCCTGGCGGTGCTCGCCGCCGCCGTCGGTGCGCGTTGGTTCAGCAAGCGCCGCCCGGCCGTGCACGCCACCGGTGCCGTTGCTCCAGAGGTTGCGCAGGCCACGCCCGGGGAGCCGGACGTCGGCGCCGACAAGGCCGCGGACGAGGACTGATCGACCGCCCTCATCGATGTTGCCAAAGTGAGACATCGACCGGTTAGGCGTTCTTTGCGCTGATCACAGCCATAGCCGCAGGTAATCCCACCTTTGTAATTCTGTTTCGGGTGTTTCCCATGCTCACTGATGTGACGTACGGTGCAGATGTCGCAGGTGAGGTTCCTGTGACGTTTGATGTACACCTCGCGGATTTGAGGAGCACTGGCGTGAGGCGAACCCAGGACACCAGAGCCACCCGGACGGGCGCCCGGCTCGCTGCGCTGCTGCGCGGCGGCGTCGTGGTCACCGGCGTCGCCCTGACGACACTGGTCGCCGGCACCGTCGGGGCCGCGCCGGGCGGGCAGAAGGCCGCATCGATTTCCCGGCTGGTCAACCAGATCGCCACCGCGGACCAGAATCTCACCGACCTCGACAACAACCTCGCGGTGAAGCGGGAGGCGGTCAACCGCGCGCTGGTGGACTTCCAGAACTCCCTGGTGGCCGAGCGGTTGGCGGCGGTCGCCGCGCAGGGGGCGCGCAAGTCGTTGGTCGATGCCGACCGCAATCTGGCCACCGCCCAGAAGTCGTTCAACGCCTACGCTGCGCGTGCCTACCGTCGAGGCCCGGCCGGATCGATGCGCGACTACGTTTCGTCCGACGACCCGCAAAAGGTCCTCGACCAGGTGTCGGTCCTCGACCGCGTGAGCGCCCAGCAGCGCCGCAACATCGAGAAGCTGAAGATCGCCCGGAACCAGAAGGCGAACCGGGCGGCCGCGGCCGAGGCGTCGCGCCGCCAGGCCACCTCGGCCGTCCGCACCGCGGCCGGTCGGCGGACCGAGGCCATCGGCGCGGTCAAGACGGCCCAGCAGGCCATGGCCGATCAACAGCGCAACAAGGCGGTCCTGCTGGCCAAGCGGGCCGAGGCGCAGAACAAGCTGAACAAGCTGCGCGGTGTGTCCACCCGGGTGTCCGCCCCGGTGATCCCGGGCCTGCCCGCGCTGACCGACGGCCCGGACGCCTCCAAGGCGGCCATGGATGCCGCGGCGGCGGCAGCGAAGATCGCCATGGACGTCGCGCAGAAGGTCCTCGCCAGCGTGATCGGCTCGCAGCAGGTCCCGCAATCCAAGCTGTTCGACGAGCTCGGCCTGTCCGGCAGCGACCTGACCAGCACCGGGGCCAACGGTTCGCTGTCGCGGCTGTCGACCGGTTCGCTGGGCGCGCTGTTCGGCAGCACCGGCAGTTTTGGCGGTGGCGGCCAGGTCCGACCCGGTTTGCGGGGACCGCAGGCCGTCGAAGTCGTCGTGAACCGGGCGATGTCGCAGCTGAACCTGCCCTACGCCTGGGGCGGCGGCGATGCCAACGGCCCGACGAAGGGGATCCGCGACGGCGGCGTCGCCGACGCCCACGGCGACTACAACAAGGTGGGCTTCGACTGCTCAGGCCTGATGATCTACGCCTTTGCTGGCATCGGCTACGACCTGCCGCACTACACCGGCTACCAGTACACCTCGGGCCCGCAGGTGCCGATCTCGCAGATGGCGCGCGGCGACATGATCTTCTGGGGCGCCAATGCCAGCCAGCACGTCGCGCTGTACCTCGGCGACGGGAAGATGATCGAGGCTCCGCAGTCCGGCGATGTCGTCAAAGTCTCGCCGGTCCGCATGGGTGGGGCCATGCCGATGGTCGTCCGCCTCTGGTGAGACCGACCGTCGCGTCGATCCACCGGTGGACGCGCGGGCACGTCGTGATCGCCTGAAGCCGTCGGCGCGGCTAGGCTGGGACCGACCGTTTCACAACACCGTGCTTCCCGAGACAGATCCGGGTGCGCGGACACCGACGACAGGAGTTGGGCTTTGACGTCGCAGCCCGCCACCGGCCAGCAATCGCAGGCCACGCTCACCGAGGCAGATTCCAAGCTGATCGAGAAGGCCATCTACGAGGTCAAGCGGGTCATCGTCGGCCAGGACCAACTCGTCGAACGCATTCTCGTGGGTCTGCTCGCCCGCGGCCACATCCTGCTCGAGGGTGTCCCCGGTGTCGCCAAGACGCTGGCCGTCGAGACCTTCGCGACCGTTGTCGGCGGGAGCTTCTCGCGCGTGCAGTTCACCCCCGACCTGGTGCCCACCGACCTCATCGGTACGCGCATCTACCGTCAGGGCCGCGAGGAATTCGACACCGAGCTCGGACCGGTGGTCGCGAACTTCCTCCTCGCCGACGAGATCAACCGCGCCCCGGCCAAGGTCCAGTCCGCGCTGCTCGAGGTCATGGCCGAGCGCCAGGTCTCCATCGGCGGCGTGACCTACCCGATGCCCAAGCCCTTCCTGGTGATGGCCACCCAGAACCCGATCGAGAACGAGGGTGTCTACCCGCTGCCCGAGGCGCAGCGCGACCGCTTCCTGTTCAAGGTGATGGTGGACTACCCGTCGGTCGAAGAAGAGCGCGAGATCGTCTACCGCATGGGCAACGTGCCGCCGACGGCGAGCCAGGTCCTGGACCCGGAGGCGATGATCCGCCTGCAGGACGCCTCGGCCAACGTCTTCGTGCACCACGCCCTCGTCGACTATGTGGTTCGCCTGATCAACGCGACGCGCCGACCGGCCGATCTCGGCATGACCGAGGTCGCGTCGTGGCTGGCCTACGGTGCCTCCCCGCGCGCGACGCTCGGCATCATCGCCGCCGCCCGCGCCCTCGCGCTGGTCCGCGGCCGTGACTACGTCGTGCCCAACGACATCGTCGAGATCGCCCCCGACGTCCTCCGGCACCGATTGGTCCTCACCTACGACGCGCTGGCCGACTCCGTCGACGCCGACGACGTCATCGAGCGGGTCCTACAGACCGTCGGGTTGCCGCAGGTGGTTGCGGCGCCGGTCAACGGCGGCGGAACGGTCGCCGGGTCGGCCGCCCCGGGCCAGATCCCGTCGATTCCGGCCTCGGCGCCGGTCGCACCGGCACCGCCGGCCGGACAGATCCCGGTTCCGCCGCAGCCGAGCAATGTCCGGCATGCCGGCCAGTAACACCCCGCTGCCGTCCTTCGACGACGGGTTGCTCAAAGACCCGGCGTTGACGGCCGCGCTGCGCAACCTCGAACTCACCGTCCGGCGCAAGCTCGACGGCGTCCTGCAGGGCGACCACCTCGGGTTGATCCCGGGACCGGGGTCCGAGCCGGGGGAGGCGCGCGCCTATCAGCCCGGCGACGACATCCGGCGGATGGAATGGGCGGTCACCGCCCGGACCACCGTGCCGCATGTGCGCCAGATGATCGCCGACCGCGAATTGGAGACCTGGCTGGTCGTCGACGTCTCGGGCAGCCTGGATTTCGGCACCGTCGACCACACCAAACGCGACCTGGCGGTGGCCGCAGCCGCGGTCATCGTCCACCTCACCGCAGGCGGCGGCAACCGCATCGGGGCCGTCATCGTCACCGGTGACGAGATCGTCCGCATCCCGGCGCGCGGGGGCCGGGCCCACGCGCAGAACCTGCTGAAGCAGATCGCGACGACCCACCGCAGTTCGCCGACGGTGCGCGGCGACCTGCGCGACGGTATCGAGGCGCTCCGCCGGCCGGAACGCCGTCGGGGGCTGGCGGTCGTGATCAGCGACTTCCTCGGACCGATCGACTGGGATCGGCCGTTGCGCGCCATCGGCGGACACCACGAGTTGTTGGCGATCGAGGTGCTCGATCCGCGCGACCTGGAGTTGCCGGCCATCGGCGACGTGCGTCTGGCCGACGCCGAGACGGGGGAGATCCACGACGTGGTGATCACCGAGCAGGTCCGCGACGACTTCGCCGTCGCCGCCCGCGCGCACCAGGAGAAGGTCCACCGGACGATCCGTGCGTGCGGTGGACCGGTGATGACCCTGCGCACCGACCGCGACTGGCTCGCCGACACCGTCCGCTTCATCGGCGGCCGTCGTCGCGGACTCGCGGTGGGGGTGCACTGATGCTGCTGGCGAACCCCTGGTGGTTGCTGGGCCTGCTCGTCGTTGCCGGCCTGATCGGCCTGTACGTCTACATCCAGCGCAAACGGACCTCGCGGGCGATGAAATTCGCCAACCTGGAGATCCTGAAAACGGTCACGCCCAAGCGCACGGATCGGTTCCGGCACGTCCCGTTCGCCCTCTTGGCTGTCGGGTTGATCCTGCTGACGGTCGCCCTGGCCGGACCCCAGGCCGACCGCAAGGTGCCCCGCAACCGCGCCACCGTGATGCTGGTGATGGACGTGTCCCGCTCGATGAACGCGACCGACGTCGCACCGAGCCGGATCAAGGCGGCGCAGGCGGCGGCGAAGAAGTTCGCCACCGAACTGACCGAGGGCATCAATCTGGGCCTCATCTCCTTCGCCGGTACGCCGACGACGCTGGTGAGCCCCACGCCCGACCACAACGCGACCAAGGACGCGGTCGACAAGCTCCAACTCGACGACAAGACGGCGACTGGCGAGGGAATCTTCGCCGCGCTCGACCAGATCCGGACGCTGAACTCGCTGCTCGGCGGGGACAAGGGCGCACCGCCGGCGCACATCGTGCTGCTGTCGGACGGCAAGCAGACCGTGCCGGAGAGCCAAGACGCACCGCGCGGGGCGTTCTCGGCGGCGCGCAAGGCGAAGGAGCGCGGCGTCCCGGTGTCCACGATTTCTTTCGGCACCCAGTCCGGGGCCGTGGAGATCGAGGGCGAGCGGATCCCGGTTCCGGTCGACGACGCGTCGCTCAAGAAGATCTCCCAACTCGCCGCGCCCGGCGGTCGGTTCTTCACGGCCTCGAGCCTGGAGGAGCTCAACGCGGTGTACAGCTCGTTGCAGGAGCAGATCGGCTATGAGACGACGCGCGGCGAGAACTCGCACCCGTGGGTCCTGGCGGGCACGATCCTCGCATTGCTCGGCGCCGTCGGAGCACTGGTGCTGAACCAACGATTGCCGTAAGTGAGAATCGACCCATGTCCAGACCTGTCGCCGGGCCGATAGCGCCGAATCCTAAGGGGCCGACTCGGAAGGGGTGGTGGATCGCGCTCGCCGCGGCGGTGGTGGTCCTGCCGGCCGGCGCCCTGGCGGTAGCGGTGGTCGTCGACCGCGGCGACGACCATCGCGACAATCGCCGAGCGAGCCCGACGACCCCGACCGATGGCACCCCCGCGGACAGTCTGACCGTCGAGGTGGCCGGACCCGAGGGGGCGTCGGTGTTCGTGTCGATCTACCTGGACGGTGACCGGAATCACTCCTGGTCGGGCACCATCCCGTTGTCGCGGACCGTTACCCCGGCGGCGAAGGAGTACCAGCTCACGGTCATATCCACCGAGACCGGCGGCACCGGTCTGACGACGACCGTCAAACATGGGCGCAACCCCATCGCGCGGTACTCGGGCAACTTCAACATGACCAGCGGCAAGGTCCACTGATTCCGGCGGACCCGCCGTTTCACCGACGACGACCGACACGATAGGTTTGATATCCATGACTACCTCGCGCTCTGTACTTGTCACCGGCGGTAACCGCGGCATCGGTCTGGCCGTCGCCCAGCGCCTCGCCGCCGACGGCCACAAGGTGGCCGTGACCCACCGCGGCTCCGGTGCCCCCGAGGGCCTGTTCGGCGTCCAGTGCGACGTCACCGACACCGAGTCGGTGACCCGCGCCTTCGCCGAGGTCGCCGAGCACCAGGGACCGGTCGAGGTCGTCGTCGCCAACGCCGGCATCACCGAAGACACCCTGCTCATGCGCATGGACGTCGATTCGTTCGAGCGCGTCGTCAACGCCAACCTCACCGGCGCCTTCCGCGTCACCAAGGCCGCCACCCGCGACATGCTCAAGAAGCGCTGGGGCCGGTTCATCTACCTCGGTTCGGTCGTGGCGCTGATGGGCACCCCGGGCCAGGCGAACTACGCCTCGAGCAAGGCCGGTGTCATCGGCCTGGCCCGCTCGGTGACCCGTGAGCTCGGCGGCCGCAACATCACCGCCAACGTCGTCGCCCCCGGCCTCATCGACACCGACATGACCCGCGCGCTGCCCGAGGAGTACACGAAGACTGCCGTCGACCAGGCGATCCCCGCCAAGCGCATGGGACAGCCCGAAGACGTGGCCGCCGTCGTGTCCTTCCTCGCCTCCGACGACTCGTCCTACGTCACGGGCAACGTGATCAACGTCGACGGCGGTTTGGGCATGGGCCACTAGGCCCGGTCCGAGCACGCACCGACAGCCAGCCACCACCGAATCTCCAAGGAGCATCATGGGCATCCTCGACGGCAAGACCATCCTCGTCACCGGCATCATCACCGACGCATCGATCGCATTCTCGACCGCGAAGGTGGCGCAGGAGCAGGGGGCCACGGTGATCATCACCGGCATCCCCGAGCGCCTGCGCCTGATCGACCGCATCGCCAAGCGGCTCCCGCAGGAGGTGCCGCCGGCGATCCCGCTCGACGTCACCGACGAGGAGTCCCTGGGCCAACTCGCCGACAAGGTGCGCGAACTCGCCCCGCAGGGCATCGACGGACTGGTCCACTCGATCGCCTTCGCGCCCCGCACGCTGATGGGGCCCGACGCGCTGCCGTTCCTGGAGGGCCCCGGCCCCGACGTCGCCAAGTCCTTCGAGATCTCGGCGTGGAGCTACGCCTCGTTGGCGCGTGCCGCGCTGCCGGTCATGAACGAGGGCGGCTCGATCGTCGGCATGGACTTCGACCCGCGCACCGCCATGCCGGACTACAACTGGATGGGTGTGGCGAAGGCCGCGCTGGAGTCGGTGAACCGCTACGTCGCCCGCGAGGTCGGCTACGCCAAGAAGATCCGCTCCAACCTGGTCGCCGCCGGTCCGATCAAGACCCTGGCCGCCAAGGCGATCTCGGGCACCGCCACCGACGACGCCAAGAAGCTCACCATGCTCAACGACTACTGGAACGGTGCGTCGCCGATCGGTTGGGACGTCGACGACCCGAGCGTCGTCGGGACCAGCGTCTGCGCACTGCTGTCGGACTTCCTGCCGGCCACGACCGCCTCGATCGTCTACGTCGACGGCGGTGCCAGCCACAACACCTGGTTCCCGGAGGAACTCATCGCGGGCAAGTGAGGCACGCGAGGTGAGCGAGCCGTTCACGGCGGTACTCTTCCTGTCCTTCGGCGGGCCCGAGCGGCCCGAGGAGGTCATGCCGTTCCTGGAGAACGTCACCCGGGGGCGCGGCGTGCCAGCCGACCGCCTCGCCGAGGTCGCCGAGCATTACCACCACTTCGGTGGGGCATCGCCGATCAACGGGCTCAACCGCGACATGATGGCCGCCCTGCGGAGCGGCCTTGCGCAGCGCGGGGCCGACCTGCCGGTGTACTTCGGCAACCGGAACTGGGACCCGTATGTTGAGGATGCCGTCGAAACGATGTATCGCGACGGGCACCGCCGCATCCTCGTGTTCACCACGTCGGCCTGGGGCGGCTATTCCGGGTGCAAGCAGTACCACGAGGACATCGCACGCGCGGTCGCCGCGCTCGCCGAGCGGGTGCCCGAGAGCACTGCGGACCCGGTGTTGTTGCGCAAACTGCCGCAGTACTGGGCGGAAGCGGCCTTCCTCGAGTCGCAGGCCGATGCGGTGCGGCGTGCCGTCGCGGCCCTGCCCGACCCGACCGGGCCGTTCCGACTCGTGTTCACCGCGCATTCCATCCCGGTGCGCGCCGACCGGGCCATCGGCGACGGCCTCTATTCGCGCCAGGTCGACGCCGCCTGCGCCCAGGTTGCACAGCGGTTGACCGCCGACGGGACCCTTGGTGCCGGGCGCGACTATGACCAGGTCTGGCAGTCGCGGTCGGGTCCGCCCGAGGTTCCGTGGCTCGAACCCGACATCGCCGACCATCTGAGGGCGCTCGCCGACGACGGCGTCGAGCAGGTCGTCGTCGCGCCGATCGGATTCGTCTCCGACCACCTCGAGGTGATCTGGGACCTGGACAGCGAACTGGCCGAGCTGGCCGGTGAACTGGACCTGGGTTACTCGCGGGCCGCCACCGTCGGCACCGACCCCCGCTTCACCGGACTCATAGCCGACCTCGTGCAGCGCTATGCCGACGGCGGTGGTGACCTGGACGCGCCGGGATGCGGCGACAACGGCGCCGGGTGCCGGGCGGGGTGCTGCGGCGACGCGTGACGCCCCGTCGAGCGGCGCTCACCGGTGGGCGAAGTCCCCGATCACGTGGTTGACCGCCGCTGCCAATGCCGTGCGGGCCGCAGCCGCGACCTCGCCGAGACGGCGGTCTCCCTCGTCGGCATGGGCCAGCGCGACCCCGAACCCGACGCGCCGGTCGGCGGCCAACGACAAGGTGCCCAACACCTGGGCGGACAGTCCGGCGACCTCGGTGGCGCGCCCGTCGGCACCGGGTGGAAAGACCGGGGCGAAGCGGCTGACGTGCTCGGCCAAGTCGGCTCGCAACGTGTCGGCCGCACCCGCGGAGGTACCGGCCAAACCGGTCAGGGCCGCCGTGGCATCGCCGATCGCGTCGAGCAGGATCAGACGCGCCTCGCCGAGTCCGAGAGTGCGGGTCGCCCCAATCGGCCCGTCGACGCGGTGGGCCGTCCAGGTCGGCGCCCGGTCGGGGTCGCGTGAGGGCACGATCACCCGGGTCTCATCCGCGACGACGACCAGCGCCTCGCCCGCCTCGGTGGCGGCGCGGCCGGCCGCGCCCGGACCCAACCCGTCCGGATCGCCGGCCGCGGGCAGGCGAAGCGACCAGTCGTCGGCGGTTCGGGCCAACTCGAGCCAGGTCATCGGGGCGCCGCCCGCCGAGTCGGTGATCGTCGCCGGCATGTTCAGCGCACGCAGTTCGTCGAGGAGGTCGTCGCCGGCGCTGCGGCCGACGCCGAAGGCCGCCGCCCACGGGGCGACGGTGGTCAACACGTGGACCTGTTGCGGTGGCGGACCATCTGGTCGGAGGACGGCGGGCATGATCGGACCAGCCTAGTTCGCGCCGGGGCGCTAACGTGAACCCCATGGGTCTTGGGGGCGCGGGCATCGGAATCATCGTCGTCGTCGCACTGTTCGGCGGTATCCCCGCTCTCGTGGCGGCTGGCGTCGTGTACTGGCTGCGGTCGGTGGAGCGGTCGTCGCCGGCGGTGGCGCCCGAACGCGGGTTGGGGACGTGGACGGCCGCCGCGGTGTCGGTCCTGGCCGGCGTGGCGCTGTGGTTCGCCTGGTTGACCTGGGGTGGCTACTACACCGATGCGAGCGGTCAAACGCAAGGGCCGTATCGTCCGTGGCAGGTGGTGGCGTGCGCGCTCAGCGTCGGCGCGGTCACTGGGATCCTCGGGTGGTTCACCCGGTGGCGGCTCTCCGGGCCGCTCGTTGCGGCGATAGGGGTGGTGCTCGGGTTCTCGACGGTGTGGGCCGTCGACGCCGGTACCCACGACTCGACCGGACTCTGGGGAGTGGGATACCTGTTCCTGCTGGTCGGCGGTGGGATCGCGTTGGGCCTCGTCGCGGTGGTCGTCGTGGCCATCCGCGCGTCGGTCGCCAAACGCCGGGCGGGACTGTCCTACCCTGGGCGATCGTGACGGATGATCCTTACGGCCGCGACATTCTTGCGGCACCCCGGCGGCGCGGGCCGCAAGTCCCCGAGGTCGAGGCCGCGAAGGGGCTCGTCGTCGAAGACGCGGCGAGTGGCTATTGCGGCGCTGTCGTCGGTTTCGAGAAGTCGTATGACGGGTTGTTCGTCCGGCTCGAAGACCGTCACGGTGCGACCAGGATCTTTGCGATGCGGCCGTCGGCCTTCCTCATCGACGGTAAAACGGTCACGCTGGTCCGCCCGCGGGCCGCGGCACCGGCGCCAACCGCCCAGCGCACGGCCTCTGGTTCGCGCAAAGCGGCGCAGCAGCGGGCCCGGGTGGCGCGGGCGAGCCGGCTGTTCGTCGAGGGAATCCATGACGCGACACTCGTCGAGCGCGTGTGGGGCGACGATCTGCGCGCCGAGGGCGTGGTGGTGGAGAGTCTGAACGGGTTGGACCACCTCGACGCGGCGCTGGATGACTTCGAACCCGGCCCGGGTCGTCGAGCCGGGGTCCTCGTCGACCACCTCGTCGCCGGCTCGAAAGAGGCGCGCCTCACCGAATCGGTCGGGCAGCACGTGTTGGTCTGCGGACACCCGTACATCGATGTCTGGGAGGCGGTGAAACCGGCGTCGGTCGGGATTGTCGGGTGGCCCCGGATTCCGCGGGGCACCGATTGGAAGACCGGCGTCTGCGCGGAACTGGGCTGGGGGGCGCCGACCGACGGGTGGCGCCGGGTGCTGTCGGGCGTCCGGGACTATCGCGATATCGAGGTGCCGCTGTTGCGGGCCGTCGAGGAACTCATCGATTTCGTCACAGAGCCGAGCGACTAGGGCCCACTCGGCGGGAAACAGGGGGCGGATTCAAGTGGTCGGTGCAACGGAATCTGTCGGTTTGGATTGTAGGAGTTCTTCGAGCTTTTCGGCGGGGGTCATCCAGTTGAGGCGTTTTCGGGGTCGGTCGTTGAGTTCGGCGGCGACTTGGTCGAGCATGCCGGGGCCGAAGAACGATAGGTCGGCCCCTTTGGGGAAGTACTGGCGGAGTAGGCCGTTGGTGTTTTCGTTGGTGGCGCGCTGCCAGGGGCTGTGGGGATCGCAGAAGTAGATCGGTAGGCCGGTGGCGTTGGTGATGGCGGTGTGGTGGGCCATTTCCACTCCTTGATCCCAGGTCAACGATCGACGCAGGATTTCGGGGATGGTCGGGATGGTTCGGGTCATGGCCGCGGCAACGGTGGCGGCGGTGTGATCGCCGGGCAGGTGCACCAGCATCAGAAAGCCGGTGGTGCGTTCGACCAGGGTGCCGATCGCCGAGCGGTTACCGGCTCCCATGATCAAGTCACCCTCCCAGTGGCCGGGGACCGAGCGGTCCTCGACTTCGGCGGGACGATCGCTGATCATCACCATGTCTTTGATCCGGCCTCGACCGGATGTGTCTCGGCCTGCGGGTTTGCGTCGTATCCGCCCGGTGCGTAGTGCTTTGGCAACCTCGGCGCGCAAACCACCGCGGGCTTGAACATACATCGACTGGTAGATCGTTTCGTGGGACACCCGCATCTCCGGATCGTCGGGATAGTCGTGCCGTAACCGGTGGGCGATCTGCTCAGGACTGAGCCGTTTCCCCAGCATGTCGACGACTTCAGCGTAAAGCGCGGTGTCGGGTTGGAGTTTGCGCGGTTTGGGTCGCCGCCGGCCTTGGTCGACCGTCGTCTGCGCCACGATCGCCCGATACCGGTATTCACCGTCACCGGCGGGCCGGCCCCGCACCAGTTCCCGGCTGATGGTCGAGCGGGAACGACCCAACAGACGCGCGATCCGCGCCGGCTGCGACCCTTTGCCCACCAGTTCCTCGATGCAGCACCGATCAGCGAAGGTCAACCGGCCCGTGCCGGCGCTGATCCGGCTTTCCAGTGCCGTTGCTGTTGGTTTCATTCCGCCAGCCTGGGCCAACCACAGGGCCCCGGAGTTGCGCGACACACCAGCAGCGCGCGCCGCAGCCTTGATCGTCATCCCCGTAGACAGGCCCTGCCAAAACAACTCACGCCGCTGGGTTAACGGCGGTCGATCAGCGACCCCCAACTTCCCCAACCGTCGTCTCGAACCACCATCACCCATGCTGACCTCCGCAAACTCGTCGGCCGTTGCGGCGATCGCTTGAGTCTGCGGGGCCCAGTCGGCGGGAAACAGGGCCCAGTCGGCGTCAGTCGACGGGGAGCTTCGCGTCGAAGACCAGGCCGAAGATGCCCAACCCGAAGAAGAACACCGTGCTGGCGATCAACCAGGGATTGGGTCCGCTGGTGACCGAATGGCCCAGCAGGACCACCGCGGCGGTGCCGGGGAACACCCCGACGAGGGTCGCGATCGAATAGGGGAGCGTGCGCACCGAGGAGAGCGCCGAGCAGTAGTTGGCCAAGGAGAACGGGCAAGCGGCGATGAGCCGCAACGACCCGACGGCCAACCACCCGCGTCGCTCGAGCCGGGCGTCGATGGCGCGCACCACCGGCTGCTTCAGATAGGGCCGGACCTTGTCCCGACCGATGACTCGGATCGCCACGAAGGACACCACGGCCGCGAACATGGTCGCCGCCATCGCTCCGGACAGGCCCAGTGCGGCGGGAAACAGCACGCCGGAGGAGAAGGTGAACGCCGAGCGCGGGATGGGGAACATCGTGATCACCGCATAGCTGACGAAGAAGGCGATCGGGAAACCCGGTCCCAGCCCCGCCCGCCACGACTCGATGGCCTCGACGATGCCCTTGGTCGGCACCACGTACGACGTGATCATGATCACCGCGACGACGAGCCCTACCACGACGATCCGCCGGATCACCGTGCCGCGGATATCCGCGTCGAGGAGTTCGTCCCCGGTGTGCGGGTGTTCTGGGTGATCGCTCACCTGCGCGACTCTACTGGCTTCGGCGGGCCGGACTCCGCGACGGAAGCGACCGAGCGATCGTCTATGGTCAGTGCTACACGATGGAAGGCGGTGTGATGTCTCTCT
The DNA here is from genome assembly GCF_009932435.1 of Gordonia crocea. Classification (NCBI taxonomy): domain Bacteria; kingdom Bacillati; phylum Actinomycetota; class Actinomycetes; order Mycobacteriales; family Gordoniaceae; genus Gordonia; species Gordonia crocea. The sequence continues at coordinate 1,969,690 of NZ_BJOU01000001.1, forward strand.
CGGAGACCTATGAGGAGTGGTCGGAATCCGCGGCGGCGGTCTTGGCCAAGTCCCGGCGCGTGGAAGTGGCCGACCTCCCGGCGAGTCCGACCGAACTGCTCTCCACACCGATTCCCGGCGGGCTGACGGTCCGCCCGCTCTACACCCGACTCGACGAAACGGCCGAACCCGGGCTGCCCGGCGAATTCCCCTTCGTCCGCGGCGCCGACCGGGTCCGCGACGCCGTGATGGGGTGGCGGGTCACCGAGCGGTTCGGCGACGACGACACCGCTGCGGCGGCCCTGAACGAGCAGATCCTCGACGCCTGCCAAAACGGCACGAGCGGGCTGTGGCTGCGGGTGGGGGCCGGTCTCGGGACGGACGACCTGACCACCGCGCTGGCCGGTGTCTATCTCGACCTGTTGCCGCTGACGCTGGATGCGGGGGCCGACGGGATCACCGCCGGACGAGCCCTGCTGCGCCTACTCGACGATGCGCCCGCCCCGCCGCAGGAGGTGGCGCCCACCGCGGCCACCGTCGCGTCGGTCGGTCTATCACCGCTCACCGCGGCGTTCTCCGGGCGTCCGAGTGTCGACGCCGCCGAGGCGACGGCGCTGGCCGTCGAGATCGCCGGCGGCGCCCACGCCGACAAGGTGCGCACCCTGCGCGTCGACGGGTTGGATTTCGCCGGCGGCGGTGCCGACCCGGTCACCGAACTCGGGCTCATCGTCGCGGCCGGCGTCGCGCACGTGCGCGAGCTCGTCGCGGCGGGACTGTCCCCGGCGCAGGCGCTGCGCCAGCTGACCTTTGGGGTCAGCGTCACCGACGACCAGTTCGGTGCGATCGCGAAACTGCGGGCGTTGCGGCTGATGTGGGCCCGGGTGGCCGAAGTCCTCGGTGTGCCCGATGCGGGGGCGGCGGTGACCCACGCGGTCACCGACTTGGCGATGTTCTCCCAGCGCGACCCGTGGGTGAACATGCTGCGCAGCACCGTCGCTGCCTTCGGCGCGGGAGTCGGCGGCGCCGACCAGGTCACCGTGCACGCCTTCGACGCGGCGATTCCGACCGATGAGCGCACCGCCAAACCCGCCTTCACCCGGCGCATCGCCCGCAACACCCAGCTGTTGCTCCTCGAGGAGTCCAACGTCGGGCGGGTGTTGGATCCCGGCGGCGGGTCCTGGTTCATCGAGTCGCTCACCGACGATCTCGCCGAGGCCGCCTGGGCGGTGTTCACCGAGATCGAGGAGGCCGGCGGCTACGGCGCCGCACTCGCCGACGGTTCCATCGCGCGGCGGGTGGCCGAGTCGCTCGAGCAGCGAGACGCCGACGTCGCGACCCGGAAGACCCCGGTCACCGGGGTCAGCGAGTTCCCCAATCTCGGCGAGCCGGCCCTGACGGCCGGGTCGGCCACCGATACCGACCTGCCGACGGCGGCGCCGAACCTCGCCCGCGTCGCCCGGCACTTCGAGGCGCTGCGCGACCGCGCCGACGCGGCAGCGGCGGCCGGCGAGCGGCCCAGTGCGCTGCTGATCCCGCTCGGGCCGATCGCCGAGCACAACGGGCGGACCACCTTCATCGCCAACCTGCTGGCCGCCGGCGGCATCGCCGCGGTCAACCCGGGACCGACGACGGCCGAACAGGTGGCCGGACTCGTCGCGGAGCATTCGCCGACGGTGGCGGTGCTGTGCGGCACCAAGGCGCGCTACGCCGACGAGGGGCCGGCCGTGCTCGCCGCGGCCCGTGCCGCCGGAATCGAGCGGGTGCTGCTGGCCGGCCCCGACAAGGAGTGGCCGGCGGCCGACGCGGCGCCGGACGGATCCTTGCGCGCCGGCCTCGACGCCGTCGCCGTCCTGACCGACCTGCTGGACCTGATCGCCGGGTCAGCCCCGACCACGGGAGCCCACGCATGACCGCCGTACCGCCCTTCGCCGGGGTGCCCCTGCGCTCCGATTCACCGGAGCCGCCGGTGACCGTCGCACACGCGACCGAACGCATCGAAGCCGCGGCGAAGACCCACGGCTACACCACCGAACAGGTGGTCTGGCAGACGCCGGAACAGATCGACGTCAAGCCGATCTACACCCGCGCCGACCGCGACGCGGTGGCCCCGGACTATCCCCTCGACACCGTCCCCGGCGCCGCGCCGTTCATCCGCGGCCCGTACCCGACGATGTATGTCAACCAGCCGTGGACGATCCGCCAGTACGCGGGCTTCTCGACGGCGGCGGAGTCCAACGCCTTCTACCGCCGCAACCTCGCGTCGGGACAGAAGGGGTTGTCGGTGGCGTTCGACCTCGCCACCCACCGCGGCTACGACTCCGACCACCCGCGGGTGGCCGGCGACGTCGGCATGGCCGGTGTGGCGATCGACTCCATCCTCGACATGCGCCAGCTGTTCGACGGCATCGACCTGGGCAACGTGTCGGTGTCGATGACGATGAACGGAGCCGTGCTCCCGATCCTCGCGCTCTACGTCGTCGCGGCCGAGGAGCAGGGGGTGCCGCCGGAGAAGCTGGCCGGGACCATCCAGAACGACATCCTCAAAGAGTTCATGGTCCGCAACACCTACATCTATCCGCCGGCGCCGTCGATGCGGATCATCTCCGACATCTTCGGCTACACCAGCGCCAAGATGCCGAAGTTCAACTCCATCTCGATTTCCGGCTACCACATCCAAGAGGCGGGTGCGACGGCCGACTTGGAGCTGGCCTACACCCTGGCCGACGGCGTGGAGTACATCCGGGCCGGGCTCGACGCCGGGCTCGACATCGACAAGTTCGCCCCGCGCCTGTCGTTCTTCTGGGGCATCGGGATGAACTTCTTCATGGAGGTCGCCAAACTGCGCGCCGCCCGACTGCTGTGGAGTGAACTGGTCGCCCAGTTCAACCCCCGCAGCGCCAAGTCTCTGTCGCTGCGCACCCACTCCCAGACGTCGGGCTGGTCGCTGACGGCCCAGGACGTCTACAACAACGTCGCCCGCACCGCGGTGGAGGCCATGGCCGCCACGCAGGGCCACACCCAGTCGCTGCACACCAACGCGCTCGATGAGGCATTGGCCCTGCCGACCGATTTCTCTGCCCGCATCGCCCGCAACACCCAGCTGCTGCTGCAGCAGGAGTCGGGCACCACGCGGCCGATCGATCCGTGGGCCGGTTCGAATTACGTCGAATGGCTCACCGCGCAGTTGGCCGCCCGCGCCCGCGCCCACATCGCCGAGGTCGAGGAGGCCGGCGGCATGGCGAAGGCGATCAACGAGGGGCTGCCCAAGTTGCGCATCGAAGAGTCCGCGGCGCGGACCCAGGCGCGCATCGACTCCGGCCACCAGCCGGTGATCGGCGTGAACAAGTACCGCGTCGACGACGACGAGGAGATCGAAGTCCTCAAGGTCGAGAACTCCAAGGTGCGCGCCGAGCAGCTCGCCAAACTCGAGAAGCTGCGCGCCGAACGCGATTCGGGCGAGGTCGAGGCGGCCCTGGCTGCGCTCACCCGCGCCTCCGGCCAGCCCGGCGGTTCGATGGACACCAACCTGATGGCCTTGGCCATCGACGCGGCGCGCCACGGTGCCACGGGGGGCGAGATCTCCGATGCGATGGAGAAGGTCTTCGGACGCCACCAGGCCGAGATCCGTACGATCAGCGGTGTGTATCGGCACGAGGCGGGCCAATCGGGCAACATCGACGCCGCGACGGCGCTCGTGGAACAGTTCGCCGCGGCCGAGGGTCGTCGGCCCCGCGTCCTGGTCGCCAAGATGGGCCAGGACGGGCACGACCGCGGCCAGAAGGTGATCGCGACCGCGTTCGCCGACCTCGGCTTCGATGTCGACGTGGGCCCGCTGTTCTCGACGCCGGAGGAGGTGGCCGCCCAGGCCGCCGACAACGACGTCCACGTCGTCGGCGTGTCGTCGCTGGCCGCCGGGCACCTCACCCTGGTGCCGGCGCTGCGCGACGCCCTCGCCGAGGTGGGGCGGTCCGACATCATGATCGTCGTCGGCGGTGTCATCCCGCCCGGCGACTTCGACGAGCTGTACCAGGCGGGAGCGGCGGCGATCTTCCCGCCGGGCACCGTCATCGCGGATTCGGCCGTCGAACTCATCACCAAGCTGGCCGACAACCTCGGTCTGGAACTGTCGGGCGCGGGATAGGGGTGTCGGGAGTTTCGGACCGCACCGATCCGGCGCGGCTCGGCGACGGCGTGCTCGCCGGGCGGCGCGCGGACCTGGCCCGTGCGATCACCCTCGTCGAATCCACCCATCCCGAGCACCGGGCGCGGGCGCAGGAGATGCTGCTGGCGCTGACCCCCCACGCCGGCAAGTCGTTCCGGGTGGGGATCACCGGTGTGCCGGGCGTGGGCAAGTCGACGACGATCGAAACCCTCGGCATGCACCTGATCGACCAGGGCCACCGGGTGGCCGTGCTCGCCGTCGACCCGTCGTCGACGCGCACCGGCGGTTCGATCCTCGGCGACAAGACCCGGATGGGCCGCCTCGCCGCCCACCCTGACGCCTACATCCGACCCTCACCCACCGCGGGCACCCTCGGCGGCGTCGCCAAGGCCACCCGCGAGACGATCGTGCTCGTCGAGGCGGCGGGCTACGACGTGGTGCTGGTGGAGACGGTGGGCGTGGGCCAGTCCGAGGTGACCGTGGCCAACATGGTCGACACGTTCACCTTCCTCACGCTGGCGCGCACCGGCGACTCCCTGCAGGGGATCAAGAAGGGGGTGCTCGAACTCGCCGACGTCGTCGTCGTGAACAAGGCCGACGGGAAGCACGTCAACGAGGCGCGGGCCGCGGCGCGCGAGTTGCGGGGCGCATTGAGCCTCATCTACCCGCACGACGCGTTCTGGACGCCGCCGGTGTTGACCATGAGCGCCCTGGAGAACACCGGGGTGGACGAGTTCTGGGCGGCCGTGGGGCGGCACCGGCAGGCGATGATCGACGACGGCCGTTTCGAGGCGCACCGCAGTCGCCAGCAGGTCGACTGGATGTGGACGATGGTGCACGACGAACTGTTGGCCCGCCTCGGCGCCGACACCGGGGTGAGGGAGGTCCGCGCCGCCGTCGAGCAACGGATCGGCGCGGGCGAGCTCACCCCGGCGCTGGGCGCCGCCGAGATCCTGGCGGCCTTCGACCGGGCCTGACTCAGCCGATCGCGACGCCGAGCCGCGCGAGCGCGTCGACCAACTCGTCGAGCATGGCGTCGACGTCGGCGCCGGTCACCAGCCGGACGTTGGGCGCTCCGAGCATGCCGCGCCGATCGGCCACCGTCATCGCCCGGGTGAGTGCCCCCTCCAACTCCACGGCGAGGTGGGCGGGTGTCGTCGAGGCCCGGTCGGGGTCCAGCGCCACCATCGCGGCCAACGGGTCGTGGACGAATGCCTGGTAGCCCTCGCCCTGGGCGTCGTGGAACTCGAAATAGAAGCGCAAGGCGTCGGTCAGGTACCCGGCCACCCGGGTACCCGGTGCGGCGTCAGCCAACCTCTGCGCGTGTGCCGGGGTGAAGGACATTTGCTCGGTGACATCGAGGCCGCATACCAGTGGGTCGGGCGCATCGGGCCGGTCGAAAGCGGCGAACACCTCCGCGGCGGCCTCCGGGTCGACGACCATGTTCCACTCGGCGACCGGGGTGGTGTTCCCGGGAACCCCGAAGGCCCCGCCCATGATCACCAGCCGGTCCAGTCTGGTCGGCAGGTCGGGGTCGAGTCGCAGCGCCAGCGCCAGATTGGTCAGCGGGCCGATCGCCAGGCCGACGAGCCTGTCGGCGTGGGTCGACGCCGCCCGACACCAGGCGTGCGCCGCGTCGACGGGGGAGGGCGCGGTGACGGCGGTGGCCAACCGGGCATAGCCGGTGCCGTGGGGGCCGTGGGTGTCCTCGGCGGTGCGCAGCGGCGTGACGAGAGGGACCGGGGAGCCCGGATGCACCGGGATGTCGGTGCGGCCGCAGAGTTCCAACCAGGCCAGGTTGTTTTCCACCACCGTGTCGGTCGCGACGTTGCCCGCCGTGCTCGCGATCCCGGTGATCTCGACGTCGGGTCGGGTGAGCAGGTAGAGCAGCGCGAGCGAGTCGTCGATGCCGGTATCGCAGTCGAGGAACAGTGGCGTCGGCAGCACGGATGGACCCTACCGCGCCCACCCGCGGAAACGAATCGGGCCACGGCCCCCGTTGGGGGTCGCGGCCCGAAACCGTTGTGTCCGAGGGGGGACTTGAACCCCCACGCCCGTTAATAGGGCACTAGCACCTCAAGCTAGCGCGTCTGCCATTCCGCCACTCGGACTCAGTGCCGGATAACCCTAACCGAGGATGGCGCCAATACCCAAATCCCCATAATGGAGGGGTGAGCACACCACGCGCCCTCGACGAAGTCGTCGATCTGATCGCCGAACTGATCCGCTTCGACACCTCCAACACCGGTGAACCGGAGACCACCAAGGGCGAGGAGGATTGCGCCAAATGGGTGGCCGATCGCCTGGCCGAGGCGGGCTATGAGACCACCTACGTCGAGTCCGGCCGACCGGGGCGCGGCAACGTCTTCGCGCGGCTGCCCGGGGACCCGGCGAGCAGTGCGGGCGCCCTGTTGGTGCACAGCCACCTTGACGTCGTCCCGGCCGAGGCGGCGGACTGGTCGGTCCACCCGTTCTCAGGTTCGGTCGCCGACGGCTACATCTGGGGGCGCGGGGCCGTCGACATGAAGGACATGGCCGGGATGGCTCTGGCGTTGGCCCGCCAGTTCGCGAGGGAGGGGACGGTGCCGCCGCGCGACCTCGTCTTCGCCTTCCTCGCCGACGAGGAGGCCGGCGGCACCTGGGGCTCCCAGTGGCTCGTCGAAAACCGGCCGGACCTGTTCGCCGGCATCACCGAGGCGGTCGGCGAGGTCGGCGGGTTCTCGCTCACCGTCGACCGTCCCGACGGGGAGCAGCGACGCCTCTACCTGGTGGAGACAGCGGAGAAGGGGCTGTCCTGGATGCGGCTGCGTGCCACCGGCAAGGCCGGTCACGGCTCGTTCCTGCACGAGGACAACGCGGTGACCGAGGTAGCCGCGGCGGTGGCCCGCATCGGTGCGCACACGTTCCCGCTGGTGCTGACCGACGCGGTCGCGGAGTTCCTCGGCGTCGCCGAGGAGGAGACCGGCCTGTCGTTGGGTGCCGACACCCCCGACCTGGAGACGGCTCTCTTCAAACTCGGCGGACTGGCCCGGATCATCGGCGCCACCCTGCGCGACACGGCCAATCCGACCATGCTGAGCGCCGGCTACAAGGCCAACGTGATCCCGCAGACCGCCGAGGCCGTCATCGACTGCCGTGTCCTGCCGGGACGGCAGGCCGCCTTCGAGGCCGAGATCGACGAGCTGCTGGGGCCGAATGTCGAGCGGGAGTGGATCACCCATCTCGACCCGTACGAGACCACCTTCGACGGGCATCTCGTCGACGCCATGAACGCGGCCATCCTGGCCCACGACCCCCAGGGGCGGACCGTGCCCTACATGCTCTCCGGCGGCACCGATGCGAAGGCCTTCGCCAAGCTGGGCATCCGCTGCTTCGGGTTCGCGCCGCTGCAGCTGCCACCGGAGTTGGACTTCGCCGCCCTTTTCCACGGGGTTGACGAACGCGTACCGGTGGACTCAGTGTTGTTCGGTACCAAGGTTTTCGAGCATTTCCTGTTGCACAGTGCGCCGGCACCGGACTCCGATGCCAGCCCGAACGAGAGGTGATTCCATGCCAGACCACTCCTACGACCCGTATGCCGCGCTGCCGCAGTTGCCCGGATTCGAGCTCACCTCGACCGATATCACCAACGGCGCACCCCTGGCCAAGGCGCAGGTGAGCGGGATCATGGGGGCCGGCGGCGACGACGTTTCTCCGCAACTGTCCTGGTCGGGATTCCCGGCGGAGACGCGCAGCTTCGCGGTGACCGTCTACGACCCCGATGCGCCGACGGGGTCGGGGTTCTGGCACTGGGCCGTCGCGGACATCCCGGCTTCGGTGACCTCCCTCGACTCCGGCGCGGGCGACGGTGAGCCGGGCTCGCTGCCCGCCGGCGCGGTGACGCTGGCCAATGACGCCTCCAGCAAGCGGTTCGTCGGGGCGGCGCCGCCGGCCGGTCATGGACCGCACCGCTACTTCGTCGTCGTGCACGCCGTCGACGTCGAATCGCTGGAGTTGCCCGACGGTGCCACGCCGGCTTACCTCGGCTTCAATTTGTTCTTCCACGCGATCGGCCGCGCGGTGCTCACCGGTACCTACGAGGAGACCGCCTGACGGTCGCCCCGATTCGCCGACTGGGCCCTGAATCCTGTCGAGTGGGCCCTGAATCGTGTCGAGTGGGCCCTGAATCGTGTCGAGTGGGCCCTCGATCTCGTCAGCCCGCAAAGGCGCCGCTCGCAGCTGTGGCCGACGAGGGCCCAGTCGATGAAAAGGAGGGCCCAGTCGATGAAAAGTGGGGCCCAGTCGATGAGAAGTCGGGCCCAGTCGGCGGAAATGAGGGCCCAGTCGGCGCTAGTCGGAGGCCGCGTTCGTCCGGTGCGCCGAGCCGACCGCCTCGCCGAGTGACGCAAAACCGGAGCCGCGGACCCGTGCGGCCAACCCGGCGTGGATCCGGTTGGCGTAGAGCGGCCCGCCGTAGATGAACCCGGTGTAGCCCTGCAGCAGCGTCGCGCCGGCGCAGATCCGCTCCCACGCGTCGTCGGCGTCCTCGATCCCACCGGCGCTGACCAGCACGAGGCGGTCGCCGACCCGGGCGTAGAGCCGGCGCAGCACCTCGAGGGAGCGGGCGGCGACGGGCGGACCGGAGAGGCCGCCGTCCCCGGCGCGGGAGACGTCGGCCCCCGACGACCGCAGTCCGTCGCGCGCGATCGTCGTGTTGGTGGCGACGATCCCGGCCAGCCCGGCTTCGACGGCCAGGTCGGCGACGATGTCGACATCCTCGTCGGCGAGGTCCGGCGCAATCTTCACCAGCACCGGCCGGTCGGTGGCGCCGCGGACCGCGGTGAGAATCGGTCGCAGGGCTTCGACGCTCTGCAGATCGCGCAGCCCCGGGGTGTTGGGCGAGCTCACATTGACGACGACGAAATCGGCCAGCGGGCCGAGCAGTTGCGCGCTGTGGGTGTAGTCACCCGCCGCCACCGACAATTCGACCACTTTGGTCTTGCCGATGTTCGCGCCGATCGGCACCGGATAGGCGCGGGATCGCCGCCGGGCGCGCCCCAGTCGCTTCGCGGCGGCCTGGGCGCCGGGGTTGTTGAAGCCCATCCGGTTGATGAGCGCGTGGTCGGCGGGCAGGCGGAACAGTCGGGGCTTCGGATTGCCGGGCTGCGCCTGTCCGGTAATCGTCCCGACCTCGGCATAGCCGAATCCGAGCGGACCCCAGGATCGGGCCGCCGCGGCGCTCTTGTCGAAGCCGGCGGCCAGCCCCATCGGGGCCGGGAACGTCGTGCCCAGGACGTCCTGGCGCAGGATCGGGTCGTCGGCGACGAGCACGCCACCCACCAGACGCCCCAATCCCGGCACGGCACCGACGACGCGGATGACGCGGGAGACGAGCCCGTGGACGGTTTCGGCGGGAAGGCGGAACATCAGCCACAGCAGGGGGGCGTAGAACACCGCGTTCAGGGCAGTGGCGATGCGAGGCCGGTCCGGCTCCACCGCGACCGGGGACTCCGGGGTGCCGGCGAGCCGGGCGTCGGCGATGCCCATGGCCGCGAGCACCTTCTCGGGGTGGCGCGTGGAGACCAGCCAGTAGGGGGTGGGGTCGTCGGGGTCGTCGAGGACCAGCAGAACCATCGAATGCGCCCAGCTGTGGTGCACCAGGAAGGCGGCCGGGTCGAGCTGGCGGCCCATGGCGGCGCTCTTCGCGCTCGGCGGCACAACCGCGCCCCGACTCACGACGTCGCGCGGCAGCCGCGCGCCGCCGGCGTGCAGTTCTCCGTCCGCGGTGACCCGCACCCGACGGCGGCCCACCGAGACCAGGACCGCGGCCAGCAGGACCCCGATGATGGGATAGGCCACCCATGCCCAGCTGGCGCGATGGACGCCCAGCCGGATCTCGTAGCCGAGCACCAGGGTGAGCACCGCAGCGGCCACCCACCACCAGATGGGCACCCACAGGCGCTCGTTGTACCGATCCGTCCGGGCGTCGTCACTCACGTGGCTCAGCGTAGTCTGCGGGTGTGACCGACCGAATTCCGTCATCCGAGAACCCATTGGCCCTGCGCATCGTCCGGCTCGACAAGGACTTGCCGCTACCCGCCCGGGCGCACCCCGGCGACGCCGGCGTCGACCTCTACTCGACCACCGACGCCCAACTGCGCCCCGGGCGCCGTCAACTCGTCGGCACCGGTGTCGCGATCGCCCTGCCGCACGGCACGGTCGGCCTGATCCACCCGCGGTCGGGACTGGCGGCGCGGGCCGGTCTGTCCATCGTCAACACGCCGGGCACCATCGATGCCGGATATCGCGGGGAGATCAAGGTTTGCTTGATTAATCTCGACCCGGAGGAACCGATACTCATCAAGCGCGGCGACCGGATCGCCCAGCTGCTGGTTCAGCGGGTCGAGCTGCCGTCGCTCGAGGAGGTCGACGAGCTCGACGACACCAGTCGCGGCGCCGGCGGCTATGGGTCGAGCGGCGGCCACGCGGCGCTGTAACGGAGGTTGGGACAATGGCAGGACAGGCGCGAGTCGGGGAGGCCGCCGGGCCCTACGACATTGCCGACTTGGCGACGACGGCCGAGGAACTGGCGAACTCGCACCTCGACCTCGGGTCGGTGCTCGTCCCGGTCGTCGAGGGCGGTCAGGTGAGCGTCGAGATGTCGGTGGACCATGAACCGGAGTCGGTCTACCTGTTGACCCCGTTCGGACGAATCACCGTGGCCGCCTATGCCGCACCGAAGAGCCCCGGCCAATGGCGCGAGGTGGTCCGCGAGCTGGCCGACTCGGTCCGCGCCGAAGGAGCGGTGGTGCGGTTGCAGGACGGGCACTGGGGCCGTGAGATCGTCGCCGACGTCGCCGGCGACGAAAGCCACCTGTTCCTCGGCGTCGACGGACCTCGATGGATGGTCCGGTGCGTCGCCAGCGGCCCACCGGAATTCGCCGCGCAGTTGGCACCGCTGGCCCGGGCGGTGCTCGCCGAATCGGTGGTCCGACGGGGCAACAACCCCTTTCCGCCGCGCGAACCGTTGCCGCTGATCCTGCCCGACGTCCTGGCGCAGCAGGTGCGGATGGCCCAGCAGCAGATGGTCGACGACGGTCAGCTGACACTCGACGACCTGCCGGCGGGTTTCGACGAATCCGCGGCGCCCGCACCGACCGCCGATCCGCTGGTGGCCGAGCAACCCGAACCATCGGCGGAGCGAACCACCGACCGCATCTCGCGCGGTACCGCGATGCAACGGCTGCGGCGCCAGCGCGGCGGCAGCTGACCGGTCAACTGCCGCCGAGTTCGGCCCACGCCTGGGCGGCCAGGTCGCCCAGCACGGCCGGTGAGTTCCCCCACACCGCCAGTTCGGTGCGGCGCAGTGCCGACCGGGGAGCCGACGACGCCCACGCCTCGCCGACTGCCGCGGGATGGATGGGGTCACCGTCACCGACCACGACGACGAGTGGCACCGCCAGCGCGCCCAGCTCGGCCGGGCCGGGGCCGACGAGCGCGGCCGCACTGCGCAACTGTCCGATGAGCCCGGGGTAGAGCGCCGTCCACGACCGGGTGAGTTCGTCGGCCAACCAGGCCGGGCTGCCCGCCGCCATGGCTGCCACCGTGCGCGGCAACCCGTCACGCTCCAGCGCGTCGGCGGTTGCCACGGCCGAGGCGGCCGCGGGGCTGCCCGTCGGCGACCCGGTCCACGGCGGCAGTGCCGCCCACACGCCGGCACAGCGCCGCGGTCCCACCCGCGCGGCCCACCGCGTCGCGATACTCGCGCCGATGGACACGCCGCCCGCCACGATCGGACCGTATTCGTCGGCCGCCGCGTCGAGCGCACGCTCATAACCGGCGACGAGGTCGTCGCCGGGGTCGAGTGCCAGCAGTTGGCGGCCTGTTGCGGCGGCCGCCGGGCCGAACGCCCGGAGCACGTAATCGGCGTCGGATCCGGTGCCGGGCATGGCGACCAGAGGACTGGGCATGAGGTTTCCTTCCGAGCGGTCTACGCTGGGTAGCGCAACGTAAGAATTCTCTCGCCCAGGAGGGTGTGATGGCCACAGCGGGCTATCTGCGCCGGATGACGCGCAGGCTCGTGGAGGATCTCGAGGTCTCGGATGCGGCGGAGATCGCCGACGAGTCGCGAGCCCAAGGGGCGCAGTGCGCGTCCGAGTGCTCCCGCGGCGAGGAGGTCCGGATTTTCGGCGAACTCCGCTCGGTCCAGACCTGTTCGAAGTCGGCCAAGGCCGGCGTGGTCGCGGAGTTCTTCGACGGCACCGACACCGTCACCCTCAAGTGGTTGGGTCGCAACCGGATCCCCGGGATCGAACCGGGCCGCAAGCTGTGGGTCACCGGCCGCGTCGGCGAGCACGACGGCACCAAGGTGATTTTCAACCCGTACTACGACCTCGCCGGTGACTGAACCCGATCGCACACTGCTCGAGCAGATGGGCGGGGTCTCCGGCCTGATCTATTCGACGCTGCCGATCTTGGTCTTCGTGCCGGCAAACGCGTGGTTCGGCCTGCGCGGGGCCATTGCCGCGGCGGTCGCGGTCGCCGCGGCAATCCTGGTCTTCCGCTTGATCCGCCGCGAAGACGTCACCCCGGCGGTGTCGGGCTTCATCGGCGTGGCGATCTGCGCCTTCATCGCCCATCGGACCGGCGACGCCAAGGGCTACTTCCTGTTCGGGATCTGGACGATGCTGGCGTACTCGGCGCTCCTCGTCGTGTCGATCGTTGTGCGCTGGCCGCTGGTCGGGGTCGTGTGGAACCTCGTCAACGGCGCCGGGATGCAGTGGCGCGCCCACCGGGCGACCCTGCTCGCCTACGACTTGGCCACCGCGGTGTGGGCCGCGGTCTTCATCGCCCGCTACGCCGTGCAGCACCACTTCTACGACAGCGGTCAGACCGGTTTTCTCGCCACCGCGCGGATCGCGATGGGGTGGCCGCTGACGATCGCCGCCGTCGGCGCGACGGTGCTGTTGGTCCGCCGGGCCGGTCGGGCCGAAGAGCAAGCCGAGAAGGCCGAGCGGCCGGCGACGGACGGGGAGACCCGCGTCGACGACGGGCTCAACCCAGGTGCATCGCGTCCTTGAGATCGGGTTCGACCTCTTCGGGCGCGACAAAGACGAGTTCGTCGCCGCCCTCCACCGAATCGTCGCTCTGCGGCGCGATCACCCGGTTGCCGCGCAAAATGGCCACCAGCGCGACATCGCGGGGGAGTGCGAGTTTGCGCACCGGCCGCCCCGCCAACGGCGTGTTGTCGGGCAGCGTCATCTCGACGAGGTTGGCCTGTCCCTGACGGAAGGTCATCAACCGCACCAGGTCGCCGACGCTGACTGCCTCCTCGACGAGTGAGGCCAACATCCGCGGTGTGGACACCGCGGTGTCCACACCCCAGTCCTCGTCGAACAGCCACTCGTTGCGGGGATCGTTGACCCGGGCGACGACGCGGTTCACGGCGAACTCGGTCTTGGCGAGCAGCGCGACGACGAGGTTGGCCTTGTCGTCACCGGTCGCGGCGACCATCACGTCGTAGTCCTGCAGCCCGGCGCGTTCGAGGATGGCCAGCTCGCACGCATCGCCGGTCACCCACTCCGCGCCGGGGACAGCCTCGGGGTCGACCTTGCGCGACTCCCGCTCGAACAAAGTCACCTCGTGGCGGTTGGCGAGGAGTTCCCGGGCGATGGAGCGCCCGACGGCGCCGGCACCGGCGATCGCGACTTTCACGTGGTCCTCCTACGGCTCAGTCGTGTACCGGCCGGGGTGCGGCGGCGAGTTCTCGGATTGTTTCGCGGTCGTTGGACCGCACCGCCACGTAAACGATGTCCTCGTCTTGGATCGCGGTGCGCGGCTCGGGCAGGATGGCGCGGCCGACGCGGTTGAGGAAGACGACGTGGCAGCCGGTCTCCTCGCCGAACTTGGCGACCGACGTCCCGATCCACGACTCGTCGATCTCGAGCTGGATGAGGTCGACGCTGCCGGTCGGGTCGCGCCACGCGACCGCGTCGACGTCGTCGTCGAGTTCGGCGACGAAGCGTTCGGTGGTCCACGGAACGGTCGCGACGGTGGGGATGCCGAGCCGAGCGTACACCTGCGCGCGTCCGGCATCGTAGATGCGGGCGACGACGCGCTCGACGCCGAACGTCTCGCGGGCGACCCGGGCGGCCACGATGTTCGAGTTGTCGCCCGAGGAGACGGCGGCGAAGGCGTCGGCGGTCTCGATTCCCGCGCGGACCAGCACGTCGCGGTCGAATCCCATCCCGATCGTCGTGGTTCCGGCGAATTCGGGGGCAAGTCGCGCGAAGGCCGCCGGGTCCCGATCGATGACCGACACGTGGTGTCCGCGCCGCTCCATCGCCTCGGCCAACGACGCTCCGACGCGGCCGCAGCCCATGATGACTATCCGCACGTTGATGAACGTACACGCTCGGCGTGGCACCGACCGGTTAGCACCGCGGCGCGGTTGGGCCTAATGTGGCCTGGTGTCCACCGTGTCCCAGGTGCCGGTCGTCCTGAAGCGACTGCTCGTCGGCCGCCCGTTCCGCAGCGATCGGTTGGGTCAGACGCTGCTGCGCAAGCGGATCGCCTTGCCGGTCTTCGCCTCTGACGCACTGTCCTCGGTGGCCTACGCACCGCAGGAGATCTTCCTGGTGCTGTCGGTGGCCGGGCTGAGTGCCTACGCGTTCACGCCGTGGGTGGCGGTTGCCGTGGCGGTCGTGCTCGCCGTCGTCGTGGCCAGCTATCGCCAGAACGTGCACGCCTATCCGTCCGGCGGCGGCGACTACGAGGTCGCCACGGTCAACCTCGGGCCGCGCGCCGGGCTGGTCGTCGGCAGTGCCCTGCTGGTCGACTACGTCCTCACCGTGGCCGTGTCGGTCGCGTCGGCGGTGGAGAACATCGGCTCGGCGATCGACGTGGTCCACCACCACCGGGTCTGGTTCGCCGTCGCCGCGGTCGTCCTGATCGCGGCGGTGAATCTGCGCGGGCTGCGCGAGTCCGGTGCACTGCTGGCGGTGCCGACCTACCTCTTCGTGTTCAGCATCGTGGTCATGCTGGCCTGGGGGTTCGCCGAGGTGCTGTTCGGCGACGGGGTGCACGCCGAGACCGCCGACTTCGGGTTGCGCGCGGAACCGGGGCATTGGACCGGATTCGCGATGGTCTTCCTCCTGGCTCGCGCCTTCTCCTCCGGCTGTGCCGCGCTGACCGGGGTCGAGGCCATCAGCAACGGCGTCCCGGCGTTCCGCAAGCCGAAGTCGCGCAACGCCGCCACCACGCTGCTCATGCTCGGCGGGCTGGCGATCACCCTGCTCATCGGACTGGTGCTGCTCGCCCGCGAGGCCGGGGTGAAGTACGTGGCCAATCCGGCCACCGAACTGACCGGGGCGCCCGAAGGGTATCGCCAACGGTCGATGATCGTGCAGCTGGCGCACGCGGTCTTCGGCGGGTTCACCCCGGCGTTCTACGTGGTGGCGGTCGCCACGGCGCTCATCCTGCTGCTGGCCGCCAACACCGCCTTCAACGGCTTCCCCGTGCTCGGCTCGGTACTGGCCCAGGACCGGTACCTGCCCCGGCAGTTGTACACCCGGGGCGACCGGCTCGCGTTCTCCAACGGCATCGTCTTCCTCGCGATGGCCGCGATCGTGTTCATCGTCATCTTCCGCGCCGAGGTCACCACGCTGATCCAGCTCTACATCGTCGGCGTGTTCGTCTCCTTCACCTTGAGCCAGGCCGGGATGGTGCGGCACTGGACCCGGTTGCTGCGGATCGAATCCGATCCGGCGTCGCGCGCCCGGATGCTGCGGTCGCGGGTGGTCAACGCCATCGGCCTGGTGATGACCGCGACCGTTCTGGTCGTCGTACTGATCACCAAGTTCCTCGCCGGGGCCTGGATCGCGATCCTGGCGATGACCGCCCTGTACATCCTCATGCGGCTCATCCACCGCCATTACGCCACGGTGCAGGCGGAATTGGATGCGGCGGTCGACGAGGACGAGGTGCTGCCGCCGCGGACGCATTCCATCGTGTTGGTGTCGTCGCTGCACCTGGCGACCCGGCAGGCGGTCCGATACGCGAGGGCGACGCGGCCGGACACCCTCGAGGCGATCACCGTCAACGTCGACGACCGCGACACGCGCAAACTCGTCGCGGAATGGGAGGCGAGCGACATCACGGTGCCGCTGAAAGTGATCGCCTCGCCCTACCGGGAGATCACCCGACCGGTTCTGGAGTATGTCCGGCGGGTGCGGCGGGACAACCCCCGCGACGTCATCACGGTCTTCATCCCGGAGTACGTGGTCGGGCACTGGTGGGAACAGATCCTGCACAACCAGTCCGCCCTGCGCCTCAAGGGGCGGTTGCTCTTCGAGTCCGGGGTCATGGTGACCTCGGTGCCGTGGTTGCTCAGCTCGTCGGACCGGCGCAAAGACGCACCGCACTACGTCGCGCCGGGGGAGACCCGGCGCGGGGTCGGCAGCTGATGCCGGCCGGCGCCCGCCTGCGGTGCCGGGTGGATGCGCTGGCCCACGGCGGTGCCGGGGTCGCCCGGGTCGACGGCCGGGTCGTGTTCGTGTCCGGTGCGCTGCCGGGGGAGACGGTGCTCGCCGAGGTCACCGACGACTCGCGCGAGGCCTTCTGGCGCGCCCGCGCGGTGGAGATCGAGGAGCCCTCGCCGGATCGGACGCCGGTCTCCTGTCCGTCGGCGGCGGCCGGCGCGGGGTGCTGCGATTTGGCTTTCGGCACCGCCGCCGTGATCCGATCGGCCAAGGCGACGGTCCTGACCGACGCGTTGAACCGGATCGGCCGGATCGAGCCGCCGGCCGACCTGGCGGTCGAGGCACTGCCCGGCGGCGAGTCGGGCCACGGCTGGCGGATCCGCGCCCGACTCGGCGTCGCCGACGACGGGTCGGCGGTGGGCTTCCGGCAGGTGCACGGCAGCGCCGTCGTCGCACAGCGTTGCGCGGCGCTCACCGTGGAGCTGGCCGACGCCGTGGCCGGACTGGACCCGTCCTCGTTGCGTCCCGGCGCCGAGGTGTGGGCGGTTCACGACGACGCGGGGCGCATCCACCTGGCCGAAGCGGCCGGTGCGGTGCCGCCGCGGCCGACGCGCGGCCCGGCGCGGGTCACCACGCAGCGGCGCCGGGCCAAGCGCACGGCGCCGGCCGGCCCGCCACGGCCCGTACTGGGGGAGGCCACCGTGTCCTACCGGGTCGGCAACCGCCGGTGGGAGCTGCCCGTCGACGCGTTTTGGCAGGCCCATCGTGGCGCGGCCGGGGTGTATGCCGACACTGCGGCGGGGTGGCTGGCGCCGTGGGCCCCCGACGGCGTCGTCTGGGACCTGTACGGCGGCGCCGGGGTCTTCGCGGGGGCCGCCGCCGACGGTGGCGCCCGGCAGATCCACCTCGTCGACACCGCGCCAGCGGCGCTCGCGGCGGCGCAAACCGTCTTCGGGGATCGGGTGCGCAGCCACCGCGCGGCCGTCAGCCCCGCGGCGGTGGCCGGCTTGCCCGATCCGGATGTGGTGGTCCTGGACCCGCCGCGCAGCGGGGCGGGCAACGCCGTCATGGACGCAGTGGCCGCGGCCGGGCCGGCGGCCGTCGTCCACGTCGGCTGCGACCCCGCCGCGTTCGCGCGGGACATCGGGCGGCTGGTCGGCACGGGCTACCGGCTGACGGCGCTGCGGGCATTCGACGCGTTCCCGCTGACGCACCACGTCGAGGCGATGGCCCTTCTCGTGCGCGCGTGAAACGTCCGTAGACTGGACCCACTCGCCCAGCCCGCGAACCGAATTTGGACAGGAGGACTCGACGATGAGTCTGTTGGAGTCGATCCACTCCCCGGATGATCTGTCCGGCCTGACGAGCGACGAAATGGCCCAACTGGCCGGTGAGATCCGTCGATTCCTCGTCGCCAAGGTCTCGGCCACCGGCGGACACCTCGGCCCCAACCTGGGCGTCGTCGAGTTGACGATGGCCATCCACCGCGTGTTCGACTCGCCCGAGGATCCGGTGATTTTCGACACCGGCCACCAGTGTTACGTCCACAAGATCCTCACCGGCCGTGCCGCCGGTTTCGACTCGCTGCGCCAACGCGACGGCTTGACCGGCTACCAGGAACGCGCCGAGAGCCCGCATGACTGGGTGGAGTCCTCCCACGCGTCGGCCGCGCTGTCCTACGCCGACGGCCTGTCCAAGGCATTCGAGATCCGCGGCGAGGACCGCACCGTCGTCGCCGTGGTCGGCGACGGCGCCCTCACCGGCGGCATGTGCTGGGAGGCGTTGAACAACATCGCCGCCGCCAACCGTCCCCTGGTGATCGTCGTCAACGACAACGGCCGGTCCTATGCGCCGACCATCGGCGGGATCGCCCAGCACCTGTCCGGGCTGCGGCTGCAGCCGGAGTACGAGCGCATCCTCGACAAGGGGCGCAAAGTCCTCAAGCAACTCCCCGTCGTCGGCGACCAGGCCTACGCGGTGGTGCACGGCGTGAAGAGCGGGATCAAGGACTTATTGGCACCGCAGGCCCTGTTCGCCGACCTGGGCTTGAAGTATGTCGGCCCGGTCGACGGGCACGACATCGCGGCCATGGAAGGCGCCCTGCGGCACGCGAAGGCCTTCGGCGGTCCGGTCATCGTGCACGCGGTGACCCGCAAGGGCAACGGATACGCGCCGGCCGAGAACGACGAGGCCGACCAGATGCACGGGATCGGCGTCATCGACCCGATCACCGGGCGTGCCGCCTCTGTCACGGCCCCGGACTGGACGTCGGTGTTCTCCGCGGCGCTCGTGGAAGCCGGTGCCCGCCGCGACGACGTGGTGGCCATCACCGCGGCGATGGCGGGCCCCACCGGCCTGGCAGCCTTCGGCGGCCGTTTCCCCGAACGGTTCTTCGACGTGGGAATCGCCGAACAACACGCCATCGCGTCGGCGTCGGGTCTCGCGCTCGGCGGCTTGCACCCGGTGGTCGCGATCTACTCGACCTTCCTCAACCGGGCCTTCGACCAGTTGCTGATGGATGTGGCGCTGCTGCGCCAACCGGTCACCCTGGTGCTCGACCGGTCGGGTATCACCGGGCCGGACGGACCGAGCCACCACGGGATGTGGGATCTGTCGCTGATGGCGATGGTCCCCGGTTTGCGGGTCGCCGCGCCGCGCGACGCGGTCCGGCTGCGCGAGGAACTCGACGAGGCGCTGGCCGTCGACGACGGCCCGACTGCGATTCGCTTCGCCAAAGGGACGGTCCCCGAAGACATTCGCGCGGTGGAGCGCACCGACGACGGTGTCGACATCCTTCGGCGGGGCAACACCGGTACCGCACGTCCGGCCGGCGACGTCCTGATCGTCGGCGTCGGTGCGTTTGCGGCCACCGCGTGCGACACGGCGGCGATTCTCGCCCAGCACGGTATCGGCACCACCGTCGTCGATCCGCGTTGGGTGCTGCCGGTCCCGGGCTCGATTGTCGACATGGCCGCCGATCACCGCTTGGTGGTGACGCTCGAAGACGGTCTTCTCGACGGCGGCGTCGGTTCGGCCATCCTCGACGCGATGGCCGCGGCGGGGGTCGCGGTACCGGTCATGCAGCGGGGGATCCCCAAGGAGTTCATCGCCCCGGCTTCACGCGGGGAGATCCTCGCCGCGCTGGGGCTCACCGCCCAGGAGTTGTCGCGCACCATCACCGAGACGGTGTCGCAGCGGATGGAGTCGCCGATCGACGCCGACGCCGAGGTCGGCACCCCCGGCGACGCCGGCTGAGCCCTCCTAGAGCTGGCGCAGGGCCGCGGCGATCGCGTCGCGGGTCAATTCCCGCTGCCACGGACGGGCCGCACCGGCGGCCAACGCCTCGTCGACGGCGTCGGCGGTGGCGGCCACCCCGGTCCAGCACAGCTGCCGCACGAGTTCGGGTGCGAGCAGGTTCTCCACCGGGACCGTCACCGATTCGGCGATCTGGACAATCGCGGGCCGCACCACCGCGGCCCGGGCCGCCGCTTCGGGGTTGCGCTGCTCCCAGCGGTTGATCGGGGGAAGCCCGGTCGACGGGGTGCTGCGCGGCGGCAGCTCGTCGTCGGACAGCGCTTGGGCCCGGTGGAGGGCGGACAACCAGCGGTGGGCGTGGCGCCGCTGCCGGGGGCCGCCGAAGACCTTGAGCCGGGTCAGTTCGTCGATGGTCGTCGGATTGGCCTGCGCCGCATCGATGATGGCCGCATCGGGCAGGACGCGGCCGGGGGCCACGTCGCGCGCCTGGGCGAGCGTTTCGCGGGCCAGCCACAACTCGCGGACCGCCGCGAGTTGGCGGCGGGTGCGCAGGCTGTGGATGTTGGAGGTGCGCCGCCACCGGTCCGGGCGCGGCTCGGGGGCGGGGCGCGTCAGAATGTGGGCGAACTCTTGGGCCGCCCACCCGTCCTTGCCCTCGTCGCGCAGCTGCGCGTCCATCGCGTTGCGCAACTCGACCAGCAGCTCGACGTCGAGGGCCGCGTAGTTGAGCCAGTCGTCGGGCAGGGGCCGCTTGGACCAGTCGGCGGCGCCGTGCCCCTTGCGCAGGCCGCGACCGAGGAAGTGCGCGGTCATGGCGGCCAGGTTCACCCGGTGCAGGCCGAGCAGCCGACCGGCGAGCTCGGTGTCGTAGAGCGTTGCGCAGGTGAAGCCGAGTTCGCGCAGACACGGCAGGTCCTGGTCGGCGGCGTGCAGCACCCACTCGGGTCCGTCAAGGGCCTCGATGACCCCGGCGAGTCCGTCGGGATGGTCGATCGGGTCGATCAGATAGGTGCCCGAGCCCGCACGGCGGATCTGGACGAGGTACGCGCGTTGGGAGTAGCGGAAACCCGAGGCGCGTTCGGTGTCGAGCGCGATCGGGCCGGTGCCGGCGCGCAGTTCGCGCGCGGCGTCGGCGAACTCGCCGGGGGCCACGATGACCGGGGGAACGCCCTGTGCGGGGGCGAGCAGCGGCTCGGGGGCCTCCTCGGCGTCGTCGGGGGCCGGAGCGGGATCAGTGGACATGGGTGTACCGGGGCGTCAGTCGGTGGGCTTGAGTGCGGTGATCCCGGTGGGGGGAAGGCCGGCAGCCGTCGCCAGGACGTCGCAAAAGGCCTCCAGGTGGGGGTTCAGCGACACCTCGAGGGCGGTCCAGGAGGCGCGCAGCTCCAACTGGTGGGCGCGCGGCGGGCCGGCGATGTCGCCGTAGCGGACGGAGGTCGTCGAGGTGACGGTACCGCCCAGCGCGGTGAGGACCGGTGCCTGCCCGGTTGACTCGTGCGCCGACGACGAGTTCTCCCCCTCGGGAACGCCGAGCGCGTCGGTCAACCAGCTCCACGCCACCTCGGGCAGCATCGGGTCGGTGGCCAAGTCGGCTTCCATATCCACCTGGATATAGGCGACGAGCCGGATCGTGCCGTTCCAGGCCTCGTGTCCCTCCGGGTCGTACAGCACGATGAGTCGCCCGAATGCGGACCCGGACGAGTCGGTCGGGATGTCGTCGGTCTCCGGCACGGCGACCTCGGCGCCGAGCGCATAGCTGTACGGCGCGAGTCGCTGCGGCGGACGAATGGGGGAGACCTCGATATCCGAGCGGACCGTCGCGGCCTGCAACGATTCCACCGCCAGGCTGAAGTCGGCGGGGTCGCCCGAGCGGTTGGGCGGGTTCTCGCCACCGGTGGTATGGGAACCGATCACTGATTCAACGTAGGACGGACCTGGCGCCGCCGGTGGGAGGCGCGCCGGATCGACCGCTCGGTGGCAGCTGTGGTCGGGGGGTGTGGCACAGTGGTCGGCGTGAGTGAAATGGGGGCGGTCAAGCCCTTACTGGCCGCGGCGGCGGGGCGTCGACCCGAACGCCGACCGGTGTGGTTCATGCGTCAGGCCGGCCGTTCCCTGCCCGAGTACCGGGCGCTGCGCGCCGACCGGGGCATGCTGGAGGCCTGCTTCGACCCGGCGATGGTCACCGAGATCACCCTGCAGCCGGTGCGCCGGCACGACACCGACGGCGCCATCTTGTTCTCCGACATCGTCGTCCCGCTGAAGGCGGCCGGCATCGACCTGGACATCGTGGCCGGGACCGGGCCGGTGATCGCCCACCCGGTGCGCACGGCGGCCGACGTCGCCGCGATCGCCCGCCTCGAACCCGACGCCGTCGGTGCCGTTGCGGCCGCGGTGTCGATGCTGCGGGCCGAGCTCGACCCGACGCCGACCGCGCTCATCGGGTTCGCCGGTGCGCCCTTCACGCTGGCGTCGTACCTGATCGAGGGTGGTCCGAGCCGCCACTACGCCCACACCAAGGCGATGATGTACGGCAACCCCGAGCTCTGGCACGACCTGATGGGGCGCTTGGTGGACATCACCGTCACCTTCCTGCGGGTGCAGATCCAGGCCGGTGTGCAGGCGGTCCAACTCTTCGACTCGTGGGCCGGGATGCTGTCCCGGCGCGACTACGAGCAGTACGTGGCCCCGCACAGCACCCGGGTGTTCGCCGAACTCGACGGTGCCGGTGCCGGCGGCGCGGCGATTCCGCGGATCCACTTCGGGGTCGGGACCGGTGAGTTGCTCGTCCCGATGGCCCGGGTGGGCGCCGATGTCGTCGGCGTCGACTGGCGGGTGCCGCTGCAGGAGGCGATCGGCCGGATCGGCCCCGGCCCGGCGCTGCAGGGCAACCTCGACCCGACGGTGCTGTTCGCCGGTGACGAGGTGATCGCCGCCCACGTCGCGCGGGTCATCGACGACGCCGATCACGCGATCGCCGCCGGCGCCCGCGGCCACATTTTCAACCTCGGCCACGGCGTCCTGCCCGACACCGATCCCGACACCATCACCCGCGTCGTCGATCTGGTGCATTCCGCGTGAGCCGGGTCGCGATCATCGGAGCCGGGCTCTCCGGCCTGGTCGCGGCCCACCGATTGCGCGCGACGCTGGGCCCTGCCGTGACCATCGAGGTCTTCGAATCGGCCGACCGGGTCGGCGGCCTGCTGCATTCGCTGCCGGTGGCCGGCCGTGACACCGACGTCGGGGCCGAGGCCTTCGTGCTGCGCCGCCCGGAGGCCCGGGCCCTGGTCGCCGAGCTCGGACTCGACGACGAGTTGGTGGTCCCCTCCGGCGCGCGTCCGGCGGTGTGGGCCGACGAGCGGCTCAACGCACTGCCCGCCCCCGCCTGGATGGGGATCCCGGCGGGCGCGGAGGCCATGGCCGACCTCGCCGACGCAGACGACCTGCGACGGATGGCCGCCGAGTCGACGAGGCCGTTGGCCTGGACACCGGGCGAGGACTGCTCGCTGGGTGCATTCGTCGCCGACCGCTTCGGCCCCTCGGTGGTCGCCCGCAGCCTGGACCCGATGATCGGCGGGGTGTACTCGTGCCTGTCGGGCGACACCGGGTTGCGGGCGGTGGTCCCGGCCCTGGCGCGGCTGCTCGACGACGGTGCGCCGAGCTTGACCGCCGCGGTCGCGGCGCTACTGCCGGCGCCGGACGCGCCGCGGACCCCGGTGTTCGGGGCGCTGCGCGGCGGCTACCGGCGGTTGGTCGACGCCTTGCTCGACTCGGCGTCGGCGAAGGTGCGCCTCGAGCATCCGGTGGCCCGGGTGGCGCGGACGTCGTCGGGGTGGTCGGTCGACGACGACGACTTCGACGCGGTGGTGGTGGCCACCCCCGCACCGGTGGCCGCGCGGCAGTTGCGCACCGCCGCCCCGGTCGCATCCGAGGGGCTGGCCGGCATTGCCACCGCGCCGTCGGCGGTCGTGGCGATGGCGGTGCCGCACGACACCCCGTTGCCGGAGCTCTCCGGTGTGTTGGCGGCCACCGGGGAGGAGTTGGGCCGCGGCACCGGCCCGAACCCGGTGAAGGCGGTCACGCTCAGCTCGCGCAAGTGGGAGCACTTTGGCGGCCCCGGCGCCGATCTGCGCCTGCGGGCGTCCTTCGGCCGACTCGGGGAACCGGTGACGGGCACCGACGCCGAACTCGTGGCCACCGCGACCGCGGCCGTGTCGCAGGTGTGCGGGGGCGCCGATGTGGTGGTGGTCGACGCCGCGGTGCAGCGCTGGCCCGGTGGTCTGCCGTGTTATGCGCCCGGACACGACGCCGTCATCGCCGCGGTCGAGGCGGCGCTGCCGGCCGGTGTCGCGGTGGCGGGCTCGGCCTATGCCGGGGTCGGCGTCCCGGCCTGCATCGGTCAGGCGGGCGCCGCCGCGGCCGCTGTTCGCGCGCACCTGGCCGCGTTGTAGCGTGGGTTCATGGCACGTTTGAACTTCGACGAACTCAACAACACCATCCGCTACCTGATGTTCTCGGTGTTCACCGTGCGTCCGGCCGATATGCCGGCCGACCGGGACGCGGCCGGCGCCGAGTTCAGCGCCTACCTCGACGAGGTGTCCCGCGACGGCTTGGTGGTCCGGGGTGTGTACGACGTCGCCGGTCTGCGCGGTGACTCCGACTTCATGATCTGGTGGCATGCGGAGACCATCGAGGAAATCCAGTCCGCCTACCAGCGGTTCCGGCGGGAGACCGCGCTCGGTCGGGCCTGCGACCCGTTCTGGAGCGGGGCGGCGCTGCACCGACCGGCCGAGTTCAACAAGAGCCACATCCCGGCGTTCCTGGCGGGGGAGGATCCCGGCGCCTACGTCTGCGTCTATCCGTTCGTCCGGTCCTACGACTGGTACCTGCTGCCCGACGAGGAGCGCCGCACGATGCTGGCGGACCACGGCATGGCGGCCCGCGGCTACAAGGACGTGCGGGCCAACACCGTGCCCGCGTTCGCGCTCGGCGACTACGAGTGGATCCTGGCCTTCGAGGCGCCCGAGCTCTACCGCATCGTCGACCTCATGCGCGATCTGCGTGCCACCGAGGCGCGCCGCCACGTCCGGGTGGAGATCCCCTTCTTCACCGGCCCGCGGGTCGAGCCCGCAGCCCTCGTCGCAGCCCTGCCCTAACGGTCCTGCCCAAACAGTCCTGGCCTAACGGCCCGGGCGGGGAGGGGCCCTACTCGGCGTCGGGTTCCAGCGTCAGCGACACCGAGTTGATGCAGTAGCGCAGATCGGTGGGGGTGTCGTACCCCTCGCCGGCGAACACGTGTCCCAGATGGCTGCCGCAGTTGGCGCACAGCACCTCGGTGCGCACCATTCCCGCAGAGGCGTCGCGGCGCTCGATGATGCGGTCACCGGCCAGCGGGGTGAAGAAGGACGGCCACCCGCAGTGCGACTCGAACTTGGCGTCACTGCGGAACAGTTCGGCGTGGCACGCCCGACAGCGGTACACCCCCGACGTCTTCGTGTCGGTGTACTCGCCGGTGAAGGCCGGCTCGGTACCCGCGCGGCGCAGCACCCGGAACTCCGCGGGGGTCAGGCGTGCGGCCCACTCCTCGTCGGAGAGTGCGGTGAAATCGGTCGGATCGGAGGTCACGCCTCCACAGTAGCCGCGAGCGGCCGGGCCTGGGATTCGCGAAGGTCCAGGTAGCGCCACAGCAGCGAGAAGAAGACGGCGATCATGAGCAGGGACCAGCCCCAGGTGACCGTCAGATACTCCATGTTGCGGCCGAAACTCTCCCAGTTCTGCGGCAGGTGCTCGGAGAGCGGGTTGCGGATCGTGTAGTAGATGTCGAAGGTCATGCACCCGTACACACCCAGCCAGGCGGGCCAGTTGCGCATCGGGGAGCCCGTCCGGATCACCGTCATGACCAGGGGGAACAGCAGCATCGAGTAGTAGCCCTGGCCCAACGGGCCGACGAGGAACGACGTCGTCAGCAGGATGCCCGACGAGGCCGTCAACCACAGGACCTCGTCCTTGTCGCGGTAGTAGCGCCAGAGGAACCAGACCCCGAAGGCGGCCATCGCGACGAACATCACGCGCAGCACCAGGATCAGCCACGGGTACAGGCCGTAGAAGGTGCCGAGGCCGCCGATCGCGCTGTTGTAGTAGTCGCGGGTCTCGCGCAGGTACGGGAAGGTGTTCGCCATGAAGTTGTCGGTATCGGGGACCATCGACCAGGCGATCAGGTTGAGCACCACCGGGATGCCCAGCGCCGGGATCAATGCGCGCCACATCCGGGGCTTGAGCAACGGCAACAGCAGCACCGGCAGCAACACGGGTTTGACCGCGATGGTCAGGCCGACCGCGATGCCGGCCAGCCACGGCCGATCCGATTTCAGCAACCACAGGAACAGCACCAGGCTCAGCAGCACGAACGAGTTGAAGTTCGTGTAGATCAGCGTGTTGGCCACCGACTCGGAGAGGAAGTAGAAGAAAAGCACGGTGGGAAACACCCAGGACGACGCCCTGTAGCCGAACAGTCGCGTCAGCAGGTAGGCCGAGAGGACCAGCGCCGCCACCGAGAGCGCGATGAACACCCAGCGCGACCGCTCCGGGTCGATGTAGGCGATCGGGGCCATGAGCAGGGTTCCCGACGGCGGGTACAGGTAGTGGGGTTCCACCGTCAGGTAGCTCTCGGCGTACACCGGCTGGTTGTTCAGGAATCGCAGCGCCGCCTCGTACACCGGCTTGAAATCGTCGGTGCGGTCGCCGTTGATGCCGAGCACCACGCTCTTGTGGAACATCATCATCAGGCTGATCGGCCAGAGGATCGCCTTGATGATGCGTTCGGTCGATACCGGCGGGAACAGGTAACGGTCTGCAATCGTCACGAGCGAACCGTACTACACGCGGTGGTGCTATTCGGCGGGGCAGGCCCGGCTGCGCGCGGTGCCCAGTGCCTTGGCCGCCAGGAACTCGTTGACGATCCCGGCCGCGCAGGTGCTGTGGGCGACCACGGAGTAGCCGACGCCGTCCCAGGACACCGACACCGGCTGGGTCTTCGCAGCGGCGAAGAGGCGGTTCAGGACCGTCGGATCGCTGCCGTTGACCGGGTCCGACCCGGCGCCGAACACCAGGGGCGGCACCGCGAACGCGGTCGGGGCCGGGGCCGGGGCGGAGGTGCCCCACCCGGTGCACTGGGCCAGCGAGACCGCCAACGTCTGGCCTACCAGTGGATACTGCTTGGCCCAGTCGCCGGTCAGCGCCTCGATCTCGTTGATCCCGGCGGTTCCGGTCACGTTGTTGCAGCGGCTCACGTGCACCCCGTCGGCGCTCTGCAGCGCGGCGGTCCGCCGCGTCATCTCGGCGAGGGCGCCGGTGTCGCCGCGGTCGGCGGCGGCCAGCGCGGCGACGAGGGTGCGCAGCGCCTCCGGTTGGGTGGCGAGCCCGATGCGCAGTGTCACGGTCTCGGCCACCGCCGCATCGGTGAGTCCGTTGAGCGTGCCGGCCCGGGCCTTGTCCAAGACGGACTTGAGGACCGCCGGCGGGTTGTCGACGCGGCCGCGGCACCCGGGATTGGTGGTGCAGCGGCGGGTGAAGGTGTCTAGCGCCTGTTCCACGCCGCGGACGCGGGTGGTCTCCCGGTCCCTGGCGGAGCCGGTGAACGGGGTGGGCGAGTCGAGGATGAGCCGACCCACCCGGTTCGGGTACTGGGCGGCGTAGGAGAGGGCCACGCGGCTGCCCGACCCGACGCCGATCAGGGCGAGGTAGTCGACGTCCCAGGTGCGGCGCAGCGCTTCGATGTCGGTGGCGGCCAAGGCGTAGGTGAACGCGAGGGCGTTGCCGTCGAGCGTGTCGGTGCAGGAGTCGGCCGCGCTGCGGGCGGCCTCGGCCACCCGCTGCACCCGGGCCTTGGCGTTGTCGCCGGGGCCGGATTGGCCGCCGTCGGCGAGGGTGCGGCGATCGGCGCGGGTCATACAGTCGACGTCGAGGAAGCCGCGCTGTTCGACCGCGACCAGCGGGTGCTTGGCCAGCAGCGCGGATGCGGCGGGTCCGCCGGCCAGTGTCAGGGCCAGCTGCGGGGCGGGCAGATCCGCCCCGGTCACGAGGACGATCGGCGCGGCGTCGGCCGGCGTATTGGATGCCCGGATGCGGACGAGCGGCACGCTCACCGACTCACCCCCGCCGGTGCCGGGATCGGCCTGGTTCATCATCGTCGCGCACTGCACGGTGATGCCGGTGCCGGGGGCAGCGCCGTACCGCTCGACGGTTGCCGCGGGGCAGGGGCGCCAGGACACGTCGGCCTTCACCCCGGACAGGGCGGGGAAGGGGGGTGCTTGCTTGGCGGTGCTGGATTCGACGCCGGGGGAGCCGCCGTCGCGGACGACGGCGGGTCCGGTCGTCGGCCCGACGGCGCATCCGACGGCCAACAGGCCACTCAGGGGCAGGATCAAGAGTCGGGCTGCAGTGCCCAGGCGCGCGCCGTGCAAGTGCATGGCTCCGAGACTAGCCGGGCGGCGCGGCGCGGCGCGGCCTCCCGTCACCCGAACGTCGGGGTGGCGCGCACCCATCGGGCGAACAGATAGCCGTCCTCGTCGGTGAGCAGATGGGCGACGACCATCCCGCGGGCGAGTTCGTCGTCGTGGTCCAGCGGCCGACTCGCCGTGCCGCCGAGCAGGATCGGGCTGGTCGTCAGGCACAGGTCGTCGAGGGCATCGGCGGCGACGAAGGAACCCAGCAGCCGGGGGCCGCCCTCGAGCAGGATGTGCGGCCAGCCGCGGCGCTCGCATTCGGCGGCGATGGCGGCGGGTTCGACGGTGTCGGTGCCACAGTCGACCAGCTGCGCCCCGGCGGCGGCCAGCGCCTCCCGCCGACTCGTCGGTGCCGCCGAACACGTGAGTACGACGGTGCGCGGATCGGCGATCGGGGCATAGTCGGGCGGGATGTCCAAGTATCGGGACACGACGGCGAAGGCGGGGCCGTCGGGTTGGCCGTAGCCCTCGGTCAGGGCCGTGTGGGCCCCGACCACCACGACGTCGGAGAGATCCCGCAGGACCCGGTAGACGAGTCGGTCGCCGTCGGCGGCCAGATCGCCAGAACGCCCCTGCAACCCCGCGGCGCCGTCGATGCTGGCGATCATGTTCGCCCGGACCCACGTCCCGTCGCCGGGGTAGGCGTACAACGTATGCAGGTCCTCTGGTGTGACGTGGCTCGCTTTGCGGAGAATGTGCACCTCACCATTGTGGCTGCTCCGGATATCCTTTGCTTGTCATGACGCAGCACCTGTGTGATCGCAACCCGATCGTCGCCCCCGAGACCCTCATCGCCGAGATGGTTCCACCGTCGACCTTCGACGATGTCAGCTTCGACACCTACATCCCGAGTCCGGATGAGCCCAGCCAGGCGGCCGCCCTGGCCAAGGCCCGCGACTTCGCCGAGCGCGCCCGCAAGGTGCGCGGCGGCGGCGGCAAGCGGGGCTTGTTCAGCCGCAAGAGCAGCCCGGCGCAGGGGATCGGCCTGTACCTCGACGGCGGGTTCGGCGTCGGCAAGACCCACCTGTTGGCGTCGATCTACCACTCGATGCCCGGACCCAAGGCCTTTGCCACCTTCGTCGAGTTGACCCAGCTCGTCGGTGCGCTCGGATTCATCAACACCGTCGAGCGGCTCGCCGACCACACGGTGATCTGCATCGACGAGTTCGAGCTGGACGACCCCGGCGACACCATGCTCGTCTCGCGGCTGCTGACCGAGCTCAGCGGCAAGGGCGTGTCCATCGCGACCACCTCCAACACCCTGCCGGGACAGCTCGGCGAGGGCCGGTTCGCCGCCCAGGACTTCCTGCGCGAGATCCGCAAGCTGTCGTCGATCTTCGAGCCGGTACGGGTGGATGGCCCCGACTACCGCCACCGCGATCTGCCGCCGGCGCCGGAGCCGCGCTCCGATGATGCGCTGGTCGAGTTGGCGGAGAACACGCCGAACGCGACCCTCGACGATTTCACCGCGCTGTGTGAACACCTGAGCACGCTGCACCCGTCGAAGTACAAGGCGCTGGTGGACGGGGTGTCGCTGGTGTGCGTCTCCGACGTCACGCCGACGACCGACCAGTCGGTGGCGCTGCGCCTGGTGGTCCTGGCCGACCGGTTGTACGACGCCGGCGTCCCGCTGACCACGTCGGGGTGCAAGCTCGACGAGATCTTCACCGAGGAGATGCTGGCCGGCGGGTACCGCAAGAAGTACCTGCGCGCCACCTCGCGACTGCTCGCGCTGTCGCGTTTCGCCGAGGTCGACGCGGCTTAGTCCGTCCCCGCGGGTTTGACGAGCACGTAGTCGTGTTCGATGTTGCCGCCCAGGTTGAAGGTCTTCGTTCCGGCACGGGTGAAGCCGGATTTCTCGTAGAAGCGCTGGGCGCGCTCGTTCTGCTGGTTGACGCCCAGCCAGACGACCGCGCTGCCGCGTTCCCGGGCCCGGGCCACCGCTGCCGCCATGAGGGCCTGTGCGGGCGAGTGGGCGGCTCCCGTGCGGTGTGCATGGTGATCGGGCCGGACGTAGATCTTGGAGATCTCCGACGACGGTTCGACGACGACCGCGGCCACCTCGGGATCGGTCGGTGGGCGGTGGTGCAGCAGGCTGTAGCCGACGACGGGCCCGCCGGGCCCGCTCCGGACGACCAGCACGTCGGAGTCAGCGGCGGTGATGTGTCCGGCGAATGCGGCCGTGGACAAGTTCGCCTTGATGAACTCCGCGATGGCGTCGGGGTGCGCGTGCGGGGGACAGGCGAGGGGGAAGGTTGCGGCCGCCACCGCGGACACCTCGTCGGCGAGGCCGGGATCGGTGACCGTTTCAACCAGGGGCATGCCCGCAGTCTCCCAGATCGTCTCGCCTCCCCCCGCCGACTGGGCCCTCGATCCCGCCGACTGGGCCCTGAAATCCGTCGACTGGGCCCTCGATCCCGCCGACTGGGCCCTGAAATCCGTCGACTGGGCCCTGTCGAATCCGATCGTTGTGATTCCATCGCCACTGCGTTGACCAGGAGATTTGGTGTTGTCTCGCAACGTCGGCTAGTGTTTCCTCTCGCACCGCAAGCACGACGGGAAACCGGCGGGCGGCGGAGCGAGAATGCGGATGTAGCGCAGCTGGTAGCGCATCACCTTGCCAAGGTGAGGGTCGCGGGTTCGAATCCCGTCATCCGCTCGAGGCGAGTTCCTCGCATGGTGGTGTGGCCGAGTGGTGAGGCAACGGCCTGCAAAGCCGTGTACACGGGTTCGATTCCCGTCGCCACCTCCACCGGTAGTACCCACCAACTCCATACCCGCGCGATTAGCTCAGCGGGAGAGCGCTTCCCTGACACGGAAGAGGTCACAGGTTCAATCCCTGTATCGCGCACCACGGCACCTGTGAACATCGGATGCTCGCGGGCTCCATGCGCCCGGTGCCCGCGGTCCCATAGCTCAGCGGAAGAGCGCTCGCCTCACACGCGAGAGGTCGCTGGTTCGAACCCAGCTGGGACCACCACGTCGAACCTCTCCGCTTCACGGATACGATCTAGGGCGAACCTGACATTCGCCGCCCCACCCGGCCCAACGCTCGAGGAGTCCGTCCGTGTCGTCGCAACCCGAATCCGCTGTGCCCGCTACCGTCCGGGTGCCCGCGGGGACGACGGCCGGCGCGGCGTTGCGCGAGGTCGACGCACCGAACAAGGGCCCGCAGGCCATCGTTGTGGTGCGTGACGCGCAGGGCAATCTGCGTGACCTGTCGTGGGCGCCGGAGACCGATACCGAGGTCGAGCCGGTCGCCGCCGACACCGAGGACGGCCGCAGCGTCATCCGCCACTCCGCCGCCCATGTGCTCGCGCAGGCGGTGCAGGACATCAACCCCGACGCGAAGCTGGGTATCGGCCCGCCGATCACCGACGGGTTCTACTACGACTTCCAGGTCGACGAGGCGTTCACGCCCGACGACCTCAAGGCGCTCGAGAAGAAGATGCGCCAGATCATCAAGTCGGGTCAGCGGTTCTCCCGACGCGTGTACGACTCCAAGGACGAGGCGCGCGCGGAACTGGCGGGGGAGCCCTTCAAGCTCGAGCTGATCGACGACAAGGGTGCCGCCGACGACGACGAGATCATGGAGGTCGGCGGCGCCGAGCTCACCGCCTACGACAACCTCAACCCCCGTACCGGAGAACGGATTTGGGGAGATCTGTGCCGTGGTCCGCACGTGCCGACCACCAAGTACATCCCGGCGTTCAAACTCACCCGTAGCTCCGCCGCCTACTGGCGCGGCGATCAGAACCTGGCCGACCTGCAGCGCGTGTACGGCACCGCCTGGGAGTCCACCGAGGCCCTGGACCTCTACCTCGACCGGATCGCCGAGGCCGAGCGGCGCGACCACCGCCGCCTCGGTGCGGAGCTGGACCTGTTCAGCTTCCCCGACGAACTGGGTTCGGGCCTGCCCGTCTTCCACCCAAAGGGCGGCATCATCCGCCGCGAGATGGAGGACTACTCGCGCGAGCAGCACGCCGCCGCGGGCTACGAGTTCGTCAACACCCCGCACGTGACCAAGGGGCAGCTGTTCGAGACCTCCAAGCACCTTGAGTGGTATGCCGACGGCATGTTCCCGCCCATGCACCTGGATGCGGAGTACAACGACGACGGCACCGTGCGCAAACCCGGCCAGGACTACTACGTCAAGCCGATGAACTGCCCGATGCACAACCTGATCTTCAACTCGCGCGGGCGCAGCTATCGCGAACTGCCGCTGCGGCTCTTCGAGTTCGGGTCGGTCTACCGCTACGAGAAGTCCGGCGTCATCCACGGCCTCACCCGGGCCCGCGGCTTCACCCAGGACGACGCGCACATCTACTGCGCGCAGGACCAGGTGGTCGAGGAGCTCGGCACGACGCTGAACTTCGTCCTCCAACTGCTCAAGGACTACGGCCTGGACGACTTCTACCTGGAGCTGTCGACCAAGGATCCGGAGAAGTTCGTCGGCACCGATGAACTGTGGGACGAGGCGACGCAGACGCTGCGGACCGTGGCCGAGGCCTCCGGTCTGGAACTGGTGCCCGATCCGGGTGGGGCGGCCTTCTACGGGCCCAAGATCTCGGTTCAGGTCAAAGACGCACTCGGGCGCACCTGGCAGATGTCGACCATCCAGCTGGACTTCTTCCTGCCGGAACTGTTCGACCTCTCCTACACCGCCAGCGACGGCACCAAACAGCGGCCGGTCATGATCCACCGCGCCCTGTTCGGGTCTATCGAGCGCTTCTTCGGCGTGCTGACCGAGCACTACGCCGGGGCCTTCCCGGTGTGGCTCGCCCCGGTCCAGGTGGTCGGCATCCCCGTGGCCGAGGCGTTCGCACCGCATTTGCAGTCGGTGGTCAACCGGCTCAAGAACCGCCGCGTCCGCGCAGAGGTGGATTACTCCGATGACCGGATGCAGAAGAAGATCCGCAACCACACCACCGCCAAGGTGCCGTTCATGCTCTTGGCCGGCGAGCGCGACGTGGAGGCCGACGCGGTGAGTTTCCGCTTCCGCGACGGGACCCAGCTCAACGGCGTCCCCGTCGACGAGGCCGTCGTCGCCATCGACGAGTGGGAAGAGTCGCGCCGCAACGATTCGCCGACGGCGGAGACCATGGGCGTCGTGATCGAGGCGGCCAGGAAGCGGCGATGAAGGACCAGCTGCAGCGGCTGTGGAGCCCGCACCGGATGTCTTACATCACCGCTGCGCCGCGGCCGGCGGACGCCACCGGCCATCCCTTCCTGGACATCCCGAAGCTGTCCGACGAAGACGGGCTGATCGTCGCCCGCGGTGAGACCGTGTACGCGGTTCTCAACCTGTTCCCGTACAACCCGGGCCACACGATGATCATCCCGTTCCGGCAGGTCGCCGACCTCGAGGACCTCACCGACGACGAGTCGCGCGAGCTGATGGCCTTCACCCAGAAGACGATCCGGGTCATCAAGGCCGTCTCCTCGCCGGATGCGTTCAACGTGGGGTTGAACCTCGGCGCGGCCGCGGGCGGCTCCCTGTCCGAACACATCCACCAGCACATCGTGCCCCGCTGGACCGGCGACGCGAACTTCATCACCGTCGTCGGCGACACCAAGGTGTTGCCCCAGTTGCTGGCCGATACCCGACGCCTCCTCGCCGACGAGTGGGCCCGGACGGGAGAACCCGCGTGATCAGCTTCCGCGGCGGCCGTGAGGCGGTCTCCAAGGTCACCGGGCCGATCGCCCGCGGACTGCTCCGCGTGGGTTTGACCCCCGATTTGATGACGGTCGGCGGCACCGTGGTCACGGTGGCCGCGGCCATCGTCTTGTTCGGCAACGGCTACCTCTTCGCGGGTGCGCTCGCGTGCTGGGCCTTCGTCATGCTCGACATGATCGACGGTGCGATGGCGCGCGCCCGGGGCTGGGGGACGCGTTTCGGCGCGGTGCTCGACTCGACCTGCGACCGGATCGCCGACGGGGCGATCTTCGGCGCGTTGGCGTGGTGGGCGGCTGTCGTCGCGCCTCACCGATTGCTGCTGGTCGCGACCTTGATCTGTCTGGTCACGTCACAGGTGATCTCCTACGCCAAGTCGCGCGCGGAGGCCGCCGGGCTCAACGGCGACGGTGGCTTGATCGAGCGGCCCGAGCGCCTCATCATCGTCCTCACCGGCGCCGGCCTGACCGATTTCCCCGGACTGCACTGGACCTGGGCGATCCATATCGCGATGTGGGTGTTGGCCGTCTTGAGCATCGTCACCGTCGGCCAGCGAATGTGGAGCATCTACCATTCGCCGGGCGCGCGCGAGCCGCTCGTCGCGACGCCGGCCGACGACGAGCCGACTGCCGACGAGGAAAGGGGCTGACGGCGTGCCCAACCTTTCCGCGCGGATCGCCGAACGCGTCGCCGACGCCGGGTATGCGGCCGGTTGGGCGGCGCTGCGCTACACCCCCGACCGGGTCGCCCGGGGTTTGTTCGACCAGATCGGCGGATTCACCGGTCGTCGCAACGGCGGCCCGGAGCAACTGCGCCGCAATCTCGCCCGGGTGCTGGGAACGACGCCGCAGGAGGTGCCCGACGAACTGCTCGTCGAGTCGATGACCTCCTACATGCGCTACTGGTGTGAGGCTTTTCGCCTGCCTTCGATGGATCCGGTGAGTACGGCCGAAACCATGTATCTCTCCGATGAGGATCAGGGGAACCTCGACAACGCGCTGGCCCGGGGCAAGGGTGCGGTGCTGGCCCTCCCGCATTCGGGGAACTGGGACATGGCCGGGTTGTGGCTGGTTCAACGGCACGGGACGCTCACCACGGTGGCCGAACGGCTCAAGCCCGAATCCTTGTTCCGCCGCTTTGTGGACTACCGCGAGAGCCTGGGCTTCGAGATCTTCCCCCTCTCCGGTGGCGAGGAGCCGCCGTTCGGCAGGTTGGCCCAGCGGTTGCGCGAGGGCGGGGTGGTGTGCCTGCTCGGCGAACGCGACCTGGCCAAGCACGGGGTGCCGGTGACCTTCTTCGGCGAGCCGACGCGGATGCCGGCCGGGCCGGCGAAGCTGGCGATCGAGACGGGTGCGGCACTGCTCCCGGTGCACCACTGGTTTGAGGAGGCGCCGCGGTCGGCCGCAACCTGCGGGCCGGAAATCGATGTCAGCGGCGGGGTCGAGGCGACCACCCAGGCGCTGGCATCGGTGTTCGAGGCCAACATCGCGGCCCACCCGGCGGATTGGCACATGCTGCAGCCGCTCTGGGAGGCCGACTGGAGCGAGGCGCGGCGCGCACGGCTGGACGGGGCGTCGTGAAGATCGGGATGATCTGCCCCTACTCGTTCGACATTCCGGGCGGGGTCCAGGCCCACGTCGTGGAATTGGCCCAGGTGTTCATCGAGCGCGGTCACGAGGTGAGCGTGCTGGCTCCGGCGGGCACCGAGGTCACCCTGCCCGACTACGTGGTCTCGGCCGGCCCGGCCCTGGCCATCCCGTACAACGGCTCGGTGTCGCGGGTGACCTTCTCGCCGCACGCGTACCGGGCGCTGCGCCGCTGGATCGAGGAGGGCCGGTTCGACGTGCTGCACGTCCACGAACCCAATGCGCCGTCGATCTCGATGCTCTCGCTGATGGTTGCCGACGGTCCCATCGTGACGACCTTCCACACGTCCACGACGAAGTCCCTCGTCCTCAGCATCTTCCAGGGGGTGCTGCGGCCCTATCACGAGCGGATCAAGGGCAAGATCGCCGTCTCCGAGCTGGCCCGGCGCTGGCAGATGGAATCGCTGGGGTCCGACGCGGTGGAGATCCCCAACGGGATCCACGTCCCGTTCTTCGCCGACGCCGAGCCGCTCGACGGCTACCCCCGCGAGGGGCGCACCATCCTGTTCCTCGGGCGTTACGGCGAACCGCGCAAGGGCATCGACATCCTGATGCGCGCCTTGCCGCGCATCGTCGAGGAGTTCCCCGACGTCACCGTCCTGGTGGTCGGCGGCGGCAACGAGTCGGCACTGCGCCGCCGCGCCGGAGACTTGGCCGAGCGCCTGGTGTTCCTCGGACTCGTCGACGACGAGACCAAGGCGCGGGCCCTGCGCTCGGCCGATGTGTACTGCGCGCCGAACCTGGGCGGGGAGAGCTTCGGCATCGTGCTGGTGGAGGCGATGGCGGCCGGCGCCGCGGTCGTGGCCAGCGATCTCAACGCCTTCCGCCGCGTGCTCGACAACGGGCGGGCCGGCCGGTTGTTCGAAGTCGGGTCGGCCGATGACCTGGCGACCGAGGTCATCGCCCTGCTGACCGACGACGAGTCGAGGACCGAGCAGATCCGCATCGGGGCGGAACAGGCTTGGCGATTCGATTGGTCGCGGGTGGCCGACCAGATCATGCGGGTCTACGAGACGGTGACCGTCGGCGCCGACCCGGTTGCGCTGGTGGACTGACCGCAGGGCGGAAGGGGAATACACGTGGAACCGATTGCGATCACGCTGATTGTGGTCGGCGTGCTGGTGGCCGCGGTCTTGGTGTGGGCCTATCGCGTGGCCCACCGCCTGGATCGGCTGCACGTCCGGACCGACTTGGCGACCCAAGCGCTCGAAGCTGCGCTGGACCGGCGCGCCGTCGTCGCGCGCGCCATTGCCGCGGCGTTGCGCGAGCGCGACGACGAGGAGTTGGTGGCGCTGGGCGGCAAACTCGTCATCGAGGCCGACCGCGCCGAGGCCGCGCCGTTCGCCGAGCGGGAGACACCGGAGAACGAGGTGTCGCTGGTGCTCAGCCGGGTCGCCAGCGCCACCCGGGGCATCGTGCCGCACCCCACCGAGCTCATCGCGGAGATCTCCGACGCCCAGACGCGGGTGATCCTGGCCCGCCGGTTCTACAACGACGCGGTGCGTGACACCAGGGCGTTGCAGACCCGGCGCGGGGTGCGCTGGCTGCGCCTCGGCGGGCATGCGAAGCTGCCCGAATACTTCGAGATCATCGAGCGCGTCAGTACCTGAGCGGCCGTCAAACGCCCCTGGATCGGTTCGGTGACCTGCGGCTGGCCTAGACTGTTCGGGTACTGGTGGTTGCAACTGCAGGAGTGGGTTTAGTGAGTGAGAACGTCGGCACCTCCCGGGTGAAGCGAGGCATGGCCGAAATGCTCAAGGGCGGCGTCATCATGGATGTCGTCACGCCGGAGCAGGCAAAGATCGCCGAGGACGCCGGCGCGGTCGCCGTCATGGCGCTGGAGCGGGTCCCCGCGGACATCCGCGCGCAGGGCGGCGTATCGCGCATGAGCGATCCGGACATGATCGACGGCATCATCAACGCGGTGTCCATCCCGGTGATGGCCAAGGCCCGGATCGGCCACTTCGTGGAGGCCCAGATCCTGCAGAGCCTCGGCGTGGACTACATCGACGAGTCGGAGGTCCTGACCCCGGCCGACTATGCGAACCACATCGACAAGTGGGCGTTCACCGTTCCCTTCGTGTGTGGCGCGACCAACCTCGGGGAGGCGCTGCGGCGCATCACCGAGGGTGCGGCGATGATCCGCTCCAAGGGTGAGGCCGGCACCGGTGACGT
Source organism: Gordonia crocea (assembly GCF_009932435.1). Taxonomy (NCBI): domain Bacteria; kingdom Bacillati; phylum Actinomycetota; class Actinomycetes; order Mycobacteriales; family Gordoniaceae; genus Gordonia; species Gordonia crocea. The sequence goes on from NZ_BJOU01000001.1 coordinate 2,007,540, forward strand.
GTCGAACGCGACGACGCACATGCGCAAGATCCGCGACGAGATCCGACGGTTGACCTCGCTGCCCGAGGACGAGCTGTACGTGGCGGCCAAGGAGCTCCAGGCCCCCTACGACCTCGTCGTCGAGATCGCGCGGGAGGGCAAGCTCCCGGTGACGCTGTTCACCGCGGGCGGGATCGCCACCCCGGCGGATGCCGCGATGATGATGCAGCTCGGCGCCGAGGGCGTGTTCGTCGGCTCGGGCATCTTCAAGTCGGGGAATCCGGCCCAGCGTGCGGCGGCCATCGTGAAGGCGACCACCTTCCACGACGATCCGGGCATGCTGGCGAAGGTGTCGCGCGGCCTCGGCGAGGCGATGGTCGGGATCAACGTCGACGACATTCCCGCGCCGCACCGGCTCGCCGAGCGGGGTTGGTGATAGCTCGCGTGAGCGAGTCGGGGTTCATCCGCGACGATGTCGTCGTCGGGAGCGATGACGTCGATGGATTGCGGCTGGACTGGGCGGTCGCCTGCAACGTCGGGATGGTCCGCGAGGCGAACGAGGACGCGGCCCTGGTCGGACCGGGCCGTTTCCTCCTCGCCGACGGTATGGGCGGACACGAGCGCGGCGAGGTGGCCAGCGAGGTCGCGTTGACGGTGCTCGCCGAGGTGCCCGTCGGTGGCGGCCAGGAGGAGACCCGCGACGAACTGGAGCAGCTCCTCGTCCGCGCGCAGGACCAGATCGGCGAGATCGACACCTCCAGCGAGCGGCGCGCCGGCACGACGGCCACCGGCGCGGTCCTCATCAGCCACGACGATCAACCACACTGGTTGGTGTTCAACATCGGCGATTCGCGGACCTACTGTGTGCGCGACGGCGTGCTGGAGCAGGTGACCGTCGACCACTCGCAGGTCCAGGAGTTCGTGGATGCCGGGATGTTGACCGCCGAGCAGGCCCGCGTCGACCCGCGTCGCAACGTGATCACCCGCGCGCTGGGGGCCGGAATCGTGCCGCCGCGCGCCGACTACTTCTTGTTCGAGACTGAGCCGGGCGACCAGCTGCTGCTGTGTTCCGACGGCTTGACCGGCGAGTTGCCCGATGCGGAGATCGGGGCGATCCTCGCTGACAGCGAGAGTGCCCAGGAGGCTGCGGACGCCCTGGTGGAGGGCGCGCTGGCGCTCGGCGCGCATGACAACGTCACCGTCGTCGTCGTGCATGTCGGTTCGGGTGCCGCGGCGCAGGATCCGGTGGATTCCGACAACGAAGGGGCCGGCGAGCCAGACTCCGACGATCACGAGTCCGACGACCACGAGTCCGACGACCACGAGTCCGACGAGCCGGTGTCCGACGACCCGGAAGCCGACACCGACGATGCCTGACGCGACGACCGACGTCTTCGTCGAGTTCTGCGGCGAGCGGTTCGATATCGGCTCCGACGGCCGGTTCACGGTCGGACGCGAAGGCGACCTCGCGGTCGACGACAACCGGTACCTGCACCGGCGCTTCCTCCTGATCCACCGCGGGGCCGGTGACCTCTGGTACCTGTCCAACGTCGGGTCGCACCTGTCGGCGACCGTCGTCGCCGCGGAGGCGGGTTTCTCCGGCCAGATTGCGCCGGGGGCGAGTCTTCCCCTGGTCTTCGGTCGCACCGTCGTGGTGTTCACCGCGGGTCCGACGACCTACGAGTTCGAAATCCACGCGAATCCCGGGCCGGCGGCCGGGGTGACCACCGCGTCGACGCCGGTCGGCGACACGACGGTGGGGGTCCCGACCCTGACCGAGAGCCAACGGCTGCTCATCCTGGTCCTGGCCGAGCCCAGCCTGCGGTACGACGGCAGCGGCTCGAGTTCCATCCCGACATCCGCCCAGGCCGCCGCCCGGCTGGGCTGGGCGTTGACAAAGTTCAACCGCAAGCTCGACAACGTCTGCGACAAGCTTGACCAGCTCGGTGTTTCCGGTATGCGCGCGGGTGGTGGAAAGCTCGCCACCAATCGTCGGGCGCGGCTCGTCGAATTCGCCTTGTCGTCGCAGATCGTCTCCCGCGCCGACCTGCCGCTGTTGGATGCCGAAGCGGAGCGCAACTCCGCCTGATTGGGGTACCCCAGGGGTATCGGCGCCGTGAAATTGCGCTGACCTGCGCATAGACCATGGGTAGTTCTCCCCATTTCCCGATCCCTGTCCTGCTCCTAACGTCATTGGCGACACCGCGAGATCCCCCGGTGAGTCGCACGAGACAGGAGCAAGACAGATGACCGCAGCCGCCCCGTGGAACCCGACCTACCGCCCCTGCGACGAGATCCGTCGCGCCGAGGAGGGCGCCCGTCGCCGGGCGGCCCAGGCCGCCGCCCGTCGCCGACAGGCCCTCGCCGATCTGACCGCCCGCCGCATGGCGCTGCCCGGTCAGGGGCATGCGGACGCCCGCCGCGACGTCGACTTCGAGTTCGCCGCCCGGGCCATCGGCCGCCTTCCCGGCGGGGTGGTCGTCTTCGAGCCGGCCGTCGAGGAGATGACGTCCGAGCAGGCCAGCGCCGAGACCGCGCGACTGACCGCCGCGGCCGACCTGGAGCTGCCCCGCCCGTCGCTGACCGCCCGCGAAGTCGAGGTCTTGCGCACCTGGCTGCTGCTGGACTCGAAGCCCGCCGTCGCCGGCGAGCTCGGCATCTCGCTGGGCACCGTCAACACCCACCTGACCCGGATCCGGGCCAAGTACGCCGACCTCGGACGCCCCGCGCCGACGAAGGCCGGTCTGGTGGCCCGCGCCGTGCAGGACGAGCTCATCTCCCTCGAAGAGCTCTGAGCTCTCCTCAGACATCCGGCGGCCTCTCCCGAGACGGGGGAGGCCGCTGGTGTCGTTATGGGATCAGCGATAATCGCAGGCATGCCCACGATTGAGGAGATTCTGCGCGTCGAGCAGATCGAGACCGACATCTACCGCGGCCCGTCCTATCCCAGCGTGCTGCGGCGCACCTTCGGTGGGCAGGTCGCCGGCCAGGCGCTGGTCGCAGCGACGCGGACGGTGCCGGCGGAGTACGGCGTCCACTCGCTGCACGGGTACTTCCTGCGTCCGGGAGACCCGGACAAGCCGACGGTCTTCCTCGTCGACCGCATCCGGGACGGGCGCTCGTTCGTCACCCGGCGCGTCACCGGCGTCCAGAACGGCGAGGCCATCTTCTCGATGTCGGCGTCGTTCCACATCGGCAGCGATGAGGGGATCGAACACCAGGACCGGATGCCCCCGGTCGTCGCGCCCGACACCCTGCTCGACCGTCGGGAGGCGGAATCGGAATCGAACCGCAAACTGTTCGCCGAGTGGGACAACTTCGACATCCGGATCGTGCCGCGCGACCAGATGCAACTCTCCGACTACTTCGCCGCGCAGCAGCGGGTGTGGTTCCGTTACCGGCACCGGTTGCCTGACGACCACGTCTCGCACGTGTGCGTGCTGGCCTACATGAGCGACATGACCCTGCTGGGTTCGGCGTCGTCGGTCCACCGCGACGAGCGGGTGCAGTCCGCGTCGCTGGACCACGCGATGTGGTTCCTGCGACCCTTCCGGGCCGATGAATGGCTGCTCTACGACCAGACGTCGCCGTCGGCCGGACATGGTCGGGCGCTCACCCAGGGGCGGTTGTTCGACCAGCGCGGCCGCATGGTGGCGGCGGTGGTCCAGGAGGGGTTGGCGCGCATCATCTCCGATCCGGACGTGCAGGGCATCCCGATGCGGACCGACGAATCGTGAGTTCGCCGACGATCGGGGTCTTGGCGGTCCAGGGCGACGTGCGCGAGCACGTCGCCGCCCTGACGGCGTTGGGGGCGACCCCGCGGCCGGTGCGCCGGGCCGAGGAACTCGACGGCTTGGCCGGGATCATCATCCCCGGCGGGGAGTCGACGACGATGTCGCGTCTGCTGGGCGTATTCGAGTTGTTCGACCCGCTGCGCGACGCGCTGGCGCAGGGGCTGCCGGCATACGGATCGTGTGCCGGAATGATCATGCTCGCCTCGCGCATCCTCGACACCCGCAGCGACGCCCGCCACCTCGATGCCCTCGACATCACGGTGCGGCGCAACGCCTTCGGCCGCCAGACCGATTCCTTCGAGACCGACCTGGACTTCGCGGGGATCACCGACCGCCCCGGTGCCGCGCCGCTGCGCGGGGTCTTCATCCGCGCGCCCTGGGTGGAAACGGCGGGCCCGGGGGTGACGGTACTGGCCACCGTCCCGCCGGGGGCGACGCCGGACACCCGCGCCGACGGGCGGATCGTCGCCGTGGCACAAGGGCCGGTGGTCGCCACCTCGTTCCACCCGGAGGTCACCGGCGACCTGCGCGTGCACGAGTATTTCGTCGACCTCGTGCGACGGTCCTAGGTCGGCTCCGCTCACCGCGTGACCGGCGCCCGGTAAGCTCTTCCCCCATGAGCGGACACTCCAAATGGGCGACCACCAAACACAAGAAGGCTGTCATCGATGCCAAGCGCGGCAAGATGTTCGCCAAACTCATTAAGAACATCGAGGTCGCGGCGCGCACCGGCGGCGGTGATCCGGGTGGAAACCCGACGCTCTACGACGCGATCCAGAAGGCCAAGAAGTCGTCGGTGCCCAACGACAACATCGAGCGGGCCCGCAAGCGCGGCGCGGGCGAGGAAGCCGGCGGCGCCGACTGGCAGAACATCACCTACGAGGGTTACGGGCCCAACGGCGTCGCGCTGCTGATCGAGTGTCTGACCGATAACCGCAACCGCGCGGCCGGCGAGGTCCGGACGGCGATGACGCGCAACGGCGGCAACATGGCCGACCCCGGCTCGGTCGCCTATCTGTTCACCCGCCGCGGCGTGGTGACCCTGGAGAAGGCCGGGCAGAGCGAGGACGACGTCTTGATGGCCGTGCTCGACGCAGGCGCCGAGGAGGTCAACGACCTCGGCGAGAGCTTCGAGGTCGTCTGCGAGCCGACCGACCTCGTCGCGGTCCGCACCGCCCTGCAGGAGGCCGGGATCGACTACGACTCTGCCGAGGCCGATTTCCGCGCATCGGTCGAGGTCCCGGTCGACGCCGACGGCGCACGCAAGGTGTTCAAGCTGATCGATGCGCTGGAGGACTCCGACGACGTCCAGAACGTCTATAGCAATGTCGACATCTCCGACGAGGTGCTCGCGGAGCTCGACGACTGACGCGCAGCGTGTCGGTCCGACGGATTGTCGGGCCCGCCCTCTAGAATCTCGAACAGTTGTTCGTTATGAGAGAGGGTGGCCGATGCGCGTGATGGGTGTCGATCCGGGGCTGACCCGGTGCGGCATCGCCCTGGTCGAGGCCGGGGCGGGTCGCGCGGTGACCGCGCTCGACGTCGACGTCGTGCGCACGCCGGCGTCGATGGATCTCGCCGATCGGTTGCTCGCCGTGCACAACGCCGCGGTGCACTGGCTCGATACGCACCAACCGGCCGTCGTGGCCATCGAGCGCGTCTTCGCCCAGCAGCAGGTGAGCACCGCCATGGGGACCGCACAGGCGGCCGGGGTGGTGGCCCTTGCCGCGGCGCAGCGCGACGTCCCGGTGCGGTTCCACACGCCCAGTGAGGTCAAGGCGGCGGTCACCGGCTCGGGTCGCGCCGACAAGGCCCAGGTCACCTCGATGGTCACCCGGATTCTCGGGATGCAGACGCGCCCCAAGCCCGCGGATGCGGCCGACGCGCTCGCGTTGGCGATCTGTCAATGCTGGCGGGGGCCGACCGATGACCGGATCGTCGCCGCACAGGCCAAGGCCGAGGAACTCGCGCGCGCCCACCGGGCTCGGCTGAAAGCCGCGCACGCCAAGGCGTTGGAGGCCCGACGATGATCGCCTCGGTCCGCGGCCCGGTGATCGACATCGCCCTCGACCACGTCGTGGTGGACTGCGCGGGTGTCGGGTACCGGGTGCTGGTCACCCCGGCAACCATCTCGTCGCTGGCCCGGGGGGCGGAGACGACCCTTCTCACGACGATGATCGTGCGGGAGGACTCGATGACCCTGTACGGGTTCACCGACGGTGCCGCGCGGGATCTGTTCGTGCTGCTGCAGACGGTGACCGGTGTCGGACCGCGACTGGCGTTGGCGGCGCTGGCGGTCCACGATCCCGCCGATCTCGCCGCTGCGCTCGCCGCATCGGACACTAAAGCGCTCACCGCCGTGCCGGGGATCGGCAAGCGCGTGGCCGAACGCCTCGTCGTGGAGTTGCGCGACAAGGTGGGCCCGGTCGCCGGCGGCGGGGCCGCGGCCGCGGTCGGCGGTGGTGTCGGGGCGGATGTGACCGAGGCGCTCGTCGGACTCGGATTCCCGGCGGCCGCGGCGGAGAAGGCCGTGGCCGCGGTGGTGGCCGAGAACCCCGACGCCGACTCGGCGGCCGTACTGCGCGCCGGCCTGGCGCTGCTGGGAAAGAAGTAGGGCGATGACCGACGACGAGCAGGACCGCGAGCGGACCGTCAGCGCCGGCCGGGTATCGGCTGACGGGGAGCTCGACGCGAACCTGCGGCCCCGTTCGCTGGCCGACTTCATCGGCCAGTCGAAGGTGCGCGAGCAGTTGGAACTGGTGTTGCGCGGCGCGAAGGGACGCGGGGGCACCCCCGACCACATCCTGCTGTCCGGGCCGCCCGGACTGGGCAAGACCTCGCTGGCGATGATCATCGCGGGTGAGCTCGGGTCGGCGATCCGGGTCACCTCCGGTCCCGCGCTGGAACGGGCCGGGGACCTCGCCGCGATGCTGTCGAACCTGGTCGAGGGCGACGTCTTGTTCATCGACGAGATCCACCGCATCGCCCGCCCCGCCGAGGAGATGCTCTACCTGGCCATGGAGGACTTCCGGGTCGACGTCGTCGTCGGCAAAGGGCCGGGGGCCACCTCGATCCCGCTGGACGTCGCGCCGTTCACCCTGGTCGGCGCCACGACCCGGTCGGGAGCGCTGACCGGGCCGCTGCGCGATCGGTTCGGGTTCACCGCGCACATGGAGTTCTACGAGACCGACGAGCTGGTGGCCGTACTGACCCGCTCCGCGGGGATCCTGGGGGTTTCCCTCGACGCCGACGCCGCGGTGGAGGTGGCGCGCCGCTCGCGCGGCACCCCGCGCATCGCCAACCGTTTGTTGCGCCGGGTCCGCGACTACGCCGAGGTCCGCGGCGACGGCGCGGTGACGCTGCCGATCGCCCGGGCGGCGCTCACGGTCTACGACGTCGACGACCGCGGGCTCGACCGGCTCGACCGGGCAGTGCTGTCTGCGCTGGTCCAGGGCTTTGGCGGGGGACCGGTCGGGGTGTCGACCCTGGCCGTCGCGGTGGGGGAGGAACCCGCCACGGTGGAAGAGGTGTGCGAGCCGTTCTTGGTCCGCGCGGGGCTGATCGCCCGAACCCCGCGGGGCCGGGTCGCCACCGCCGCCGCCTGGCACCACCTGGGGTTGGTGCCCCCGGCCGGCGCATTGAGTGCGACATGGGGAGTGCGCGGGTTGGGCGAGGAACCCAACCTGTTCGACGGGTTGGACTAGCGCGTCTGGCAGACTGTCAAGCATGGAATTCGTGATCCCAGCGCTACTGGTGCTGATGGGCGTGATGCTGTTCATGGGCACGCGCAAGCAGAAGAAGCAGATGGCCGATATGCAGGAGATGCAGGCATCGCTCACCACCGGGACCCGGATTCAGTTGATGTCGGGTCTCTTCGGAACCGTCATCGACTCCTACGACGATTTCGTCGACGTGGAGATCGCCCCCGGCGTCGTCACCCGATGGAACAAACTTGCAGTCCGCGGCGTGGTGGCCACCGATGAGGCCGCCGACACCTATGTCGGGGCCGTTGTCGCGGCGGACGCGGCCGACCCCGACACCATTGACGATGATGCCGAGGCCGTCGCGGAGCAGTCCGACGACCCGGCCGACGAGAAATAGCCTGTAGGAGACCCAACCACCGTGACCACTCCGCGTCGCCCAGCGGCGAAGCGCTCCTCGGCCCGGGAGACCCCGCCGTGGCAGCCGCTGCTCGCCTTTAGCGCCCTGCTCGCCATCGTGTTCGGGCTGGTCTTCTTCACCGGAGACCGTTCACCCGAGCCAAAACTCGGCATCGACCTCCAGGGCGGCACCCGCGTCACCCTGACCGCGCGCACCCCGGATGGCAAACGCCCCGAGGCCGACCAGCTGGAGAAGGCCAAACAGATCATCGGCCAGCGCGTCGACGGACTCGGCGTGGCCGGCTCGGAAGTCGTCGTCAGCGGCGACACCCTGGTGATCACCGTTCCAGGCGACGACGGCCGCCAGGCCCGCAACCTGGGACAGACGGCCCGCCTGTACATCCGGCCGGTCGCCACAACCCCCACCGGGCAGCCCATCGTGATGCAGGTGGACAAGTCCAAGCAGTCGGGGGACAAGCAGAAGGACGACGAGAAGAAGGACGAGGAGAAGCGCGAGGCGTTGACGCCCGAGCAGCAGCGGGTGGCCGTCGAGGAGCAGCGCAAGCTGCGCCAGGCGCCGAAGGGTGCGACTCCGCAGCAGTTGGCCGCCCTGCAGGCCCAGATGGCGAAAGTCGACTGCGATCCGAAGGCCAACGACCCGCTGCTGGGCAACGACGACCCCAACCAGTACCTGGTCGCGTGCAGCACCGACGGCAACGAGGTGTATCTGCTCGAGCCGATGATCATCGACGGCCGCGACGTGGCGAAGGCGTCGGCGGTGCTGTCCCCGCAAAGCAACCAGTGGACCGTATCGCTGGAATTCAAGGGCGCGGCGAAGAGTTTGTGGCCGCAATACACCGCCAAGAACATCCAGCGGCAGACCGCGATGACCCTGGATTCACGGGTCGTGTCGGCGCCGGCCATCCAGGGCACGATTACCGGGGCCACCGAAATCTCCGGCGGCCGGAACGGTTTCACCGAAGACGAAGCGCGCGACCTGGCGAATGTGTTGAAGTACGGTTCGCTGCCGCTGTCGTTCGAGTCCTCCGATGCCGAGACCGTGTCGTCGACGCTGGGACTCTCGGCGTTGCGGGCCGGTCTGGTCGCCGGATTGGTCGGCCTGATCGCCGTGCTCATCTACGCGCTCGCGTACTACCGGATGCTGGGCGTGCTCACCTTCTTCGCGCTGGTTCTCGCCGGTGCGATGTCGTACGGCCTGATCGTGCTGCTCGGCCGCTGGATCGGGTTCACCCTGGACCTGGCCGGCGTGGCCGGCTTCATCATCGGCATCGGCATGACCGCCGACTCGTTCGTCGTCTACTTCGAACGGATCAAGGACGAGATGCGCGAGGGCAGATCCTTCCGCTCGGCGGTACCGCGCGGTTGGGCCAGTGCGCGCCGAACCGTGTGGACCGGTAACGCGGTCAGCCTGATCGCCGCGGTGGTCATCTACCTGCTGGCCGTCGGTTCGGTTCGCGGATTCGCGTTCACCCTGGGTCTGACGACCATTCTCGACGTGGCAGTCGTGTTCCTGGTGACCCATCCGCTGGTCGTCTACGCGACGCGGTCGTCGTTCTTGTCCAAGCCGTCGGTCAACGGCCTCGGCGCGGTCAGTGAAGTGGCGCGCCAGCGCCGAGAGGCCGCCCGGGCAGCCGTCGGCATCGCCGCGGGTGATTCCGCCGAGGACCGGTCCACCGCGGCTCGAGGAGGTCAGCGATGAGTTTCAGAGCCGGAGGAATGGGCAGCGACAGCGTCGACGGCCTGTCCAAGCGCGCCACCGGGGGCGGCGACGATCCGTTGCCCGCCGGATTCAGGCTCGACAAGACTCTGTCGGATCGGGCCGTGGCCGTAGACACCCTGGTGGCCGATGCCGATTTCGAGGCCGACACCAACAGGTCGTTCCTGTCCCGGCTCTACACCGGCACCGGTGCCTTCGAGGTCGTCGGCCACCGCAAGCAGTGGTATATCGCCACCGGCGTCATCCTGCTGATCTGTCTGCTGTCGATGGTCCTGCGCGGGTTCACCTTCGGCATCGACTTCGAGGGCGGCACGCAGGTGTCGATCCCGGCGACGAGTTCCTCGGTGACCGTGGAGAAGGTCGAGAAGGTCTTCTCCGACACCCTCGGCCAGGCCCCGGAAACGACGCAGACCGCCGGTTCGGGCGCCGCGAAGACGATCCAGGTGCGCACCGAGCACCTCGATGAGGCGCAGGCGAACAAGGTGCTCGACGCGCTGGCGGCGGCGTTTGCCCCCGATCTCACTCGTGCCGATGTGTCGTCGTCCGACGTCAGTTCGACGTGGGGCGCGGAGATCACCCGCAAAATGTTGATCGCGCTCATCGTGTTCCTGGTGATCGTGACGGTGTACATCGCGGTCCGCTTCGACAAGGAGATGTCGATTGCGTCGTTGGCCTCGCTGTTCTTCGACGTGGTCGTGACCGCCGGCGTGTACTCGCTGGTCGGCTTCGAGGTCACCCCGGCCACGGTGATCGGATTGCTCACCATCCTGGGCTTCTCGATCTACGACACGGTCGTCGTGTTCGACAAGGTCGAGGAGAACACGCGGTCGTTCACGCGGACCTTCCGCCGCACCTACGCCGAGCAGGCGAACCTGGCGGTCAACCAGACGCTGATGCGCTCCATCAACACGACGATCATCTCGGTGCTGCCGATCATCGCGCTGATGGTGGTGGCGGTCTGGATGCTCGGCGTCGGCACGCTGAAGGACCTGGCGTTGATCCAGCTCGTCGGCGTGGTCGTGGGCACCTTCTCGTCGGTCTTCCTCGCGACGCCGCTGCTGGTCTCGCTCAAGGAGCGCAATCCCGAGATCGCCGCGCACACCAAGAAGGTCCTGGCCCGCCGGGCCGGCGCCGACGCCGGTGAGCCGGTCGTGTCCCGCACGCGGGGGCGCCATGCCGTAGAGGGATCGGATGCCGCGGCGGCGGGGGACTCCGATGCCGCGCGCCCCACCGGGAAACGGCGGCGTTCGCGCTAATCTCGGACCGTGCGAAACACGAAGCGCAAGGCCCGGGGGCTGGCCCTGGTCGCGGCATCGGCGGTGGTGGCTCCGGCCCTCCTCGCCGGATGTGGCGCAAACAAGGATGCGCCGGTCCACTACCGGACCGACGCTCGGCTGAGTACCTACAACCCGGCCGGGGAGACCGGCAACGCCGACGGCGTGTTGATGGCGTTGACGCGGGTTCTGGGTGGATTCTCGTTACTCGGGCCGCAGGGCCAGGTTGTTTCCGACCGCGACGTGGGCGTGGCGGAGGCCGTCCCCGGGCCGACGTTGACGGTGCGCTACACCTTTGCGCCGAAGGCGGTGTACTCCGACGGGGTCAAGCCGACCTGTGACGATCTCGTGCTCGCCTGGGCGGCCCAGAGTGGGAGGTTTCCGGGTTTCACCCCGGCGACCCGGGCCGGGTATCGCGACATCGACCGGGTCGAGTGTGAACCCGGCGCGTCAACCGCCGTGGTCCGGTTCGCCCGCGGCCGCGCCTACCGTGACTGGCGCGCCCTGTTCGGCGCGGGGTCGATGATGCCGGCCCACGTCGTCGCCCGCGACGCCGGCGTCGGATCGATTACCGAGGCCGTCCGGGCACGCAAGCCCGCCGTCGTCGCGGCGGTCGCCAAATCGTGGAACACCGGGTTCACGCTGCCGACGGGCACCCTCGACCCGGCCCGATTCGTGTCGCTGGGCCCGTATCGTGCCGAATCCTTCGACGCCAAGACCGGCCTGCACCTGGTGCGCAATGAGCGCTGGTGGGGCGAACAGGCCAAGCAGCCGACCGTCAACGTCTACGGCCGCAACACCGACACCGCGGCACGCGCCGGCGACGGCGGTTTCGACGTCACCGACTCCGCCGTGGGCATCGACGCCCCGCCGGCGGCGGGCGAGGCGCCCAAGCCGCAGGTCTCGGTGGCCCGACAATCGCTGTCGGTCGAGCAACTCGTGCTGGCGCAGCACGGCGCCCTGGGCTCGATACAGGCCCGGCAGGCCTTCGCGACGTGCGTCCCGCGCGACGAGTTGGTCCGGCGCAGCGGTTTCGGGACGCAACCGTGGAATCTGCACGTCCTGACCCCGGCCAGCGACTTGTCCTATCCGATCAACAATCAGTTCGGCCAGCGCTACGCCCGCCCCGACCCGGCGCGGGCCCGGGAGCTCGCCGATCAGCGACCGGGCGGAGCCGGACCGCTGCGGGTGCGGGTGGGCTACCTGGGGCCGGATGACCGACGCAAGGCGATGGTCGCGCTGATCGCCGACTCCTGCCGACGGGCCGGGATCGAGGTCGTCGACGCGGCGCGCCCCGATCTGGGTCCTGCCGCGTTGGGGCGCAGCGTCGACGCGTTGCTGATCAACTCGGGGAGCAGCTTTGCCGCGGCGGGTGCGGCCGACGTGATCCGTGACGCCTACACGCTGTACGGCGGGGATCCGCTCAACGTCGGTGACTTCCGGGAGCCGCAGGCGACCGACGGGGTCACCCGGTTGTCGGTGACCGTGGTGGCGGCCGACCAACTGGCCCAACAGCGGGCGATGGAGACGGCGGCGTGGCGCGGCCTCGCGTCGTTGCCGTTGTTCGCGACGCCGCGGGAGCAGACCTGGTCGGAGAAGCTCAGCGGGGTCATCGCCGGCCGGGCGCGCAACGGTACCGGCTGGAACATGGACCGGTGGTCGCGCTGACCGCGGCGCAACGGGCCCGCGACGCGATCGGTGCGCTGACCCGGTCGGTGGCTGATTTCCCGACGACCGGTGTCATCTTCCGGGACTTGACGCCGGTGCTGGCCGACGCCGAGGGTTTCGCCGCCGTCGTCGAGGCGTTGAGCGAGGGTTTCGAGGTCGACGCGGTTGCCGGCATCGACGCGCGCGGATTCCTCTTGGGCGGCGCGATTGCGCACCGGCTCGGTGTCGGCGTCGTGGCGGTGCGCAAGACCGGCAAGCTCCCGCCCCCGGTCCTCGCCTGTACCTACGACTTGGAATACGGCACGGCGACGCTGGAGATCCCGGCGTCGGCACTCGACCTCGACGGCGCGCGGGTATTGATCATCGACGACGTGTTGGCCACCGGTGGCACGATCGCGGCGACCGCGAGTCTGCTCGCGCAGGCCGGGGCCGCGGTGGCCGGAACGGCGGTGGTCCTCGAACTCGACGGGCTCGGGGGGCGCGCGGCGGTGGAGTCGGCGCTTCCCGAGGGTGCGGCGATCCGCGCCCTCGTCACCGGATGAACCCGCCCGACCTTGTCTAGACTGGAACAACTGGAGTAACCGGAAGTTCCGGCCGCAGGGGAGAGGGGTGTAGCCATGGACGAGGCGTCGCGGACCGAAGACGCTCCGGTCGTGCCGGCGGAACCGCCCGCGCCCGCGCCGGACGCGGCTGCGCAGGCCGCTCCGCCGGCGGAGGCCGCGCAACCCCAGTCATCGGCGACACGGCGGGTCCGAGCCCGCCTGGCCCGGCGGATGACGGCGACCCGCTCATCGGTGCGGCCGGTCCTCGAGCCGTTGGCCACCCTGCACCGGGAGGTCTACCCGAAAGCCGATGTCACGCTGCTGCAGCGCGCCTACGACATCGCCGAGACCCAGCACGAGGGCCAATTCCGCAAGTCGGGGGACTCCTACATCACCCATCCGCTGGCGGTGGCCACCATCCTCGCCGATCTCGGCATGGATACGACGACGCTGGTCGCCGCCTTGCTGCACGACACGGTCGAGGACACCGGCTACTCCCTCCAACAGATCACCGACGATTTCGGGCCGGAAGTCGCCCACCTCGTCGACGGTGTGACCAAGTTGGACAAGGTGGCGCTCGGCACGGCCGCCGAGGCGGAGACGATCCGCAAGATGATCATTGCCATGGCCCGTGACCCGCGCGTCCTGGTGATCAAGGTCGCCGACCGGTTGCACAACATGCGGACGATGCGCTTCCTCCCGCCTGAGAAGCAGGCCCGCAAGGCCCGGGAGACCCTCGAGGTCATCGCGCCGCTGGCGCACCGGCTCGGGATGGCGACGGTCAAGTGGGAGCTGGAAGACCTGTCGTTCGCGATCCTCCATCCCAAGCGGTACGAGGAGATCGTCCGCCTCGTCGCCGATCGGGCGCCCTCGCGCGACACCTATCTGGCCAAGGTCCGCGACGAGGTGGGCGCCGCACTCGCCGGTGCGCGGCTGTCGGCAATCGTCGAGGGCCGGCCCAAGCATTACTGGTCGATCTATCAGAAGATGATCGTCAAGGGCCGCGACTTCGACGACATCCACGACCTCGTCGGCATCCGGATCCTCTGCGACGACGTGCGCGACTGCTATGCGGCGGTGGGCGTGGTCCACTCGCTGTGGCAGCCGATGGCCGGGCGGTTCAAGGATTACATCGCCCAGCCCCGATACGGCGTGTACCAGTCGTTGCACACCACGGTGATCGGCCCCGAGGGCAAGCCCCTTGAAGTGCAGATCCGTACCCGCGACATGCACCGGACCGCCGAGTTCGGCATCGCGGCTCATTGGCGCTACAAGGAGAGCGGGTACCGCAGCGACCGCAAGGGCCACAAGCGGGCCGAACTGGCCGAGATCGACGACATGGCGTGGATGCGCCAGTTGTTGGACTGGCAGCGCGAGGCCGCCGACCCGGGGGAGTTCCTCGAGTCGTTGCGGTACGACCTGGCGGTCAAAGAGATCTTCGTCTTCAGTCCCAAGGGCGACGTCTTCACGCTGCCGGCCGGGTCCACCCCGGTGGACTTCGCCTATGCCGTCCACACCGAGGTGGGCCATCGGTGCATCGGCGCGCGCGTCAACGGGCGGCTGGTCGCCTTGGAACGCAAACTCGACAACGGCGAAGTGGTGGAGGTGTTCACCTCCAAGGCGCCCAATGCTGGACCGTCGAAGGACTGGCAGAAGTTCGTCGTCTCTCCGCGCGCCAAGACGAAGATCCGGCAGTGGTTTGCCAAGGAGCGCCGCGAGGAGGCCCTTGACGCCGGGAAAGAGGCTATCGCCAAGGAGGTCCGCCGCGGCGGGCTGCCCCTGCAGCGGTTGCTCACCAGCGAGAACATGAGCGCGGTGGCCGCCGAACTGCGCTATCCGGATGTCACCGCGCTGTATTCGGCGGTCGGGGAGAACCAGGTCACCGCGCACCGCGTCGTCAGCCGCCTGGTGGCCCAGCTTGGCGGGCTGGACAGTGCCGAGGAGGAACTCGCCGAGATCACCACCCCGTCGACGATCCCGCCGCGCCGACGGGCGGGCGGCGACCCCGGCGTGGTGGTCGAAGGCGTCGACAACGTGCTGATCAAGTTGGCCAAGTGTTGTACTCCCGTCCCCGGCGACGAAATTCTCGGGTTCATCACCCGGGGCGGCGGGGTGAGTGTGCACCGTACCGATTGCACCAACGCCGACGCGTTGCGCCAGCAGGACGAGCGCCTGATCGACGTCGTCTGGGCGCCGTCGGATTCGTCGGTCTTCCTCGTCGCCATCCAAGTGGAGGCGCTCGACCGGCATCGGCTGCTCTCCGACGTGACCAAGGTGCTCGCCGACGAGCGGCTCAACATCCTGTCGGCCTCGGTCACGACCAACAACGACCGCGTCGCGGTCAGCCGCTTCACCTTCGAGATGGGTGATCCGACGCACCTGGGCCATGTCCTCAACGTGGTGCGCAACATCGAGGGCGTTTACGACGTCTATCGCGTGACTTCGGCGGCCTGAGCGGGCCCCGTGGCTGCCGGCGTGACGGCCGGCCGGCAGCGTGGACGGCACAGTATGAATGGCGAATGTGCCTCATCATCTATGCAGGTCAAACCATAAATCTGTGGTTGTCCGACCTCTGATCTAGTCTAAGATGTAGATAGAAGGACATCAGCACACAGTTTCTAACCGAGTCCGCACAATATGATGCGAACCCGGGCTCGGGGGGCACATGAACCACGACGAACTCGCCGTATTCGTCACAACGCTGGCCGACGATTTGGCATCGGCGGCGGTGTCCAGCGGAACAGGACTGGGTGCGTTGCTGGCGTCGGCTTCGGCCGCCCAAGTCATAGAGAAAGCCCTGGCCAAGCCGATCCACGCGCCCGATGGCTCCCCGGATCCGCGTCCCCGGGCCCAACGCACCGCCGATGCTCTAGTCAGCGTGATCACCGCATACCTGGCATCACAAAATCGTCCGACCGTGGGCCGAATCGTCCCGCACATCACTGTGACCGTCCCACTGCCGACGCTGGTACCGACCAGTCCACTGGGTCAGGCGCATGCCGCACGGCTGGGATTCACCGGCTCGGTATCAGCTGACACCGCGGCGATTTCACGTGCGCTCGCTGCACCACCACACCTATGTCCACGGCAAAGGCTGGAAGATCCAGATCGGGTTCGACGGACACCCCTGGTTCCAGCCTCCGGGAGGAGGTGACTGGATCCGCTGCCACCACCGACGCACCCTCACCCTCGCCGACCACGCCGCCGCCTAACAACAGCCGCGGCCCGATGAGAGCGGCCTCCTCCGAAGGGGCTGCGCACGTACCTTGAGAACTCCATAGCGAAAGCGGCCCGGTCGGGGCCGGTCCACTACGCCGAGACAGATAGTGCCGGGCGCATGAACGGCTCCGACCAACCCCGGCGGGGTAGCGCGGCTAGCGGATGACGGCGCTCTTGATGGTGACCGCGTCCTTCGGCTTGCCGCCGTCCTTGTTGCCGTCCGGGCCGGGGACCGTCGGGATCTTCGAGATCGCGTCGAGGGTCTTCATGCCCGCCTCGTCCAGATGCCCGACGACGGCGAAATCGGGGGTCAGCTGGGAATCGGACCACACGATGAAGAACTGGGCGGCGCCGGTGTTGGAGCGGCCCATCATCGGGTTGTTGGCGTTGGCGACCGCGACGGTGCCGCGGGGGTAGATGACCGGTGCCGAGCCCATCATCGAACTCTGCATGCCGGGAACGGGCTTCAAGTCGGTCGGGGGCTCATCCGGGCTGGTCCACCCGGGGCCGCCCAAGCCGGTACCGGTCGGGTCGCCGCACTGGAGCACCTTGAGGTTGTCGCTGCGAGTCAGGCGGTGGCAGTCGGTGCCGTTGTAGTACCCGTTCTTGATGAGCGACTCGATGGCGGCGGTGTTGCACGGCGCGGACGCGTGCGTCAGCGTGATCGGCAGATCGCCGCGATTGGTGTTCAACGTCACCGGGGTGGACGAACTCGCGAACCAGGAGCCGGTCTTGATGAACCGGTCGGCGCCCGGGAACGGAACCGGCACGTTCGACGACGGCTTGGGTGAGGTGCGCTCCTTGGACAGCCCGGCGGCGAGGGTGTCGAGGTACTTGGCGGCCTCGGCGCGGCGCTGCGGCTGCTGTTGCGCGATGATCTTGTCGCGTTCCTTCAGAGTGTCGGCGAGTGTGCTCTGCGCCTTGCCCCAATCGCAGGTGACCGTGCCGATGAAGTTTTGGGCGAGCCACACCGCGGTTGCGGCGATTACCAAGGCGATCACCGAAAGCACGCTGATGACGATATTGCGGCTGCGGCGCCGACGCGCGCGCTCGGCCTCCAGTCTTGCCTCGAGCTTGCGCTTGGCGGCCAGACGGCGATCCTCGTTGCTGGTCACTTGCTCGTCGTTGCTGGTCACGTGCGGCAACTCTCCTCGGAGTGGTCGTAGGTCTCGTGCCATACTGCCAGTTCCCCGCCGCCAACGGTGACACCGGGTGTCGGCCGCGTCAGACCCGCCGGATGGGTTTCTGCGAGAATGGCGCCATGTTGATCACCGGATTCCCCGCGGGCATGTTCCAGACGAACTGCTATCTGGTCTCCGCGGACGCCTCGCCGGGCGGGCCGGGGGGTGATGCGGTCATCATCGACCCCGGTCAGGATTCGGCGACCCGGATCGACGAGTTGTGCGAACAATATGGCCTCGTGCCGGTGGCGGTGCTGCTCACCCACGGCCACCTCGACCACACGTGGAATGCGGCGGCGGTCTGTGAGAAGTACGGCATTCCCTGTTACATCCACGAGGCAGACCGGCCGATGCTGACCGACCCGGGCAAGGGCGTGGGCCGCACGCTGGGCGCCGTGATCGGCGCGCTGACCTTCCACGAGCCGGAGAAGGTCATCGAGTTCGAGGATGGTGAAGAGGTCGAACTCGCCGGCTTGCGCCTTTCCGTGGACCTGGCCCCCGGCCACACACAAGGTTCGGTGTTGCTCGGTCTGGACCTGCCGCCCGACGACGAGGGCTCCAGCGCTCCCGGTGCCCGCCTCTGCTTCTCCGGCGACGTGCTGTTCCAAGGGTCGATCGGGCGCACCGACCTTCCCGGCGGGAACCATCAGCAACTCCTGGACTCGATTGCCGCCAAGTTGCTGCCGATGCCCGACGACACCGTCGTGCTGCCGGGACACGGCCCGCAAACCACGATTGGCGCCGAGCGGGCGACCAATCCCTTCCTCGTCGACCTCGGTGGATCCGGTGGCTCGACCGCTACCCCGAAAGGACGTTACGGACTGTGAGCCAGTTCCAGGCGCCGCGCGGCATCCCCGACTACTACCCGCCGCGCTCGGCCGACTTCGTGCGCGTGCGCACCACCCTCACCGAGGCTGCCCGGTTGGCCGGTTACGGGCATATCGAGCTGCCCGTGTTCGAGGACACCGCACTGTTCGCCCGAGGGGTGGGCGAGTCCACCGACGTCGTGTCCAAAGAGATGTACACCTTTGCCGACCGCGGCGACCGCAGCGTCACACTGCGGCCCGAGGGCACCGCGGGGGTCATGCGCGCCGTTCTGCAGCACGGCCTGGACCGGGGGCAGCTCCCGGTGAAGCTCTGCTACTCGGGTCCCTTCTTCCGCTACGAAAAGCCGCAGGAGGGCCGCTATCGCCAGCTCCAGCAGGTGGGAGTGGAGGCGATCGGCGTCGATGATCCCGCGCTCGACGCCGAGGTTATCGCCATCGCCGATGAGGGCTACCGCCGTCTCGGTCTGTCCGGGTACCGGTTGGAGCTGTCGTCGCTGGGGACCGCCGCGGATCGGCCCGCGTACCGGGCGCTGCTCACCGACTTCCTCGACGGCCTCCCGCTCGACGAGGCGACGCGCGCACGGGCGCAGATTAACCCGCTGCGGGTCCTCGACGACAAGCGTCCCGAGGTCCGCGAGCTGACCGCCGATGCGCCGCTCCTCCTGGACCACCTCTCCGACGAGTCGGCGCAGCATTTCGCCGCGGTCCGCGCCCACCTCGACCGGCTGGGGGTGGCCTACGAGATCAACCCGCGCCTGGTGCGCGGCTTGGACTACTACACGAAGACCACGTTCGAGTTCGTCCACGACGGCCTCGGCGCCCAGTCGGGGATCGGCGGCGGCGGCCGCTACGACGGGCTGATGGCCCAGCTCGGCGGGAAGCAGGACCTCTCCGGAATCGGATTCGGCATCGGCGTCGACCGCACCATCTTGGCCCTGGCCGCCGAGGGCGTCGCGCAGACGGAGCCGCCGCGCTGCCGGGTGTACGGGGTGGCAATGGGCGACGCGGCGAAGGCGGAACTCGTCGTGATCGCCGCGAAGCTGCGTGCCGTCGGGATCGCCGTCGACCTGGCCTACGGCGACCGTGGACTCAAGGGCGCCATGAAGGCCGCCGATCGCTCCGGCGCCGACTACGCCCTCGTCCTGGGGGAACGAGAGCTCGCCGAGAGCCGGATCGAACTGAAGAACCTGAAGACCGGCGGTCAGGAGGGCGTGTCGCTGTCCAACGCCGTGGAGGAGATCCGCCTGCTCGTCGCCGAGATCGAGCAGGGGATCTGACCCCGACCGTTAGGTCGTTCGTCGCACCGACCTACAGGTCGTTCGTCGCGAACGTGTCGCACCGGCGGGGGTCGCCGGACTGGTAGCCGATGGTGAACCAGCGCGCGCGCTGCTGCGCCGAGCCGTGCGTCCACCCCTCAGGGTTGGAGTTGGAACCCTGGATCGTGTCGTCGCCGATCGCCTTCGCGGTCTTGATGACCGACTGGATTTGGTCCTGCGTCAGCGGGGCGAGCATCGCGTCGGGGCCCTTGTCGGCGTGGGCGGCCCAGACGCCGGCGAGGCAGTCGGCCTGCAACTCGACGCGCACCGAGCCGTTGTTGCCCATCCGGTTGCCCTTGCGGAGGGCGCCGGTCAGGTTCTGGACGTGGTGGCCGTACTCATGGGCCACGACGTACATCTGCGCCAGGGGGCCGTCACTGCCGCCCATGCGCTTGAGCGTGTCGAAGAACGACGGATCGAAGTAGGCGGTCCGGTCGGCGGGGCAGTAGAACGGGCCCATCGCCGAACTGGCCGCGCCACACGCGGTGTTGACCGAGCCACTGAAGATCTTGGTCGCCGGCGGCTCATAGCCCTGCAGGAGTTGCGGCCAGACCTTGTCGAGGCTGTTCACGGTCCCGACGATGCGACAGATCGAATCGGTGTTGGCCTTCTCGATGGTGCACTGCTTGATGTGTGCGGCGATCGCGTCGTTGGCGCTTCCCGAGTTGGGTGCGGGGGAGCCGGTCTCGCCCAGCAGGCTGCCGGGGTTGAGACCGAGGAACAGGGCGATCAGCGTGACGATCAGGCCGAGGCCGCCGCCCATTGCGATGCGACCCCCGCCGAGACCGCCACCGCCGAGACCGCCACCGCCCAAGCCGCCGCCGAGGCCGCCTCCGCCGCCGCTGGAGACCGTCGAGGTGTCGAGCGGGCCGCTGCCTTGGAAAGTCATTGTTCTCCTGTCATCGCAGTCGTTGAATTCCAGCATATTCGGCAGCGCCCCGCGCGACCGGTGTTTCCCTGGCCGGCCGCGTCGCGTGCGGGCGAGGGCGGTTTCGCGCTTTGGGTGGTCGGGACCGTAGACTCGGACGTTGATCCGTGGTTGATCGCGTATGGGGCCGCCGCCCCGGCGGCACCCGTCGCGACGCCGATTCCCCACGACCAGAGTTCTCAGATCACCCTTGGGAGGGACTTTCAGTGCTGCGCACTCATCTCGCCGGTTCACTGCGTTCGGAGTCGGCCGGGCAGACCGTCACGGTCGCTGGTTGGGTGGCCCGCCGCCGCGACCACGGCGGCGTGGTCTTCATCGACCTGCGCGACGCGTCGGGATTGGTGCAGGTGGTCTTCCGCGACGAATCGGTTGCCGCCGCCGCACACCGGCTGCGGGCCGAGTTCTGCATCGCGGTCACCGGTGTCGTCGAGCAGCGGCCGGAGGGGTCGGAAAACCCGAACCTGGCGTCGGGTGCGGTGGAGATCAGCGCAGCGCAGTTGGAGGTCCTCAACGAGTCGGCCCCGCTGCCGTTCCAACTCGACGAACACCCCGGCGAAGAGGTGCGGCTGCGTTACCGCTACCTGGACCTGCGTCGCGACGACCCGGCCGCGGCCATCCGGCTGCGGTCACGTGCCAACGCGGCGGCCCGCAGCGTCTTGGCCGACCGCGACTTCGTCGAGATCGAGACCCCCACGCTGACGCGGTCGACGCCGGAGGGGGCGCGCGACTTCCTGGTGCCCGCGCGGCTGCAGCCGGGCAGTTTCTACGCGCTGCCGCAGAGCCCGCAGCTGTTCAAGCAGTTGCTGATGGTCGCCGGCATGGAGCGGTACTACCAGATCGCGCGCTGCTACCGCGACGAGGATTTCCGTGCCGACCGCCAGCCGGAGTTCACCCAGCTCGACATCGAGATGAGCTTCGTCGACGAGGACGACGTCATCGCGCTCGCCGAGCAGATCCTGGTCGCGCTGTGGAAGTTGATCGGCGTCGACCTCACCACGCCGATTCCGCGGATCACCTACGCCGAGGCCATGCGCCGGTTCGGTACCGACAAGCCGGACCTGCGGTTCGAGCTCGAACTCGTCGAGTGCACCGAATTCTTCGCCGAGACTCCCTTCCGGGTCTTCCAGGCGCCGTACGTGGGTGCCGTGGTGATGCCGGGTGGGGCCGGACAGCCGCGCCGCACCCTCGACGCCTGGCAGGAGTGGGCCAAGCAGCGCGGGGCCAAGGGCCTCGCCTACGTCCTCGTCGGCGAGGACGGCACCCTCGGCGGCCCGGTGGCCAAGAACCTTTCCGACGCCGAGCGCGCGGGTCTTGCCGCACACGTCGGCGCCAAGCCGGGGGACTGCGTCTTCTTTGCGGCCGGTCCGGCGAAGGCGCAGCGCGCCCTGCTGGGCGCGGCCCGCGTCGAGATCGCCACCCGGCTCGGGCTGATCCCCGCACCCGGGGACACCGTCGATCCGTCGACGGCCGATTGGGCCTTCACCTGGGTCGTCGACGCGCCGCTGTTCGAGCCGGTCGACGAGGCGGCCGCGGCCGGCGACGTCGCGGTCGGGTCGGGCGCCTGGACCGCGGTGCACCACGCGTTCACCTCGCCGAAGCCCGAATCGCTGGACACCCTGGAATCCGATCCCGGTTCGGCACTCGCCTACGCCTACGACATCGTGTGCAACGGCAACGAGATCGGCGGCGGCTCGATCCGCATCCACCGCCGCGACATCCAGGAACGGGTGTTCGCGATCATGGGCATCGACGAGGAGCAGGCGCAGGAGAAGTTCGGCTTCCTGCTCGACGCCTTCGCCTTCGGCGCACCCCCGCACGGCGGCATCGCTTTCGGCTGGGACCGGATCACCGCGCTGCTGGCCGGGGAGTCCTCCATCCGCGAGGTCATCGCCTTCCCGAAGTCCGGCGGCGGTGTCGATCCGCTCACTTCTGCGCCGGCCCCGATCACCGCGGCGCAGCGCAAGGAGTCGGGGATCGACGCCAAGCCCAAGGCGGCGGCCCCCGCCGGCGGCGCGGATGTGACGACGGCCTCGGCGACGGTTGGCGAGTGACTCGCCCGACTTTGTTCGGTAGGTTGGACTAATCATGACGGCTATCGTGGACGCTCCCATCGAGAGCGCGCTGACCACAGCCGAAACGGTCTTGTCGGCACGCGCCGGGACACCGGTTTCGCTGTCGGATCCCGAGGACCTCGGCGGTAGCGGGCGCAGCGTGGTGGTGCGCGTCCGCGCTTCGCGCAACCCGGTTTCGCCGGATCGCACCCTGGTCATCAAGGCGCTCGGCGCCGACGACGAGGCGGAGTCCTTCCACCGCGAGATCGCCGCGTACCAGTACGCCACCTCGCTGTCGGGGGACAGCCGTCCCGGCCCCCAACTCATCGCCTACGACGCGGCCCGGCGGGTCATCGTGTTGTCGGACCTGGGTACCGGGCGGTCGATGGCCGATCTCCTGGCCGGCCCCGACGTCGAAGAGGTCTCCCGTGCGGTGAGCGCGTGGGGGCAGGCCCTCGGCCGGATGCATGCAGCCACCATCGGCGGCGAAGAAGACTTCAACGCCTTGGTGCGGCGTTCGCACGCGCGCATCCTCCACGGCGCCCCCACCACCTGGGCGGCCCGGGTCGCCGCCGAACTCCCCGGTGTGGCGCAGTCGCTCGGCGTCGACCTGCCGGAGTCGGTCATCGCCCGCCTCGACGATGCGGTGCGGCTCTTCGACGAGGGAGACTTCCGCAGCTTCAGCCCGTCCGACGTCGGGCCGGAGAATATCCTGATCAACGCCGACGGCGTCCGTTTCATGGACTACGAGTGGGGCGGGTTCCGCGACGCGACGCTCGACGTCGCGTACGGGCTGGTCACCTTCCCCGAGCACCTCGGGTCCCGCCCGGCTGCGGCGCGCGCCGCACTGGAGACCGCCCTCGTCGACGGGTGGCGGTCGGAGGCCCAGGCGGTCTGGCCGGCGATGGCCGACGGTGCCGCGATCGCGGATCTGGTGGCCTCGGCGCGTCTGCTGTGGGTGTGGCTGTCGACCGTGGTGTTCGTCGGCGTGGCCGACGACACGCCCGCCGAAGGCCTCGAGCAGATGATGCTGGCGCACGACTGGGCGATCAGCACCACCGATCCTCGGGTGGCCTGCGCACGGTGGCTCGATCTCGCGGATTCGGCCGAGCGGGCCGCCGGGCGCAACCCGCGTCTGCGCGACCTGGGCACGTTCAGTGCGGCATTCGCCGCGGCCCTGCGGCGCGAGTGGCTGTCCTAGCAACCCCATGGACAGCCTGTTCGACCCGGAGCCAGACGACGCGCAGGAGACCTCCGCCGCCGGCCTGGGCCGCGGGCCGGGCCCGTCGGCGCCATTGGCCGTCCGCATGCGCCCGCAGCGGCTCGACGACGTGGTGGGCCAGGGCCACCTGCTCCAACCCGGATCGCCGCTGAACCGTCTCATCGGCGGATCGGGTGCCGCATCGGTGCTGCTGTACGGTCCGCCCGGAACCGGCAAGACCACGATGGCATCGCTGATCTCGCGGGCCACCGGTGGCCGGTTCGAAGCCCTGTCGGCGCTGTCGGCGGGCGTCAAAGAGGTGCGCGCCGTCATCGACCTCGCACGCCGCCGGCTCGTCCACGGCGAGCAGACCGTCCTGTTCATCGACGAGGTCCACCGTTTCTCCAAGACCCAGCAGGACGCCTTGCTCGACGCCGTCGAGAACCGCATCGTGTTGCTGGTGGCGGCCACGACGGAGAACCCGTCCTTCTCGGTGGTCGCCCCGCTGCTCTCCCGCTCGCTGGTGCTGGCGCTGCAGCCGCTCTCCGACGCCGACATCGGCACGGTGCTGGACCGGGCGGTGGCCGCCGACCGCGGTCTCGCCGGGGCCGTCTCCCTGTCCGACGAGGCCCGCGAGCACCTGATCGCGGTCGCCGGCGGGGATGCCCGCCGGGCGCTCACCGCGTTGGAGGCCGCCGCCGCCGGCGCGGCCGACCGGTCGCCGGACGACGAGGGGCCGGTGGAACTGTCCGTCGGCGATGTCGAATCGACGATCGACCAGGCTGCGGTCCGCTACGACCGCGACGGTGACCAGCACTATGACGTCACCAGTGCCTTCATCAAGTCGATCCGGGGGTCCGACGTCGACGCGGCGCTGCACTACCTGGCCCGGATGATCGCGGCGGGGGAGGACCCGCGGTTCATCGCCCGGCGGCTGATGATCCACGCCAGCGAGGACATCGGGATGGCCGATCCGACGGCGCTGACCACCGCGGTCAACGCGGCCCAAGTGGTCGCGCTGGTGGGAATGCCCGAGGCCCGCCTCGCGTTGGCGCAGGCCACGATCCACCTGGCCACCGCCCCCAAGTCGAACGGCGTGGTGGCGGCGATCGGGGCGGCGATGGCCGACATCTCGGCCGGCCGCATCGGTGCGGTGCCGCTGCATTTGCGCGACGGCCACTACTCGGGGGCGGCCGACTTGGGCAATGCGGTGGGGTACCGGTACCCCCACGACGACCCCGACGGGGTCCTCGCGCAGCAGTATCCACCGGACGAACTGATCGGCGTCGACTACTACGCGCCGACCGAGCGCGGGGCCGAGCGGGAACTCGCCGCCCGGTTGCCCCGGCTGCGGGCGATCATCCGCCGTCTGCGCCGCTGAGCGCCGCCGGTAGAATCGAGTGTTGGTGCGCGAACCGTCGCGCCCGGCACGATTCGCCCCCGACGAAGGACAGCCATCCAGTGCAGACGCACGAGATCCGACAGCGATTCTTGAACCACTTCATCGCCTCCGGTCACACCGAGGTGCCGAGTGCGTCGCTGATCCTCGACGACCCCAATCTGATGTTCGTCAACGCGGGGATGGTCCCGTTCAAGCCCTACTTCCTCGGCGAGCAGACCCCCCCGTTCCGCCGGGCCACCAGCGTGCAGAAATGTGTGCGCACCCTCGACATCGAAGAGGTCGGGATCACCACCCGGCACAACACCTTCTTCCAGATGGCGGGCAACTTCTCCTTCGGCGACTACTTCAAGCGCGAGGCCATCACCTTCGCGTGGTCGCTGCTGACGAATCCGGTCGCCGAGGGCGGCTACGGCATCGACCCGACGCGGCTGTGGCCGACGGTCTACCTCGACGACGACGAGGCGGAGGCCATCTGGCGCGATGAGATCGGGGTGCCGGCGGAGCGGATCCAGCGGCGCGACATGAAGGACAACTACTGGTCGATGGGTGTTCCCGGGCCGTGTGGCCCGTGTTCGGAGATCTTCTACGACCGCGGCCCGGAATACGGGACCGAGGGTGGGCCCGAGGTCGACGAGGACCGCTACATCGAGATCTGGAACCTCGTCTTCATGCAGAACCTGCGCGGACCCGGTGGCGCCAAGGAGGGCTACGAGATCCTCGGCCCGCTGCCCGAGCGCAACATCGACACCGGGATGGGCATCGAGCGCGTGGCCTGCATCCTGCAGGGCGTCGACAACGTGTACGAGACCGACCTGCTCAAGCCGATCATCGACGAGGCGGTCACCCTGACCGGACGCGCGTACGGCGCCGGCGGCCCGACCGGTGCGTCCGACGACGTGAAGTTCCGCGTGATCGCCGATCACACCCGGACCGCGGCGATGTTGATCGCCGACGGCGTGCTCCCGGGCAACGAGGGCCGGGGATACGTCCTGCGCCGGCTGTTGCGCCGAATCGTGCGATCGGCCCGGTTACTCGGCGCTTCCGGCCCGACGATGGGCGCGTTCATCGGCACGGCGATCGACGTGATGGGCTCGTCCTATCCCGACGTGGCCGCCGGCCGCGAACGCATCCTCACCGTCGCCGTCGGCGAGGAGGACACCTTCGCCAAGACGTTGGTGGCGGGTTCGGCACTGTTTTCCGAAGCGGCCGCCGAGACGAAGGCCGCCGGCAGCGACCAGATCAGCGGCGCCGCGGCGTTCACCCTTCACGACACCTATGGCTTCCCGATCGACCTGACCCTGGAGATGGCGGCCGAGTCCGGACTCAAGGTCGATGCCGATGGGTTCGCCGAGTTGATGGCCCAGCAGCGCAAGCGGGCCAAGGACGACGCCAACGCCCGCAAGAGCGGGCACGCCGACGTCAGCGTCTACCGCGAGTTCGTCGACACCCATCCCACCGAGTTCGTCGGCTTCACCGAGCTCGTCGCCGAGGCCACCGTGCTCGCGGTGGTGGGCGAGGGGCGCCGATTGGGTCATGCCGGTCCGGGGGCCGAGGTCGACATCATCCTCGATCGCACCCCGCTCTACGCCGAGAGCGGCGGCCAGCTCGCCGACGTCGGCACGATCACCACGAGCACCGGCGTACGCGTTGCGATCAGCGATGTGCAGAAGGTCGGCAAGGCCGTCTGGTTGCACCGCGGCGTGGTGGAGGCCGGAGAGATCGCCGAGGGCGACGAGGTCATCGCCTCGGTCGATGCGGCGTGGCGCCACGGTGCCACCCAGGGGCACTCGGGCACCCACCTCGTCCATGCGGCGTTGCGCCAGGTCCTCGGCCCCACCGCGACGCAGGCGGGCTCCTTGAACAAGCCCGGGTACCTGCGGTTCGACTTCCACTCCAGCGGGCCGCTCAGTGAGCAGCAGCGCACCGAGATCGAGGAGATCTCCAACACCGCGGTGGAGGCCAACTACCCGGTCAACACCTTCGAGACCGGCTTCGCCGAGGCGAAGGCCATGGGCGCGATGGCGCTGTTCGGCGAGAACTACGGCGACGTGGTCCGCGTCGTCGAGATCGGCGGGCCGTTTTCGATGGAGCTGTGCGGCGGCACGCATGTGGCGGCGTCCTCGCAGGTCGGCCCGATCACGGTCATCGGCGAATCGTCGGTCGGCTCGGGTATCCGCCGGGTGGAGGCCTACGTGGGAATGGACTCGTTCCGCCACCTGTCGACCGAGCGGGCCTTGTTGGCCGGTCTCGCCTCGTCGTTGAAGGTGCCCAGCGCCGAGGTTCCGGGCCGGGTTGAGCAGCTGGTCACCAGGCTGCGCGACGCCGAGCGCGAGGTCGCCCGCCTGCGCGCCGAGCAGGCGCGGGCCGCCGCGGCCGACCTGCTGGACTCCGTGCGCCGGGCCGGCCGCGTCGACATCGTCGGCGGCCGGGTCGCCGACGGACTCGGTGCCAACGAGTTGCGCGAGCTGGCCGCGGATCTGCGGAACCGGGCGTCGGACACCGCCGTCGTCGCACTGTTCTCGGTGACCCCCGGGGACGGGGGAGACCCGGCGAAGGTGCCGTTCGTCATCGCCACGACACCCGGCGCGCGCGACGCCGGGATCGCCGCGGGTGCCGTCGTGAAGGAGATCGCGGGACTCGTCGGCGGCCGGGGCGGCGGCAAGCCGGACCTTGCCCAGGGCGCCGGCACCGATCCCGACGGGATCGCCGCGGCGATGAACCGGATCGTCGAGTTGGCCGGAGACCGCTGATGCTGGCCCCGCGCGGGCGCCGCCTCGGGGTCGACGTGGGCACGGTGCGGATCGGCGTCGCGGTGTGCGACCCGGACGGGATTCTGGCGACCCCGGTGGAAACCGTGGCGCGCCCCGACGATCGCACCGCCGTCGAACGGTTGGCCGCCCTGGTTGCCGAATATGAGGCGCTCGAGGTGATCGTCGGCCTCCCCAGGGATCTGCGGGGGGAGGAGTCGTTCGCCGCGCAGGCGGTGCGCGCCTTCGCCGATGTTCTTGCGGCGGCAATCGATCCGGTGCCGATAGTCTTCGTCGATGAACGGATGTCGACGGCGAGCGCGGCGCGGTCGCTGCGCGCGGCCGGGCGCGATGCGCGTTCTTCGCGCGGAGTGATAGATCAGGCCGCCGCGGTGGCTATTCTGCAAGGATGGTTGGACTCCGGTCTGTAGGCCGACGAAAGGGACACTTGCGTGACTGACGACGCGGGAGCCTCCAGTGGCTCCGAGGAGCGGGACGACCGGACGGTCGGCTCCACTCGCCATCGGGCTCGACGCGGGCAGTCGAGTGGCCCAGCGGGGGCTCCGGTGTGGATGACCGGGCAGGTCGACCGGGTCGATGACGACGCGGAGCCATCTCAAGCGGAGCCATCCCGCGCGGGAGGCGCCGCCGAGCAGGCTGCCACGCCGAACATCGTCCGCCACGTCGACCGCGCGACGACCGAGGAGATAGCCGATGAGCAGGCCGAGGCGTTGCCCGAGCAACAACCGCAGGCCACCCCCGAACTGCCCGAGCACGAAGACCAACCAGCCCCGGAAAGCGAGCCTGTGAAACCCGCCAGTCCTGCCACAACCGACAGTGACGACATCCCCCTCGCGCCGAAGGTCCCGGTGTGGCATTCCGACCTCGTCGAACAACTCGAGGCGGGGCGGGCGGTGGCGTCGGGCACCGATCCCGATCGGATGCCCCAGCGCCGGAGCCGGCGTGGCTGGATCGCCGCCGCGGTGGTCGGTCTCGTGGCGGTGCTGGGTGGTGGCTATCTCGCCGCCGACCGGTTCGGTCTGTTGGCCTCGGACTACTCCGACACGGCCGGGTCCGCGGATGTCCTGGTGACGATCCCGGATAACTCCACGCTGACCCGATTCGGCGAGATCTTGACCGACAACGGGGTGGTGAGCTCCTCGAAGGCCTTCATCCGGGCCGCTGACGGCCAGCCGCTCTCCGGTGGGATTTACAAACTGCGCAAAGGGGTTTCGGCCGCCACCGCGGTGGGCATGATGACCGATTCCACCCATCGCGTGGGCCGGCTGGTGGTGCCCGAGGGCGTCCAGCTGGAATCCAAGCGCGGAGTCGACGGCAAGACGATCCCCGGGGTGTTCAGCCTGATCGCCGACGCGACTGCTGCCACGGTGAACGGGCAGCAGGTCGGGGTGAGTGTCGCCGACCTCGAGTCTGCGGCCAAGTCCGCCGCTCCCGATGCGCTCGGCGTCCCCACCTGGGCCCGGGAGGCCGTGGACAAACTTCCCGGTGACTATCGCCGGATCGAGGGCCTGATCGCCCCCGGCACCTGGGAGGCCGTCGACCCGCAGGCCGGTGCCGCCGACATCCTCAAGAAGCTGATCACCGACAGTGCGCAGCGCTACGAGTCGTGGGGCCTGTTGACCAATAACCGCAGCGGACTGCAGCCGTACGAAGTGCTCGTCGCGGCGTCGGTGGCCGAGCGGGAGGTCCGCGACACCGCCGACCTGCCGAAGGTCGCCCGGGTCATCCTGAACCGGTTGGCGAAGAAGCAGCGGTTGGAAATGGACTCGACGACCAATTACACCGCCGCGGAGACGAACATCGACGTCCACGGCGACAACTACAAGGCGAATACGCGGTGGAACACCTACCGCGTCACCGGACTGCCGCCGACGCCGATCGCCACGGTCGGGGAGCTCGCCCTCAAGGCGATGTTGGACCCGCCGCAGGGAGATTGGTTGTACTTCATCACGGTCGACAAGCAGGGCACCACGAAGTTCTCCGCAACCTTCCAGGAACACCTGCGCAACCGCAAGATCGCCTGTGCGAACAAGTTCCTCAAGACCGGCTGCTGAGGCGCGCGGCCTGCGCCGGGCCGCCGTGCTCGGCTACCCGATCGAGCATTCGCGCTCGCCGGATCTCCACCGGGCCGCGTACCGCGCGCTCGGGTTGACCGGCTGGACGTATGAGCGCATCGAATGCCGTGCGGGCGAGCTCGCCGGGATCGTCGACGGGCTCGACGAGGAGTACGTCGGCTTGTCGGTGACCATGCCGGGGAAGGCGCAGGCCCTCGCGTACGCCACTTCGGTCAGCGACCGGGCCCGCCTGGTGGGATCGGCCAACACACTGGTGCGCGGGGTCGACGGCTGGTCTGCTGATTGCACCGACGTGGACGGCGTGGCCGGCGCGTTGGCCGCGGTCGGCGCCGATTTCACCGGTGGCGGCACGGCCGTCGTGCTTGGCGCCGGCGGAACGGCGCGCCCGGCGCTGGCGGCGCTGGCCGCGGCCGGGGCGGACGAGGTCGCGATCGTCGTGCGCGAGGAGGCACGGGCGCGAGACGCGAGGGCATTGGCCGCGGCACTGTCCTTGACCGCGCGCGTGGTGCCGTTCGACGCCGAGGCGGTGCGCGCCCCGTTCGCCGAGGCGACCGCCGTGGTGTCGACGGTGCCGGCGGCGGCCGCAGCCGCCCTCGTCGACGCGGTGGTCGACCCGCTGCGCCTGGTGGATGCGATCTATGACCCGTGGCCGACGCCGTTGGCGGCCCACGTGACCGCCACCGGCGGGACGGTGGCCGGGGGACTCGTCATGCTGCTCAACCAGGCGTACCGGCAGGTCGAACTCTTCACCGGGATGGCCGCGCCCCGCGAGGCGATGGCCGCCGCGCTGGCCTGAGTCGTCGTCCACAGTTTGCCGCCGTCCCCAGTTGTGCCGTGCGCGCCGGCCTGCCGCCGTCGACTGCGGTCCGCAGTCCGACACGCTGGTCCGCATGGGGATGGTGGTGGCGCTGTGGCTGCTCGCGTTGGGCGAGGGGGATCGTCGGACCGGCAGGCTGCCGACCGCGGTGTTGTGGCCGGGGATCGCCGGCGGCGCCGCAGTCGGTGGGACTCACCCGGTCGTGCTGGTCTCGGGTCTGGTCGCGGTGCTTCCCTATGCGATTGCCCACCTCATGGGGCAGGTCGGCGGCGGTGATGTGAAGCTCGCCTTCGTGATCGGCGCCCTCGCCGCCGATCCGGTCCTCGCCGCCGTCGCCGTCGTGCTGGTCCAAGTGGTCGCGCTGGTCGGATTCGCGGGTTCGCGGCGCCGGAGGCAGCCGCACGGACCGGCGATGTGTGCCGTCGGCGCGGTCTGCGCGGTGGCGGGCTGAGGCCGCCGGGCCGGAGTGGGTCGGCCGAGTGCTGCCCGATGTGGTGCGCATGGAAGAATTGGGAACCGTGTTGCGCTGGATCACCTCAGGAGAATCGCACGGGCGCGCCTTGGTGGCGCTCGTGGAGGGAATGGTCGCCGGAGTGGAGGTGACCACCGCCGATATCGCCGAGCAATTGGCCCGGCGCCGCCTCGGCTATGGGCGCGGGGCCCGGATGAAATTCGAGGCCGACGAGGTGACGGTGTTGGCCGGGCTGCGCCACGGCCTGACCCTGGGCAGCCCGATCGCCATCGAGATCGGCAATACCGAGTGGCCCAAGTGGGACCAGGTCATGGCGTCGGACCCGGTCGACGACGAGCAACTGGCCGAAAGCGCGCGCAACGCGCCGCTCACCCGGCCCCGGCCCGGCCACGCCGATTACGCCGGCATGCTCAAGTACGGGTTCGACGACGCGCGCCCGATCCTGGAGCGGGCCAGTGCGCGCGAGACCGCGGCGCGGGTCGCCGCGGGTACCGTCGCGCGGCAGTTCCTGCGGCAGGTCGCCGGGATCGAGGTCGTGTCGCACGTCATCTCGATCGGTGCCAGCGACCCCTACGACGGACCGGCCCCCGACGCCGACGACCTCGCCGCGATCGACGAGAGCCCGGTCCGGGCCTTCGGCGAGGCGGCCGAGGCGTCGATGATCGCCGAGATCGAGGCGGCCAAGAAGGACGGCGACACGTTGGGTGGCGTCGTCGAGGTCGTCGCCACCGGCGTCCCGATCGGCCTCGGCTCCCACATCAGCGGGGAGACGCGGCTCGACGCCCGCCTGGCCGGCGCACTCATGGGCATCCAGGCCATCAAGGGCGTCGAGGTGGGCGACGGATTCGCCACCGCCCGCCGTCGCGGGAGCCGGGCACACGACGAGATGGTGCCCGGACCAGACGGCGTCACGCGCTCGACCAACCGGGCCGGCGGCCTCGAGGGCGGCATGACCAACGGTCAGTCGTTGCGCGTGCGCGCGGCGATGAAGCCGATCTCGACGGTCCCGCGGGCGCTGGCCACCGTCGACATGGCGACGGGGGAGACCGCCAGCGCCATCCACCAACGATCCGACGTGTGCGCGGTACCGGCAGCGGGAGTGGTCGCCGAGGCGATGGTGGCCCTCGTGGTCGCGCAGGCGCTGTTGGAGAAGTTCGGCGGCGACTCGATCACCGAGACCGCGGCGAACCTGCAGGCGTACCAGTCGCGGATCGCGGCACGCCCGCCGCGACCGTGAGCGGGAGCGCCGGGACGGACACCGCCGGTCGTCGACCGGTCGTGGTGCTCGCCGGGTTCATGGGCGCCGGCAAGTCGTCGGTGGGCCGGACGGTGGCCAACCGCCTGGGCGTCGGCTTCCTCGACACCGATGTCGAACTCGAACGCGACACCGGCCGGCGCATCCCCGACATCTTCGCCACCGACGGCGAGCAGGCCTTTCGCGCCCTGGAGGCGGCGACCGTGACCCGCGTGCTCGATGAATTCGACGGCGTCGTCGCCCTCGGCGGCGGGTCGGTGACGGTCCCGGCCATCCGTGCCGCACTCGCCGGTCACCACCTGGTGTACCTGCGGGTGTCCCCGGCGGCCGGTTTCGCGCGGGTCGCGGGTTCGGACCGCCCCCTGCTCGCCGGCGACGACCCGCGGGGCACCTACGCCGCGCTGCTGCACGAGCGCGCGGCCCTGTACGACACGCTGGCCGCGGCCACCGTCGACGCCGACCAGTCGGTCGCCGACGTGGTCGAGGCGGTCCTGGCCACCCTCGAGACCGGGCCGAGTGCCCGAAAGGACGATCCCTCATGACCGAACCCATTCGGATCGGCGTCAACGCCGCGTCGCCCTACCAGGTCACCATCGGCCGCGGCCTGCTCGACGACGTCGCGGCGGCCGCGCAGGGGGCGGACTCGGTGGCCATCCTGTACCAACCGCCGCTCCAGGCCACGGCCGAGCAGATCCGGGAGTTCCTGGCGGCCAAGGGGTTCGACGCGCACCGGGTGGAAATCCCCGATGCGGAGGCCGGCAAGGACCTGCAGGTCGCGGCCTTCTGCTGGGATGTGTGCGGCCGGATCGGCCTCAAGCGCAACGACAAGATCATCAGCCTGGGCGGCGGCGCGGCCACCGACCTGGCCGGTTTCGTCGCGGCCACCTGGATGCGTGGCATCGGGGTCATCCACATTCCCACCACCCTGTTGGCGATGGTCGACGCCGCGGTCGGCGGCAAGACCGGGATCAACACCGACGCCGGGAAGAACCTGGTGGGCTCGTTCCACGAGCCCGACGCGGTCCTCATCGACACCGCGACCCTGGAGACCGTCCCGCGCAACGAGGTGATCGCGGGAATGGCCGAGGTGATCAAGACCGGCTTCATCGCGGACCCGACGATCCTCGACCTGATCGAGGCGGATCCGGTGGCGGCCCTCGACACCGCCGGCGACGTGCTCCCGGAGCTGATCCGGCGGTCGGTCCAGGTGAAGGCCGACGTCGTGTCGGCCGACCTGAAAGAGTCCTCGCTGCGCGAAATCCTGAACTATGGGCACACCCTCGGACACGCCATCGAGCGTCGGGAGCGCTACCGCTGGCGCCACGGCGCGGCGGTGTCGGTCGGGTTGGTCTTCGCCGCCGAACTGGCGCGGCTGGCCGGGCGTCTCGATGATGCGACGGCCGACCGGCATCGGTCCATCCTGGAGCTGATCGGCCTGCCGACCACCTACGACGCCGATGCGCTCGGCGACCTCATGAAGGGGATGGCCGGGGACAAGAAGAACCGGTCGGGTGTCCTGCGGTTCGTGGTCCTCGACGGATTGGCCAAGCCCGGCCGATTGGAAGGACCCGATCCGACGCTGATCGCCGCCGCCTACTCGGCGGTGGCGGCCGACTGATCAGACCGGCTCAGGCGGCCTGCGCCTCGTCGATCACGGCGACGGCGTCGGCGGCCTTGCGCTCGTCGCGGCGGACCAGCCACCGGCCGATGGCCACACCAGCGAAGGCCGGCACGTACACCAGGAGCGTCAGGAACGAGATCCCGGCGGTCAGGACCACGAAGAGACCCGCCGGGCGCATGCCCGGGACCAGCGTCATCCCGGCGATCCAGCCGATGACCACGGCGATGACGGCGGCGAGGAAGCCCGCCTTGAGCCACACCATGGTGAGGTCGGCGTAGTCGTCGGGATCGGGGTTGGCCCGGGCGTCGCGAATGCCGTCGTATCCACCCCAGACGACCGCGGCAAGCACGATCAGGGCGAGGGCCACGATCTTCCAGACGGTGCCGATTGTGGGCGTCGCGGTCATCAACACGCCGACCAACACCCATGCCACCGTCGTCAGCGCACCCATCACCAGGCCGCGCAGCATCCACGCACTCATGCGCAACAGCCTAGCGGTCGCCGGCAGTGAAGCCAATCACAGGGTGCCGATCGGCCGCGTCGCGCCGCGGCCCGGCCCCGAAATCCGCGACTACCGTGGCGGTATGAGCCGCGAAGCATCGTCGACCAGCCCCCACCGCGCCCGCCGCGACCGCCTGCGCGACGCCCTGTCCGACGTCGATGCGGTCCTGGTCACCGACCTGGTCAACGTCCGTTACCTCTCCGGGTTCACCGGGTCGAACGGCGCGGTGCTGGTCTGGGCCGAACCGGGGGAGCAGCGCCGCGATGCGATCAGCACCGACGGGCGCTACACGGTCCAGGTCGGCGAGCAGGCCGGCGACCTGCCGCTGGTCCCGGGGCGCGCGGTCGCGTCGGTGCTCCTGCAGGAGGCGGCCGGTGCCGGAGCGCGGCGGGTCGCCATCGAGGCCGACTCGGTGACGGTGGCCGCCGACGCAGCCCTGCGCGAGGCGGTGCCCGACGTCGACCTCGTCGCCTCGACGGGGTTGGTCGAGCGGTTGCGCGAGGTCAAAGACCCGGGCGAGGTGGACGCCATCGCGGCCGCCTGCGCCGTCGGCGACGCGGCGCTGGCCCAGCTCATCGCCGCCGGCGCCATCGCCCCGGGCCGGACCGAACGGGAGGTGGCCCGGGATTTGGAGTGGGCCATGTATGCCCACGGTGCGGCTGCGATTGCGTTCGAGACGATCGTCGCCGCCGGGGCGAACTCGGCGGTGCCCCACCACCGGCCGACCGACGCGCTCCTGGCCGAGGGTGATTTCGTGAAGATCGACTTCGGTGCCGTCGTCGACGGCTACCACTCGGACATGACGCGCACCTTCGTCCTGTCACACGAACAACCGTGGCAGCGCGAGATTTACGAGTTGGTGGCCCGGGCTGCGCAGGCCGGGCGGGAAGCCGCTCGTGCCGGGGTCCGAGCGGCTGACGTCGATGCTGCGGCCCGCGCGGTGATCGCCGATGCCGGACACGGCGAGGACTTCGTCCACGGCCTCGGCCACGGCCTCGGTTTGCAGATCCACGAAGCCCCGTCGGTGGGTGCGACGGCGGCGGGTACACTGCTTGACGGCGCAGTGGTGACGGTGGAACCAGGGGTCTACCTGCCCGGACGCGGAGGTGTCCGCATCGAGGACACGGTTGTCGTGTCTGACGGGCCCTGCCGGATCCTCACTGCTGCCGACCGGACTTTCACCGTCCTGGACTGACCGAACGTCCACGGCGGACCATCGAGCTCGACAAGCATGACAGAAAGGCACGCCCATGGCGACGACTGCGGATTTCAAGAACGGCCTCGTGCTGAGGATGGACGACCAGCTCTGGCAGATCTTGGAGTTCCAGCACGTCAAGCCCGGTAAGGGCCCGGCCTTTGTGCGCACCAAGATCAAGAACGTGCTGTCGGGCAAGATCGTCGACAAGACCTTCAACGCCGGCGTGAAGGTGGAGACCGCCACGGTCGACCGCCGCGACATGACCTTCCTCTACAACGACGGCACCGACTACGTCTTCATGGACACCCAGGACTTCGAGCAGTTCGCGATCTCGCCGGAGACCGTCGGCGACGGTGCCCAGTTCCTGCTGGAGAACATGACCGTGCAGGTCTCGCTCAACGAGGGTGCGCCGCTGTTCATCGAACTGCCGGTCACCGTCGAGATGGTGGTCACCCACACCGACCCGGGTCTGCAGGGCGACCGCTCGACCGGCGGCACCAAGCCCGCCACCATGGAGAGCGGCGCAGAGATCCAGGTTCCGCTGTTCATCAACACCGGCGACAAGCTGAAGGTCGACTCGCGCGACGGCAGCTACCTCGGCCGCGTCAACTCCTGACGAGGGCGGCCCTTCCGACGTGAAGCATTCCGGTACCCGGCACAAAGCCCGCAATCGTGCCGTCGACCTCCTGTTCGAGGCCGAGGCGAAGGGCGTGTCGCCCCTCGAGTTGATCGACGAGCGGCGCAAGATTTTCGTCGACGACGACAGTGTCGGCACGATCCACGACTACACCGCCACCGCCGTGGCCGGGGTCGCCTCCGACCAGGCCCAGGTCGACGCGGTCATCGCGTCGCATCTGGACAAGTGGCAGCTCGACCGGCTGCC
Organism: Gordonia crocea; assembly: GCF_009932435.1. Classification (NCBI taxonomy): domain Bacteria; kingdom Bacillati; phylum Actinomycetota; class Actinomycetes; order Mycobacteriales; family Gordoniaceae; genus Gordonia; species Gordonia crocea. Next base: position 2,044,351 of record NZ_BJOU01000001.1, read on the forward strand.
CGCCGTCGATCGTGCGATCCTGCGGCTGGCCACCTGGGAGTTGTTCAACGTCGCCGACGTGGACCCGGTCGTGATCGTCGACGAGGCGGTCCAGCTCGCCAAGGAGTTGTCCACCGACAACTCGCCGGCTTTCGTCAACGGCGTGCTGGCCAAGATCGCCGAGCTCGCGCCGCAGGTGCGCGCCGCCGCCGCGGCAGTGCTGCCGGAGCCGACCGACGAGGCGTGAGCGGGATCACGCCAGCTCGAATTAGGGTTGGCTAATTTCGCTGCTAGCCTCAGGTTCGTGACTTCACGGGGAATCGGACAATTCCGTCGCGGTACGGCGACACTGGCCATCGGCATCCTTCCGGCGTTGACGCTGGTCTCGCCGTCGACGCACGCGGCGCCCACCGCCGCGGTGCCCTACCGGGTGGCCACGGTGTCGGCTGGCGTCGCCGAGGGTGCCGAGCTGGCGGTGGACCCCGGTCGCCGGGCGGTCTTCATCGCCGACGGCGATGACTACAACCAGAAGGAAGACACCACCGGAGCGGTCCTCCCTTACCCGCACCCGCTCAAGCCGAAGGTGGCCGTCGTCGGCACCGATACGCGCCGCGTCGCGCACACCATCGACTACAACGGCGTGCCGCACCGGACCACACCGATGGGCCCGCTCACGCTGCCCATGCCGCACGTACCGGTCGGGCTGGCCGTCGACCCGGTCCGCGGCCGGGTGTTGACCTCGAGTGCGCGGGCGGGCACCGCCGTCATCGTGCCGATGGGTGCGCGCCGGGCCGGACCCGCCGACGTCGTGCGCACCAGCATCCCGCTCGAGCATGTGATGGGCATTGCCGCCGACCCGAAGTCCGGGCACGCCTTCATCGCCAACAGCAACGCCAACGCCGTCATCGTCGTGGACACCGCCACCCGGCGCGAGATCGCGGTGGTGCGCGACGTCTTCCGGCCGTCGCTGATGTCGGTCGACTCCGCCCGCGGTCGCCTGTACGTGGGCAACGCCGACACCAAGCGCAAGACCGCGAACTACGTGACGGTCATCGACGTGGCGACCAACCGGATCATCAAGAAGATCCCCACCGCGTTCAACAGTCGGCCCACGGTCGACCCGGCCACCGGCCGGGTGTACGCGGCGAGCTTCGCCACCGGCGAGATCGCGGTCATCGACCCGGATTCGCTGACCATCGTCAAGCGGATCGCGACGAAAACCACCCCGGTCAACGTTGCGATCGACGCCAACCGGCGGTTGGCCTACACCGCCAACCTGTTCCAGCGGACGATCTCGGTCCTCGACCTCGACAGCGATCGCATCATTGCGACGGTCCGCACCCGGGACCGTCCGCACACGGTGGCCGTCGATGCGCGTAGCGGCCGGGTCTTCGCCACCGGATTCCAGAGTCCCGACCTCACGGTGTTGAGCGTCACCCGCCCACAACGCCTCGGGCGGTAACGCCACGGTGTAGCCTCGAAGTCGACAGACATCCTTTAACGATCCGTCCCGTGAGGCGGAGAAGGAGGTCGGCTGCTTTGACCAGCGCTGCCCGCAGAGTCTTGCTCGACAGTGCCGATGTGAATCGGACGATCGCGCGAATCGCGCACCAGATCATCGAGAAGACCGCCCTCGACGACGACGGCGACAAGCACGTCGTCCTGCTGGGTATTCCCACCCGCGGACCGGTCCTGGCCAGCCGTTTCGCCGCGAAGGTCGCCGAATTCTCCGGCATCGAGATCCCGACCGGCTTCCTCGACACCACGCTCTACCGCGATGATCTGCGCGGCCAGCCGCACCGCCCGTTGGAGCGCACCACCGTCCCCGCCGGCGGCATCGACAACGCCCACGTGATCCTCGTCGACGACGTCCTCTACTCGGGCCGTACCGTCCGCGCCGCCCTCGACGCGCTGCGCGATCTCGGCCGGCCGGCCACCGTCCAGCTGGCCGTCCTGGTCGACCGCGGCCACCGCGAGCTGCCGATCCGCGCCGACTACGTCGGGAAGAACCTGCCCACCGCCCGCGACGAAGACGTCGCCGTCCATTTCACCGAGACCGACGGCGTCGACGAGGTGGTCCTCGGCCCACGCGACACGACGGCCGGGGGGAGTGCCTGAGATGCGCCACCTGTTGTCCACCGCCGACCTGAGCCGCGACGACGCGCTCGGGATCCTCGACGACGCCGAGGGGTTCGCCCAGGCGCTGCTCGGCCGGGAGATCCGCAAGCTGCCCACGCTGCGCGGGCGCACCGTGATGACGGTGTTCTACGAGAACTCCACCCGCACCCGCGTCTCGTTCGAGGTCGCCGGCAAGTGGATGAGCGCCGACGTCATCAATGTGAGCGCCAGCAGTTCGTCGGTCGGCAAGGGAGAGTCGCTGCGCGACACCGCGAAGACCCTGCATGCGGCCGGGGCCGACGCCCTGATCGTGCGCCACCCCAGCTCCGGTGCCGCCCAGCAGATCGCGCAGTGGACCGCCGAGACCGACGACGCGGGCCTGGTGACGGGCCCGGCGGTGATCAACGCCGGCGACGGCACCCACGAACACCCCACCCAGGCGTTGCTCGACGCCCTCACTCTGCGCCAGCGCCTCGGTGACATCGAAGGCCGCCGGGTGGTGATCGTCGGCGACATCGTGCACTCGCGGGTGGCCCGCTCCAACGCGCACCTGCTGTCGACCCTGGGTGCGGAGGTGGTGCTGGTCGCACCGCCCACGCTGCTGCCCGTCGGCGTCGACACCTGGCCGGTCACGGTCGCCCACGACCTCGACGCGCAACTGCCGTCGGCCGACGCGGTGATGATGCTGCGCGTGCAGGCCGAGCGGATGAACGGCGGATTCTTCCCGAGCACCCGGGAGTACTCGGTGCGCTACGGGCTGAACGACGACCGCCTGCGGCTCCTCGGCGACGACGGGGTGGTCCTGCACCCGGGCCCGATGTTGCGCGGCATGGAGATTGGCTACTCGGTGGCCGACGCACCGCAGGCAACCGTGCTCGAGCAGGTGCGCAACGGCGTGCACGTCCGGATGGCGGTGCTGCTGCGGCTGCTCGTCGGGACCGATTCGGATCAACAACGAGGAGACGACAAGGTGGAGGCGGCCCAGTGAGCGACCCAGTGATCGGCAGCGGGGCGGTACTGGTGCGCCGGGTGCGGCCCTACGGCGAGGACGAGGTCGACGTGCTGGTTCTCGGCGAGACGATCGCCGAGATCGGCGCCGGTCTCACCGCACCCGAGGGCGCCGAGATCATCGACGGCCGCGGCGCGGTCCTGCTGCCCGGATTCGTCGACCTGCACACCCATCTGCGCGAGCCCGGCCGCGAGGACACCGAGACCATCGCCACCGGATCGGCCGCGGCCGCCCGCGGCGGCTACACGGCGGTGTTCGCCATGGCCAACACCGACCCGGTCGCCGACAACGCGACGATCACCGACAACGTCTACCGCACCGGCCGCGAGGTCGGGCTGGTGGACGTGCACCCCGTCGGCGCGGTCACGGTGGGCCTGAAGGGCCGCCAGCTGGCCGAGATGGGGATGATGGCCGCCGGCGCGGCCAAGGTCAAGATGTTCAGCGACGACGGCATCTGCGTCGACGACCCGCTGGTGATGCGCCGCGCACTGGAGTACGCGACGGGGCTCGGCGTGCTGATCGCCCAGCATGCGGAGGAGCCGCGGCTGACGGTCGGCGCGGTGGCACACGAGGGGCCCACCGCCGCCCGCCTCGGCCTGGCCGGTTGGCCGCGTGCCGCCGAAGAGTCGATCGTGGCCCGCGACGCCTTGCTGGCGCGCGACGCCGGCGCCCGCATCCACATCTGTCACGCCTCGACCGCCGGCACCGTGGAACTGGTGAAATGGGCTCGGGCCCAAGGTATTTCGATCACCGCCGAGGTCACTCCGCACCACCTGTTGCTCACCGACGAGCGGCTCAACACCTACGACGGGGTGAACCGGGTCAACCCGCCGCTGCGCGAGGAGAGCGACACCGCGGCACTGCGCGCGGCATTGGCGGAGGGCGTCATCGACTGCGTCGCCACCGACCACGCACCGCACGCGATGCAGGACAAGTGTTGCGAGTTCTCCGTCGCCCGCCCCGGGATGCTCGGCCTGGAAACGGCGCTGCCGATCATCGTCGACACCATGGTGGTCCCCGGCCTGCTCGACTGGCGCGGTGTGGCCCGGGTGATGAGCGAGCGGCCGGCGCAGATCGTCGGCCTGCCCGACCAGGGCCGGCCCATCGCGGTGGGCGAGCCGGCCACGCTGGCCCTCGTCGACCCGGACCGGGCGTGGGAGGTCGTCCCCGACGACCTGGCCAGCCGGTCCCGCAACACCCCGTACCAGGGGATGACGATGCCGGCCACGATCACCGCCACGCTGCTGCGCGGCCGGATCACCCAACTCGACGGGCAGGTGCGCTGGTGAGTACCGGAACCCTCGTCGTCAACATCGTCTTCCTCGCCGGTGTCGCGGCCTTCCTCGTCTTCATCGGCTGGCTGCTCTGGCTGGTGATCACCGGCTCGTCGCGACGCGGTCGCGAACAGGCCGAGGTATTCGGCGAGTTCCCGGCGGCGCCGGCCGAATTCGGCGAACTCGTCGTGGGCCCCACGCCGGGCCTGTACGTCGGGACCACACCGACCCAGGGCTGGATCCAGCGGATCCACATCGACGACCTCGGCGACCGGGCCGCCGCGTCGGCCACCGGCTACACCCACGGCGTGGCGATCGAACGCCACGGGGCCTCGACCGTCTGGATCCCGCACGACGCCCTGATCAGCGTCCACACCACCGCCCGCGCGGCCGGAAAGGTCGTGCATTCGGGCGGCCTGCTGGCGTTCGACTGGCGACTGCCGTCGGGGGTGGAGATCACCAGCGCCCTGCGCGCCGACGACAAGGACGACTACCCCCACTGGCTTGCCGCCTACCCCGGCACCACCGAGACCACCGACCCAGAAGCAGCGGAGTGAGAGCGCATATGACGACGACGGCAACAGCGGCCAAGACGGCGAAACTGGTCTTGGAGAACGGCCAGGTCTTCACCGGCACCGAATTCGGTGCGGTGGGGCAGACTCTGGGCGAGGCGGTGTTCTGCACCGCGATGACCGGATACCAGGAGTCGCTCACCGACCCCAGCTACCACCGCCAGATCCTGGTGGCCACCGCCCCGCAGATCGGCAACACCGGCTGGAACACCGAGGATTCCGAGTCGCTGCTGGGCAAGCGGTCCGAGGTCAGCTGGTCGGCGGAGTTCGTGGACCACGACGACCCGGGCAAGATCTGGGTCGCCGGATACGCGGTGCGCAACCCCACGCGCCGGGTCTCCAACTGGCGCGCCGGATCGACCCTCGAGGACGAGCTGGTCGGTCAGGGGGTCGTCGGCATCGCCGGGATCGACACCCGGGCGGTGGTGCGCGTGCTGCGCGACCACGGCTCGATGCGCGCCGGCATCTTCTCCGGCCCCGCCCTGGGCTCCGACGAGGAGATGCTCGAGCAGGTGCGCAGCCAGCCGACGATGGCCGGCGCCGCGCTGGCCGACGAGGTCAGCACCACCGAGCCCTACGTGGTGCAGGCGGCCGGTGAGCCGCGCTACACGGTGGCCGCGATCGACCTGGGCATCAAGGCCAACACGCCGCGCATGCTCGCCGCGCGCGGCGTGCAGGTGCACGTCCTGCCGTCGACCGCGACCTACGCCGATGTGGCCGCGCTTAACCCGGACGGCTTCTTCCTCTCCAACGGTCCGGGTGACCCGCAGACCGCCGACCGCGCCGTCGAGCTGACCCGGGAGGTGCTGGCCGCCGGTCTGCCGATGTTCGGCATCTGCTTCGGCAACCAGATCCTCGGGCGCGCCCTGGGGCGCTCCACCTACAAGCTGAAGTTCGGCCACCGCGGGATCAACATCCCCGTCGTCGACCTCGAGACCGGCCGGGTGGCGATCACCTCGCAGAACCACGGCTTCGCACTCGAGGGCAAAGCCGGCGACGAGTTCGACACCGACTTCGGCCGCGGCCGGGTCAGCCACGTCTGCGCCAACGACGGCGTCGTCGAGGGAGTGGAACTCCTCAGCGGCAAGGCCTTCTCCGTCCAATACCACCCCGAGGCCGCGTCCGGCCCCCACGACGCCGCCAACCTCTTCGACAAGTTCGTCTCGGCCATGGACCGGGCGAAACAGGAGAAGACCGAGCAGGAAGGGACTCGTTCCTGATGCCACGCCGTTCTGATCTCAACCACGTCCTGGTCATCGGGTCGGGCCCGATCGTCATCGGCCAGGCGTGCGAGTTCGACTATTCCGGGACCCAGGCCTGCCGCGTGCTCAAGGCCGAGGGCCTGCGGGTGTCGCTGATCAACTCCAACCCGGCGACCATCATGACCGACCCGGAGTTCGCCGACGCCACGTACGTCGAGCCGATCACCCCGGAGTTCGTCGAGAAGGTCATCGAGGCCGAGCGCGATGCCGGCCACCCGATCGACGCGGTCCTCGCGACGCTCGGCGGGCAGACCGCGCTGAACACCGCCGTCGCCCTGCACGACCGCGGTTCGCTGGAGAAGTACGACATCGAGCTGATCGGCGCCGACTTCGACGCCATTCAGCGCGGCGAGGACCGGCAGATGTTCAAGGACATCGTGGCCTCGGTCGGTGGCGAAAGCGCCCGCTCGCGGGTGTGCCACACGATGGACGAGGTCCGCGCGACCGTCGAGGAACTGGGCTACCCGGTCGTCGTCCGGCCGTCGTTCACCATGGGCGGGCTGGGATCGGGCATGGCCTACGACGAGAAGGACCTCGACCGGATCGCCGGCGGCGGATTGGCCGCATCGCCGACTGCCAACGTGCTCATCGAGGAGTCGATCCTCGGGTGGAAGGAGTACGAGCTCGAACTGATGCGCGACAACCGCGACAACGTCGTGGTGGTCTGCTCCATCGAGAACGTCGACCCGGTGGGCGTGCACACCGGCGACTCGGTCACCGTCGCCCCGGCGATGACGCTCACCGACCGCGAGTACCAACAGATGCGCGACCTGTCGATCGACATCCTGCGCGAAGTCGGCGTGGACACCGGCGGCTGCAACATCCAGTTCGCCCAGGACCCGCGCGACGGGCGCCTCGTCGTCATCGAGATGAATCCCCGCGTGTCGCGGTCCTCGGCGCTGGCGTCGAAGGCCACCGGCTTCCCGATCGCCAAGATCGCGGCGAAGCTGGCCATCGGCTACAGCCTCGACGAGATCGTCAACGACATCACCAAGGAGACGCCGGCCTGTTTCGAGCCGACGCTCGACTACGTCGTGGTCAAGGCCCCCCGTTTCGCCTTCGAGAAGTTCCCCGGCGCCGACGACACCCTGACCACCACGATGAAGTCGGTGGGCGAGGCGATGAGTCTGGGCCGCAGCTTCGGCGAGGCCTTCGGCAAGGTGCTGCGGTCGCTGGAGACCAAGGCCGCCGGGTTCTGGACCGAGCCCGACCGGGCCGACCCCGCCACGATCGACCTGCCGGCGCTGCTGGAGAAGGTGCGGACCCCCAAGGACGGACGCTTCTACGACGTCATGTTGGCACTGGAGGCCGGGGCGAGCATCGAACAGCTCTACGAGGCGACCGCCATCGACCCGTGGTTCCTCGCCGAGATCGCCTGGATCGGCGAGGTCGGCGCGCAGGTCCGCGACGCCGACGCCGTCGACGAGCCGCTTCTGCGGTTGGCCAAGACGACCGGGCTGTCGGACAAGCAGATCGCCGCGCTGCGCAGTGCCGCCGGCGACGCGGAGCTGGGATCGGAGGCGGCGGTCGCCGCGCTGCGCGAGCGGCTCGACGTCCACCCGGTGTACAAGACGGTGGACACCTGTGCCGCAGAGTTCGAGGCGCGCACCCCGTACCACTACTCGACGTATGAGCTGGACCCGGCGGCCACCAGCGAGATCGCGCCGCAGACCGAGCGGCCCAAGGTGCTGATCCTCGGCTCCGGGCCCAACCGCATCGGCCAGGGCATCGAATTCGACTACTCGTGTGTGCATGCGGCCCTGACGCTGTCGCAGGCCGGGTACGAGACGGTGATGGTCAACTGCAACCCGGAGACGGTGTCCACCGACTACGACACCGCCGACCGGCTGTACTTCGAGCCGCTGACCTTCGAAGACGTGCTCGAGGTGTACCGCGCCGAGTCCGAATCGGGGACCGTCGCCGGGGTCATCGTCCAACTCGGCGGACAAACGCCGCTGGGCCTGGCCCACCGGCTCGCCGAGGCCGGCGTGCCCATCGTCGGAACCTCGCCCCACGCCATCGACCTGGCCGAGGACCGCGGCGAATTCGGCAAGGTGCTCACCGAGGCCGGACTGCCCGCCCCCGCCTTCGGCACCGCGACCAGCGTCGACGAGGCGCGCGAGGTCGCCGACCGGATCGGCTACCCGGTCCTGGTGCGGCCGTCGTACGTGCTCGGCGGGCGCGGCATGGAGATCGTCTACGACGAGGAGTCGCTGCGCGACTACATCTCTCGGGCCACGGAACTGACGTCGGACCACCCGGTCCTGGTCGACCGCTTCCTCGAAGACGCGGTGGAGATCGACGTCGACGCCCTGTGCGACGGCACCGAGGTCTACCTCGGCGGAATCATGGAGCACATCGAGGAGGCCGGCATCCACTCCGGCGACTCCGCGTGCGCGTTGCCGCCGGTGACCCTCGGACGCTCCGACCTCGAAGCGGTCCGCGCGGCCACCGAGGCGCTGGCGCACGGCATCGGCGTGCGCGGCCTGATCAACGTCCAGTACGCACTCAAGGACGACATCCTCTATGTGCTCGAGGCGAACCCGCGCGCCAGCCGTACCGTGCCCTTCGTCTCCAAGGCGACCGCGGTGCCGCTGGCCAAGGCCTGCGCCCGCGTCATGATGGGGGAGAGCATCGCCGAGCTGCGCGCCGCGCAGATCCTGCCCGCGTCCGGCGACGGTGGGAACACCCCGGTCGAGGCACCGATCGCGGTCAAGGAGGCCGTGTTGCCGTTCCACCGGTTCCGTCGGGCCGACGGCACCGGCGTCGACTCCCTGCTGAGTCCGGAGATGAAGTCCACCGGCGAGGTGATGGGAATCGACGGTGACTTCGGCCGGGCCTTCGCCAAGTCGCAGACCGCCGCCTACGGTTCGCTGCCCAAGTCCGGGGCGGTGTTCGTCTCCGTCGCCAACAAGGACAAGCGGGCCCTGTTGTTCCCGGTCAAGCGGCTGGCTGATCTCGGCTTCGACATCCTGGCCACCGAGGGGACCGCAGACATGTTGCGGCGCAACGGGATCAGCTGTACCCGGGTGCGTAAGCACTCGGACCCGGAGGTTGCCGCGGGGGAGCGGTCGATCGTCGACCAGATCCGCGACGGCGAGGTCGCGATGGTCATCAACACGCCGTTCGGCAACTCCGGTCCGCGCGTCGACGGCTACGAGATCCGCACCGCCGCGGTGAGCGCCACCATCCCGTGCATCACGACGGTGCAGGGGGCCAGCGCCGCCGTGCAGGGTATCGAGGCGCTGCTCACCGGGGACTTGGGCGTGAACTCGCTGCAGAACCTCCATGCGGCCCTCGTCAACAGCCCCGGAGCGGCGGCGCGATGACGGACGCGGGCGGGTTTGCCGGCCGGTACCGCGAGGCGGTGGCGGCCCGCGGCCGCCTGTGCGCCGGGATCGACCCGCATCCGGAACTGCTGGAGCAGTGGGGCCTGCCGGTATCGGCGGAGGGACTCGCCCGGTTCGGGGATGTCTGCGTAGGCGCGCTGGGGCCCACCGCGGCGGTGATCAAGCCGCAGGTCGCGTTCTTCGAGGCCTTCGGGTCCGCCGGGATGGCGGTGTTGGAACGGGTCATCGCCGGTTGTCGGGATGCGGGGGCGCTGGTCCTCGCCGACGCCAAGCGCGGCGACATCGGGTCGACCATGGCCGCCTATACCCGGGCCTGGCTGGGCGACGAGTCGCCGCTGTGCGCCGACGCGGTCACCGCGTCGCCATACCTGGGCTTCGGCTCGCTGTCGCCCGCGGTGGCGCAGGCCGCCGAGACGTCGCGCGCGGTCATCGTGCTGGCCCGCACATCGAATCCGGAGGGTGCCGGGCTGCAACTCGCCCAGGCCGGTGGTGCGACGGTCGGGCAGACCATCGTCGACGATGCCGCTGAGATCAACGCTGACGGGCGTGCGACGGTCGGTGTGGTCGTCGGGGCGACCCGGGCCCACGGGCTCGACCTCGGCGCACTCGGTGGGGTGATCCTGGCGCCGGGACTCGGCGCCCAGGGGGCGCAGGCCGCCGATCTGCCCGACCTGTTCCGTGGTGCCGATCAGGGTTGGCTGCTGCCCGCCAGTTCGCGCGGCGTCCTGCGTGCCGGCCCCGACGTGGCGGCCCTGCGAGCAGCCTGCGAAGCCACCCGCGACGACATCGAGACGGCGCTCACAGGCGTCTGACCAGCGCGACACGCCCACTGACAGCAGGTTCTGCGGGAAGTAGTTTGGGCCGGGCGCGCCCCTCGCGACGACGCGGCGCACGTGCGCTGTGCGCCGTCGTCGGAAAGGTCCGGGGGAACGGAGAATTCCCCGATTGACCTGCGGAAACACCGGCATTCCGCAGCGTTTCCGCGACCGGTGGCGACGGTCGGGGCTCGGGCAACCTACAGGAGGGCCTTCCTGGGAGTTTGCCCGGGTACCCCTCGTCCCGGTGGAGCAGGTTGGGTAGCGTCTACGCAGTGCGGCGACCCGGTGTAGGGTCGCAGCCGAACGAGTCGCCAGACTCGGACAGACCCTGATCAAGCACTATTTACGGAGGATCTCGTGGCCCTTCCCCAGTTGACCGATGAGCAGCGCGCAGCAGCGTTGGAGAAGGCTGCGGCCGCCCGCCGGGCCCGCGCCGAGCTCAAGGAGCGCCTGAAGCGCGGTGGCACCGACCTGAAGCAGGTCCTCAAGGACGCCGAGAACGACGAGATCCTCGGCAAGATGAAGGTTTCGGCGTTGCTCGAGGCTTTGCCCAAGGTGGGCAAGGTCAAGGCTGCCGAGATCATGGACGAGCTGGAGATCGCCCCCACCCGCCGCGTGCGCGGCCTGGGCGACCGTCAGCGCAAGGCGCTTCTGGAGAAGTTTGACCTTGCCTGATCGCTCTCCTGAGCTTTCGACGCCGAGGGGCCGACTGGTTGTACTGGTCGGCCCCTCGGCTGTCGGGAAGTCGACCGTCGTCAACGCCGTTCGCGAACGGCTGCCCGAACTGTTCTTCAGCGTGTCCGCGACGACCCGCGACCCGCGGCCCGGCGAAACCGACGGCCGCGACTACCACTTCGTGACCCGCGACCGCTTCGACGCGATGATCGCCGACGGCGAGTTGCTCGAGTGGGCCGAGATCCACGGCGGACTGCAGCGGTCGGGGACCCCCGCCGCACCGGTGCTCGCCGCCCTCGACTCCGGGGTTCCGGTGTTGATCGAGGTCGACATCCAGGGCGCGCAGAATCTCGTCGAACGCCTGCCGGAAGCGCAGACGGTCTTCCTGGCCCCTCCGACGTGGGAGGAATTGGTGGCCCGACTCACCGGTCGCGGCACCGAAACCGACGAGGTCGTGGCGCGCCGGTTGGAGACGGCGAGGGCCGAGATGGAGCTCGCCCACACCTTCGACCACACGCTGGTGAACAGCGAAGTCGACTCGACCGCCGACCGGTTGGTATCCTTGCTGGTCGGACGTCCCTAAGAACCTGAGCAGGAGTTTGCGTGAGCACCCAGAACCTTGATGTCACCGAGATCGCCGATGCACCGGCGTACGACACCCCGCTGGGCATCACCAACCCGCCGATTGACGACCTGCTCGACCGCGTGTCGTCGAAGTACGCATTGGTGATCTTCGCCGCCAAGCGGGCGCGCCAGATCAACGACTACTACAACCAGCTCGGCGACGGCATCCTCGAGTTCATCGGCCCGCTGGTCGAGCCGGGCATGCACGAGAAGCCGCTGTCCATCGCCATGCGTGAGATCCACGCCGACCTGCTCGAGCACACCGAAGGCGAATAGCGAACCCGCCGGGCATGGCCGTTTCGGCGCGCAAGCGCGTACTCGTCGGTGTGGGCGGGGGGATCGCCGCCTACAAGGTCTGTTCGGTCATCCGGCACTTCACCGAGCAGGGCCACGACGTCCACGTCATACCGACCGCCTCGGCGCTGAACTTCGTCGGCGCCGCCACCTTTGAGGCGCTGTCCGGACACCCCGTGTCGACCACCGTCTTCGACAACGTCGACGAAGTCGCCCACGTGCGGCTCGGGCAGGCGGCCGACCTGGTCGTCGTCGCCCCGGCCACCGCCGACCTGTTGGCCCGCGCCGCCGCCGGGCGCGCCGACGACCTGCTGACCGCGTCGCTGTTGACCGCGCGCTGTCCGGTCCTGTTCGTGCCGGCCATGCACACGGAGATGTGGGAACACCCCGCCACCGTGGACAACGTCGCGCTCCTGCGGCGACGCGGCGCCATCGTCATGCCCCCCGACAGCGGTCGGTTGACCGGGACCGACAGCGGTGCCGGACGCCTGCCCGACCCGAGTGAGATCGGCCTGCTCGGGGATCTGCTGTTGGACGAGTCCACGGCCCTTCCGTTCGACCTGGACGGGGTCCGCATCCTGATCAGTGCCGGCGGTACCCGCGAGGCGTTGGACCCGGTGCGCTATCTGGGCAACCACAGCTCGGGCAAACAGGGCTTCGCGCTGGCGCGGGCCGCGGCGGCCCGCGGTGCCGAGGTCACCATCGTGGCCGGCTCCACGTCGGGGGCGGGTGATCCGGCCGGTGTACAGATCGTTCCCATCGCCAGTGCCCGGGAACTGTCCGACGAGATGTCCGCGCGCGCCGCGGCCGCCGACGTCGTCATCATGGCCGCAGCGGTCGCCGATTTCCGGCCGCTCGCCGTCGCCGAGGCAAAAATCAAAAAACGCGACGCCGGGCCCGCGCCGATCGAGCTGGAGACCAATCCCGACATCCTCGCCGGGTTGGTCCAGGCCCGCAAGCGCGGCGAGATCCCGGCATCGACGGTCATCGTCGGGTTCGCCGCCGAGACCGGTGACGACAACGGCGGGGTATTGGAACACGGGCGGGCGAAATTCGCCCGCAAGGGCTGCGACCTACTGGTTGTGAACCCGGTCGGTTCGGGCAAGGCATTCGGCACCGAGGACAACACCGGCTGGCTGCTCAGCGCGGCCGGGACCGAGACCGCGCTGCCGTTGACGTCGAAAACGCTTCTCGCCAGCCGGATCCTCGACGCGCTGGCACCCCTGCTCGACCGCGGGTGACCCGGTCCTCCGCACTCCTGCGTCGGACTCGGTGTGTAGGTTGGAACTGAATTTCGGCGCGATCGATCAGCGATCGGCAGACTACGGCAGGAGAGGGACCCGATGACAATCTCGTCGCGACTGTTCACCAGTGAATCCGTCACCGAGGGACACCCCGACAAGATTTGCGACGCGATCAGTGATTCGATCCTCGACGCACTGCTGACGAAAGACCCGCAGGCGAAGGTCGCGGTCGAGACGTTGGTGACCACCGGTCAGGTCCATGTGGCCGGCGAGGTCAACACCACCGCGTACGCGGATATCCCGACGATCGTGCGCGAGCGGATCCTCGACATCGGCTACGACTCGTCGACGAAGGGCTTCGACGGGGCGTCGTGCGGTGTGAACGTGGCGATCGGCGCGCAGTCACCGGAGATCAACCAGGGGCTGACCTCGTCGCATGAGACGCAGACCGGTTCCGACGGGGACGACCTGGACAAGCAGGGCGCCGGCGACCAGGGCCTGATGTTCGGCTACGCCACCGCGGAGACGCCGGAGTACATGCCGGTGCCGATCGCGCTGGCCCACCGGCTGGCCCGCCGCCTGACCGAGGTGCGCAAGAGTGGCGAGTTGGACTACCTGCGCCCGGATGGCAAGACGCAGGTCACCATCGAATACGCCGGGGACAAGCCGGTGCGCCTGGACACCGTGGTCATCTCCACCCAGCACGGCGAGGGCATCGACCGCGACGCGGTGCTGGCGCCCGCGCTGACCGACACCGTGCTGAAGCCGGTTCTCGCCGAGTTCCAGATCGAGGGCCTCGACACCTCCGACCCGCGGCTGCTGGTGAACCCGACCGGCAGCTTCATCCTCGGCGGCCCGATGGGTGACGCCGGTCTGACCGGCCGCAAGATCATCGTCGACACCTACGGCGGCATGGCCCGCCACGGTGGTGGCGCGTTCTCGGGCAAGGACCCGTCGAAGGTCGACCGCAGCGCCGCGTATGCCATGCGCTGGGTCGCCAAGAACGCGGTGGCCGCCGGGTTGGCCAGCCGGATCGAGGTCCAGGTCGCCTATGCGATCGGCAAGGCCGCCCCGGTGGGGCTGTTCGTCGAGACCTTCGGCACCGAGGCCACCGACCCGGCGTTGATCCAGAAGGCGATCACCCAGGTCTTCGACTTGCGGCCGGGCGCGATCATTCGCGATCTGGACCTGCTGCGCCCGATCTACGCGCCGACCGCCGCGTACGGACACTTCGGTCGCACCGATGTCGACCTGCCGTGGGAGAGCACCGGCAAGGCCGCCGAGCTCAAGGCCGCCGCCGGGCTGTGACCCGCGGCGCGCCACGCATGTGAAGTCGCTCGGGTGAGTTCCTCCCGGGAGCCGGCCCCGACCGCCCCGGTCGCGCAGGTGCTCCCGATGCTCGGACTGGCGCATCTGGACCGGCCGTTCGACTATCTGGTCGACGCGGCGCAGGACGCCGACGCGGTTCCCGGGGCCCGGTTGAGGGTCCGCTTCGCCGGGCGGCTGGTCGACGCCTTCCTCCTCGCGCGCCTCGAGTCCAGTGAGCACGACGGCAAGCTGGGGTGGATCGACCGGGTCGTGTCCCCGGAGCCGGTGCTGGCCCCGGAGATCGCCGTCCTGTGCCGGTCGGTCGCCGACCGTTATGCCGGGACGATGTCGGATGTGGTGCGCTTGGCGGTCCCGCCCCGACACGCCCGCACCGAGAAGGAGCCGCGACCGCCGGCGCGTACCGAGCCCTACCTCGACCCCGACCCGGAGTTACCGGCCTGGGGCGACTACCGCGGGGGCCGGGCATTCGCCAACGCCGTGCGCGAGGGCCGGGCGCCGCGGGCGGCGTGGCAGGCGCTTCCGGGTACGGATTGGCCGCAGCGGCTTGCCGAACTGATCGGCCACACCGTGGCGGCCGGGCGCGGGGTCATCGCGGTGGTGCCCGACCAGCGCGACCTCGACCGGTTGGCGCAGGCGTGCGAGCCACTGGGGGAGCGCTGCGTCACCTTGGCCGCCGGGCTCGGCCCGACGGCGCGCTACCGGCGGTGGCTGGCCGCGTTGCGCGGCACCGCCCAGGTGGTCCTGGGTACCCGCAGCGCGGTGTTCGCCCCGGTCCGCGACCTCGGTCTGGTCATCGTCTGGGACGACGGCGATCCAAGCCTGGACGAGCCGCGTGCGCCCTATCCGCATCCGCGGGAGGTCGCGGTGCTGCGCAGTCACCAGCAGCAGTGCGGCCTGTTGATCGGCGGCTATGCCCGCACGGCCGAGGCGCAGGCCCTCGTCGAGGCGGACTGGGCACATGATTTGGTGGCGGATCGGGCGACGGTGCGCCGTGCCGGGGCCAGGGTGCAGGCGCTTGCCGAGGAGAACCGGGCCGTCGGCAACGACCCGCTCGTGCGGTTGGCCCGGGTGCCAGAGTTCGCCTTCCGACTGGCGCGCGCCAGCCTCGACGCCGGACAACCGGTGCTGATCAGCGTGCCCCGACGCGGCTATCTGCCGTCGCTGGCCTGTGCCAAGTGCCGCACCCACGCCCGCTGTCGGCACTGCCACGGGCCGCTGGCCATGGCGCCGGACCACTCGGTGTCGTGCCGTTGGTGCGGGCGCGCGGACCCCGCGCCTCGGTGTGCGGCCTGCGGTTCCACCGAGATCCGGGCGCGCACCATCGGCGCGGCCCGCACCGCGGAGGAACTGGGGCGGGCATTCCGCGGGGTGCCGGTGGTGACCAGCGATGGGGCGCGCCGCGTCGACCTCATCGCCGACGGGGCACGGCTGGTCGTCGCGACCCCCGGGGCCGAGCCGATCGTCGACGGCGCCGGGTATGGCACGGTCATCGCGGTCGACACCTGGGCGCAACTGGACCGGGAGGACCTGCGCGCCGACGAGGACGCCGCCCGGCATTGGTTCGCCATCGCGGCCCTGGCCAGACCAGCCGTCGACGGCGGGAACGTCGTGCTGCTGGCCGACAACGATCTTCCCGTCGTGCAGGCGCTCGTGCGGTGGGACCCGGTTGGCTTCGCCGCCGACCAGCTTTCCGCCCGCGCCGAATTGGGCTTTCCGCCGGCGGTGACCATGGCAGCCGTCGATGGGACGCCGGGTGCGGTGCGGGCCTTCGTCGATGCCCTCGAACTCCCCGACGGCGCGAGCGTCTTGGGGCCGGTCCCGCTACCGCCCGGCGTGCGCGGCCCGGCGGGCGGGGAGCGCACCGACCGAGGCCGTTCCGTCGACGAGTACGAGCGGCTGCTGGTCCGGGTTGACCGGCGCCACGGGCGCGCGCTCGCCGCGGCGTTGACCGCGGCTCAAGCGCGCCGGGTCTCCGGAGGTGAGGCGGGCCCGCTGCGGGTCCAGGTCGATCCGTCGACGATCGGGTGATGACCGCGATCCCGCCGAAAGGCCACCCGATTCGGTAGTGGCGCAGGTCACACCGCGCTGGTAAACTGAACACCAGTTCGAATAGATCGGGCTAGTCGCAGTTCACGGGGGTGATTTCATGGTCGACGTCACACTCGGATCGGAGGAGTCACGGTTGCCAGGGTCCGGGTTGTCAGAGTCCGGGTTGTCGGAGTCGCCGTTGGAGTTGGCCAGGCTGATCGATGCGGCGGTGCAGAAGCTGTCGGCCGCGCCGCTGGGACTGATGACCGACGGCGACGTACTGGCCGCGGTGGAGTCGCTGGAGACGACCCGTCGGCGGATCGACGGTGTGGACGCGGCATTCTTCGTCGAGGTGAATGACCGCCAGGTCTTCCTGCGGACCGGACACGCCAAGCCGCGCGATTTCTACGCGCAGCATCTGCGGCTCGGTGCGACCGAAGCCAAGTTCCGGGAGCAGATCGCCGCGACGATCGGACGGTTGACCGCTATGACGGGGGAGAAGTTGGCACCCAAGCGCGAACGACTCGCCGAGGCCGTGGCCGCCGGCGAGGTCGGTGGACATCATGTCCGCGAGGTGGAAAAGGTCCTCGACAAGATCCCCGGTGCCGTCACCACCGAGGACACCGAGCTGGCGGTGGCGATGCTCAGCACCGCGGCCCGAGAAGTGATGCCCGAGGAGATCGGGAAGCTGGGCCAGCGGATCTTGGCCCACCTCGATCCCGACGGAACGTTGACCGACGATGTCGATCGGCGCCGGCAGCGCGGCATCACCATCGGCCGTCAAGACGCCCGGCTGATGTCGAAGATCTCTGGGTACCTGACCCCGGCGGTGCGCGCGAAGTTGGAAGTGTTGTTGGACAACTGGGCCAAGCCGGGGATGAACAACCCCGACGACGAAGACTCGCTGTCGGGGTCGGCGGCCCAATTGGGGACCCAGGACCGCGTCGTCGCGAGCGACGCGGCTGCCCGGGATCGGCGCACCCCGGCCCAGCGCAATCATGACGCGCTCGACAAAGGGTTGGACTGGTTGCTCGGGCGGGAAGCGTTCGGTTCGCCCGATCGGATTCCGGCGCAATTGGTGATCACCGTCGATGAGGCAGATCTGGCACGGCGGGCCGGAGTCGGGCTCACCGCGACCGGAACCCTCATTCCCGTCGGCGACCTCGTCGCGGTGGCCGCCGACGCGGTGCCCTGGCTGGAGGTGTTCAAGAACTCGACCCGCCAGGTCCTCGACTTCGGCCGTGGAAAGCGGATTGCGACCCTGGCCCAGCGGTTGGCGTTGTTCGGCCGGGACCGTGGATGCACCCGGCCACTCTGCACCGAGCCGTTCTCCCGCACGCAGGCGCACCACGCCGCCGCCGACTGGGCCGACGGCGGGCAGACCGATCTCGGCGATCTTGCCGCGGCCTGCGGGGCCGACAACCGCAATGTCGGTGACCGGCCGGGTCAATGGCAAACGCGGCCACTGACCGCCGGACCGGACGCCGGGCGCACCGGCTGGCGCCTGACCGGCAGTGACGGGCCCTGGCGGACCAACCCCGTCCACGACCCCGTCCACTCGCTGGGGCACCGTGCTGAACCGGCCCAGGCCGCCACCGATTCGGACCCACCCGCGGAACAGGAGGATCCCGCGGCGTTGCCGAACACCGCGGCCTCTCGCCCGGCCGGTGCCGCCTAGTATTGACCGAATGCGCGTCCTCTTTGCCGGCACGCCCGCTGCCGCGGTGCCCTCGCTCAGTGCTCTGCACGAGTCACCCGACCACGAGGTCGTCGGGGTGCTGTCACGTCCCGATGCGGTCTCGGGCCGCGGCCGCAAGGTCAGCCGCAGCGAGGTGGCGCGGCGAGCCGACGAACTGGGCATCGAGGTATTCACCCCGGAGCGACTCGTCGAGGGCGGTCAGGTCGTTGCCGAGGTCCAGGAGCAGCTGGCGCGCTGGGCGCCGGACTGTGCCGCCGTGGTGGCATACGGCGCGCTGATCCCGCCGGCGCTGCTCGTCCTCCCGGCCCACGGCTGGATCAACCTGCACTTCTCGCTGCTGCCGGCGTGGCGCGGTGCCGGGCCGGTCCAGGCTGCTATCGCCGCCGGTGACACGGTGACCGGTGCGAGTACCTTCCAACTCGAGGCCGGTCTGGACACCGGACCGGTCTACGGCACCCTCACCACCGATATCGGGCCCACCGACACCAGCGGCGAGTTGTTGGGCCGCCTGGCCGATTCCGGCGCCCGACTGCTCGTGGCCACGCTCGACGGCATCGAGGCCGGGGAACTCGCCCCGGTTGCCCAACCCGAGCACGACGTGTCGTATGCGCCGAAGATCACCGTCGACGACGCCCGCATCGTCTGGGACCGCCCGGCGCACATCGTCGACCGGCTGATCCGCGCGCACACCCCGGATCCGGGAGCGTGGGCCCTCCTCGAGGCCGGCGGCGCACAGACCCGGCTGCGCGTCGGGCCGTTGCGCCGCAATGTCGCGGGCGAACCGGCGGCACCGGCGTCGCTGCGCCCGGGGGAGGTGGTGGCGGCGAAGAAGGCCGTTTACGTCGGCACCGCGGACGAGGTGGTCGCACTCACCTGGGTGATTCCACCGGGAAAGAAGCAGATGCCCGCCGCCGACTGGGCGCGGGGTGCGCGACTCGATGCAGAGACGGTGCTGCGATGAACGACCGCCGGTCGAACCGCAAGTTCCGCGACAAGCCCATCGACCAGGTGCGCACCACCGCGCTGGAGGTGCTGCGCGCAGTCCGGGAACGCGATGCGTACGCCAACCTGCTGCTGCCCTCGCTGTTGCGCGAGCGGCGCCTCGGCGGACGCGACGCCGCCCTGGCGACGGAACTGACCTACGGCACCGCACGGGCGCAGGGATTGCTCGACGCCGTGATCACCGACGCGGCCGGTCGGCCGGTCGGCGAGATCGACCCCAGACTGCTGGATGTCCTGCGGCTCGGCGCGTACCAGTTGTTGCGGACCCGCATCGAGCCGCATGCCGCCGTGTCGACCTCGGTGGACCTGGTCCGCGCCGAGGACGGCCAGGGGCCCGCCGGGTTCGTCAACGCCGTCCTGCGCAAGATCTCCCAGCGCGACGAACAGCTGTGGATCGACGATCTCGCGCCCTCGATCGTCGACGACCCGATCGGCCACCTGGCGTTCAGCTATGCGCATCCACGATGGATCGCCGAGGTCTTCGCGGAGGCGTTGGGCGGTTCGGTCGGCTCGCTGCAGGCGGCGCTGGCGGCCGACGACGCCCGTCCGCCGGTGCACCTCGTGGCCCGGCCGGGGCAGATCAGCGCGGCGGAACTCGCCCTGGTGTCCGGTGGCACCGAAGGCCGGTTGTCGCCCTACTGCGTGTATCTGCCCGGTGGCGATCCCGGCCGGCTCGAGGTGGTCCGCGAAGGATTGGCCGGCGTGCAGGACGAGGGCAGCCAGCTCGTCGCCCTCGCGCTGGCGAGGGCGACGCTCGACGGGCCCGACGAGGGCCGCTGGCTCGACCTGTGTGCCGGCCCGGGGGGCAAAGCGGCCCTGCTCGGCTC
Organism: Gordonia crocea; assembly: GCF_009932435.1. NCBI lineage: Bacteria > Bacillati > Actinomycetota > Actinomycetes > Mycobacteriales > Gordoniaceae > Gordonia > Gordonia crocea. Next base: position 2,064,455 of record NZ_BJOU01000001.1, read on the forward strand.
ACTCGCCGAGATCGCCGGCGCCCACCTGGATGCGGTAGAGATCTCCGAGCACCGGGCGGACCTGATCCGCTCGGTCACCGCGGACCTCCCCGTCGAGGTCTACGTCGCCGACGGACGCGATCCGGGCTTGGCCCCCGGCTATGACCGCGTGCTGGTCGACGCGCCGTGCAGCGGCCTCGGCTCGCTGCGCCGCCGGCCCGAGGCCCGCTGGCGCCGCCGGCCCTCCGACGTCGACGAACTGCTGCCGTTGCAGCGGGATCTGCTCACCTCCGCGTTGGCGCTGGTGCGGCCGGGGGGAGCGGTCGTCTACTCGACGTGTTCCCCGCACCCGGCGGAGACGACCGGCGTGGTGGAAGCGGTTTGCGCGGCCACCGGTGCCGAATTCGTGGACGCACGCGGATTCGTCCAGACCGAGGGACTGGACTTCCCGGCCCTCGGACCGGGTCCGCATGTCCAGCTGTGGCCGCACCTGCACGGCACCGATGCGATGTTCCTCGCGGTCCTGCGCCGCCCCGCCCAGCTGTCATAGGCCTAGCCTGGACCCATGCGCGCATGGGTAGTCGGTGAACCCGGGCCGATCGACGCCGGTCCCGTCGAATTGGTCGACAAGCCGATGCCCGCCCCGGCACCCGACGAACTGTTGGTGCGGGTCCGCGCCTGCGGGGTGTGTCGCACCGACCTGCACGTCGCCGAAGGCGATCTGCCCGTCCACCGTCCATCGGTGACTCCCGGCCACGAGGTGGTCGGCGAGGTGGTGGGAACCGGCTCTCTGGTGGTCGGATTCTCGCTGGGGGATCGGGTCGGGATCGCCTGGCTCCACCGGACCGACGGGACGTGCCGCTACTGCCGCGGGGGCGCGGAGAACCTCTGCCCGCACTCCACGTACACCGGGTGGGACGTCGACGGCGGATACGCCGAGTTCGCCACCGTGGTGGCGGACTACGCCTACCGGCTGCCGGACGCGCTCGACGATGTGGCCGCCGCGCCCCTGCTCTGTGCCGGGATCATCGGCTACCGCGCACTCAAACGCACGTCGCTGCTGGACGGTCCGGCACCGGCCGACCATCCGAAGCGCCTCGGGCTCTACGGATTCGGGGGCAGCGCCCACCTGTGCGCGCAGTTGGCCATCGCCCTGGGGATCGAAGTCCACGTCCTCACCCGCGGGGAACAGTCGCGTCGACTGGCTCTCGATCTCGGGGCGGCCTCGGTCGGCGATGCCCGCGACGCGCCGCCGGTGGCCCTCGATGCCGCCATCACCTTCGCCCCGGTCGGCGACCTCGTGCCGATCGCGATGCGGGCACTCGACCGCGGCGGTGTGCTGTCGATCGCGGGGATCCACCTCAGCGACATTCCGCCGATGGACTACGAGCACGAATTGTTCTACGAGAAGGAGATCCGCTCGGTCACCGCGAACACCCGTGCCGACGGGCGGGAGTTCTTGGAGCTGGCAGTCCGCCACGGGATCCGGGCCACCACCCATCGCTATCGGCTCTGTGAAGCCGACCGCGCGCTGCGCGATTTGAAGGCCGGCCGGTTCGACGGCGCGGCCGTCCTGGTGCCCGACTGATCGGTCGCGGTCCCGGTGCCGTGAAACCGCGCCTGCGACACATACAATCGTGGCCATGTGCCGACCCAGCGCCCCGATGATCGCTCCGTCCATCCTTTCGGCCGATTTCGCCAATCTGGCGGCCGAGACGCGTGCCGTCGAGGGCTCCGACTGGTTGCACGTCGACGTGATGGACGCCCACTTCGTGCCGAACCTGACCCTGGGCCTGCCCGTGGTGGAGAGCCTCCTCAAGGCCACCGACATCCCGATGGACTGCCATCTGATGATCGAGGACCCGCGGCGCTGGGCACCCCCGTACGCCGAAGCCGGTGCGTACAACGTCACTTTTCACGCCGAGGCCACCGATGATCCGCGCGCGGTTGCCCGCGACATCCGCGCCGCCGGGGCGAAGGCCGGCCTGGCGATCAAGCCGGGCACCGACCTGACGCCCTACCTGGAGATCCTCCGCGACGTCGACACCCTGCTGGTGATGAGCGTCGAACCCGGCTTCGGCGGCCAGCGGTTCATCCCCGAGGTGCTGTCCAAGGTCCGTACCGTGCGCAACCTCGTCGACGCCGGTGAGCTGAGCGTCCTCGTGGAGATCGACGGGGGGATCAACGCCGACACGATCGAAGAAGCCGCCGAGGCCGGCGTGGACTGCTTCGTCGCCGGCTCCGCGGTGTACAGCGCCGACGATCCCGGTCGGGCGGTCGCCGCACTGCGGGCACAGGCCGCCGCGTTCTGGCCGACGGCGGTCGAAGCCGAGTAGGGCCGCACCATGGTCGCCGACGCGGTACTACTCGACGCGATGTCGCGCGCGATTGCGGAGTCGCGGTCCGCGGCGGGCGTCTCCTCGCCGAATCCGCCGGTGGGCGCGGTGATCATCGGCGAGCGGGGCGACGTGATCGCCGTCGGGAGCACCCGCCCGCCCGGCGGCCCCCACGCGGAGGTCGTGGCACTCGAGGCGGCCGGCGAAGCCGCGCGCGGCGCCACCGCCGTCGTCACGCTGGAACCGTGCAACCACACCGGGCGCACCGGACCCTGCGCCCGGGCACTCATCGACGCCGGCGTGGCCCGCGTGGTTTATGCGGTCGCCGACCCCAACCCGGCGGCCGCCGGTGGTGCCGACACCCTGCGCGAGGCGGGGATCGAGGTGGTCTCCGGGGTCGGCGCCGCTGACGTCGTGGACGGGCCGCTGCGGGGTTGGCTGCACCGGCAGCGCACCGGCCGCCCGCTGGTCATCGCCAAGATCGCCGCCACCGTCGACGGCCGTGTCGCGGCGACCGACGGCACCAGCCAATGGATCACCGGGGACGCCGCACGGGAAGACGCCCACCTGGTCCGATCCGGACTAGACGCGATCATCGTCGGCACCGGCACGGTCCTCGCCGACGATCCGTCGCTGACCGCCCGGGACCCCGACGGCGTCCTGCGCCCGCACCAGCCGATCCGCGTGGTGATGGGCCACCGGGACATCCCCGGTTCGGCCCGGATCCGCGACGACTCGGCGCCCACCAGGTTCATCGACTCGCATGACCCGGCCGCCGTCCTCGCGGCGCTGCCCGACGCCCTCGTCGTCCTCGTCGAAGGCGGTCCGTCGATCCTCGGTGCCTTCTTCGCCGCCGACCTGGTCGATGAGGTGCACGCCTACCTCGCGCCGGTCATCCTCGGTGCCGGTGCGAATGCCGTGGCGGACCTCGGAGTCTCGACGCTGGCGCAGGCGCACCGGTTCGCCACCGTCGCCGTCACACGGCTCGGTGACGATGTGCGCCTGACCCTGCGTCGGGGGAGTACGGCCTAGTCGCGGCCGTTGCCCCGTTTCACGAAGAGCCCGATGAGCAGGCCGAGCACGGCGGCGACCGTCAGGGCGAGCCACAGCGCGATATCCACGGTGAAGAAGAGGAAGTTCACCCGCGCGGTCGAGCGGTTCAGGGCGATGAAGGTGATGGCGATGATCGTCACAGCCAAGGGAAACCAGTGTTTGCGCAGCAGGTTGAGGGCGGACTGTCCGAAGCTGTTGTTCTTCGCAGGTGTCGTCATGCCGCTCAGCATCGCACAGCCCTAGCGCACCGAGCGGGCGGATCGGAAGTCCAGATCCGGTTAGATCCAACGTGGTCGCGGCTTCGAACCGACGCCCGATGCGTGCTACTTTCGTAAGAGAGTTCTCGGGGCAGGGTGAGATTCCCTACCGGCGGTGATACCGATTCTTTCGGTCGAGCCCGCGAGCGCCCGCCACAGCAGCGGGGTCAGCAGATCCGGTGTGATTCCGGAGCCGACGGTCATAGTCCGGATGTGAGAGAACCCGCGGCACCGTGCTTTGCACGGGCCGCCGTCGGCGCCCTCGCGCCCCTGCCCCAAACGACTCTGCGCGCAATGCGTGTGCCGAACACTCGGCGCGCCACGCGGGCACGACGGGAGTAGGAGAGGAGTCGACGTGTTCACCGGAATCGTCGAAGAGCGCGGCACGATCACCGCGAAGGACGAGCTGGCCGAAGCCGCACGGCTGACGGTCCGCGGGCCGACGGTCACCAGCGACGCCGCATTCGGCGATTCGATCGCCGTCAACGGGGTCTGCTTGACCGTCACCGAGTTGACCGACGACGGCGGGTTCACCGTCGACGTGATGGCCGAGACGCTGCGCCGCAGCTCGTTGGCCGATCTCGGCGTAGGGGCAACGGTCAACCTCGAGCGGGCGATGCGCGCCGATGGGCGCTTCGGCGGACACATCGTGCAGGGCCACGTCGACGGCGTCGGCACGATCGCCGCGATTTCCCCGACCCCGAACTGGACCGTCATCCGCATCGTGCTGCCGCCGGCGTTGAGCCGGTACGTCGTGGAAAAGGGGTCGATCACCGTCGACGGGGTGTCGTTGACGGTCTCGGGCGTCGGGCACGACGACGGCGGGTCGTGGTTCGAGATCTCCCTCATCCCGACGACCCTCGAGCACACCAACCTGGGGCAGGCGCAGGTCGGCAACCCGGTGAACCTGGAGGCCGACGTGATCGCGAAATACGTGGAGCGGCTGACCGCGGCAGGAGGCAAGGACAATGACTGAGACCAGTGAGCCGATCCGGTTCGACACCGTCGAGCGGGCGATCGCCGACATCAAGGCCGGCAAAGCCGTCGTGGTCGTCGACGACGAGGACCGCGAGAACGAGGGCGACCTGATCTTCGCCGCGGAGATGGCGACGCCCGAACTCGTCGCGTTCATGGTGCGCTACACCTCCGGCTACCTGTGTGTGCCGCTGGCCGGAGACGACTGCGACCGACTCGGCCTGCCACCGATGTACTCCACCAACCAGGACAAGCACGGCACCGCATACACGGTCACCGTCGACGCGCGCGAGGGCATCGGCACCGGTATCAGTGCCTCGGACCGGGCCACCACGATGCGTCTGCTTGCCGACCCGGAGAGCCGCGCCGCCGACTTCACCCGCCCCGGCCACGTCGTGCCGTTGCGGGCCAAGGACGGCGGGGTGTTGCGCCGCCCCGGCCACACCGAGGCCGCCGTCGATCTGGCGACCCTGGCCGGGCTCGCGCCGGCCGGTGTCATCTGCGAGATCGTCAGCCAGAAGGACGAGGGGGCGATGGCCCAGGGCGAGGAACTGCGGGTCTTCGCCGACGACCACGGCCTGGCCATGATCTCCATCGCCGATCTGATCGCCTGGCGCCGCCGCAACGAGAAGCACGTCATCCGCGTCGCCGATGCCCGGATCCCGACCGTGCACGGGACGTTCCGCGCGGTCGGCTACACCTCACCGTTCGACGACGCCGAGCACGTCGCGCTGGTGATGGGCGACATCGAAGCCGACAACGGCGACGACGTCTTGGTCCGGGTGCATTCGGAATGCCTCACCGGCGACGTGTTCGGCTCCCTGCGGTGTGATTGTGGGCCACAGCTCGACGCGGCCATGCGCATGGTTGCCGAGGAGGGCCGCGGCATCGTGCTGTACATGCGCGGCCACGAGGGGCGCGGGATCGGGTTGCTGCACAAGCTGCAGGCCTACCAGCTCCAGGACGCGGGCGAGGACACCGTCGATGCGAACCTGTCCTTGGGCCTGCCGGCCGACGCCCGCGACTACGGCATCGGCGCGCAGATCCTCGTCGACCTCGGCGTGCGCTCGATGCGGTTGCTGACCAACAACCCGGCCAAGCGGGTCGGCCTGGACGGTTACGGCCTCACGATCATCGAGCGGGTGGCCATGCCGGTGCGGGCCAACAAGGAGAACCTGCGGTACCTGCGCACGAAGCGGGATCGGATGGGTCACGTCCTGGAAGGTCTCGACGAGTATGACCTGGACTTGCCCGACGGGCTGCCGCCGGTGACAGGATTGACCGCGGACGTCGCCGAAGGAGGAGACCGGGCATGAGTGGATACGGGGAACCGACGCTGGACCTCCAGCGCGCCGATGAGGTGCGGCTGGCAATCGTCGCGTCGCAGTGGCACGAGCAGATCTGCACGGCGCTGCTCAACGGTGCCACCGGGGCGGCCACCGCCGCCGGCGTCGCCGACTTGACGATCATCCGCGTCGCGGGGGCCATCGAGCTGCCCGTCATTGCGCAGGCACTGGCCCGCCACCACGACGCCGTGGTGGCGCTCGGCGTCGTCATCCGCGGCGAGACCCGGCACTTCGACTACGTCTGCGACGCGGTGACCGCCGGACTGACCCGGGTGTCCCTGGACGAATCGACTCCCATCGGCAACGGGGTGCTCACCGTCGACACCGAGGCGCAGGCTTTGGCCCGCGCCGGGCTGCCCGAATCCAGTGAGGACAAGGGGGCGCAGGCAGTCAACGCCGCCATCGCCTCGGCCCTCATCCTGCGTTCGTTGCGATGACCGAGACCACCCCCGCCTGGGACTTCGTCTACCGGCCTCGCCGCCTGGTGTGGTGGAGCTGCGCGGCGATCATCGTCGTGCTGATCATCCACGCCGTCTTCGCCTATCTCCTGACCAAGTCGCACATCGTGGTTTTCGGCCACACCATCACCTTCGGCGACAACGGCGTCCGCAACATCGGCTCCACCGACCAGTGGTCCATCTTGGCCATCGGCGTGCTCATCTCGTGCGGCATCGCCCTGCTGACCCGTCCGCGGGTCCGGGTCGGCGCCGCCGGTGTCGGGGTGCGGAACCTGGTGGGGGAGCGGGTCTTCGGCTGGGACGAGGTCGTCGGCGTGACCTATCCCGAGCGGGGGTCGTCGGCGTGGTTGGAGTTCCCGCTGGACGAGCACGTGCCCATCCTGGCGATCCGCGTCGGCGACGGCCTGCGCGCGGTCGAGGCGATGGAGCGGGTGCGCGACCTGCAAGACCGATACCGTCCGGCCGATACGCCGGGGAAGACTCCGCCGGAGGACGGGCGGACCGCGTTCGGCGGCACCGAGGATGTCCGTGCGGGCGACTAACGTGTAATACGTGCCTGATCCCTCTGTCTACCGACCCGCGCCCGGGTCGATCCCCACCGATCCGGGGGTATACAAGTTCCGGGATCCGCATGGCCGCGTCATCTACGTCGGCAAGGCCAAGAATCTCCGTTCCCGCCTCACGTCGTACTTCGCCGACATCGCGTCGCTGCACCCGCGCACCCAGCAGATGGTCACCACCGCGGCATCGGTGGAATGGACCGTGGTGGGCACCGAGGTCGAGGCGCTTCAGCTGGAATACAACTGGATCAAGGAGTTCGACCCGCGGTTCAACGTCCGCTACCGCGACGACAAGTCCTATCCGATGCTGGCGGTCACCCTCAACGAGGAGTACCCCCGGCTGCACGTCTACCGCGGGCCACGGCGCAAGGGCGTGCGCTACTTCGGCCCGTATTCGCACGCGTGGGCCATCCGGGAGACGGTGGACCTGTTGACCCGCGTGTTCCCCGCGCGCACCTGTTCGGCCGGTGTCTTCAAGCGGCACAACCAGATGGGCCGCCCCTGCCTGCTCGGGTACATCGACAAGTGCTCGGCCCCGTGTATCGGCCGGGTGAGCGCGGCCGAGCACCGGGAGATCGTCGACGACTTCTGCGACTTCCTCGCCGGGCGCACCGACAAGATGATCGCCGACGTCGAGAACCAGATGCGCGCGGCCGCTGACGATTTGGACTTCGAACGAGCCGCCCGGCTGCGTGACGACGTCACCGCCTTGCGCCGCGCCATGGAGAAGCAGACCGTCGTCCTCGGCGACGGTACCGACGCCGACGTCGTCGCCATGGTCGGCGACGAATTGGAAACCTCGGTCCAGGTGTTCCAGGTGCGCGACGGCCGCGTCCGCGGCCAGCGCGGGTGGGTCGTGGAACGCCCCGACGACGACTCGCTCGGGGCGCAGGTCGAGCAGTTCCTCACCCAGTTCTACGGCGCCCAGGCCGACCAGGATGCGACCGTCGCCGTCTCGGCGAGCCGCGAGATGGCCGAGTCCGTTCCGCGGGAGGTCCTGGTTCCCGAACTGCCCGAGGATGCCGCGGAATTGACCGAGTGGCTCTCCGCGCTGCGCGGCTCCCGGGTGAACCTGCGGGTCCCGCAACGCGGCGACAAGCGCGATCTGCTGGAGACCGTGGAGCGCAACGCGTCGGAGGCACTCGCGCTGCACAAGCTGCGCCGGGCCGGTGACCTCACCTCACGGTCGGCCGCACTGACCGAGATCCAGGAATACCTGGGGATGGACTCGGCGCCACTGCGCATCGAATGTGTCGACATCTCGCACGTCCAGGGAACCGACGTCGTCGCCTCCCTCGTCGTGTTCGAGGACGGGCTGCCGCGGAAGTCGGACTACCGGCACTACTCGATCAAGGAGGCTGCCGGCGACGGGCACTCCGACGACGTCGCCTCGATCGCCGAGGTGACCCGGCGCCGGTTCCTCCGGCACCGGGCCGACGCCGAGCAGCCCGAGGCGCTCGACCCGCAGACCGGCCGTCCCCGCAAGTTCGCCTATCCGCCCAATCTTTTCGTCGTCGACGGCGGTGCACCCCAAACCCACGCCGCCGCAGCGGTTCTCGACGAACTCGGGATCACCGATGTGACGGTGGTCGGATTGGCCAAGCGGATGGAGGAGATCTGGGCGCCCGGCGACGACGAGCCGATCATCATGCCGCGGACGAGCGAGGGGCTGTTCCTGCTGCAGCGGGTGCGCGACGAGGCGCACCGGTTCGCGATCACCTTCCACCGCAGCAAGCGCAGCAAACGCATGACCAGTTCCGCGCTCGACGCCATCCCCGGACTCGGTCCGACCCGCCGCACGGCGCTGGTCACCGCCTTCGGCTCGGTGGCCAACCTGCGCGCGGCGAGTGTCGCGGACATCGCGGCCGTCCCCGGAATCGGTCCAACAACGGCAAAGACGGTCCACGAGGCCCTGGCAGTGAGTAGACAGGAGAACGATGGCTGAGATCACGGTTGTCTTCATCGCGGGCATGTCGGGTGCCGGGCGGTCGGCGGCTGCTGACGTGTTCGAGGACGAAGGCTGGTACGTCGCCGACAACGTCCCGGTATCGCTCATCGGGAAGCTCGTCGAACTGGCGCGCACCGGCGGCGACCAGACCTCTCGGCTGGCGATGGTGGTGCGCGGCGCCGATGAGCATTTCGGTACCGAATTGGCCCAGTTGCGCGCCGACTTGGAGTCCGACGGCGCCTCGGTGTGGCAGGTCTTCCTCGACGCCTCCGATGACGCGTTGGTACGCCGGTTCGAACAGGTGCGGCGGCGCCACCCACTGCAAACCGACGACACCCTCGTCGAGGCGATCGGCCGTGAGCGCGAGTACCTCTCGGGGGTGAAGGCGCAATCCGACCTCGTGATCGACACCTCGTCGTTGTCGGTCGCCCGGCTGCGCGAGGTACTGGCCAATGCCTCGGAGGACACCGAACACCCGGCCAGCCTGTCGGTGTCGATCCAGTCCTTCGGATTCAAATACGGGGTGCCGATCGACTCCGATCTGGTCACCGATGTGCGCTTCCTGCCCAACCCGTACTGGGAGCCGGAACTGCGCGCGCTGAACGGCACCGACGCACCGGTGCGCGACTACGTGTTGAGCCAGGAGGGGGCCGACGAGTTCGCCCGTCTCTATGCCGACATCATCCGGCTCGTCGCCGACGGCTATTTGCGCGAGGGCAAGCGCTACATGAGCGTGGGCATCGGCTGCACCGGCGGTAAGCACCGCAGCGTCGCGATGGTTCAGGAGCTGGCGCGGCGCCTCGCCGAGGGCGGCGACGACGACCCCACCTTCGACGTGCGGGTGATGCACCGGGATCTGGGGCGCGAATGAGCGGCCCGGCGGCAGACGGCCCGGCCGGCCCGCGAATCGTCGCACTCGGCGGCGGACACGGCCTCTACGCGACCCTGACCGCGATGCGCTTTCTCAGCCCAGAGGTCACCGCCATCGTGACGGTGGCCGACGACGGCGGATCGTCGGGCCGGCTGCGCGGCGAACTCGACCTGATTCCGCCGGGAGACCTGCGGATGGCGCTCGCGGCGCTGCTGGTGGCACCCACGGCGTTGGCCGACAAACCTGCTGCCGCGGCCGAGGAGGCCCAACTCTGGGGCGCACTGTTGCAACACCGGTTCGGCGGTCACGGGGCGCTGGCCGGCCATCCCATCGGCAACCTGCTGCTCGTCGGGCTGACCGAGTTGCTGGGCGATCCGATCGAGGCATTGGACCATCTGCGCCGGTTGTTCGACGTCACCGGGCGGGTGTTGCCCATGTCGACGGTGCCCCTGGTCATCGAGGCCGATGTGACCGGCCTCGAAGCCGATCCTCGGCTGAGCCGGGCAATTCTCGGCCAGGTGGCCGTGGCCACCACCCCCGGCAAGGTGCGCCGGGTGCGCCTGCTGCCGGACCGCGCGCCGGCGAGTCCGGAGGCCTGCTCGGCCATCGAGGATGCCGACCTCGTCGTGCTCGGGCCGGGCTCCTGGTTCTCCAGCGTGATCCCGCACGTTTTGGTGCCTGATCAGCTCGACGCGCTTATTTCGACATCCGCACGTAAGATGCTGATCGTCAATCTTGCGCCGGAGCCGGGCGAGACCCCCGGCTTCTCGGTAGAACGCCATCTGCACGTGCTGCACGCACACGCAGACCGGCTCCGCATCGACGACGTCCTCGTCGACGAGCGCTCGGTTCCGGCCGGGCGGGAGCGCGACCACCTGGCACGGGCAGCGGCGCTGTTCGGAGCCGACTTGCACCTGGGGGAGCTCGCAGTTCCCGGGAGGCACGTCCACGACCCGGAACGGGTCGCGCGGGCGGTCGCCGGATTGATGGACGATAAGCCGCTTCCGGTACAAACCGACGGGAAGCACGGGAGATTGTCATAGTGGGCGCGAAGGATTATTCGTGAATGGAGGAATGTCACCGGTGGCGATGACAGCGGCGGTCAAGGACGAGCTCAGTCGGCTCACTGTGACCCAGGTGAGCTGCCGGCGGGCAGAGGTGTCGGCCCTGCTGCGTTTCGCAGGGGGCCTGCACATCGTCGCCGGTCGGGTCGTCGTCGAAGCCGAGCTCGACACCGGCAACGTCGCCCGCCGCCTGCGGCGCGAGATCCACGATCTCTACGGGTATCCGTCCGACGTGCACGTGCTGCGCAGCGGCGGTATCCGCAAGGGGGCCCGCTACATCGTCCGTGTCGTCAAGGACGGTGAGGCGCTGGCCCGTCAGACCGGACTGCTCGACCAGCGCGGGCGACCGGTCCGCGGATTGCCCGCGATGGTCGTCGGCGGCAGCGTCGCCGATGCCGAAGCCGCCTGGCGCGGCGCGTTTTTGGCGCACGGTTCCCTGACCGAGCCGGGCCGCTCCTCGGCGCTGGAGGTCAGTTGTCCCGGGCCCGAGGCGGCGCTCGCGCTCGTGGGGGCCGCCCGACGGCTGGGCGTCACCGCCAAGGCGCGCGAGGTGCGGGGCGGCGACCGGGTCGTCATCCGCGACGGCGAGGCCATCGGCGCGCTGCTGACCCGGATGGGCGCCCAAGACACGCGGTTGGACTGGGAAGAGCGGCGGATGCGGCGCGAGGTGCGCGCGACGGCCAACCGGCTGGCCAACTTCGACGACGCCAACCTCCGCCGGTCGGCCCGGGCCGCGGTCGCCGCGGCCGCGCGCGTCGAGCGGGCCCTGGAGATCCTCGGCGACGAGGTACCCGATCACCTCATCGCCGCGGGTCAACTCCGCGTCACCCACCGCCAGGCCTCGTTGGAGGAGTTGGGCAAGCTCGCCGACCCGCCGATGACCAAGGATGCCGTCGCCGGGCGCATCCGGCGCCTGCTCTCGATGGCCGACAAGAAGGCCCGGACCGACGGGATCCCGGACACCGAATCGGTGGTCACCTCCGATCTGCTCGACGAGGCATAGCCCCCCGAGACTGGCCGGTGAGCACCGACTACGCTGAGATACGAGACCGTCAGACCGTCCACCCGGCGCGACATCACACCGCGCCGACCCACAAAGGAGAAAGCACGTGACTGTTCGCGTAGGCGTCAACGGATTCGGCCGAATCGGCCGTAACTTCTTCCGCGCCGTCGAGGCGCAGAAGGCCCTCGGCACCACCGATATCGAGATCGTCGCCGTCAACGACCTCACCGACAACGCCACGCTGGCCCACCTGCTGAAGTTCGACTCCATCCTCGGCCGCCTGCCGCAGGACGTGAGCCTGGAGGGCGAGGACACCATCGTCGTCGGCGACCAGAAGATCAAGGCCCTCGAGGTCAAGGAGGGCCCGGCGGCCATTCCGTGGGGCGATCTCGGCGTCGACGTCGTCGTGGAGTCGACCGGCATCTTCACCGCGCGCGCCAAGGCCCAGGGCCACCTGGACGCGGGTGCCAAGAAGGTCATCATCTCCGCGCCGGCCTCCGACGAGGACATCACCATCGTGATGGGCGTGAACGACGACCAGTACGACGGCAGCCAGAACATCATCTCCAACGCGTCGTGCACCACCAACTGCCTCGGCCCGCTGGCCAAGGTCCTCAACGACGAGTTCGGCATCGTCAAGGGCCTGATGACCACCATCCACGCCTACACGCAGGACCAGAACCTGCAGGACGGCCCGCACAAGGATCTGCGCCGCGCCCGCGCCGCCGCGATCAACATCGTGCCGACCTCCACCGGTGCGGCCAAGGCCATCGGCCTGGTCCTGCCCGAGCTCAAGGGCAAGCTCGACGGCTACGCGCTGCGCGTGCCGATCCCCACCGGCTCGGTGACCGACCTCACCGCGAACCTGGCCAAGAAGGCCACCGCCGAGGAGATCAACGCCGCCCTCAAGGCCGCCGCCGAGGGTCCGCTCAAGGGCATCCTGAAGTACTACGACGCGCCGATCGTCTCCAGCGACATCGTCACCGACCCGCACAGCTCGCTGTTCGACGCCGACCTGACCAAGGTCATCGACGACCAGGCGAAGGTCGTGTCCTGGTACGACAACGAGTGGGGCTACTCCAACCGCCTGGTCGACCTCATCGGCCTCGTCGGCAAGTCGCTCTAACCACCCTTCGCACGCGGATCCTAAGGAGTACACGCATGGCCGTGCCCACCCTCGAAGACCTGCTGGAGACCGGGGTTTCCGGGCGCAACGTTCTGGTGCGCTCGGACCTCAACGTCCCGCTCGACGACGACGGCAACATCACCGACCCCGGTCGGATCGTGGCCTCGGCGCCGACGATCCGCAAGCTCGCGGAAGCGGGTGCCGGCGTCATCGTGACCGCTCACCTGGGGCGCCCGAAAGGCGAACCCGACCCGAAGCTGTCGTTGGCGCCGGTGGCGCAGCGACTCGGGGAGGAGCTGGGCCGCAACGTCCAGCTCGCGGCCGATGTGGTGGGCACGGACGCGCTGGCCCGGGCCGAAGGCCTGACCGACGGCGATGTGCTGCTGCTGGAGAACATCCGTTTCGACCCGCGGGAGACCAGCAAGGACGAGGCGCAGCGGGCCAAGCTGGCCGCGGCGCTGGCCGAGCTGACCGGACCCGACGGCGCATTCGTCTCCGACGGTTTCGGGGTGGTGCACCGCGAGCAGGCCTCGGTGTACGACGTGGCCAAGCTGTTGCCGCACTACGCCGGTGACCTGGTGGCCGCCGAGGTCGAGGTCCTGTCGCGGCTGACCGAGGATCCGGCCCGCCCCTACGCGGTCGTCCTCGGTGGTTCGAAGGTCTCGGACAAGCTCGGCGTCATCGAGGCCCTCGCACCCAAGGTCGACACCCTGGTGATCGGCGGCGGCATGGCGTTCACCTTCCTGGCCGCCCAGGGGCTGCCGGTCGGCACCTCGCTGCTGCAGGAAGACCAGATCGACGTCTGCAAGGGCCTGCTCGAACGGTTCGGCGACGTGATCCGCCTGCCGGTCGACGTGGTGGTCGCCGACAAGTTCGCCGCCGACGCCGAGGCCAAGACGGTGGCGTCCGACGCGATCCCGGACGGCTGGATGGGCCTGGACATCGGACCGGAGTCGGTGAAGCGGTTCGCCGCGGCGTTGTCGGAGGCCAAGACGATCTTCTGGAACGGCCCGTCGGGCGTGTTCGAGTTCGAGAAGTTCGCGGCCGGCACCAAGGGCGTCGCCGAGGCGATTGCGGCCACGACCGCCGGTGGTGCGTTCACCGTGGTCGGCGGTGGTGACTCGGCGGCCGCCGTGCGCGTGCTCGGGATTCCCGACGACAACTTCTCGCACATCTCGACCGGCGGGGGAGCCTCGCTGGAATACTTGGAGGGCAAGAAGCTGCCCGGTCTCACCGTGCTGGAGGCGTAACCCGTGTCGACCAACCGCAAGCCGCTGATCGCCGGCAACTGGAAGATGAACATGACGCACCTCGAGGCGATCGCCTTGGTGCAGAACATCGACTTCCGGCTGCCGAACAAGTATTTCGACAAGGTCGATGTGACGGTGATCCCGCCGTTCACCGACATCCGCAGCGTGCAGACCATCGTCGACGGTGACAAGCTCTTGCTCACCTACGGCGCGCAGGACCTGTCCGCGCACGACTCGGGTGCGTACACCGGCGAGATCAGCGGGGCGTTCCTCGCCAAGCTCGGCTGCACCTACGTGGTGGTCGGGCACTCGGAGCGGCGCACCTACCACGACGAGACCAACGAGGTCGTCGTCGCCAAGACCAAGGCGGCGTTGCGGCACGAACTCACCCCGATCGTCTGCATCGGCGAGGGGCTCGAGGTGCGCGAGGCCGGCGAGCACATCGCCTACAACACCGAGCAGCTCAAGGGCTCGCTCGCAGGATTGAGCGCCGAGGAGATCGCGAAGACCGTGATCGCCTACGAGCCGGTGTGGGCCATCGGTACCGGCCGGGTGGCCAGCGCCGACGACGCCCAGGAGGTGTGTGCGGCGGTCCGTGCGACCATCGTCGAACTCGCCGGCGACGCGGTCGCCGACAAGATCCGCATCCTGTACGGCGGTTCGGTGAACGCCAAGAACATCGGCGACCTGATCGCGCAGGCCGACGTCGACGGCGCCCTCGTCGGCGGTGCCTCGCTCAAGGCCGAGGAATTCGCCACCCTGTCGGCGATCGCCGCCGGCGGACCACTGCCCTGATCCGCGACCGGCGGGGCGCTGCCCTGGGCGGCGCCCGCCGTCGCGTACACTTTTCGGTGGCCGTAACGGCGCCGACTCCACCGCCTCGGCGTTGCCGAACAGCAAGAGCAAGGACCTGACCACCGTGAAACTCGCACTCGAGATCGGAATCCTCGTCACCAGCGTGCTGCTGGTGGTGCTGGTGCTGCTGCACCGCGGCAAGGGTGGTGGCCTGTCGTCCCTGTTCGGTGGCGGTGTGCAGTCGAGCCTCTCGGGTTCGAGCGTGGTGGAGCGGAACCTCGACCGGATGACCATCCTCGTCGGCCTGCTCTGGGTGATCCTGATCATCGGCATGGAGTTGTACATCAAGCTGTCGGCCTGAGTCCGATTCCACTCGGGTCGCCGGTTCACCCGGCGTCGGGAATACTCGACCTATGGGTGATGATGTCGAGTCTGTTTCCCCGGTCCCGGTTTCTTCGGCCGCCTGGCGGCCGTCCCGCGCGATCGTCAGCCACCTGGAGGTGGACACCACCGATCGGGCGCTGACCGAACCCTTGCGCGAGGACATCCGCCTGCTCGGCGGCATG
The DNA here is from genome assembly GCF_009932435.1 of Gordonia crocea. Taxonomy (NCBI): domain Bacteria; kingdom Bacillati; phylum Actinomycetota; class Actinomycetes; order Mycobacteriales; family Gordoniaceae; genus Gordonia; species Gordonia crocea. The sequence goes on from NZ_BJOU01000001.1 coordinate 2,080,042, forward strand.
CTGGGGGACGTGGTCCGGGAACATTCCGGGACTGCCACGTTCAACCTCGTCGAGGGCTCCCGGCAGGCCTCGTTCGACATCCGCGAGGACGACCTCGATCGCGACGACCTCGCGCAGCGGTTCGTCGAGCCGCCGGCCACCGACCTCCTCCCCGTCGCGCGGGCCTTCTCGCTGTTCGCCCTGCTGGCCAATCTGGCCGAAGACCTGCACCGTGAACGCCGACGGTCGATCCATCTGCGGGCCGGCGACCGGCCGCAGAACAGCAGCCTGGCGGCCACCTACGCGAAACTCGCGGCCGCGGACCTCTCCGACGAGACCGTCGGGGCACGACTGGCCGGGGCGCTGGTGGTCCCGGTCATCACCGCCCACCCGACGGAGACCCGGCGTCGGACGATCTTCGAGGCCCAGAACCGCATCACCGAGGTCATGCGCATGCTGCGCCGGACCGAGCTGACCCCCGCGGAGGAGTCCGCGGCGCTCACCGCGATCCACCGCCAGATCCTCACCATGTGGCAGACCGCCCTCATCCGGCTCGACCGGTTGACGATCCTCGACGAGATCGCGGCCGGTTTGCGCTACTACGACGCGACCTTCTTCGACGTCGTCCCGCGGATCAACACCGAGACCCGGGCGGCGTTGTGCCGGGCCTACCCCGATGCCGGGCTCGGCAATCTCCCGCTGGTTCGGATGGGCTCGTGGATCGGGGGCGACCGCGACGGAAACCCCTTCGTCACCGGCGAGGTGGTGGCCACGGCGACCTCGTCGGCGGCCCGCCTCGCCTTTACCCACCACCTCGAGCAGTTGGCGGCGTTGTCGCAGGAACTGAGCATGTCGGCCCGGCTCGTCGAGGTACCGCCGGGGCTGGCCGAGTTGGCGGAGCAGACCACCGGCGCCTCCGCCGACGAGCCGTTCCGGCGGGCGTTGACCAGTATTCGCGCCCGCGTGTCCGCCACGGCGCTCGCCAGTCTCGGGCCGTCGGCGTCGATCCTGCCGCACCTGGTCGACCCCGGTGTCGGGGTCGAGCCGTACGCCGACAAGACCGAGCTGCGGGCAGATCTCGACGTCCTCGACGCCGCGCTGCGGGCCAACGCCGACGACACCATCGCCGACGACCGCCTGTTGCGGGTGCGCGAGGGCGTGCTGGCCTTCGGGTTCAACCTGTCGGGGCTCGACATGAGGCAGAACTCCGAGGTCCACGAGACGGTGGTGGCCGAACTGCTGGCCTGGGCCGGCGTGCACGAGGACTATCGGGCGCTGCCCGAAGATGAGCGGGTCGCCGTGCTCACCGCGGAACTGGCGTCGCGCCGACCGCTGACCGGGCCGGACGCCGCGTTGAGCGAACTCGCCGCCAAGGAGCTGGCGATCGTGCGGGCGGCCGCCACGGCGGTCGCCCGGTTCGGGCCGGAGGCGGTGCCGAACTACGTGATCAGCATGTGTACCTCGGTCAGCGACATGCTCGAGGCGATGATCCTGCTCAAGGAGGCCGGGCTCTACGATGCGGGGGAGGGCGGCCAGGCGCGGTGCGCGCTGCGCGTCGTGCCGCTGTTCGAGACGATCGAAGACCTCCAGCAGGGTGCGGCGACGATCCTCGCCGCCCTCGACGTCCCGCTCTACCGGCAGGTGGTCGCCGGGCAGGACGGCACCCAAGAGGTCATGCTCGGCTACTCCGACTCCAACAAAGACGGCGGCTACCTCGCCGCCAACTGGGCGCTGTACCGGGCCGAGCTGGACCTGGTGGCCGCGGCGGAGCAGGCCGGGATCCGGCTGCGGCTCTTCCACGGCCGGGGCGGCACCGTCGGCCGCGGCGGCGGGCCCAGCTACGAGGCCATCCTGGCGCAGCCGCCCGGGGCGGTCCAGGGATCCCTGCGGATCACCGAGCAGGGCGAGATCATCGCCGCGAAGTACGCCGAGCCCGTCTCGGCGCACCGCAACCTGGAGACCATCCTGGCCGCGACGATCGAATCCTCCCTCCTCGACGTGGAGGGTCTGGGCGACGAATCCGAGCGGGCCTACGCGATCCTCGACGACATCGCCGAACGGGGCCGGCGCGCATACGGCGAACTCGTGCACGAGACACCGGGATTCGTCGAGTACTTCACCACGTCCACGCCGCTGTCGGAGATCGGGGAGCTCAACATCGGCAGCCGGCCAGCCTCGCGCAAGCAGACCACGGCCATCTCCGACCTACGGGCGATTCCGTGGGTCCTGTCGTGGAGCCAGTCTCGGGTCATGCTGCCCGGGTGGTACGGCGCCGGAACGGCATTCGCCGAGTGGATCGGCGACGGCGCGGACGCGCAGGAACGGTTGGCGGTGCTGCGCGACTACAACGAGCACTGGCCCTTCTTCGCCAGCGTGATGTCGAACATGGCCCAGGTCCTCGCCAAGTCGGACATGGGGGTGGCCCACCGCTATTCGCAGCTGGTGCCCGACGAGGAGCTGCGCGAGCGGGTGTTCGGCCGGATCGTCGCCGAACACGACCTGACGCTGCGGATGCACGCCGCGATCACCGGCAACGACGACCTCCTCGCGGACAACCCGGCGCTGAAGCGGTCGGTCTACAACCGCTACCCGTATCTGGAGCCGCTGAACCTGCTTCAGGTGGAGTTCCTTCGCCGCTACCGGGCCGGTGATGACAGCCGGGAGGTCCGACGCGGCATCCTGCTCACGATGAACGGACTCGCGACGGCGCTGCGCAACAGCGGCTAACGATAGGATGCGGTCCGCAACAGTGGGGGTGTCACTGTGCTGACAATCACCGGTGACCGCCGCCACGCCCAAAGCTATTACTAAGTCTTTACTATTATCCTCGGTCGGAGAGTCGCCGGCCCACCGTCGTGCCGAGCACTCAGTCATCCGTGGGGGATCTCCGTGCTCGTGTCCGAGAGCGGCCTCGCGTCATGCCATGCCCGCGCACCAGCGCGGCGGCGATACAGGGGGAAACGATGGAACCGACTCATGATCTGACCACCCGGCTACGGTCGATACTGCGCTACGACGTCCCAGCGTCGATCGTCGTGTTCCTGGTGGCGTTGCCGCTGTCCCTCGGAATCGCGATCGCCTCGGGGGCTCCCGTCGCGGCGGGTCTGATCGCCGGGGTGATCGGCGGGATCGTGGCCGGCGCCCTTGGCGGATCGGTCGTCCAAGTCAGTGGCCCGGCGGCCGGCCTGACCGTCGTCGTCGCCGAATCGATCAGCCGGTTCGGTTTTGCCGCAACGTGTTTCATCGTCGCGGCGGCCGGACTCCTCCAGATCGCCTTCGGCCTCAGCCGCGTCGCCCGCTCGGCTTTGGCGGTGGCCCCGGTGGTTGTTCACGCGATGCTCGCCGGAATCGGCATCACGATCGCCCTGCAACAGGCGCATGTGCTGCTCGGCGGCACGTCGCACAGCGGTGCCTGGGAGAACCTCACCGCGCTGCCCGGCCAGGTGATGTCCCTGCACGGCGCCTCGGCCGTCCTCGGTCTCCTCGTCATCGCGGTCATGTTCGGGTGGAAGTACATGCCCGCCAAAGTCCGCGCCGTCCCGGCCGCACTCGCGGCGATCCTGCTGGCGACGATCGTGTCGCTGGTCGCGCCGGTGGACGTCGCCCGGGTGCAGATCGACGGATCCCTCTTCGATTCGCTCGGCCTGCCGGAAATCCCCTCGGGGAGTTGGGGTGCCATCGCCCTGACCATCGTCACGATCGCGCTGATCGCCAGTGTCGAGAGCCTGCTGTCAGCGGTGGCCGTGGACAAGCTCCACACCGGCCCGCGGGCCGACTTCGACCGGGAGATGATCGGACAGGGGGCGGCGAACACTGTTTCCGGCCTGATCGGCGGTCTGCCAATCACCGGTGTCATCGTCCGCAGCTCGACCAACGTGGCCGCGGGCGCCCGGACCCGGGCCTCGGCGGTCCTCCACGGCGTGTGGCTGCTGGTGTTCTCGGTGTTCCTCGTGTCGGTGGTCGAGCAGATTCCGCTCGCTGCCCTGGCCGGCCTGCTCATCGTCATCGGCACCCAGCTGGTCAAGCTGTCGCACGTCCGCCTGGCGCACCTGACCGGCGACCTCGTCGTCTACGCGGCGACGCTCCTCGGCGTCGTATTCCTGAACCTGCTGGAGGGGGTGCTGATCGGCCTGGCCATCGCCGCGGTGCAGCTGATCATCCGGGTGGTCCGGATTGCCGTCCACGTCGACGAGATCGCCGGTACCGGCCGCTGGTTGGTGCGGATCGACGGTTCGGCCACCTTCCTGTCCCTGCCCCGTCTCACCGCGAGTCTGGCGACCGTACCGGCCGGTGTGCCGGTGACGGTCGAGATGACGGTCGACTTCCTCGACCACGCGGCCCACGAGGCGATCGAAGACTGGATGATCGCCCACCGGGCGACCGGCGGGTCGGTCGACCTCGTCGAGATCGGGGAGGCCCGGATGAGCCGGGCCGCGGTGGAACGCCCGTCTCGCAGCATGGGGCGCGCCGTCCTCGACGACGTCCTGGGACCGTGGCAGGCGGCGCAGAACCGCGCCGCATTCGGATCTGATGCGCCGTCGGCCTCACTCGTCGCCGGCGTCGCGAACTACAACCGGGGCCATTCCCACCTGCTGCGGCCGCATTTGGAGGAAATGAAGTCCGGCCAGGATCCGGAGGCGTTCTTCCTGACCTGTGCCGACTCCCGGATCGTGCCCAACGTGATCACGTGCAGCGGACCGGGCGACCTGTTCACCGTCCGCAACGTCGGGAATCTGGTGCCCGGCAGCGACGACGCCTCGGTCGACGCCGCACTGGCTTTCGCGGTCGACGTGTTGGGCGTCCGCGCGGTCGTGGTGTGCGGGCACTCGTCGTGCGGCGCGATGGCGGGTCTCCTCTCCGGCGTCTCGGCCGGGTCGGGCATCGACCGCTGGCTCGAACACGGGAAGTCCAGTGTCGAGCGGTTCCGCGCCGGCGACCCGGTGGCACGGGCCGCCGACGATGCCGGCTTCGCCGAGGTGGATCAACTGAGCATGGTCAACGTCGCCGTCCAGGTGGAGAAGCTGCGAGCGCACCCGGCCGTGCAGCGCGCGGTAGCCGAGCGCGGGCTGGTGGTGTCGGGGATGTTCTTCGACCTCGCCACCGCGCGGGTCGTCGAGGTGACCCCGCACGGGTTGTCCCACATCGATGCGCAGGCCGACGTCCTCGACCAGCTGCGGCCCTCGGGAGAGGTTGCCCAGCTGCCTGGCTAAGCTCGGTGCCAACACTGTGAGGCGAGTCGAGGAGTGCACGTGGCATCGAACAACGACAAGACCGCATTGGTCACCGGGGCGTCGTCGGGCATCGGGCTCGAGGTCGCGCGCCAACTGGCCGCCCGCGGATACCGCGTCATTGGGACCAGCCGCAACCCGGACACGGTGCCGGACGACAAGCGCATCCCGGGTGTGGAATACGTCGCCCTGGACCTGGCGGACCGCCAGTCGATCAAGGCATGCGCCGCAGCGGTCGGCGACGTCGACATCGTGGTGCACAACGCGGGGGAGAGCCAGTCCGGGCCGGTCGAGGAACTGCCCGACGAGGCGGTGGACCGGTTGTTCCAGACCAACGTCTTCGGGGCGGTCCAGCTGACACAGCCGCTGCTCCCGCACATGCGGGCACAGGGCTACGGCCGGGTCATCACCGTCGGCTCGATGCTAGCCAGCTTCCCGCTCGCACACCGTGGTTCATACACGGCGGCCAAGGCGGCACTAAAGGGCTTCGCGTTGGCGGCGCGACAGGAGTTGTCGCCGTTCGGGGTCTGGGTCAGCCACGTGGAGCCGGGCTCGATCGCCACCGGCATCGGCGAGCGCCGCACCCACTACATCGCCGACGACTCGCCCTACCGCGACGACTACGACACGATGATCCGCCACCTCGACGCCAACGAGCAGGCCGGCATCTCACCGGCCAAGGTGGCCGCGACCATCGTGTCGGCGATCGAGGCCGATCGGCCGCGCGAGTTCTACGCGGTGGGTTCCAACGCCCCACTCGTCTTCACCCTGAAACGACTTGTCCCGCGCCGCCTGGTCACCACGATGGTGGCCCGGCGGCACGGGCTCAAGCGTTAGGGCTGTGGCTCAGGCGTTCTGGTCGCCCGATACGTCGTCGCGCGCAGCGCTGTTGTTTCCGGAGCCGATGACCTTGTCGCCGAGGTCGTTCAGCAGGCCGGCGATGTCGACACCGGTGGTGCCGCGAATCACCTCGAGGCCGCTGGCCAGGCCGGCACCGGCACCGCGGGTCAGCGGGTCGACAGAATCGCCGACGAGGGTGATGTTCGCCTCGCCGAGCGGCTCGGAGGCGGCCCGGACGATCTCGGGCAGCTTGCTCAGCACCAGCTCGAGCTGACCGACCTGGTCGAGCTTGCCCAGGGCCTCGGCGCGCATCTCGAGGGCCTGTGCCTCGGCCTCACCGGTGATGCGGATACCGGCCGCGCGGGCCTCGGCCTCCGCGGTGATCTCGGCCTTCTTGGCCTCGGCCCGCTGCTGGGCGGCGTAAAGCTCCGCCTCGGCCGGCCGCCGGACCTCGGCGTCGAGCTCGGTGTCGCGCAGCTTCGCCTGCTGGGCGGCAACCTCGTTGTCCTTCTCCACCTGGACCCGGCGCCGCTCGGCCTCGACGAGCGGACGCACCGCGTCGGCCTCCGCCGAGGCGCGATCGGTGGCCTGGCGGGCGGTCTCGCGCTGGATGTCGAGCTCGCGCTGCTGCTCGATGATGGCCTGCTCGTTCTCGATCCGGCTCTGCTCGGCGACGCGGTGGGCAACGGCGCGCGACTGGGCCGCGATGGCGGCCTGATCCGATCGCTCTTTGGCCGCGAGGTCGCTGAAGTACTGGCCGTCGGAGTCCTGCACGTCGTTGATCGAGAAGCTGTCGAGGACCAGGCCCTGGTTCGACAGGATCTCCTTGATCGACTGGGCGACCTGGTCGACGAGCTGTTGGCGGTCCACGAGGATGCTCTTGGCGGTCATGGTGCCGACGATCGAGCGGAGTTCACCGGAAAGCTGTTCGGTGACCAGCGCGTTGATCCGCATGAGGTCGTCACCGAAACGCGGACCGGCCTTGAGGATGTCCTCGGGGGTGTCGCCGACCTTGACCACGGCCACGCCGCGGACCTTCAGCTCGATGCCGTCGTTGGCGGGCGTCGAGGTGTCCAGGTCGGCTTTGACCGACGACAGTTGGACGCGGGTGGCCTTCTGGACCACGGGGAGCACGAATGTCCCGGTTCCCCGGTAGACCTTGCCCTGGTGGCCCTTGCCGGTACCGGTGACGATGAACGCCTCTTCGGCGCCGGGCACGCGGTAGCGGGACAGCAGCAGCAGGATGAACAGGATGAGAAGTACGGCAGCAGCCCCGATGGCGGGGATCAGTGTCGTCATTGGCGGAACCTTTCCTTGGAAATCTCAGATGCTCAGGAGAGCTCGTCGTAGGGGAGTCGTTGGACGTGGTAGACGTTGCGGTCGTCGAGTTTGGACGTGATCCGCACGATGTCGCCGAGGGCGTAATCCTCGTCGGCGGTGAGGGACACCTGCCGGGCGCCGGTCTCGGTCTTCACCTCGCCGATGCCCAGGTGCGTCGGCCCGACCGGCTCGACGATCCGAACGCGTTCGCCGACGAGGTCGACGCTGGGCAATTCGGTACCGGATTTGACCAGGTAGGACACCAGCACGCCCGCCACCGCGGCCAGCACCAGCCCGGTCAGCGCTCCGGCCGCCAACGCCGGCAAAGTCGGGGTGTCCGCGAGGGTCATGAGTCCGCCGGCGATCAATCCGAAGCCGGTGACGAACGGGGTCAGCAGCGAGAGCAGGCCCACCCCGGAATCACCGAGGTCGAAGTCGATGTCGATGGCCGCATCGAGGTCCAAACCGACCAGCGAGAGGACGGTCAAGGCGAGACCGATAAGTCCGATTGTCAGCAAGATCGCGCCCAGCATCCGATACCCCTCTCACGCTGCCGTCGGTGTTGTCCTCCAACTTATCCGAACCACCCCCTCCGACGTCGGGTGGACGAGGGACCGGGCACGTAAGGTTGGGGCCAAGACGATGGCGGACGAACCCGAGGGGTTGATGGCGTGACGACGGTGAATGCACCGATTGTGGTGGCGGTGGACGGGTCGGATCCCGCATTGCAGGCGGTTCGGTGGGCGGCAGCGGCCGCCGCACGGGAGAACCGCCCGCTGCGAGTGGTCAGCGTGGTGGAGCCGGCGGTTCCGCAGGCCGGTTACGGCATCGTGACGGCGCAGGCCTACGTCGATGCCTCGCGTGCCTTCGCCGAGGGAGCCGTGGACCTGGCGCGTGACGTGAGCGCCGAAGCGGCGCCCACCGCGACGGTGACCGGCGATGTCCTCGACGGCCGCCCGGCGCTCGTCCTGCGCGAGGTGTCCGAGCATGCACACGTCGTCGTGCTCGGGCGCCGGGGCCTTGGCGGCGCCGAAGGCCTGGCGTTGGGATCGGTGACCGCCGACCTCGCCGCCCACGGTCAGTCCCCGGTCGTCGTCGTCCCCGAGGACACACCCACCGCCGGGCCCGTCGTCGTGGGCGTCGACGGCTCGCCGGTGTCGACCGGGGCGATCCGGACCGCCTTCGAGCAGGCCGACTTCCTGGGAGTCCCGCTGATCGCGGTGCACGCCTTCGGGGAACGCGGTCTGGCCCTGGAAAATCTCAGCGAGGAGCAGCGCCGCCGGATCAGCGACGAGGCGGTCGAGGCGCTCGGATCCCAACTCGCCGGCGGCTTGGAAGACCACCCGGACGTGTCGGTCGAGACGGTGGTGGCCGCCGCGGGTCCCGCTCAGCAGATTCTCGACGCGGCGCGCGAGGCGCAGCTGGTCGTGGTGGGCAGTCGGGGCCGCGGCGGGTTCCGCGGACTGCTGCTCGGGTCGACCAGCCAGGCGGTCCTCCACACGGCGCCGTGTGCGGTCATGATCGTGCGCGACTAACCGGCACCGACATAGGCCGCCAGGTGCTGCGCCGTCAGGGTGTCGGCCTGGGCGGTCATGTCTGCCGGTGAGCCCTCGAAGACGATCCGCCCGCCGTCGTGGCCGGCGCCCGGGCCGAGGTCGATGATCCAATCCGCATGCGCCATCACGGCCTGGTGGTGCTCGATGACGATGACCGACATCCCGGCGTCCACCAGCCGGTCCAACAGACGCAGCAGGTTCTCCACGTCCGCCAGGTGCAGCCCGGTGGTCGGCTCGTCGAGGATGTAGACGGCCGCCTTTTCGCCCATCTGGGCGGCGAGCTTGAGGCGCTGCCGTTCACCGCCGGACAGTGTGGTCAGCGGCTGGCCGATGCGCAGGTAGCCCAGCCCGACGTCGGAGAGCCGGGCGAGGACCTTGTGCGCGGCGGGGGTCGCCGCGTCGGCCGCGCCGTCGACCCCGCCGCCGAAGAAGTCCAGCGCCTGGTCCACCGACATCGCCAGCACCTCGCTGATGTCGCGGCCGCCGAGTCGGTAGTCGAGGACCTCGGGCCTGAACCGCCGTCCCTCGCACTCCTCGCAGCGGGTGACCACACCGGCCATGGTGGCGAGGTCGGTGTAAATGACGCCGTTGCCCTTGCAGGTCGGGCACGCCCCCTCGGAGTTCGCGCTGAACAACGCGGGCTTGACCCCGTTGGCCTTCGCGAAGGCCTTGCGGATCGGTTCGAGGAGACCGGTGTAGGTCGCCGGGTTGCTGCGCCGAGAACCCCGGATCGCGGTCTGGTCGATCGTGACCACCTGCTCGCGCGGCGCGACCGAGCCGTGGATCAGCGAACTCTTCCCCGAGCCGGCCACCCCCGTGATCACCGTCAACACCCCCAGGGGGATGTCGACGTCGACGTCGTCGAGGTTGTTGGTGGCCGCGCCGCGCACGGCCAACACACCCGTCGGGGTGCGCACCGACGGTTTCAGTGCGGCCCGGTCGCCCAGGTGGCGACCGGTGAGGGTGTCGCTGCCGCGCAACCCGTTGACGGTTCCCTCGAAACAGATCGTCCCGCCGTTGGTGCCGGCGCCCGGACCGAGGTCCACGACGTGGTCGGCGATGGCGATGGTCTCCGGCTTGTGCTCGACGACGAGCACGGTGTTCCCCTTGTCCCGCAGGCGCAGCAGCAGATCGTTCATCCGGGTGATGTCGTGCGGGTGCAGACCCACGGTCGGCTCGTCGAACACGTAGGTGATGTCGGTCAACGACGACCCGAGATGGCGAATCATCTTGGTGCGCTGGGCTTCTCCGCCCGAGAGCGTTCCGGTGGGGCGTTCCAGGGACAGGTAGCCCAGGCCGATTTCCACGAAGGAGTCGAGGGTGGCGACGAGGCTCGCCAGCAGCGGGGCCACCGTCGGGCGGTCCAGGCCGCGCACCCAGGCGGCGAGGTCGCTGATCTGCATCCGTCCCGCGTCGGCGATGCTCGTGCCGTCGATGGTGGCGGTCCGAGCATGCTCGGCCAACCGGGTGCCGTCGCATTCCGGGCACACCGAGGCCGTGACGGCGCGTTCGATGAAAGCGCGGATATGGGGTTGGACCGAGTCGATGTCCTTGGACAGCATCGACTTCTGGATCCGGGGGATGATGCCCTCGTAGGTGATGTTGATGCCGTCGACCTTGATCTTGGTCGCCGATTTGTAGAGCAGGGCGTCGAGTTGTTTGGCGGTGAAGTCCTTGATCGGCTTGTCCGGGTCGAAAAACCCGGACCCGCCGTACACCCGGCCGTACCAGCCCTCGGGGGTGATCCCCGGAACCTTGATGGCACCGTCGTTGAAGGATTTCGTCTCGTCGTAGATTTCGGCCAGATCGACGTCGGAAACCGTGCCCATGCCCTCGCACCGCGGACACATTCCGCCCAGGCTTTCGAAGGTCGCCTTCTTCGCCTTCTTGTCGCCGACCTTGATGGCCCCGGCGCCGCTGACCGTCGGCACGTTGAACGAGAAGGCGGTCGACGGGCCGACATGGGGCTCGCTGCACCGGCTGAACAGGATGCGCAGCATCGCGTAGGCGTCGGTGATCGTCCCGACCGTCGACCGGGGATTGCCGCCGATGCGTTCCTGGTCGACGATGATCGCCGTCGTCAGCCCGTCGAGGACGTCGACGTCGGGCCGGTTCAGGGTCGGCATGAAGCCCTGCACGAACGCGCTGTAGGTCTCGTTGACCAGGCGCTGCGACTCGGCGGCGATGGTGCCGAAGACCAGCGAACTCTTCCCCGATCCGGATACGCCGGTGAACACCGTGAGCCGGCGTTTGGGGAGTTCGACGCTGACGTCGCGCAGATTGTTGACCCGCGCCCCGACGACGCGGATCAGGTCGTGGGAGTCGGCGGGGTGGGCGCGCGCGGGTGTCGTGGCTGGCATGGTCACAACCTAATCCTTGTCTCGGACACCGGGTCCGGTGGTAAGCCGCGCGGCGATCCCGTCGAGGATCACCTGGAGGCCGAATTCGTAGGCGTGGCGCGCGTTTCGGGCCGCGCCCTGGGCTTCGCCGGCGGCGGCACCGATCCGGGACGCGAGGGGGAAGCGGGCCTCGATGCCGAGCACCGCCAGTTTGGCGCCCTCGCGTTCCCACCACGGCTGCGGCGACTCCTGTTCGCGTTCGACGCGGGCGCGCGCCATCGACCGCGCGCTGGCCTTCACGAAGTCGAGGACGACGGTCAGTGCCGCATCCTTGTCCGGGTCGGGGAGGGGCAGGCCGTCGAGGGCGTCGAGTTCGTGTTCGTACTTGGCCAGTGTCCCGGGTCCGAGGATCGCCCGTTCGGACTCGATGTCGGCGAGCCATCCGTGACCGGTGATCAGTTCGAGGTTCTCCTCGGCGATGGTGGCGAGGCGGTTGCGCCAGTCGCCGGTGCCCGCCGCCCGGGTCATCCCGGCGTACACGTCGTCGACCATGAGCTCGACGAGTTGGTCGCGGTTCTGCACGTAGGAGTAGAGCGACATCACCGGGATGCCCAGTTCACCGGCGACGTCGCGGATGGAGAAGGCTGAACCGACCCGGTCGGCAAGGTCGATGGCGGCGTCGACGACCTGGTCGACGGTGTACCTGGGCGGCCGGCCCCGTCGAGCGGGGGCGACCTCGTGTCGCCACAGCAAGTCGATGGTGTCCATCGGGTCATCCTCGGGTCGCGGTTGATTTACGTACTGCGTACGGTCTACTGTAACAGTACACAGTACGTGAAAGGGGCTCCCATGTCGATCACCGCGATGGCCATCTCCCTCAACGTCGCCAACCCGGCCGCGTCCGCCGCATTTCTCACCGAACACTTGGGCTTCCGCACCGAGATGGAGGCCGACGGGTTTGTGTCCTTGGCGAGCCCCCTCGAGGGTGGTCCGAACGTCATCTTCCTGCGCACCGGCCTGCAGACGTTCCGGCCGGCATACCGGGCAGGAAGTGCCGGTGAGGGATTGTTGTTGGCATTCGTCGTGGACGACCTCGACGGCGACTTCGCACGGATGCGTGGCGCGGGTGCACCGGTGGTCACCGAGCCGGAGACAGAACCCTGGGGGGAGCGATACTGTCAGTTCGCCGACCCCAACGGCATCATCGTCCAACTGGTGCAATGGGTCGCCTGATTGATGATCGAGCCGGGGCGGAATGCCGGTGGATCCCATGCTGTTGCCCATGACATGACCGACTCCGGATTCGACCCGCGCACCCTCATCGCCGAGAGCAAGATCGGCATCCTTGCCACCATCAAATCCGACGGATTGCCACAGCTCTCCCCGGTGACCGCGGTCTACGACCGGGAATCCGACGCGGTCCTCGTCTCGATGACCCAGGGGCGCGCGAAGACAGCGAATCTGCGCCGCGACCCGCGTGCCGCCATCGAGTTCACCAGTCCCGACGGCTACACCTGGGCGACCGCGGAGGGGTCGGTCACGTTAACCGGACCGGGCGCCGACCCCGATGGTCCCGAGGTCGACGCCCTGGTCGAGTACTACCGGTTGGGCGCCGGGGAACACCCCGACTGGGCCGAGTACCGGCGGGTCATGGTCGAGGACCGCCGCGTCCTCATGACGCTGCGCGTCGAGCATGCATACGGCGCGAAACTGCGCTAATCCTTGCCGGTCACCAGCCCGATCAGCCACAACAGGATCACTGATCCGAGGATCGCGGTGAAGAAGGTGAACCACCAGCCACCCGAGGCGGTGTCGAAGAAGAAGCTCAGCAGGAAGCCGCCGAGCAAGGCGCCGACGACGCCGATGACGATGTTCATGAGGATTCCGGAGCCGCCGCCCTTGACGATCTTGCCGGCGATCCAGCCGGCCAGGGCGCCGATGATGATGTAGCCGACCAGGCTCACACTGGTCGTCGTCGTGGAACGCTCTACTGCCAGCATGGTCGTTTCTGCGATGGTCACGACGTTCTCCCTTCGGCGTCACTCCCGAAGCTCGGGGGCTCTTGCCACCGTCGCACACTGCGACGTCGGGCGGGGTGGGAACGCCTAGACGGCGAGAAAACCCTTGTCGTCGGGCCAGTGACGGTGCTGGCGGTCGATGACCAACACGTGGCGGTGGGTGTAGCCGTGTTCGGTCCGCGTGGCGCCGCGGACGTGGGCCGGTCCGCGGCGCCCAACGGGTGGCAGTGCTCGACCTGGTCGGTCTCGCGTGCCGGCCATGCGCGCAACGCGGTCGCCGTGCCCAGCACGGCCAAGGCGACGAGGAGTGTCCAGGCCGCCGGATAGCCGCGCCACGTCGCCAGCAACCCGGCGATCGGGTAGCTGAGGAGCCAGCAGGCGTGCGACAACGAGAACTGGGCGGCGAACAGGGCCGGGCGGTCAGCGGGAGCGCTCGAGCGTCGGATGACGTTGCCGGCCGGGGTGAGCACGGCGCCGCTGCCCATCCCGATCACCGCCCAGATCGCGCAGAGCACCGGCCACGACGGGGTGGTGCCCACCGGACGGCGATCAGGGCCACGACCCCGGCCGCCGTCATCGTCGCGGCCCCGGTGATCATCACGCGTCGCTCGCCATAGCGCCGCAGGAGCCGGGGAATGGCCATCGCGACGACGAGGATGCCGGCGCCGTTCGCGGTCAGCAGCCACGCGACATCGGCGGCCGGTCGCCGCAGGTGCTCCTGGACCAGGTTGACGGTGTTGACCATGACGATCGCGCCTATTGCCGACACCGCGAGATTCAAGCCCATCAACCCCCGCAATCGGGGGGTGGCTGAGAAGATCCGGGCACCGGTGAACAGGCGCTCGCCCACCCCATAGTCGTTGCCGCGCAACGCATTCGGAATCCGGCTGGTCACGACGAGCACACCCGAGGCCACGAAGCCCGCGGCCGTCGCACCGAACAGCCAGTGGAAGTCGACGACGGTGATCAGTACCGCGGCGAGCAACGGGCTGAGAAGGGTCTCCATGGTGGCCGCCAACTGAGACAAGGACAGTGCCCGGGTGTACTGGGGCCTCGTCGGGCACCACTTCGGGCAGCGTCGCCTGGAAGGTCGGGGTGAAGGCCGCCGATGCTGCTTGCATCAGCGCGACGATCTTGATCGCCAGCGCGGTGCCGAGAACGGCGGCGGCCGACGAGCCGGCGAGTTGGAAGGCGAGCAGCCCCAGTGCGACGGTGGCCAGGCCGTTGCCGGCGAGCGCGACCAACTGCGCGCCGAACAGGTGGCGATAGTCGCGCACGCGCAGGATCGAGTCGGTCATGGAGCGCCCTTTGGGGTTCGCCGGATCGGTCTGCCTGATTTGCCCATTCTCAAGGGTCGCAACGGTTCACGGCAAGGGGTGGGGCTACGAGGCGTACCGGTCGAGATCTGAGCCGGCAGTCCTAGGTGTACTTCCCCGACACGTTGTGAACATCTGAGGTGAGGCGAAGACCTCCGGGCAGGATGTGGGTTACCACAACCACCATCTAGCCACGGAGGTCTTCGTGACTCACGCTAACGCACCTTTGACGCCCGAGGGGCGTCGACGTCTTGCTTCACTCGTGGTGGACCAGGGCTGGTCACTGCGGCGCGCTGCCGAACGGTTCCAGTGTTCACCGGCCACAGCCAAGCGGTGGGCCGACCGCTACCGCGCCGGCCAGGTGCTGACCGACCGCAGTTCCCGGCCCACACGTTCACCGGCCCGGCTGCCCCGCCGCACCGAGCGCCGGATCATCAACCTGCGCTGCACCCGCCGGTGGGGCCCGCATCGGATCGCCTATCACCTGGGTATCCCGCGTTCGACGGTCGGCCGGGTCCTCGACCGCTATCAGATGCCGCTGCTGGCCAATATCGACCAGGCCACCGGACTGCCGGTACGCAGACCGAAACCGAAACGGTACGAGGTCGGCCGGCCCGGCCAGCTCGTGCACGTCGACATCAAGAAACAAGGCCGAATCCCCGACGGCGGCGGCTGGCGTGTGCATGGTCGCGGATCAGCCGCCGACCGTACCGCCGGTGTGGCCCGCGACCGGGCAGCACGCTCGGGAGCACCGGGCTCGCGTGGTTACCGCTACCTGCACCACGCCGTCGATGACCACTCCCGGGTGGCGTACTCGGAGATCCTTGATGACGAACGCAAGGAGACCGCGGCCGGCTTCTGGCGGCGGGCGAACGCGTTCTTCGCCGAGCACGGTGTGAGGGTGACCGCAGTGATGACCGACAACGGCTCCTGCTACCGCTCAACGATGTTCGCCGAAGCACTGGCCGACGCCGGGATCAAACACAAGAAGACCAAGCCCTACCGGCCACAGACGAACGGGAAGGTCGAACGCTTCAACCGGACCCTGGCCGCCGAATGGGCCTACGCGAAACCCTATGCCAGCGAAGCCGAACGAGAAGCCGCCTACACCGCATGGCTCCACCACTACAATCACCACCGACCCCACACCGGGATCGGCGGCCAAGTCCCCTCAGACCGCGTACACAACCTCACGGGGAAGTACACCTAGGCCAGGTCGGCTTGCAGCGCCGCGGCGTTGACCTTCGTCAACACCGTGTGGAGTTCGACGAGATCGTCGAGATCGACGTTGAGCGCCGCAACGACCTGGCCAGGGACGTCGAGCGCCTGCTCGCGCAATGCGCGGCCCGAGGCGGTGAGCAGGATGTCGACACTGCGCTCGTCGTCGTCGCGCCGGCGGCGCTCGATGAATCGGTTGGCCTCAAGTCGCTTCAACAGCGGGGACAGGGTCGCCGAGTCGAGTTGGAGCAGCGAACCGATCGCCTTGACCGAGAGGTGTTCGTGTTCCCAGAGGGCGAGCATCACCAGGTATTGCGGGTGGGTCAGCCCGAGCGGGTCGAGCACCCGGCGGTAGATCTTGAGAACCGAGCGGTTGGCCACGGCCAAGGCGAAACACACCTGGCGCTCCAGCAGTAGGGGATTGTCGTCGATCGGTGTTGTCGCGCGGCCCATGGCCTGAATATACCGCTATCGAATAGCGGCCTACCGAAATGAGCCCGCGCGACGATGGCACGCGCCGCGTGTGCGGAATCGGCCATGATGGGGCCATGACGGGTTAGGGGTGTGGGGGAGACCTGCGAGACGTGGCGCGGCGGTCCTGGCGGTGGCGGTGGCGGCAAGTGCGGTCGGGGCGTGCTCGACGTCGTCTGGCGGAGGCGCCCGTGAGGCGTTGGACGCGTTCTACGGTCAGTAGTTGACCTTCGGTTCCTGTGCCGGGTTCGGCTCCACCTCGACGGATGAGGCAATCGTTGTGGGGGACAAGCGGTTTCAGTGCGCCCGCTTGAAGGGTGCCGCTCGACTATGACTCGCCGCAGGGACGGACCGCCGAGATCGCGGTCCTGAAGGTTCCGGCCCGTGGACAGCGGATCGGGTCCCTCGTCGTCAATCCCGGTGGGCCGGGCGGTCCCGGAGTGCCGATGGCAGCGGGGGCTGCGACGACATGGGCGCGCAGCGCGCTCACCGAACGGTTCGACGTGATCGGGTTCGACCCGCGCGGCGTCGGCGCGTCGACTCCCGCAATCCGCTGCTTCTCCGACGCGGAGGTGGATCGTGGCGAGGCCGCCATGTCTGCCACCGTCGGGCTGGGCAAGGTCACCGAGGCTGGCAGTCGCGCTCTGGTCGACAGGTGTGCCGAACACACCGGGGGAATGGACGCGTTGCAGGCGATGAGCACGCGAAGCACGGTCCGCGACCTGGATGTCCTCCGCGAAGCGATCGGCGATTCCAAGCTGAACTTCCTCGGTCAGAGCTATGGCACGCGTCTGGGCGCCGTCTATGCGGAGATGTTCCCGAAGAAGGTTCGGGCCCTGGTTCTCGACGGTGCCGTCGATCCCAACTTGGATACCTCGAGCCGGCGCGTGATCCAGTGGCGCGGCTTTCAGCGTGCGTTCGACCAGTTGGCCGCGTTCTGTTCGCGCCAGTCGGATTGTCCCCTGGGTTCTGTTCCGGCGCAGGCCACCGAGCGGTTCCTCGATCTGGTCCGACCGCTGATCGACGACCCGATCCCGGCCGGTGACCGAGGCTCCTTCGGGTTCAATGAGGCCTACAGAGCCGTGACATCGGGTCTCTATGTCTCGGCGGTCTGGCATGTCTCGGCGGTCTGGCCGGTCCTCATCAAGGGATTGGGGGAACTGCAACACGGGGAGTTCGCGACGCTGCAGAAGGTCGCCGACAGCTTCGCCGGCCGGACACCCGACGGCCGGTATGGAAACTTCAGCCAGGCGATCTTCGCCATCAACTGCATGGACGAGGATCGCCACACGCCACAGCAGGAGAGTGCGCTCAAACGCGAAATCCAGCAGGCCGCCCCGTTCACCGATGCAGGTCGAGGATCGGTCACCCGCGACCCGTGCGAGTTCTGGCCCGGCAAGCCGACACTGGGATATCCCTACGCGAACAACATCGTCGATCTGCCGCAATCACTGGTGATCTCGGTGACCGGCGATCCGTCGACCCCGTACGCCAGCGGCGTCGCGCTGGCCACAGCGCCTGGCGGGGCGGTACTGACCGTCGAGGGAGAACAACACACCGTCGCGTACGCAGGGACCAGCGACTGCGTCAACACCGCGGTCGCGGAGTACCTGGTGGATCTGCGGATACCGTCGCCGGACACGAGGTGCGTTCTGTCGTAGGCGTTTGGGGGGTAGGCACCCTCCAGCCTGCGCAATAGCGCACCCTGGCCACGCCGAAGCGTTACATGTAACATGTGGACATGGCGGTGAGGGACAGGGTTGGCGAGTACCGGCGCCGGATGCGTGAGCGAGGCTTGCGACCGTTGCAGGTCTGGGTTCCTGACGTACGAACGCCAGAGTTTGCCGCGCAAGCCCACCAGCAATCGATTCTCGTGGCAGAGGCCGACGCCGATGGGGATGAGCAGGATTTCGTCGAGGCTGTCGCCGCGCCTTGGGACGACGAGGCGTGATTCGCGGCGAAATCTGGACAGTCGCGGGTGGTGTGTATGCGTCCAAACCGCGGCCGGCCGTCATCGTGCAGGATGACCTGTTCGATTCGACCCTTTCGGTGGTCGTTGCGCCAATGACGAGCAAGCTCATCGATGCACCTCTGCTGCGTATTCGTATCCCGGGTGATCGCGATTCGATCTCGGGCCTCGAGTGGGACAGTGACGTGATGGTTGACAAGCTAACCGCGGTACGGCGGTCGAATGTTCAGACGCGTGTCGGCCGTCTGACATCCGAACAGCTCATTGAAGTCGAACGCTCGTTGATGGCGTTTCTGGGACTTGCGCGATGACGGTCATGCGCAGTGACATATACAGCGTAGGTTGGCGTGGTTGTGGGGCGCTTGCTTGAGGTCTGTGGCTGCTCGATGCGACGATCAACTGGAGACGCTGCATATTCGATCACTGCGTATTCACGACTGTCGAAGGCTTGCGTGCGACGGCAGTAGTGGGGAAGTCCTTGGTACAGAGTCGGGTACCACCGCTAGGCAACTGGTATCGCGAAATGCGGCTGGGACGTGACTTGTGTCTCGTGAGGCGGGGTGCGCTGGCTAGGTGCCGGCGCGCCACGGCCAGGGGGATGTCGAGCAGCGCCCCGATGTCGAGCTGCACCTCTACAGCGTCTCCGCTCGAAAGCTCTTCGAGCTGGCGCAAGAGGGCCTCGCCGGCATCGACCACTCCGCGGGCTTGTGCGCCCCGGACGGAGAACTATCTGCGTGCGGGGCCCGCTGCGCGCTTTCGATGAGCGTCTTGATGTGTCGGTGTTTCAGCGACCGCATGCCTCCAGTTCACGCCGAGATCAGTTCAGGTACTGCTCGTCTGTGACTGGCTCTTGCCAGTCGGCGTAGGCGCCGTCTATACCCTCGGCGACGGCGATGTGTGTCATGCCGGTGGCCGACGTCGCACCGTGCCAGTGCCGGATGTCCGAGGGGCAGGTGATGATGTCGCCCTCGTTGATCTCGACGCGCTCTTGGCCCTCGCACTGGGTCCAGCCGGTGCCCTCGGTGACGATGAGGATCTGGCCGAAGGGGTGGCTGTGCCAGTGGGTGCGGGCACCGGCGGAGAACTTGACGGTGCCGCCGACGATCCGGCCGGGCTCGTCGGTCATGTAGATGTCAGTGAAGGTGACATCGCCGGTGAAGTTGTCGGGCGAGCCGGGGAAACCGGGGAACTCGCCTTTGCGGGTGATACGCATGATTGCTGTCCTTTGCGATGTTGTTTTGTTGCGGGTGGGTTGTTGTGACGGGTGGGTCGTCAGGCGAGCGTGAATCCGGGATAACCGTTCGACGCGACCTCGCTGCAGCGGCTGATGTAGCCGGGGCCGATGTAGAAGCTGAACCCGCGCGGCTTGCCCGGGATGTTGGCCCCCACGTACCACGAGTCCGCGGTCTGGAAGAGAGTGCCGGCCGCCATCTCGTCGACATGCGACATCCACTTGTCCTGCGCGTTGGCGTCGGCCTCGATCCGCTGTACTCCGGCGCTCATCCGACAGGGGGGGGCGCTTGCTTGAGGTTTGTGGCTGCGCGATGCGACGGTTCACTTAACATAATGTATCTTATCGGCATAACGACGACGAGCGGAAACAGATCAGCAGACTCATCGACGATGAGAAGGCTCGGCCTCACCGTTCTCGGCCTGCGCGCAATTCGATTGGTTCCAGCTGGCCGCGTGGCGTCGTTGCGGTCTCCGAGCGGCCTGGCGTCTGCCACGCATGGCTTGTCCGCCTCAGGCTCCAGACGGCGGACCCGTGCTCGTCAGCTTCTAGACTCTAGGCGCCGGCCCCGACAGTCCTCAACGCTCAAGCCCCCCGCTGATGACCCCACCACGAACCGTCACAGTGACGTAATGATAGAAGGCGACAAACCGCCCGGCGCACGCAATGGCGCCGGGCGGTTGTGTCGACCAAGACGGGATTCTGGTCCCGACTCAGGCGCTGAACTCGAAGGAAGGGTACTTCGCGGCGGCTTCCTCGTTCAGCTTGCTGTCGTAAGTCTGCAGCCCGCCCAGGAAGAACGCGCTGTACTTCTTCTTCCCTTCGATGTTGTCGTTTTGGATCCACGACTTGACCTTGTCGAAGACGGTCAGCTTCGAGATCTCCTGAACGGTCTCGGACCAGCGGACCTGCGCCTCGGCATTGGCGTCGACCGGCTGTTGTCGCGCCTGAGCCTCCTCCACCAACTGGGCGATAAAACCGGTCTGCAGCTCGATCGTCGGCAGCATGTTTGCGAACGGACCTCCCGGTCCGGTCACCGTGAACAAGTTGGGGAATCCCGATACGCTGACGCCATAGAGGGCGTTCGACTCGTCTTTCCACACATCAAACAACTTGACCCCGCCCCGGCCGGTGACGTCGATATTGCGGTAAGCCCCGTCGACGCCGTCGAAACCGGTCGCATAGACAATGACGTCGACATCGAATGTCTGCCCGTCTTCCAGCTTCACGCCGGTCGGCGTGATCTCTGCGATCTCGTTCTCGCTGATATCAACAAGAGAGACGTGCGGCTCGTTGAAGGCTTCGTAGTAGCCGTCGGCGGACAGCGGCCGGCCTCCGTAAAGGCCGGTGGGCTGGAGCAGTTCGGCGGTCTTCGGGTCTTTGACAATCGATGCGATCTTGCCGCGCACGAAGTCTCCCGCGGTTTCATTCGCCTCCTCGTTGGTGGCAATGTCGGCGAATGTCTCGAAGAAGAACCGGAAGCCGCCGCCCTTGTTCCAGACTCGCTCATACACCTCCTGGCGTTCTGCTTCGGAGACCTCCAGGGCGGATTTGCTGCCCTCGACGAACCCCATGGCGAATCGTGAAGTGAAGACCGTGTCCCAGATGGCGTCATAGTTCGCCACGATCTCCTGCTTCTCCGCCTCGTCCACCTCCCGGTTGTTGATCGGGACGACATACTGTGCCCGACGCTGGAAGACCGTGACCTCCTTGGCGAGCGGGTGAATCGTGGCCGCAATCTGGCTGCCCGAGGGGCCGGTGCCGATGACAGCCACGCGCTTGTCGGTCAGATCGAGGTCTTTCGGCCACCGTGCCGAGTGGAAGGCTTCGCCCTCAAAAACATCCTTACCCGGCCAGTCGGGCACGTAAGGATTGGTGAGGATACCGAGCGCGGTGACCAGGTAAGTCGCGGCGAATTGCCGGCCCTTATCGGTGACGATGTTCCACCGCTTGGATTCCTCATCGTAGTGAGCCGAGACCACGGAGTTGTCAAAGATATAGTTGTCCAGGACACCGCTCTTCTCGGCCGTATCGTGGATTTGCTCCTGCAGTTGCTCTGCCTTGAGATATCGCGAGTTCCAGTTCGGGGCACTACGATCGTCAGAGAAGCGATAAACCCAAGTCTCGGTGTCGGTCTGGGCGCCGGGGTACTGATTCCAGTACCACGTCCCGCCCAAGGCCTTGCCTTTCTCGATGCCGACGACCTTGTCGAGGCCGAGTTTGTTCTTGAACAGGTCGACGGTTCGGATACCACCGAAACCGCCACCGACTACGACCGCATCGACCGTCTCGACGCTTGCTGTCATTATTTTCTCCTTTGGATAGTTCAGGTCAGGTACGCAAATGGCTCCCCTTATCGGCTAGTGTTCTGCAGCATCGAATCGCTGGCTAGTGCTCGAATCGCGCTGGTTTTGACTTAATAGTCGGCACCACCGGTTGGGCCGCAGCATCTGCCGCGGCGGCCGGCGACGAAGGCAGGTGCAGCGGGAAGAGCAACTGATCGAGCGTGTCGACGAGTCGGTCGTCGCGCACCGCCGTGCGCCCGTGCAGCAGGCGGTCGGCAATCAGCCCGTCGACGACGGCGGTGAGTACTCCGGCCATCGCGGTCACGTCCACCGGCGACTCGGTGTCCGACTCGGTGTCCGACTCCGACACGACACGTGCTTCGAGCACTGCTTGGGCCAAGCCGATGAACGCAGCGCGGTAATTGGCGAGCGCTGCGGCGACGTCGGGTGTCCGCACCCCCTCGAGTTGCAGTTCGATCCGTGCCAGCTGGCGCGGTGCCGCCGACGGGGCGGTCCAGTCATCGACGATGGCCGCAACGAGGCGCCCGGGCGTCTCCTTATCCGCCACGGTCGGAATGGCGGCGGTCAGGCCCTCGATGGACGCGAGATCGAGTTCCCCCAGTCGCTGGGTGGCGGCCGTGAGCAGGCTCGCCCGCGTGCGGAAGTAGGCGCTCGTCGACCCTTCCGGAAGCTTGAGGTGCCGATCGACGGCGCGGTGCGTCAGACCGCGGGATCCGAACTGTCCGCGTTGCGGCACGACCGTCTCCAAGCCCGCGAAGCACTCGAACGCGCGGGCACGCTGGCGTTCAAGCCGGTCTCATCGGCGAAATGGGTCGACGTCGAGTTCACCCGTTCCGGACTGATCCGGGTGAGAATCGAACACGACACCATCGCCGGGGTGACCCCGGAAATGATGCGCTGGTGGTTCGAGAACCTCGCCGGGACGACGACCTGGAACGGCGTCGACTTCACCGGCCCCGAGGTCAGCCACTACCACCTGTGGCACCACCGCGACCACATCGCGGTGACCCCTGCGCCGGTGGCGACTCCCGCCGCCAAGATCGGGACGGACACCACGTTCACCATCGATGAGCAGTTCAACGACTACCGCGAGCGCATCCACGCCACCGTCACCACCACCCGCCTCGACGAGGAAGAGTTCACCTTCGACATCCACAAGGCCGGCGTGCGTGTCGGGCGGATCGTGCATCTCTACGGCCCGACGACGGGCGGCCTCCGGTTTTACGCCGAGACCACCATCGGATTCGAGTCCGGGCCGTGGCGAGCGGTGAACGCGGTGCGGCCGCTGTTCTACTCCGCACGCACCGCCGATCACTGGATCCGCCACAACATCGAGGAAACCGGGCGTTCCGAGGACGTCATCCCCCACATGTACGCCCGCGCCATGGACAATTGAATCCCGGTGCCCCAGCAACGAATCGAGACCACCACCGATATGTCGGTTCCCGCCAACGACCCCGTCGAGCCCGCGTCCAGCCGCGGGCCGCAGACCGCCGCCCTCATGGTCGTGCTCGCGGCGGTCATGATCGGCACGACGATGCCGACGCCCATCTATGCGGAATACGAACGCGCCTTCGGGTTCTCGGTTCTGACCGTCACGGTCGTGTACGCGATGTACGCGGTGGGCGTGCTCGCCGCGCTGATGGCATTCGGCACCTGGTCCGACGTCCTCGGGCGACGGCCGGTACTCGCGCTCGGCATCGTCTTCGCCGCCGCCTCCGACGCGGTCTTCCTGCTCGCCGACAACACCGCAATGCTGCTCATCGCCCGTATCGTCTCCGGGATGTCGGCCGGCGTGTTCGTCGGCACCGCATCGGTGGCGGTGATCGAGATGGCCCGCGGCCGGCTCGCTACCCGGGCGCCGCTGTTGGCGACCCTCGCCACCGTCGGCGGTCTCGGGTTGGGTCCGGTCATCGCCGCCATGCTCGTCACGTGGGCGCCGCAGCCGCTGCGCACCTCCTACTGGGTCCACCTGGGGCTGATGGTGCTGGCCGCCGGCCTCGTCCTCGTCGTCCCCGAAACCCGCGGACGCCACCGCGAGGAGCGGCTCGGGTTCCTCCCCCTGACGGTCCCGCCGGTCGTCCGGCCGTTCTTCATCCGCGCCGCGCTCCTCGGTTTCGCCGGCTTCGCCGTGATGGGGTTGTTCACCGCCCTCGCGCCCACGATTGCGGCCCGGTACACCGGCATCGACTCGACCATCGGGCAAGCCCTGCTCGCGGTCACCGTGATGGCCGGATCGTTGATCGGGCAGATCGGCGGGCGCCGGTTGGCCGATGAGATCGCCGAGGCGGTCGCGATCGCGCTGATGGTCGTCGGGATGTCCTTGCTCATCGCCGCCCTCCAGGCCGGCAACTGGGAGTTGCTCGCCGCCGCCGGGGTCATCGGCGGCAGCGGCCAGGGCGTGGCGTTCACCCGCGGCCTGTCGGGAATCGCCGCGCTGTCCCCGCCCGAGCACCGCGCCGCCACGACGTCGGCCTACTTCGTGATCACCTACATCGCAATCAGCGTGCCCGTGGTCGCCGAAGGCGTCCTGGCGACGGCGGTCGGCGTCCGCACCGCCGGAACCGTCTTCGCCGGTGTCGTCATCGTGCTCGCGCTTGTTGCGGGTGTGCTGGTGTGGCGCGAGGAGAACCGGGAGCGGGAACCCGCGTGAGGCGACCCGGGGGCGTGGCCTGGCTCGAGCGGCACCAGGTGCCGCTCTATTTGGCGGGCATCGCCTCGGGCGCCGCGGTGGGCGTGACCGTTCCCTCAGTCGTCGGTACCGCCGAGTCGTCGATCGAGCCCCTCCTCGGCCTGCTCCTCTACGCGACCTTCCTCGGGATCCCGTTCGCCCGGATCGGTGAGGCGCTGCGCGACTGGCGGTTCCTGACGACGGTCCTCGCGGTGAACTTCGTCGCCGTCCCCCTCGTCGTCTTCACC
Organism: Gordonia crocea; assembly: GCF_009932435.1. Lineage (NCBI taxonomy): Bacteria > Bacillati > Actinomycetota > Actinomycetes > Mycobacteriales > Gordoniaceae > Gordonia > Gordonia crocea. Next base: position 2,104,752 of record NZ_BJOU01000001.1, read on the forward strand.
GTGTCCCGCCTGGTCGCCGACGACCAAGCACTGCTCATCGGCGTGCTGTTCGTCCTGCTCACCCCGTGTATCGACTACGTCATCGTGTTCAGCGGACTGGCCGGCGGGGCGACGGACCGACTCCTCGCAGCCGCACCGCTGCTGATGATCGTGCAGATGCTGTGCCTGCCCGCATACCTGTGGTTCTTCGTCGGCACGGACTTCGTGCGCACGGTCGAATTCGCACCGTTCGCGCAGGCGTTCGTGGTGTTGATCGTCCTCCCGTTGATCGCCGCCGGGCTGACCCAGCTCGCCAGTGCCCGCACCAGGTGGGGCGCCGTCGAAACACTCGCCACCGGTGCGATGGTGCCGTTGATGGTCGCCACCCTCGCCGTGGTCGTCGCATCCCAGATCGCCGGGGTCCGCGAGCAGATCGGCTCGTTGGCCGCAGTCATCCCGGTCTACGTGTTGTTCACCCTCGTCATGACCGTCGTCGGTGCCGCGGCCGGGCGAGTGGCCCGCCTGGATGCCCCGGGGCGGCGCAGCGTCGTGTTCAGCGGCGTCACCCGGAACTCGCTGGTGGTCCTGCCCTTGGTGCTCGCACTGCCGTCGGCCTACGACCTCGCGCCCCTCGTCGTCGTCACCCAGACGCTCGTCGAACTGGTCGTCATGGTGACGTTCGTGCGTCTCATTCCGCTTCTCATCGTCGACCGACGCGCGGCCAACGGGGTCGAACAGCGAGGCGCGCAGTCCTAGGCTGGAACCATGGACCAGCGAGGTGAGATCCGCGAATTCCTCATCACCCGTCGTGCGAAGATCCAGCCCGAAGACACGGGGCTGCCGACGTTCGGGGGCACACGGCGGGTTCCGGGACTGCGCCGCGAAGAGGTCGCCCTCCTGGCGGGTGTGAGCGTGGAGTACTACACGCGGCTCGCACGCGGCGGCCTCGCGGCGGCGTCGGACAGTGTGCTGCACGCCGTGGCGCGCGCTCTGCGACTCGACGACGCCGAGCGGGAACACCTGTTCAACCTCGCTCGCACGGTCCAGCGACCACCCGTCCCGGACAACCGGCGGCCGCCCACCTCGACGGCGCTCTCGCCGCATCGACGGCGCGGCGCGACACCCAGATTCGGCAGGTGGCCGCGACGATCGCCGATTCGATCGCCGCCCGGCCGATCATGTGCGACCTCGTCAGTGCCCAGTCGGCGGTGTTGGAGCACAACATCTCCCCCGAGGTGGCACTGCGCCACAAGCACGCCATCGGTCGCGAAGTCGAAACGATCGTGGCGGCGATCGTCCGCGCGATCCCCGACCTCACCGCCGCACAGGCCTACCAGGTGATCGCATACACCCTGCTACTCACCGCCGGGGCCTGGCCGCAGACCCGCCCACCGGCCGCGCTGCAGGCGGCCTACGAGAGCGACCCCGCCGTCGCCGCCACCCAGATGGACTTCACCGAGACCATCCGTGATCTGATCACGGTGGCCATCGCCGGCCAGCTCGCGATCAGCTGACCGGCGACAGTGGTGGCGACTACTTCGTCGGCACCACCTTGCCGTTGACCGTGACCGTCACCTTGCCGTTGGTCGTGTTGAAAACGATCTTGCCGTGCTCGAAGTTGGACCGCTTGTAGTGGCCGACGGTGAATTCGTCGCTCGTCGCCGCCCCCAGCGGACCGGCCGAGCCGTTCTTCCCCGTGGCCGACGGCTTGCCGTCGGGGGCGCGGTTGACGTTCCACGCATCGCGGATCTTGCCCCAGGTGATGTAGGCCGGGGTGCCCGCCTCCTTGTTCTTCGCGGTGATGACCCCGCCCTTGAACTGCTGGAACACGACGCCACTCGACCGCGTTCCGGCGTTGCGGTCGCCGGTGAGCGGTACCCCGAGATCCTTTTTCTGCTCGGCGCTCAGCGCCGAGTACTTGGCGGCGATCGGGCCGGACAGCGTCACCTCGGTGCCGTCGGCACCCTTGAGCTTGACGTCGGCAACGGCGGGTGCCGACGCCGACGTGGCCTCGCTCGGGCTCGCGGATGTGTCATTCCCGCTGTTGCTGTCGCATCCCGCAACAATGGCGGCGGCGGCCGCCACACTCGCAACAATCCCCGCCGAGCGGCGCAACACAGTCCTGTTCATGGGTTCCCTCTCAATAGCCGCGAAATGGATCCGTCAGTGCGCGCCATGCGGCACACCGTCCGCACGATAACCACGCCCAGGCGCCGAACGGGGCCGAATCGCACCCTTCAACCCCGCTAGTTTTTATGAATGAGCTGCGGCGATTCCGGCAATGCGGACAGTCAGAGTGCTGCCAGGGCCTCGCCGGCTGCGCGGCGACCCGACCGGATCGCCCCTTCGAAGTACCCGTTGAAACGGTCTGCAGTCTCGGTTCCGGCCCAGTGGATGCGTCCCGTCGGTCGGGCTCGCTCGGCGCGGACAGCGGCAAGTTGACGCAGAGTCGGCAGACCCATATATCCCCCCTCGGCGAACTGGTCGTGCTGCCACGACTTCTCGTGAAAGCTCAGCGGGCTGGCGACTCCCGGCCCGAAGTGGTCGGCGACCGCTCTAAGAACGGCGACCCGACGAGCATCAGCGCTCAATGCGTCCAGGCCCACCGCAGCCGGTCCGGGCACCAGGACGCACAGATGTCCGGGGCCGTCGGGCGGCGAGACATCGAAAGCTGACCGGATCGGACCGTCGAGCATCAACGCCTGGCCGTCGCAGCCGTGGTCGCGCCAGAACGGTCGCGGGTAGACAGCGACGGCCTTGTACACCGACCCCATGCGGAGGCTGTGCTGCAGTTCTGTGTGTGCGCCGGGCAACGCGGGTCGGTAAACGATGCGCGTCGTAGCCGGCGGCGCCACCGCGATGATGACGCGACTCGCGCGCATCGCTCCCCCGGCAGTGCCGACGGTCACCCCCGCTGTCGACTGCTCGATCTCGGTGACCCGCTCGTTCAGAGCGATACGATCGCCGAGCTCGTCGGCCATCGCCTCGGCGAGGGCGCCCGCTCCCCCGACGATGAGCGAGTCTTGAGCGCCTCCCCTCACGGTCAGCATTTCCCTGATGCCCCCGGACCCGGCGAACATGTCGGCGACTGCCGAGATCGACACATCGTCGGCGTGGCGGCAGGTGAGCTCGGTCAGTGCGACGTCAAGGAGGCGCCGCGCCTGCTTCGGCTTGACCGTCGCCAGCCAATCACTCAGCCGACGGTCATCGCGGACCCCCACCCCAGAGCGAACGGCAAGCGCCAACCGGGTCAGGCCCACCGCAACTCCGGCCCCTGTCATCGAGACCAGCGGGATCGGTCTCCCGCCGACGAGAACCGTCTGCTTACCCACGTCGTAAGACGGGAACAGGTCTATCCCCATGTCCGCGACTAACGCCCGAAGCTCGCTGTGCTGCGAACCCACCCACTGCCCACCCAGGTCGACGGCACTGTTCGCGGCCGACGTCTCCGTCAAGGCCCGACCGCCTACGCGGCTCGCAGCCTCGAGCACCCGGACCGAGGCGCCTGCCTCGAGCAGAGCGCGGGCCGCCGTCAGTCCGGCGAACCCCGCTCCGATCACCACCACATCGGCTTCCTGTGCCACGACGCTCTCCCCGTATATGAAACGTGCGTTGTATAACAAGTGTGACACATCTACTAGGATGGTGCCATGCCCCGACTCGTCGATCCCGAAGCCCGTCGCGCGACGATCAACGCGGCCGTGGTCGACATCGTCGGCGAGTCCGGTTTCGCCGCCGCCACCATGCGGGCCGTCGCCGATCGCATCGGCGCCTCGACGTCGGCGGTCACCCACTACGTCGAGTCGCGTGACGACCTGCTCCGCGTCGCCGTTCGCGGTGAAGTCAATCGCCGGATCAGTGAAGCCGATGAGGTGATTGGCGGCAGGTCCGGCGCGGAGGGTCTGCGCGCGCTGCTCGATTGGGCCTTGATCGGGCGGTCGCAAACCGCCCACAGGTTCTGGCTCGCAGCCATCGTCGCGGCGGCAGATCAAGCCGTGGTCGCCACCGAACTGGCACGGTTCAACGAGTGGTGGAGTGCCCGCGTACGCGGCTTCCTCGCCGACACCGCGGTCCGCGATGTCGACGCTTCAGCAGATCTGATCGGCGTTCTGGTCGACGGCCTCATCATCAACGGGTTCTACGGCGACGCGCCGGCTACGTCCGCCCGTCGGGCGCAGATCCTTGACCTGGTCTGGTCCGCGCTGGACCTCTAGTCGCGGCGCGGATACTCCTGCTCCACCATCTTCTCCCCCGCGTCGGCGACACGCTCATCGGCGTGACGATCGGCGTCGTCATCGCCGCACTGACCCTGAACCGGACCGACCGGTTGTTGGTGGGTTAGCCGGTCACCAAGCGTCGACGGGGCGTCCGCTCCCCGTCACCGGTCCGGCGGCGGCCAACGTGTGGGCGATCGCCTGCCGCGTCTGTGCCGGATCGACGATGTCCTCGACCTCGAACACTTCGGCCGCGTTGAACGACCGCGATGATTCATTGAGCATGGCGGTCAGCTCTCGAACCCGCTTTTCGCGCTCTGCGTCGTCGTCGATGGCGGCGAGTTCCTTGCGGGCGGCGAGCCGCACCGCCCCCTCGGGGCCCATGGCGCCGAGCGTCGCGCCCGGCCAGGCCATGGTGATCAACGGCGCTTTGAGACTCCCGAAGCACATGGCCTGCGCACCCAATCCGTAGGCACGGCGCAGGATCACCGCGATGCTCGGCACCCGCATGGCGCCCGCGGCGATGAGTAGTCGGCTGCAGTGGCGGACCAGCGCGTCGCGCTCGTAGTCGGGGCCGACCATGTAGCCCGGGGTGTCCAGCAGCGACACCAGGGGAATCCCGAACGAGTCGCACAGCTGCACGAAACGCGCCGCCTTGTCGCTTCCCGGTCCGGTGACCGTGCCGGCCATGTGCATGCTGTTGTTGGCCAGGATCCCCACCGGACGCCCTTCGATCCGCACGAGCGCGGTGATCATCTCGGGCGCAAACTTGGGCCGCAGAATGGTCACCGAATCCCGATCGGCCAGCCGCGTGATGACCGGGACGGTGTCGAAGGCGGTGCGACTGCTCTCCGGCACCGCATCGCGCAACGGATCCTGGTCGTGCGCCTTCCAGTCGTCGGTCGGGCCGTGGAAGTAGCCCAACAACCGGCGGGCCGCGGCGGTCGCCTCGGCCTCGTCGGCGACGACGAGGTCGACGACCCCGTTGGGTTCCTGCATGGAGACCGGGCCGATCTCCTCGGCCGCGTACTCCCCCAGCCCGCCGCCGGCGATCATCGCCGGTCCGGCCATGCCGATCGACGCCGACGCGGTGGCGATGAGGAAGTCCGAGCAACCGGCAATGACGGCATTGCCCGCGAAGCACGACCCGTTCACGATGCTGATGCGCGGCGACTTGCCCGACAGGCTCGCCCACAGCGCGAAAGACTCGGCGTCCAGGGCGCTGACCAGTGGGAAATCGGTGTCGTTGGGCCGCCCGCCACCGCCCTCGGCGAAGAACACCACCGGGACACCGGTGCGTTCGATGACGTCGAACATCCGGTCGGTCTTCTTGTGGCCGCGCATCCCCTGGGTACCGGCCATCACGGTGTAGTCATAGGCCAGTACCGCCGTCGCCCGACCGTCCACCGATCCCATCCCCGCGACGATTCCGTCGGCCGGCGTGGTGGCGATCAGTTCGTCGCGCGACCGGCGCATCCGTTGGCCGGCGACGGCGTAGCGGCCCCACTCGACCCACGAATCCTCATCGACGAGGTCGGCGACATTCTCCCGGGCCGTCCGACCACCCTTCGCGTGGCGTTTGGCCACCACATCCGCGCGCGCCGGGTCCTCGGTCAGTGCGCGTCGTCGTCGGAGTTCGGCCACATCGGCCCGTTCGCTTGGCTCGTTACCCACAAACCCTCCTCGGTCACCCTCGACGTCAGCATAATTGGGGGCACCGAGACAACCGACGGGATGCGCAATGAGTGACTGGAACACCGCGATCATCAACGAATTCCGCGAGAACAACGGCAAAGTGGGCGGCGCCTTCGAGGGCGCGCCGATGGTCCTGGTCCACCACGTCGGGCGTAAATCCGGCACGGCATACGTCACCCCGATGATGTATCTGCCCGACGAGGACGACGAGAAGACCATCTATGTTTTCGCCTCCAAGGCCGGGGCACCGACCAATCCAGCTTGGTACCACAACCTCGTCGCCGCGGGGACCGCGCGCGTCGAGGTGGGGTCCGATACCTACGACGTGGGAGTGCGCGAGCTCGTCGGCCCCGAGCGGGACCGCGTCTTCGACGAACAGGCCCGGCGCTATCCGGGATTCGCCGGGTACGCCGAAAAAGTTGCCGGCATCCGCACCATCCCGGTCCTGGCGCTCCGCCGCGACTGACCCGATTGAAAGGCCCGACCATGGTTTCGCCCCAGCAGTTCGACTTCACCGACAGCACCGGCACCACCCTGGCCGCGTACCACTGGGCTCCCGAGGGGCCGCCGCGCGCGGCCGTCGAGATCGTCCACGGCATGGGCGAGCACGTGCTGCGGTATCAGGGTCTGGCCGACGCCCTGTGCGCGCAGGGATTCGCCGTCTACGGATATGACCAGCGCGGGCACGGGGCCAGCATCGCCGGCGAGCCGGGCGCGATCGGCGCGGACGGCTGGGCCGGGCTCGTCGCCGACATCGGCGAGTTCGGGCGGTTGATCCGCGAACGCGAACCCGGACTCCGGCTGGGCCTGGTCGCACACAGTATGGGATCGTTCGCCACCCAGCAGGCCCTGCTGGCCGACAGCGAGGTATTCGACGCGGTGGTGCTGTCCGGGACCGCCGCGATGGACATCCTCGAACCCGCCCTGGACCTGTCCGCCCCGCTGGACCTGGCCATGTTCAACGCCGCCTTCGCCCCGGCGCGCACCGACTACGACTGGCTCAGCCGCGACGAGGAGCAGGTCGACCGCTACGTCGCCGACCCGCTGTGCGGTTTCGGTCTCGACGTCGAGGCGGGTGCCGCGATGTTCGTCGGCGCCCGCGCTCTTGCCGATCCGGCGAACGTCGCACAGATCCGGTCCGGTCTGCCGGTGTTGATCGCCGTCGGCGACCAGGATCCGGTCAACGGCGGACTCGGGCTGTTCGAGCCGCTCGTCGAGCGATTCCGTGCCGCCGGGCTCGACGTCACGCCCATCGTTTACGAAGGCGCCCGCCACGAGATCCTCAACGAGACCAACCGGGACACGGTCATCGCCGACGTCACCGGGTGGCTCGCCGACCGGCTGGTCTGACCGCCTTGCCGACGGGCAAGAGCGTCGTCATCGGGGCCAGCGGCTTCCTCGGGGCCCATGTGGTGCGCGACCTCGTCGATTGCGGCGAGGAGGTGCGGGCGGTGGTGCGCACGACGAGCGATACACGCGGAATCGACGGCCTCGAGGTCGAACGGGTGACCGGCGACATCTTCGACCCCGCCTCGATGCACGCCGCCATCGCCGGGTGTGACGTCGTCTACTACTGCGTCGTCGACGCACGCCCGTGGTTGCGCGATGCGACGCCGATGTGGCGGACCAACGTCGAGGGTTTGCGCGGGGTCCTCGACGTCGTCGCACGAGCCGATCTGCGCCGGTTCGTGTTCACGAGTTCGGTGGCCACCATCGGCATACCCGCGGCTGGGCCGGCCACCGAGGAGGTGCGCAACAACTGGATGCGCCGTGGTGGCGAGTACGTGCAGACCCGGGTGGCCGCCGAGGACATGGTGATGACATACCGGGACACCCACGGGCTGCCCGCGGTGGCCATGTGCGTCGCGAACACCTACGGGGCCGGCGACTATCTCCCCACCCCGCACGGCGGAATGGTCAAAGCCGCCGTCTACGGCAAGATGCCCTTCTACGTCGAGGGCATCGGAGCCGAAGTGGTGGGAATTGCCGACGCCGCCCGTGCGATGACGCTCGCCGCCGACCGCGGCCGCCCTGGTGAGCGCTATATCGTCGCGGAGCGATACATGTCGCCGAAGGAGATTTTCGCTGTCGCGTGCGAGGCGGTCGGTGTCGAACCACCGTCGAAAGCCGTCTCGGTTCGACGGCTCACGGCGATGGCCGGTGCCGCCAGTCTGGCCCCGCGACTGCGGCGCACCACGTCATTGTTGACGCCGACCTCGGTGCGGCTCATGCACATCATGCCGCGGATGGACCACGGCAAAGCCGTCGGCGAACTCGGGTGGGCTCCCGCTCCGACCCCCGACGCGATCGCCGAGGCGGCCCGCTTCTACCTCGGACAGCGGCGGCGCCCCTGACCGGGACGGTCTCAGCGGGTTTCGCCGACGGGGCCCTGGGTCTTGCGCAGCGCCAACCACTCCCAGATCCCGATGATCACGACGACGAGCGCGCCGACGAGGGCGAGCCACCTCAGGTCGCCGGACGCGACGGCGACAACGACCACCAACGCGATCAGCGCGACGATGTTGACGGCCGTCACCACGGCGAGCACCGCTCGCAACGGCCACCGCGCGGGCGCCAACCACAGGGCGACACCCCACGCTGCGAGTGCAACGCCGACAACAGCGTGCACGGCCGTCGGCATCACGGTGTGGACCAGACCCAAGACGATCACCGCGATGCCGGCGAGCACACTGATCACCGCGTCGACGTGCAGGGCCAACCGTCCGGACCGGAATCCCGCGCACCGCGACGGTTTGTGCGTGGACAGCGAGCCCGTCACGACCCGCGTCGCGCACTGCTCGCAGTCCGCGCAGCAGGCAACGACATGCTGGATCGACGGGTCCCGATGACAGGCGCAGACGCATTCGTCTCCGGCAACGACTTCAAGGTTGGCAGCCATGCGTCAAGCGTAATGTGTGGCCGGTGATCCTCGACATGTTCCGTCTGGACGGAAAAGCCGCCATCGTCACCGGGGCTGGGCGCGGCCTCGGCGCCGCCACCGCCGTTGCTTTTGCCGAAGCCGGTGCGGACGTCGTCATCTCCGCGCGCACCGCCGCCGACCTCGACTCGGTCGCCGAGCGCATCCGGGCCACCGGCCGGCGTGCCGTCGTGGTGCCGGCCGACCTGTCGGAGGCGGAGCCGTCGCTTCTCGTCGATGCGGCCATCGCCGAATTGGGCCGGCTCGACATCTTGGTCAACAACGTCGGCGGCGCCTATCCGAAGCCCTTCCTCGACACGCGCGGCAAAGACCTCGACCGCGCGTTCAACTTCAATGTGACTGTGGCACACGAGATCCTGGTCGCCTCTGTCCCGCATCTGCTCAAGAACCCCGACGGCGGCTCGGTCATCAACATCACCTCGGCGGTCGGCCGGCTTCCAGGCCGTGGGTTCGCCGTCTACGGCACGGTGAAGGCCGCACTGGCGCACTACACCCGCGTCGCCGCGCTGGACCTCAATCCCCGGATCCGCGTCAACGCGATCGCCCCGGGGGCGATTCTGACGTCGGCCCTCGAGGTGGTGGCGGCCGACGACGGAATGCGCGGCGCCATTGAGGAGCGCACCCCTGCGCACCGTCTCGGCAAACCCGAGGAGATCGCCGCCACCGCACTCTTCCTCGCCTCGGACGCCGGTGCATATCTCACCGGAAAGGTGCTGGAGGTCGACGGCGGCCTCCTCGCCCCCAACTTCGACCTCCCGCTCCCCGATCTGTGAGGAATCCATGAGCCTCGATGCCGCCGCGTTGGCCGACATCCACGACATCATCACTCTCAAGTACCGCTACGGGCGTTGTCTCGACAACCGACTGTGGGACGAGTTCGGCGAGACGCTGAGCGAGGACGCGACGGCCCGGTACGGCACGGTCACCCAGGGCGAGCCGCTGCACTTCGACGGACGTGCCGCCATCGTCGACTACATGCGCACGTCGCTGACCGGCAGCATCGTGTCCACCCACACCTTCGGCAATCCGGAGATCGTCGTCGACGGTGATTCGGCGACGGGCAGTTGGTCGATGTCCGACGTCGTCATCGCCCCGGACTTCGACACGGTCATCACCGGTACTTCCTACTACTCCGACCGCTACCGACGCATCGACGGGCGCTGGTACATCAGCCATACCGAGTACTACCGCCTCTACGAGGCCGTGGCCCCGATGGGCAGCAGCGGTATGCAGCTCATCGCCAACCGTTGGGCCACTCCGTAACGAGTGCGCGCTCTGATTCCTCTCCCCCTGGGCTGCCCTGGAGTGGGAGCATTCCGCCGTCTTCCCGATCGCCATCACCGCAGTTCCAGCGATATTTTCGGGCTGTGTCAGACCTCTGATCTAGTGTTCTTTGTAGATAGAAGACCAGCAGCACGAAGTTTCTAACGCGGGTTCGCACAATGTGATGCGAACTCGGATCTGGGGGGGCACATGAACCACGACGAACTCGCCGCATTCGTCACCGACCTGGCCGATGATTTGGTGTCGGCTGCGGATGATTTGCCGGGCCCAACGCCTGAAAGAGGTGACTGGATCCGCTGCCACCACCGACGCACCCTCACCCTCGCTGACCACGCCGCCGCCTAAACCCGGCCACATTCGCCTCAGCCTTCCACCCAGCGATTTCGACCCAGCGCAGCACCTTCGGTCCCGAACAACCATGGGGCCACACACGTACCTTGAGAACTCCATAGCGAAAGCGGCCCGGTCGGGGCCGGTCCACTACGCCCTACGGCGCATGAACGACCCCGGCCACTCCCGCGGCATGCAGTTCGGCCACCAGGTCGGAGACTGCGGCACCGTCGGGCTCGTATGCCGGGAAGTAGCAGCAGACCTCGTCGGCAACGTCACCGAAGCGGCGGCGGATTTCGGCCGCACAGTCGGCCGGGTTTCCGACTATGCCGATCCGCGCCACCATCTCGTCGGTGATCAGCGATCGCATCGCCGGATAGTCGCCCTGTTTCGACAGCCGGTTCAGCTCGGGATGGATCTCGCCCCACCCCTCCGCATCGAGGACGGGGCGGTAGGCGGGCGTCGAGCCGTAGAACGCGATGAGGAAGGCCACCCCGTCGACTGCCGCGCGTAACTGGGCGTCGTCGTTCCCGACGGCGACCATGACCTGCGGGATGATGGGGAACTCGCCGATCGAGCGCCCCGACCGCCGCAGCCCCTCCTCGACGGCGGGCATGGTCCGGTCGGCGAAATGGCGAATCGTGTTGAACGGCATGACGAGCAGACCGTCGGCAACCTCGGCGGCCGTGCGCGTCATGATCGGCCCGAGCGCGCCCATGAGGACGGGCGGCCGACCGTATCGATTGGGTCCGGGGTTGAAGTTCGGCGGCATCAGGGTGTGCGTGTGGAATTCGCCGCGGAAGTCCAACGGCCGCTCGCCCTCCCACGCCGCGAAGACCGCCTTGACCGCCCGAACTGTTTCGCCGACGAAGCGCGCCGGCGGATGCCACGTGGCGCCATAGCGCTTCTCGACGTGAACCTTGATCTGCGAACCCAGCCCCAACCGGAATCGGCCCTTCGACAACGCTTGTAGGTCGTAGGCCGCATGCGCCAGATGAACCGGGCTGCGGGGTCCGACGATGGCGACGTTGGTCATCAGGTCTAGTGACGTCTGCGCGGCGGGCACCAGGGGAAGGAACACGTCGTGGGGTCCTTCGAAGGTGAATGCCCCATCGGCGCCCCGCCCGGCGAGTGCGCGCGCGTTCTCCCCGGCCCGCGGCAGCGACCCGTCGAGTTGCAGCCACACGCGCACTAGAGCTTGAACCTCCCGGCAAAGGCGCGCAGCGGAAGGTCGTTGCTGGTGACAATCCCGGGTGCCGCCGCGACGACCGACCTCAGTGAGTTCAGAGCCGGAAGGCCGGTGACCGTCATGCCGATCGAGGCGAAGTTCTCCGGGTTCGACAGGTCGACGCCCTTGGCCGGGAACACCATGTGCTTGTTGTAGATCATCGGATCACCGGTGATCTGGGTGATGTAGCAGCCACGGATGTTCCAAGCCGGGTCGGTGTGGGGCGTCATCTGCCATTCGAGGTGGGACTCAACGCGGGGCACCCCGTCGACCATGCCCTGGTACTTGATGTAGTTGGCGCCCAGCGATCCCTCCGGCAGGAAGTACCACCCCAGGTCGACGTCCTTGGTGCACGCGCCGAGCTCGTAACTGAACGTCACCTCGTCGAGCGTCAGGTCGAAGGCTTGGGCCATCAGATAAACCGAGTCGGCGAAGACCGCGGTGTACTTGTACAACGAGTCCGGGATCGTCGGGTCGTCGATCGGCCGCCCGTACCCGACCGCCTTCCACGTGTCGACGGAGTGGTGGCAGGACACGTCGACCGACTCGGTGACGGTGACGTTCTCGATGTCGGCGACATCCGCCGAGTTGGCGATCGCGAGGATTTGGTTCAAACCCGGATTCATCCCGGTTCCGTAGAACGTGGCCTGCCCCACCTGACACGCGGCGGCAATCACGTCGCTGACCTTGCGGCCCGACGGATGGGGGTGGTTGGTGTCGCGGTGGAATCCGGTGATCCAGTCCGCCGTGGTCACCACGTTGATCCCCGCTTCGAGTACCTCGACGTAGAGATCCTCGTCGGGGAAGACGCCGTGAAAGGTCACCACGTCGGGGCGCGCGGCGATGATCTCGGCCACCGTCCCGGTGGCCACCACCCCGATCGGGCCGATCCCGACGATCTCGCCGGCGTCCCGGCCGATCTTGTCCGCGGTGTAGCAGTGCAGTCCGACGAGTTCGAGATCCGGATGTGCCTGGATTCGCCCGATCATCTCGGTGCCCAGGTTTCCAGTCGCGACCTGGAAGACGCGGATCTTGTCGGTGGTGGTCATGCGTGTCCTCTCACGATGGCGCCGCTGTACGGGCGATTGGGGTCGACGGCGAGGACCTCGCCCTCGGGGTAGAACTGTTGGGCCCAGTGGCGCAAGGCGGTGAACCCGGCGAACTCCTTCGGCGACAGCGCCGGCGGATCGGAATACCGCTGGTGCGACCAGATCTCGATATCGGCTTCGAACTGCTCGATGATGAGCCCGGCCATCGCCGTTCCGTAGTCGGTGATCGGGCCGGTCTCCTCCCCCGGCTTGCGCCCGATCCACACGGTGAAGCGGACGTCGCAGGTGTGGTCGTCGACGGGGGTGATGGCCGGCATGGTCCGGTTGTCGAGCATGCCGAAGCTCTTTGTCAGCGAGCAGCCCAGACCGGCGTTGATCGATTCGACGCGACTGCTGGTGGACTCCAGCGTCGCACCCTCGTCGAAGGCGATGGTGAAGTCGACGAAGGAGATCGGCCCGGAGAAGTCATGCCGGGTGAACTCCGGCATGAACGGAGTCTTGTGCACGAACTTGAAGTGCGCGAAGTCCACCCCGTTCTCCAGCACGTACTGGGGATGCATCTCCAGCCGCGAGCGGAACAGGGTCGCCGCCGGCACCGGCGGGTAGTAGTCGGCGGCGGTCTGGTCGTCGTCAAAGTCGGCGAACATGTCGGGGACGTCGAAGTAGGGCTTCTTGTCGTCGGCGTCGAACCACATCCAGACGGCCTCGTTGCGCTCGCACGCCGGGTAGCTGCGGATGCGCCTGCCCCGATTGGGACGCTTTTCGTACGGGATGCACACGTTGCGGCCGTCTTGGTTCCACTCCCAGCCGTGGAACGGGCAGACGAGGTTCTCCCCGTCGACGTGACCGCCGTGACCGAGGTGGGCGCCCAGGTGTTCGCAGTAGGCGTCGAAGATCGACAGCCGTCCCGACGCCGACCGCCACGCGACCAGGTCGCGGCCGAAGTACGTCATCGTGTGGACGTCGCCGATGGCGATCTCCGACGACCAGGCGACCTGGAACCAGCCGGTGGGCTCCATGGAAAGTGGGGTGCGGGCCATGCGAGAAACACTACATAGAACCCTCTATGAAAATGGGTCGTTTCGCCTAGGATCATGGTCATGACCACCGAGACGGCACCCGGCCGGCGGGCCAATCGCCGCGGGACGGCCACGCGCGAGAACATGATCGCCGCGGCGATCGCCTCGCTGGCCACCGGCGACCCTGCGGCGGTGTCGGGCAACCGGATCGCCCGCGACATCGGCGTCACCTGGGGGGCGGTCAAATACCAGTTCGGCGACATCGACGGACTGTGGGCCGCCGTCCTCCGCCACACCGCCGACCTGCGCGGGGACCTCCCCGCCAGCGCCCACCCGGGCGGCACGCTGACGCAGCGGGTGACCGCGCTCGTCGACGTGATGCTCGTCGGGCTGCGCACGCCCGAATCACTGGCGATCGAGACACTGCGCGCCGCGCTGCCCCGCGACGTCGACGAACTCGAACGCGACTTCCCACTTACCGCCGCGGAGTTCGCCTCGTGGAAACCCGGATGGGACGAGGCATGCGAGCGGGCCTTCGCCGATCTCGACGTCGACCCGGTCCGCGTCCGGCAGATGGCCGCACTGATCCCCGCAGCCATGCGCGGCCTCACCTCAGAGCGGATGTTGGGTACCTATGGTGACCTCGACGAGGCCCGCACCGGCCTGATCGACGCCATCGCCGCCCTCTTGAGCCTCGGTGCCGAAAAGCCGCCGAAGCACCCCGACCCCATTGCGTGATCGGACACAGCGGGTAGGTTGCCCTTATGAAACTTGGTCTGCAGTTGGGGTACTGGGGCGCCGACCCCGTTCCGAATCACGGCGAATTGGCCCGGGCCGCCGAAGCCGCCGGCTTTGACGCCGTCTTCACCGCCGAGGCGTGGGGATCAGATGCCTACACGCCGCTGGCCTGGTGGGGTTCACAGACCGAGAAGGTCCGCCTGGGCACCTCCGTCCTGCAGTTGTCGGCCCGCACACCCACCGCCTGCGCGATGGCTGCGCTGACGCTCGACCACCTGTCCGGCGGCCGCCACATCGTCGGCCTCGGCGTCTCCGGCCCCCAGGTCGTCGAGGGTTGGTACGGACAGAAGTTCCCCAAGCCCCTCGCCCGGACCCGTGAGTACATCGACATCATGCGCCAGGTCTGGGCCCGCGAAGCACCTGTCACCAGCGACGGCCCGCACTACCCGCTGCCACTGACCGGCGAGGGCACGACCGGTCTGGGTAAGCCGCTCAAGTCGATCACCCATCCGTTGCGCTCGGACATCCCGATCTTCCTCGGTGCCGAAGGCCCCAAGAACATCGCCCTGGCCGCCGAGATCGCCGACGGCTGGTTGCCGATCTTCTACACGCCCCGCCTCGCCGACCAGTACAACGAGTGGCTCGACGAGGGATTCGCGCGTGCCGGTGCCCGGCGCAGCCGCGAAGACTTCGAGATCTGTGCCACCGCGCAGATCGTCGTCACCGACGACCGTGCGGCCGCGATGACCGCGATCAAACCGTTTGTCGCGCTGTACATGGGCGGGATGGGCAGCGAGGACACCAACTTCCACGCCGACGTCTACCGCCGGATGGGGTACGCCGACGTCGTCGACGAGGTGACTGCGCTGTTCCGCAGCAACCGCAAGGACGAGGCCGCGGCGATCATCCCCGATGCGGTCGTCGACGACGCGGCGATCGTCGGTGACGTCGACTATGTGCGGGCCAAGGTCCGCGAGTGGGAAGCCGCCGGCGTGACCACGATGCTGGTCACCGCCCGCGACGAGAAGCAGATCAACGACCTGGCCTCGGTCGTCGGGACCGCCTAGGCGAGTTGTTCGGCCTGTTCCCGCAGCTTGGTCAACTCCAGCGGGAAATAGTCGACGAGTAGTTCTGGATCGGGCACGGCCGCCGGGCACGCGATGATCCCGACGTGCACGATGCCGTTGTTCGACAGCACTGTCACGTTGAGCCCGGCGCCGTGGAAGATCGGCCCCAACGGGTACAGGGCGTCGATCTTGGCCCCCATGAAGTAGAGCGGCATCTGCGGACCCGGCACGTTGGAGATGACGAGGTTGTGCACCACCGGGCCGCGCTCGGAGATCCGCAGCGCGGCATAGGTGCGCATGGCGAGACCGAAGGTGCGCGGCGGGGCGAACTCGGCCCAATCCTGCAGTGCGTCAGCAGGAATCGCCTTCTGATGCTCTTTGGCGTTGCGGTTCGCCTCCCCCATCGCGATGAGTCGCTCCCACGGGTCGTCGATGTCGGTGCCGAGCCGGGCGAACAGCGCCGAAACCTTGTTCATCCCCTCGGACCGCTGGGATTCTTCCCGCACCGAAACCGGAACCGTCGCCAACAGCGGTGCGTCCGGCAGGTCGTTGTGGTCGGCCAGATAGCGCCGCAGCGCCCCGCCGGCGATGGTCAGCACCACGTCGTTGACCGTCGCCCCACTGAGGCGCCGGATCTCCTTGAAGTCGTCGAGCAGCATGTCAGTGACGCCGATCGAGCGCTGGCCGGTGATGTTGTTGTTGAACGGGGTGCGCGGCGCCTTGAACGGCGGGGCCATGGCGGTCCCGCGACGCATCCGTTCGACGGTCTTGACCACCACGTCGACCGATGGTTGGATGATGCGGGTCAGGTTGAAGGGACGCGCCAAGCTGGCCACGAAGCCGCGTCCGAAGATCTCCAACGCCCCCGGCTCGCCCTGGTCGGCGTCGTCGTAGTCGGCGCCCATCGTCGCGGCCACCGGCGCGGCGTCGGGTTCCAGCGCACACAGGTGCGACACGATGCTGGCGCCCGACGCACCGTCGACCGCGGCATGGTGCATCTTCGCGAAGACGACGACCTTGTCGCTCGCCCCAGCCAGATCGGCGGACTTCTCCGCCGCCGAGCCGCGACCCGTGTCGTGGTAGCCCTCGATCACCCACATCTCCCACAGCGGATGGTGGCGGCTGAGCGGCAGCGACGCGAGGTGGGTGATCAGCTCGATGAGCTCGGCGTATCCGCCGTCACCGGGGAGTGCGACGCGGTGCACGTGCCGGTTGATGTCGAAATGGGTGTCGTGCACCCACACCGGGTGGGCGATCTCGAACGGAACCTTGCGGACCTTCCGGGTGAACTGCGGGATCCCGGCGACGGCGACGTCGAGGGCGTCGCGGAACTTGCCGAACTCGTAGCCGCCGGGGCTCGTGGCGGGATCGAGCACGAAGAGGGCGCACACGTGCATCAGCTGCTCGGGGGTTTCCAGGTACAAGAAGCTGGCGTCGAGTCCGCTGAGGTGTTCCATACAGTCGAGCCTAGTGTTGTCGGGCGTCACACTTGGCGGCAACGTCAGTTCGTGTCGCGGCTCGTGATGTGCCACAGCCCGCACCGGCAGCGGTAGACGTCGAGGGTGGGCCGCCGCAGCCGCCCCGCGCGCAGGACCGACACCGCCAACCAGGCCTCGCGTGCAGTGGCGTGTCCGGATTTGTCCGGGGTGGGACACACGGCATCGGCTTGTTCCACGCGCGGATCCTCGACCGCCGCGCGGTCGGTGCGCTCAGTGAGCGCTGCACGCTCGGTGCGCTCGGTGCGATCACTGCCGGTCCGCGCCTCGATGCGCCGGTAATAGCGCTCGAGCTCGGCGTCGTCGAAGAGTGCCATGACCCTGACAGTGTGCCACCGTGAGGCCCCACCCGATAGCATCGGCCAATGGCCCAGCTGACCGCGATCGACCGTCTGCACCCCGCGTTGATCGCGACGATCATCTTCGTGATCGCGAGCGCCAACCTCATCGCCCACTACGCCCACGGCCGCCTGATCATCCTGGTCATCCCGACGACGGCGTTGCTGTTGGGGGCCGCAGCCCTCATCAGCGGGCTGCACTGGCGCGATCTGGGCGCCACCCTGCCCCAACTCCGGGCCGGACTCCCCTGGGCCGCGGCCGTGGTGGCGATCGTGGTCGTCGTCATCGGCGTGGCGGTGGCGATTCCGCCGCTGCGGGAGTTCTTCCTCGAAGAGCGGTACCGCTCGGCCCGCACCGCCCTGTTGGCCGCATTCGTGGTCATCCCCCTGCAGACAGTGCTGCCCGAGGAACTGCTGTTCCGCGGCGTCCTCCAAGGCGCCCTGATGCGGACGTGGTCGGCCCCGGTCGCCCTGTCGGTCGGCGCGGTGCTCTTCGGCCTGTGGCACATCACCTCGTCGTTGAACCTGTCGGGCAGCAACCAAGGACTGCGCGACGCGGTGGGCGGCGGCGGCGCCGGCCGGATCGCCGGTGTCGTCCTGGCGGTGGTCGCGACCACCGCGGCGGGCTTCGTCTTCGGCTGGCTGCGCTACAAGACCGACAGCCTCCTGCCACCGATCGCCCTGCACTGGGCGATCAACGCCACCGGCGCCCTCGGTGCGGCACTGGTCTGGCGCCTGTAACACCCCCGACGGCCGCGGTGTCGGCCGCCGCGCGACGCCCGCGTCTTTGCCACCACAAACCGGCAAAGGTGTGCCACAGTAGCCGCATGACCAACGATGACTCGCCGAACGTTGTCCCCACCGACCCGGCCGTTCCCGCACCGGCCGAGGGTCACCCACCGGTCGAGGACACCCCTCCCGCGCCGGCCCCCAAGGGCCCGTCCTTCGGGGAGAAGGTCAGTCACCTGGTCAAACGCCTGCTACTCGCCCTCATCGGCGTCGCGATCCTGGTCATCGCCTACTTCATCCTGGCGGCCTTCGTCCCGCGGCAGTGGGGTGAGCGGATCGGCCGCCTCGTCGACGGCAGCCTGACCAGCGGCACCTTCATGGGGATCACCTTCGGCGTGGTGTGCACCCTGGTCCCCATCGTGTGTTTCGCCATGGCGGTGGCCTCCTGGGGACGCCTCAAGCACGTCATCGGCGTCCTCTTCCTCATCGTCGGCGTCGTGTTCGCGATCCCCAACCTGCTGACGCTTGCGGTCCACTCGGGCACCAACAACTCGGCGCAGATCGGGCGGCGCCTGCTGGAACAGAACGCGCCCGGATTCCAGGGCGGGACGCTCGTGGGGGCGATCATCGGTGCCGTGATCGCCCTGGTGATCGTGATCTTCATCGTCAACTACAAGGTGCGCGGCCAGAAGATCAAGGCCGTGAAGCACGCGGTCGAGACCGAGTAGCCCGGCCTCAGGCCTCGCCCATCCCCCTGCGGATCCACGGTGTCGCGGCGGCGACGAGCCCGGCGACGGCGAGTGAGGCGAGTCCGAGGGTGAGGAAGTAGGGCACTTCCGAATCGGCCGAATACCACCGTGCCAACACCCCCGACAACGCTGTCCCCAATGCCACGGACAGGAAGAACAGCGCCACCATCTGCGAGGTGAATGCCCGCGGTGCCAACCGGGTGGCCAGTGACAACCCCACCGGCGACAGCAGGAGTTCGGCGAAGGTGAACAACAGCAGGATCCCGACGAGGCCGAGTAGCGGGGCACTGCCGGGGCCGCCGCCCGACATCGGTAGGAAACACAGGAATGCCACGCCCATCAGGCCGGTGCCCAGAGCGAACTTCGCCGGCGCCGAGGGCTGCGCGGACCCGAGGGCCGTCCACAGGGCGGCGAACACGCCGGCGAACACGATGATGAAGACGGGGTTGATCGACTGCACCCAGGAGGCCGGCACCTCCCAGCCTCCGATGCTGCGGTTCAGCCGCTCGTCGGCATACACCGCGACCGTGGTGAACTGCTGCTGGTAGAGCGACCAGAACACCACCGACGCACCGAAGAGCGGGATGAACGCGACCACCCGTCGGCGTTCCGTCGCGTCGACGTGGGCGCTGCGCAGGATCACCGCGAACAATCCCAGCGCGGCGAGGGCGGTCACCACCGCGACGACGGTGGCCAGCCGGTCGGCGCGCAACCACCCGCCTGCCGCGGCGGCCCCGACGGCGACCACGGCGACGACGGCGGTCACGATCCACCGGCGCCGTTGCGACCGCGGGAGCGGATCGGGAACGCCGTCGCCGAGCCCCCGCAGCGACCCGCGCATCGCCACGTATCCGATGAGGCCGACGCCCATGCCGATTGCCGCGAGGCCGAAGCCGAGGTGGAATCCCGCTCCCCGCTGGGCGGCCCCGGTCGCCAGTGGACCGAGGAAGCCGCCCAGGTTCACCCCCATGTAGTACAGCGAGAAACCGGCGTCGCGACGGCGGTCCCCCGGCTCATAGAGCCCGCCGACCATGGTCGTCGCACTGGTCTTCAGGGCCCCGCTGCCGAATGCGACCAGGACCAGACCGATGCCGACGCCCCACAACCCCGGCAGCAGCGCCAGGCTGATGTGGCCGGCCATGATGACGACGGCGCCGGTGAGCAACGTCCGATCGGCGCCCAGGACCCGGTCGGCGAGCCAGGCGCCGACGATCGTCGACAGGTACACCAGGCCGCCATAGGCCCCGACGATGCTCGTCGCCGACGAGCGGTCCAGACCCAAACCGCCCTGCGCCACGGTGTAGTAGAGGTAGTAGGCGAGGATCGCCTGCATCCCGTAGAACGAGAACCGCTCCCAGGTCTCGATGCTGAACAGCGTCGCCAGCCCCCACGGCTGCCCGAAGAACCGGCGGTCCAGCGGTCGCGCCGCTGCGTCGTCGGTGGTCACCACACCCGACTCACAACTTGGGGACGACCGAGTACACCACGGTCTCCTTCGGCACGCCCTTCGCGCGGAAACGCTTGCGCCGCAACACGAACTGTGTCGGATCGACCTCGGCGACGACGGCATCGCTGACGAAGACCTCACCCGCTCCGGCCGCGGCGCCGACTCGGGCCGCGATGTTCACGTCGATGCCCAAGAAGTCTCCGTCGACGGCCCGGGGCATGCCCGTGTGCAGGCCGACGCGCAGTTGCGGGCGATAGCCGGCGACCTCGATCGCGTTAACCGCGGTGACCGCCTCGAAAGCCGCGAGGATGGCCTGGCCCGCGTCGGTGAAGGCCGCCATCGTGCCGTCGCCGAGGGTTTTCACCACCTGTCCCCCGCGTCGTCGCAAGACGGTGGCGGTCGCCTGGTCGACCGCCCGGATCAGCTCGAGGACGTGGTCGTCGCCGGCGCGCAGCGCCCACGTCGAGAAGGCGACGAGATCGGTGAACATGATGGTCGTCGCGACCGGCTCGTCGGGGATGCGGGCCACGCCCTTGCCGCCCCGGCGCCTGGTCAGCGTCTGCCACACCTCGACGCCGGCGAGTCCGAGCTCCCGCACCGCCGAGGGCTGCTCGCCGCGGGCCTGCGCGATCAGCCTGGCCAGGCGATCGCTGGACCGGTCCTCACCCACCACCGGCGACTCCGGGATGAGACTGCGTGCGGCCCGGGCCAACGACACGACGCCGTCGCTGGAGTCGGTGCGGGCCAGCAGTTCGGCGGCCCGCTTCGCGACCGAGGCGTCACCCTTGTCGGTCTTCCTCACCGCACGTTTGGCCGCCTTCTTCGGCGAGTCGGCCGGGCTCATCGGACACGTTCCGCGGCAACGGCGAGGTCCACGACGACGTCGGCGAGACCGGCCAGGGTGGCCGAATCCGCGTCCTCGGCCACCGCGGTGCGCAGATCCTCGGCCGCGCACCGCAGCTCGAAGAGCCGGTCGGCCAGGTCGCGGACCTCGTCGGGCCGCAAGATCACCGCGTCGTCGGGAATATTGGTGCCCGCGGTGAGCGTTCGTTGCTCATAGGCGCGCTGTCGGCACGATTGCCGGCAGTACTTCCGCCGTCGGCCGAGCGTTGAATCCTCGATTTCGCGCCCGCACCAGGCGCAGGCGACCTGACGGTCGCGGCGGCGCTGGGTATCGGCGGTCATGGAGGAAAACGCTACCCGATCGCCGTCGCAGCGGCGCTGCGGAGCGACACGCCGCATTCGCGTAGAATGGGAGGTCGCGCGGCACCCGGCTCGGATTCGGGGCGCCGTGTTCGGCCCAGACTGGAGAGGACACCACACCATGGCAGATCGAGTGCTTCGCGGAAGCCGACTCGGCGCGGTCAGCTACGAAACCGATCGCGATCACGATCTGGCTCCCCGCCGAATCGTCCAGTACAAGACCGACAACGGCGAGGTGTTCGACGTCCCGTTCGCCGACGACGCGGAGATCCCCGCGAAGTGGCCGTGCAAGAACGGCATGGAGGGCACCATCGTCGAAGGCGAGGTCCCCGAGGAGAAGAAGGCGAAGCCGCCGCGCACCCACTGGGACATGCTGCTCGAGCGCCGCAGCGAGGAAGAGCTCGAGGTGCTGCTCAACGAGCGCCTCGACCTGCTGAAGAAGCGTCGCCGCGGATAGTCCCGCGAACCTGATCGACTGAGCCCGGCCGCATCACGCGGCCGGGCTCAGTCGTTTATGTCGGTAGTAGGGCGGGTGCCTAGCCGTGCTTGCTGCGGCCGAACCGGCTGTCCATCCCCCATCGGGCGACCTGCAGGAAAGCCTCGGTGATGACCCCGCCGTCCATCTTGGATTCGCCGATGGCGCGCTCGGTGAACGTGATCGGCACCTCGGTGACGGTGAACCCGCCCTGCACCGCGCGCCAGGCCAGATCGATCTGGAAGCAGTAGCCGGCCGAGTCGATGGCGGCGAAGTCGAAGCTCTCCAACACCTCGCGGCGATACGCCCGGAATCCGGCGGTGATGTCGCGGATCGACGAGCCCAACGCCAGACGGGCGTAAGTGTTGGCCCCGCGGGAGAGGAACTCCCGGCGCTTGGGCCAGTTGACCGTGGACCCGCCCGTCACGTACCGCGACCCGATGGCCAGGTCGGCGCCCGCGTTCACCGCGTCGAGCAGCCGGTGCAGTTGCTCGGGGGCGTGCGAGCCGTCGGCATCCATCTCCACCAGGACCGCGTACTCGCGGGCGAGGCCCCAGGTGAATCCGGCGAGGTAGGCCTTGCCCAAGCCGTCCTTCTCCGTCCGGTGCAGCACGTGGATCCGGCCGGCCTCGTCCTCGGCGGCCAGCCGGTCGGCGATCTCACCGGTTCCGTCGGGGCTGGAGTCGTCGACGACGAGGACGTGCACCCCGGCCAAGGCCGACAGCAGCCGGTCGACGATGATCGGGAGGTTCTCACTCTCGTTGTACGTCGGGATGACCACCAGCACGTTCTCACCGGTCGGGCCGATCACGTTACTCATCGAGCTCCTTTGCTTCGTCCGTTTGCCCGGCTGTGCCGCGCAACGGGTTCCGACTGAACTTAGTATGCGTGGCCAGGGCGAACAAAAACGCGGCGACCGCTGCAATACACAGGACGACGGTCGGGATCCCGCCCAGACGGGTGGCCACGGTGCGCTCGGTGCGCAGCGGCACCTTGTCCGCCAGCACCGCCGGGGTGAACACCTCGGTGCGCGCGGTGATCGTGCCGTCCGGGGCGATGATCGCGCTGACGCCCGAGGTGGCGGCGACCAAAACGGTCCGACCGTGCTCGACCGCCCGTACCTGCGACATCGCCAGTTGCTGGTAGGTCATCGCCGACCGCCCGAAGGTCGCATTGTTGGTCGGGACGATCAACACTTGGGCGCCCTGCTCGACCGAGGCGCGCGCCGCCCGGTCGAAGGCGATCTCCCAGCACGTCGCGACTCCTGCGACCACTGGACCGGATTTTGCCGGGATGCGAACCACCGACGGGCCGCTCCCCGGCCGGAAATCCCCGGCCAGGTCGGCATAGGAGGAGAACAACCGGAAGAAGCCGCGCCACGGCAGGTACTCGCCGAACGGCTGGATGATGTGCTTGTCGTAGCGGTCGACGATCCCCTGCGTCGGATCCCACACCAGGACCGTGTTGCGCGGGGTCCCGTCCGGGCCGGCCACGATGGTGCCCAACACGATCGGCGCCTTGACCGCCTTGGCCGCGGCCTCGATCTCGGCCGCCGCATCGGGATTGTCCAGCGGTGAGATGTCGGACGCGTTCTCCGGCCACACCACGACGTCGGGCGCCGGCGTGCGGCCGCGCGCAATGTCCTGCGCCAGGTGCATGGTCTCGCGGACGTGGTAGTCGAGAACGGCTCGTCGCTGTGCGTTGAAGTCCAACCCGAGGCGCGGCACGTTCCCCTGCACCACGGCCACCCTCGTCGTCGTCGGGGACAGGACGCGGTCCAGGCTGCCCGGCGTGACCAGGATGGCCAACAGGGGGGCCGACAGCGCCAGCAGGACCGTCACGACGGCGGTGACCACCCCGGCCGACACCGCGCGGTGTTCCTCGGTCGCCGGTCGCGGGCCCCGCCGCCAGGCCCGGAAGCCGAGTACGAACACCCACGCCACCGAGGCGCCGAAGAGCGCGACGCCGAACGTGAGCCCGGTGGCGCCGACGAGCGATGCCAGCGGCAGCAGTGGCCCGTCGGCCTGACTGAACGCCGTTCTGCCCCACGGGAATCCACCGAAGGGGAAGGAGGATCGCAGGACCTCGACGAGGACCCAGGTCAGGGCGAACCAGAGCGGCGGCAGCGGCAGGCGCATGCTGACCGCCGCCATCGCGCCGAACAAGGCGGTGTACGCGGCCAAAGCGGCCGCCAGGGCCAACCACGGGAGCGGGCCGACGTACTCACCGATCCACGGCAGCAGCGGCACGTAGAACCCGGCCCCGAAGAGCAGTCCCGCCAGTGCGCCGTCGCGGACCCGGCAATCCCCGGTGCCGATGACGACGGCCAGTACGCCGAGCGAGACCACCGCGAGGAACCACAGGTTGCTCGGCGGGAAGGCGGCCCACATGGCCAGCCCGGCGGCCAGCGCGGCCGCGGGTCGGATCAGACGGGTCATGCGGTCCCCGCCGCCGAACCCAGGGCACCGGAGTCGTAAAGGATGGTGTCCCGGTGGACCGTTCGCACGCAGGTCGGCGCAGCGGCGCCGGGCGACACGTCGGGCAGCGCCGGGACCCGGGAGCGGGGGTCGGTCGACCAGCGCTGGACCTTGTCGTCGGAACCGGCGACCACGAGACGGTCGACGTCGAACACCGCGTAGCTCGCCGGTGCACCGGGTACCAGCACCCCCGTGAGGCCGTCGTTGCGCCCGGCGGCCCGCCAGCCGCCGCGGGTGCAAGCTCCGTACGCGGCACGCGCCGACACCGCCGACGCGGACCGGTGATGCCCGACGGCCGCGCCGACGGTGGCCCACGGCGAGACCGGGGTCACCGGCGAATCCGACGAGAAGGCCAGCGCCACACCGGCTTTGGCAAGTGCCGCGAAGTCGTTGAGCGTCGAGTAGCGGGGGGTGCCGAGCCGCTGCTCGTACAGCTGACCGGGGCCGCCCCACCGGGCGTCGAAGGCCGGTTGCATCACGGCGATCACGCCGCAGCGGGCCAGCACCTCGCGCTGGGCGTCGGTGACCATCTCGGCGTGCTCGACGCGGTGGGCGCATGCCGCGACGGCCGGGGTGCCCACCTCGTCGGCCAGCCGCGCCAACGCGCCGGTGACCGTTGCCATCGCCGCGTCGCCGATGACGTGAAACCCACCCTGGCGGCGCAACTCGGTCAACGCCCGCAGGTGGGCGTAGACGCGATCGGCGTCGAGGTAGGCGGTTCCGCGGGTGTCTGGGGCGTCGGTGTACGGCTGGTCCAGCCACGCGGTGTGCGACCCGAGCGACCCGTCGACGAAGACGTCGCCGGCCAATCCCCAGGCGCCCGTCGTCGCGAGCAAGTTGCGCGCGTGCTCGACGTCGGCGACCGCCTCCCCCCACAGCCCGACGACCTCGATGCCGGTGTCGGTCGCGAGCACTTCGCGGAAGTCGTCGAGGCCGCCGATCTCGGGCCCGCCGTTCTCGTGCACGGACACGACGCCGAGCTCGGCCATCGCATCCAGTGCGCGGCGTCGCGCCTCGGTCCGGACCGACGGGGTCAGCGCTTGTCGCGCCGCTGCGCGGACCGCGTGGTGGGCCTCGGCGGTCACCGCGCCGTCCGCCGAGTGGCCGGCGAGGCCAGACAACCCGTCGACCCGGGCACGCAACGCTGTGGAGACGAGCGCGGAATGCTCGTCGACGCGGATCAGATAGGCCGGGCGCGGCCCGACCGCGTCGTCGATCTGCGCCGTCGTCGGTGGGAGGGCGTCCTGCGCGTCGGCGCCCGACCAGGCCGACTCGTCCCATCCGTGGGCCCAGACGACCTCGTCGGCTGGGAGTTGCTGAGCATGGGTGCGCAGCCGTGCGAGGAAGTCGCTGCGGCTGCGCGCTTGCGACAGGTCCAGACCGGTGGTGGCCAGCCCGGTCGCGGTGAGATGCACGTGGGAGTCGACAAACCCGGGGCCGACGAAGCGGCCGTCGAGGTCGATGACCTCGGCATCGGGGTGCAGCCGCCGACCGACGTCGTCGTAGCCGACCCACACGACCATGCCATCGGCGACGGCCATCGCCGTCGCGTCCGGGTTGGCGGGCGTGTGGATGGTGCCACCGCACAGCAGTTGCGTCGCCATGGGTGCTATTTTGCCGTGCCGCCGCCCGGAGTCAGTGCGCGGGAGGCAATTGGCGCTGTTGCCCGGGCCGCGGCGTCGGGCCGTGGGCGTTCGCACCGCTGTTGACGACGCTGCCCGCGACCACGTCGCCGTCGATCACGTCACTGTCGATCACGTCGCCATCGATCACCTCGCCCCCGAGGAACACGGTGCGCGCACCGACCGCGGAGACGAGCCCGGCGAAACGGCGCGCGCCGAAGGCAGTGACCACCGGGCGTGCGGCGCGGCGGACCGGGCCGGCCATCAGCGCGACCCCCAGGAGGCTGGTCACCAGGCCGGGCAGGATCACGAGCACCGAGGACATGCCCAACAGTGCGGTGTCGGGCAGCGGCTCGCTCGGGCGGATCTCGTTGCGCGCCGCCCGGCCCAGATCGGCGATGACGCGTCGCCCGCGCGAGGCGAGGAACACGTAGCCGGCGACCGCCGCGGCGAGGGTGATGAGAATGGCCCAGCCGGCGCCGAGCCAGGACGACAGGCCGATGAACGCGGCGAGTTCCACCACGATGTACAGCAGCAGGATCCAACGAATCCTCATGGGAATGTCCTTCCGTCTTTCCTGCTCAACGTCGGAGACTCCCATTTTGCTCCCGATGGGGCTAGGTTCGACAAACGTGCCCCCCATCACAACCTTCAGCAACGACGGACTGACCTTCGACGTCGTCGACTCCGGCCCGGCCGACGGCGAACCGATCGTCCTCCTCCACGGTTTCCCGCAGCGCGCCTCGTCGTGGGACCGTGTGGCCCCACTCTTGCACGAACAGGGATATCGGACCGTCGCGCCCGACCAGCGCGGATACTCCCCGGGTGCCCGGCCGAAGGGCCGCAAAGCCTATTCGCTGACGCATCTGGCCGGTGATGCGAGCGCCCTGATCGATGTGATCGGAAAGCCGGCGCACATCGTCGGGCACGACTGGGGCGCCGCCGCGGCCTGGGCCACCGCCGCGGCGTATCCGGACAAGGTGACAAGTTTGACGGCGGTCTCGGTGGGCCACCCGATGGCCTTCGTCGGGTCGATGGGCACGAGCAACCAGCTGCTGCGGTCCTGGTACATGGCGTTCTTCCAGCTACCCGGGGTCCCCGAGAAGATTCTGGCGTCGAAATCCGGCCCGGCCGGCAAGGCAATGGCCTCGATGGGAATGACGCCGGAGATGATCGAGCGGTTCCGCCATGAGATCGTCGCCGCCGGTGCGCTACGCGGCGGCTTGGGCTGGTACCGCGCACTCCCCTTCTCGACGCCGAAAACCATGGTCGGGAAGGTTTCCGTGCCGACGACAATGGTCTGGAGCGACGACGACGCAGCGCTCGGCATCAAACAGGCCGCCGGATCGGCGAAGTATGTGGACGCGCCGTTCGACCTGGTCGTCGTCGAAGGCGCGTCGCACTGGATCCCCGACGAGCGTCCCGACGAGTTGGCCGCCGCCATCCTCGCCCGCGTGGCTTCCGCCTCCCCGACCCCCTAACCGCCGACTGGGCCCTCATCCCCGCCGACTGGGCCCTGGCGTTGGCCGCGGTGGCATTCAGATCGTGGAATTACCGCCACGCCCACCACAGAGTCATCGGCGTCGACGGGCACGCTCCGCGCCGGTGCTGGCGGCCACCAGGCCGGGTCAGGTGTGGATGTGGGACATCACCGACCTCAAAGGCCCCTACTAGGGCACCACATTCAAGACTTGCTGATTCGAGGGCCCACTCGACGGGATCGAGGGCCCACTCGACGGGATCGAGGGCCCACTCGACGGAAAAGAGGGCCCAGTCGATCAGTCGTCGGCGCGACCCTCGATGTCGCCTTCGGTCTCCAAATAGATACGACGGAGCTCGTCGAGCATCTCGGCGGGCGGCGCCTCCCACAGGTCGCGCTCGGCGGCTTCGAGGAGGCGCTCGGTGATGCCGTGCAGCGCCCACGGGTTGGACTTCTCCAAGAACTCGCGGTTCGCCTCGTCGAGCACGTAGGACTCGGTGAGCTGCTCGTACATCCAGTCTGCGACGACGTTGGTGGTGGCGTCGTAGCCGAACAGATAGTCGACGGTGGCCGCCATCTCGAAAGCGCCCTTGTACCCGTGGCGCTGCATCGCCGAGATCCACCGCGGATTCACCACCCGTGCCCGGAACACGCGGGTCGTCTCCTCGGACAGCGTGCGGGTGCGCACCGCGTCCGGCCGAGTCGAGTCACCGATGTAGGCCTCCGGGTCGGATCCGGTGAGCGCGCGGACCGTCGCGACCATGCCGCCGTGGTACTGGAAGTAGTCGTCGGAGTCGGCGATGTCGTGCTCGCGGGTATCGGTGTTCTTGGCCGCGACGTTGATGCGCCGGTAGGCACTGCGCATGTCGTCGACCGCCTCCTTGCCGTCGAGCTCGCGCCCGTACGCATACCCGCCCCACGCGGTGTAGACCGCGGCCAAGTCCTCGTCCGAGCGCCACTGCTGCGAATCGATCAGCTGCAGCAGTCCGGCACCGTAGGTCCCCGGCTTGGAGCCGAAGACCCGCGTGGTGGCCCGACGGCGGTCGCCGTGCTCGGCGAGCGACTCGCGCACGTGGGCGGCGACGTAATTCTGCTCATCGGGCTCGTCGGCCGCCGCAACGAGGGCGACCGCGTCGTCGAGCATTGTGACGACGTGCGGGAAGGCGTCGCGGAAGAAGCCGGAGATGCGCACGGTCACGTCGATGCGCGGCCGCCCCAACTCGGCGAGGTCGATGAGATCGAGGTCGACGACGCGCCGCGACGCCTCATCCCACACCGGCTCGACGCCGAGCAGGGCCAGTACCTCGGCGATGTCGTCGCCGGACGTGCGCATCGCACTGGTCCCCCACACCGACAACCCGACCGAGCGCGGATACTCGCCGTGATCGGCCAGGTACCGCTCCAGCAGAGAATCGGCCATGGCGCGACCGGTCTCCCAGGCCAGCCTGCTCGGCACGGCCTTCGGGTCCACGGAGTAGAAGTTGCGCCCGGTGGGCAGCACGTTGATGAGACCGCGCAGCGGCGACCCGCTCGGACCGGCCGGGATGAACCCGCCGTCGAGCGCGTGCAGCACCCGCCTGACCTCCTGATCGGTGGCCCGGAGCCGCGGCACCACCTGGCTCGCGGCAAATCGGAGCACGTCGCCCACCGCCGGGGGCAGTCCGGCCGCCGCGTCGGCGACCGCCTCGTCGGACCAGTCCCCCTTGTGGCACCGCGAAACAAGGTCGCGCGCCTGGGTTTCCACCGCGTCGACGGTGTGCGTCCGCTCCCCGTCGGCAGCGCCGTCACCCTCGGTCAGCCCCAGCGCCTCGCGCAAACCCGGCAGCGCCTGGGTGCCGCCCCACAGTTGGCGGGCCCGCAGCATCGCCAGCACCAGGTCGATCTCCGCCTCGTCGACCGGAGCCTCGCCGAGGATGTGCAGCCCGTCGCGAATCTGGACGTCCTTGATCTCGCACAGCCATCCGTCGACGTGCAGCAGCATGTCGTCGAACACCTCTTCGTCAGGCCGTTCGCTCAGCCCGAGGTCGTGGTCCATCTTGGCCGCGGTCAACAGCGTCCAGATCTGCTGGCGGATGGCAGGGAGCTTGGCCGGATCGAGGGCGGCGATGTTGGCGTGCTCGTCGAGCAGCTGCTCTAGACGTGCGATGTCGCCGTACGACTCGGCCCGGGCCATCGGCGGGATCAGATGGTCGACGAGCACGGCATGGGCGCGTCGCTTGGCCTGCGTTCCCTCGCCGGGGTCGTTGACCAGGAAGGGGTAGACCAGCGGCAGGTCGCCGAGCGCGGCATCGGTGCCGCACGACGCCGACATCCCCAGCGTCTTGCCCGGCAGCCATTCGAGGTTGCCGTGCTTGCCCACGTGGACCACCGCGTCGGCCCCGAAACCCCACCCGTCGGCGCGCGGCGACGAGGCCAACCAGCGGTAGGCGGCCAGGTAGTGGTGCGACGGCGGCAGGTCGGGGTCGTGATAGATCGCGACGGGGTTCTCGCCGAATCCGCGCGGCGGTTGCACCATCAGCACCACGTTGCCGAAAGCCATGGCCGCGATGACGATGTCGCCCTCGGGGTTGCTCGACCGGTCGACGAAGAGTTCGCCCGGCGCCGGTCCCCACTTCTCCTCGACGGCCTCGCGCAGGTCGGCGGGCAGCGTTGCGAACCACTGCCGGTAGTCCGACGCGGCGACGCGGATCGGGTTCGCCGCCAATACCTCGTCGGTCAGCCACGCCGGGTCTTGGCCGCCGGCCTCGATGAGGGCGTGCATCAGCGCATCGGAGTCGTCGTCAACCAGACCCGGGATCTGCGCCTGATCGCCCAGTGCGTAGCCGTGTTCGCCCAACGCGGTCAGCAACCGCAGCAACGACTTCGGGGTGTCCAGGCCGACGGCATTGCCGATGCGCGCATGTTTGGTCGGATACGCCGACAGCACGACGGCCAGCCGCTTGTCGGAGTTGGGCAGGTGGCGCAACCGCGCGTGGCGCACGGCGATACCGGCGACGCGGGCACAGCGCTCGGGATCTGGCTGGTACCAGGGCAGCCCGTCGTCGTCGAACTCCTTGAACGAGAATGGCACCGTGATGATGCGGCCGTCGAACTCCGGGACCGCGACCTGGCTGGCGACGTCCAGCGGGGAGAGGCCGTCGTCATTGGCCTCCCACTGCTCGCGCGAGCCCGTGACAGCCAGTCCCTGCAGAATCGGAATGTCCAGTGCGGCAAGGCGTTCGACGTCCCACGCCTCGTCCTGTCCACCCGCCGACGCCTCCGCCGGCGTGGTCCCGCCGGCTGCCAGCACCGTCGCGATCAGTGCGTCCGCGGTGCCGAGCAGGTCGATCAGTTCGTCGGGGGCGGTGCGCAGTGACGCGCAGAACACCGGCAGCGCCCGGGCCCCGGCATGCTCCAGCGCCTCGCACAGCGCGTCGACGTAGCGGGTGTTGCCCGCCAGGTGTTGGGCCCGGTAGTAGAGCACCGCGACGGTGACCGCATCGTCAGGTAGCGCCGCCGCCTCTCGCTCGAGCACGCCCCACATCGGGGTGATCTCGGGCTCGCCGAACCCCAGCCCGGTCAGCAGCACGGTGTCGGAGAGGAAGTTGTGCGCGTTGACGAGGTTGTCGACGCCGCCGGCGGCGAAATAGTTGTGCGTCTGCGCCGCGACGCCGGCGGGCACCGTGGAGCACGCCATCAGGTCGGGATCGGGCTGCTGCTCGCCCGACAGCACGACGACCGGCTTTCCGGTGGCCAGTACCGCGTCGATGCCCTCTTCCCACGCCCGCCGGCCGCCCAGGATGCGGACGACGACGAGGTCGGCGTCGCGCGCCAGGTCGGGGATCTCCTCGACGAGGATTCGGGCCGGGTTCGCCACGGTGAACGGCGCTCCGCTGGCGGCCGCGGTGATGAGGTCGGTGTCGGAGGTCGAAAGCAGCAGGATCACGGGCTCCACCCTAGGTGAGCGCCCGTTCGGTCGTACGCTGGAGTGGTGCCCCCAGCCCCCCACCGCACAGCCCCGCACCGCGCCGAAGCCGACCGCTGTCCCGGCGTGCTCACCACGCACGGCGCGAGCGACGGCGCGTTGGCGCGCATCCGGGTGCCGGGCGGGCGGCTCCGCCCCGACCAGCTGGCGGTCGTCGGCGAGGTGGCGCAACGCCATGGCGACGGCCACCTGGAACTGACCAGCCGCGGCAACCTCCAACTTCGCGGACTGGGTGATCCCGATGCGGCGGCCCACGAGATCTTGGCGGCCGGACTCGGCTCCGACGGGCCGTCCGACACCGTCCGCAACATCCTCGCCTCGCCGCTGGCCGGTCGGATCGGCGGACACGGCCAGGTCGAGACGACGGTTGCCGAATTGGACCGGCGGCTGCGCGACGGCGAGGTTGCCGGGTTGACCGGGCGCTTCCTGTTCGGCATCGACGACGGCCGCGGCGACATCCTCACCCACCGTCCCGATGTGGCACTCGTGTGGCGCTCCGACGACTCCGCGGTCCTCGTCGTCGGGGGCCGTTCGGCCGGCACCCTACCCCGGGGCCGTGCGGTCGACGCCGTGCTCGCCGTCGCCGCAGACTTCGCGGCCAACCGTGGCACCGCATGGCGGATCGGTGAACTCGAGGCCGCTGCGGCCGCCCGACTACACGCGCGCCATTCCACGGCATCGCCACCGGCCGACACGCCACCCGCGACCGAGTCGGCCCCGCTCGTCGGATGGCTCCCGCAGGACGACGGATCGGTCACGCTCGGCGCGGTCACCCCGGCCGGGCGGTTGCCGGCCCGGACCGCGACCTTCCTCTCTGCGGTGGACGCCCCGATCATCATCACCCCGCACCGCGAGATCCTCCTCGTCGACCTCACCGAGGCCGTCGCCGACACCGTCCTGCGCGTGCTGGCCCCGATGGGTCTGATCTTCGACGCCGCTTCCCCGTGGGCCCGGGTCTCCTGCTGTGCCGGCTCCCCCGGTTGCGCCAAGTCGCTTACCGACGTGCGCGCCAACGCCGCCGGCCACGTCGAAGCACAGGCAGCCGGGGTCGGCCTGCGTGAACACTGGGTCGGCTGCTCGCGCGGATGCGGCTCGCCGACGGTCCCGCACGTCCGGGTCGAGGCGCAGCCCGACGGCAGCTATCGCCGGACACGGGTCGGCTGAGAGCATCCTCGGCCGGGGCGGGCACTAGGCTCAGGCGTCATGGCCGACTACCTGCGCGACGGCGCCGCGATCTACGAACGCTCGTTTGCCATCATCCGTGCCGAAGCCGACCTGTCGGCATTCGACGAGGACGCCGCCACCGTCGTCGTGCGGATGATCCACGCCTGCGGCCAGACCGACCTCCCCGCGGATGTGCGCGCCACCCCCGGCGTCGTCACCGCGGCGCGGTCGGCTCTCGCTGCGGGCGCACCGATCCTGTGTGACGCCTCGATGGTGGCCTCGGGCATCACGCGGCGGCGCCTGCCCGCCGACAACGACGTGAAGTGCTTCCTCTCCGATCCGGGAGTGCCTGCCCTCGCCGCCGAGCTCGACACCACTCGCACCGCCGCCGCGCTGCAACTGTGGCTGCCCCACCTCGAGGGCGCCGTGGTCGCAATCGGCAACGCCCCAACCGCCTTGTTCGCCCTGCTCGAACTCATCGACGACGGCGCGCCCCGACCGGCGGCCGTCGTCGGCGCCCCGGTCGGTTTCGTCGGGGCGGCCGAGTCCTGCGCGGCACTGGCCGACCGCACCGACCTGGAGTACCTCACCGTCCTCGGCCGGCGCGGCGGTTCGGCGATCACCGCCGCCGCGGTCAACGCGCTGGCCACGGCGAGCGAACGATGACCGGCACGCTCTACGGCGTCGGGCTGGGGCCCGGCGATTCCGAACTGGTCACCGTCAAGGCGGCCCGGCTGATCTCCGCCGCCGACGTCGTCGCCTACCACTGCGCGCGGCACGGCCGCAGCATCGCCCGCGGCGTGGCCGAACCCTATCTGCGCGACGGTCAGATCGAGGAACGCCTGATGTACCCGGTGACGACGGAGACCGTCGACCACCCGGGCGGCTACGACGGCGCGATGGCCGACTTCTACCGCGACAGCGCGGAACTGCTCGCCGCCCACCTCGCCGCCGGTCGCGACGTCGTCCTCCTCGCCGAGGGCGACCCGCTGTTCTTCAGCTCGTACATGCACATGCACAAGCGCCTGGCGCAGCGCTTCCCCACCGAGATCGTCCCCGGGGTCACCTCGGTGTCGGGGGCCAGCGCCGCGCTGGGCATCCCGCTGGTGGAAGGCGAGGAAAACCTCGTCGTCCTGCCCGGCACCGCCCCCGACGAGGAGTTGGTCGAGCATCTCGCCAGCGGCTCGGCGATCGCCGTACTCAAGCTCGGGCGCACGTTCGAGCGGGTTCGCGCGGCCTTGGAGCGGGCCGGCCGGCTCGACGAGGCCTGGTATGTCGAGCGGGCCACCACCGACCGACAGCGCGTTGCCCGCCTCGCCGAGGTGGATCCGTCGACGGTGCCCTATTTCTCGATGGTCGTGGTGCCCGGCGCCATCAACAACCCGCTCGCCGCCGCGCCGGCACCCGCCTCGCGCGGCGGCGTCACCGTCGTCGGGCTCGGCCCGGGTCCGACGCGCCAGCAGACACCGGAGGTGCGCGCCGCGTTGGCCGCGGCCACCGACCTCGTCGGATACACCACCTACCTCGCCCGGGTGACGGCCCGTCCGGGCCAGCAGGTTCATGCCAGCGACAACCGCGTCGAGTCGCAGCGAGCCGAGTTCGCCCTCGATTTGGCCCGGCGCGGCCGCCGGGTGGTCGTGGTCTCCTCGGGCGATCCCGGCGTGTTCGCCATGGCGACGGCGGTCGCCGAGGTGGCCGCCGAGCCGGATTACGCCGACGTCGCGGTACAGGTGCTTCCCGGGGTCACCGCGGCCTCGGCGGTGGCGGCCGCCTTCGGCGCCCCGCTCGGCCACGACCTGGCCCTCATCTCGCTGTCCGACCGGCTCAAGCCGTGGACGGTGATCGAGCAGCGGGTACGGGCGGCGGTTGGCGCCGATCTGGTGCTGGCGATCTACAACCCGGGGTCGGCAAGCCGCAACCACCAGGTCGCGGACCTGAAAGCCCTGCTGTCGGAGCTGGTTTCCCCCGACCGCGTGGTCTTGTTGGGCCGCGACGTCGGGGGGCCCGGTGAGGCGTTGACCGCGACGACACTCGGCGAATTCGACCCGTCCGTCGTGGACATGCGCACCCTGGTCATCGTCGGCTCGTCGACGACGACGGTCGCACAGCGCCCCGGCGGTCGATTGGTTTTCACGCCTCGCCGCTACGACTCCTGACAGAAACTGTCCAGAAATCGGGGGGTCGAGGGCAATATGCCCTCGAGGCCGCTATTCCCCGACGATTCTGGCAGCGTCCTCGACGCTGTTGACGATCCGGGCCGCTGTTTCGGGCGGTCGATCCACCATGACCACCGGAATCCCCAGTTCCCGCGCTGCGACCAGTTTCGCCCGGGTCAGCCCGCCCCCGCTGTTCTTGGTCACCAGCAGGTCGATCCGGTTGGCGCGCAACAGCTCCCGTTCATCCTCGAGCCGGTAGGGCCCGCGCGAGCGCAGCACCTCGTGACCGGGCGGCAGGTCCGCGGTCGGTGGATCGACGACGCGGATCAGGAACCACGGCCCGGTGATGCCGGCGAAGGCTCCGACGTCCTGGCGACCGGTGGTGAGCAGCACCCGCGACGCCGACGAGTCCTGAACCGCCTCGGCGGCGGCGGCGATGTCGGGCACACGCGTCCACCGGTCGGTCGGCTCGGGTTCCCAGGCCGGGCGCAGCAGGCGCACCAACGGCACCCCGGTCTGGGATGTCGCCTCGACGGCGTGGCGCGAGATGCGCGCGGCGAAGGGGTGGGTCGCGTCGATCACCACCCGTGGTTCTTGCTCCGCCAGCCATCGCGCGAGTCCGGCCACCCCGCCGAAACCGCCGATCCGCACCGGCCCGGCTGGGAGTCTCGGGTTGGCGACTCGCCCGGCCAGTGAACTCACGACGGGTATGCCGTCGGCGACGAGGCGGGCGGCCAACTCGCGCGCCTCCCCGGTACCGCCGAGGATCAAGACCGGACCGTTCACAGCGTCTCCGGGCCGAGGTGGGGCTGGTCGCGACCGCGGATCTTGGCGACCCGGGCCTGCGAATAGAGGTAGCTGTCGGTGGCCGTCGGATCGCTGGTCAGCACCCGTCCGACGAAGATCACCGCCGTGCGCACGATCCCCGCCGCGGCCAACGCCGCCGGCAGTTCCGCGAGCGGGCTGCGCACGATCTGCTCGTCGTCGCGGCTGGCGAAGGCCACCGTCGCGGTCGGGCAGTCGGCACCGTAAAACGGCGTCAGCGCGTCGACGATGCCCGGGGCCTGACGGGCCGCCAGGTGCAGGGCGAGGGTAACCCCGGTCGACGCCAATTCGGCGAGGGTCTCCCCCGGCGGCATGTCGGTGGACAGGGTGGAGACCCGGGTGATCAGCAGGCTCTGGCCGACGCCGGGAATGGTGAGTTCGGTGTCCAACGCCGCGGCGGCGGCCGCGAAGGCCGGGACACCGGGGACGATCGCGGTGGTGACATCCTTCTCGCGGAGACGGCGCTGTTGCTCGGCGACCGCCGAGTACAGCGAGGGATCACCGGAATGCAGTCGGGCGACGTCGTGCCCGGCGGCGTCGGCGACCACGAGACGTTCGATGATCTCCTCCAGCGGCATCCGCGCGGTGTTGACCCGCTGCGCGTCGGGCGGGCATAGGTCGAGCAGTTGCGCCGGCACC
Organism: Gordonia crocea; assembly: GCF_009932435.1. Taxonomy (NCBI): domain Bacteria; kingdom Bacillati; phylum Actinomycetota; class Actinomycetes; order Mycobacteriales; family Gordoniaceae; genus Gordonia; species Gordonia crocea. Next base: position 2,141,057 of record NZ_BJOU01000001.1, read on the forward strand.
AACGACCCGGCGTACAGGCAGACCGGGCAGCGCCGTAGCAACTCGGCGCCACGGACGGTGATGAGGTCGGCGGCGCCCGGACCGGCACCGATGAAGTAGACGGTCATCGGCTGCCCTTCGCCACGGTCCACTGCACGATGGGCAGTGCCGGGCGCCACGCGGTGAGGCGGCCCAGCGGTCCGGCCTCCTCCATCCCAATCCGGCGCAGGGTTCCGCCGTACTCGGCGGCGAGATCGACCACCAACTGCTGCGTGGGGATCGCGACGGCGTTGGCGACCAAGGTCCCGCCGGTCGAGAGTGCGTGCCAGAGAAGGGAAAAGACCTCCCGGGTGAGCCCGCCACCGGCGAAGACCGCGTCGGGGCCGGGTCCGCCGAGGGTCGGCACGACGGCCGCGACCTCCCCGTCGACGACGCGCAGGCGTCCGGTCACGCCGTGTCGTCGCGCGTTCGCGGCGATGCGCGCCGAGCGTGTCGGGTCGCGCTCGACGGCGACGGCCCGCCCGGTCGGATTGACCCGCAACCATTCGATGCCGACGCTGCCCGATCCGGCACCCACGTCCCACAGCACCTGCCCGTCGACGGGGGCGAGGGCGGCGACGGTCAGCGCGCGCACCGCTTGTTTGGTGAGCTGGCCGTCGTGGTCGAAGGACTCGTCCGGCAGGCCCGGAGCCAGGTGCCGCACCGGGCCCGCGCAGTCGACGGCCACCACGTTGAGCGGATCCCCTTCGGGCAGCGACCATTCCGCGGCGGTGGATTCGTGCCTGCGTTCGTCCGGCCCGCCGAGTTGCTCGAGCACCGTCATCGACGACGCGCCCCACCCGTATTCGCGCAGTATTGCCGCAATCGCGGCCGGCGAGGATGCGTCACGCGACAGGACCAGCAGTCGTCGGCCCTCGCCCGCCTGCGCCGCGACCTCGTCGGCCTCGCCGGTGACCAGCGAAACGACGCGCACCCCGCCGAGGTCCCACCCCAACCGTGAGGCGGCCAGGCTCACGCTGGACGGATGGGTCAGGATCCGGACGTCGGCGGCGCCCACCGCGTCGACGACGGTGGCGCCGAGACCGTGGAACATCGGGTCGCCGGAGGCCAGCAGGTGGACCGGCGTGGGGCCGGGGTCGGCGAGCAGTCCGCGCAGGTGCGCGCTCATCGGGCTGCGCCACGCCGTTTGCTCGGCGTCGACGGCAGAACCGAGGAGCGCCAATTGGCGGGCCGACCCGAAAACCCTGGTCGCCGAGACCAGTTCGCGGCGGGCGGCGCCGGACAGGCCATCCCATCCGTCGGCGCCGATTCCGACGACGACGAACCGCGGGGCGCGGGATTCCCGGTCGGTCATCGGGGCATCCGGCGCCAGATCGACCGGGGCAGCAGGCGGAACACCAGCGTCATCGGCGCGATGGCCCAGGGCACCCAGACCACGGTCTTGCCCCGGCGGTCAGCGCGCACGACGGCGTCGGCGACCTGGTCGGCCGTCTTGGAGAACGGCGCCGGTTTCACCCCGCTCTCCATCAGTTCGCGGGTCATCGCGCCGATGACGAATCCCGAACGCACCAGCAGCAGCCGCACCCCGCTGCCGTGCAGCGCGTCCGACAGCCCCGATGCAAAACCGTCGAGCCCGGCCTTCGTCGAGCCGTAAACGTAGTTGGCACGGCGCACGCGCTGCCCGGCGATCGATGAGAAGGCGATGATCGTCCCGCTGCCCTGGTCCCGCAGCGCGTTGGCCAGCAGGGTGATGATCGATACCTGGGCGAGGTAGTCGACGCGGGCTATCTGGAGGGCGTGCTCCACGTCGGCTTCGGCTTTGGCCGCGTCGCCCAGGATCCCGAAGGCGACAATGGCCGTCTCGACCGGGCCGTGCGCCATCAGCTCGGCGATGAGCGCCGGATGCGCATCGGTGTCCTCCGCGTCGAACTCGACGCAGTCGACCCCGGTGGCCCCGGCCTCGAGCAGGGCGGCCGTTTCGTCGCCGAGATCGTCGGACCTGCGGGCCGCCAGGACGACGTGTTGTCCCTGCGCCATCCGGATCGCCACGGCCAGGCCGATTTCGCTTCGCCCGCCGAACAGCAGGATTGATCCAGTCACGGCAGTCAGTATCCCATCCCACCAGCCCCGGTCGATCCGACTACCGTTGTCCGGGTGAGCGGACCCGATGACCTGACTGACGATGCGCTGGCCTTTTTGACCGAGCGCCACCTGGCCACCCTGGCGACCACCCGGGCGGATGGATCCCCGCACGTCGTGGCGGTGGGCTTCACCTACGACCCGGATGCAGGTCTGGTCCGGGTGATCACCCGCGAAGGCAGCCAGAAGGTCCGCAATGCCGACCGGTGCGAGCGGGCCGCCGTCACCCACGTCGACGGTCCGCGGTGGTTGACGCTGGAGGGACCGGTCAGCGTGTCGCGCGAACCGGATCGGATCGCCGAGGCCGAGCGTCGATACGGCCTGCGCTACCGGGTGCCCCAGCCGAATCCGCAACGAGTCGTCATCGAGATCCCGGTGGACCGCGTGATGGGATCGGCGGCGTTCCTCGGCCGTTCTGTCACTCCGCGCGGATAGGGTGGCGATCATGGCCGCCCGCTTCCCCACCGCCGTCTACGACCGCCGGCTGACCCGCGCCGCGCAACTCGCCGCCGACGCGGGGGTCACTGCGCTCATCGTCACGCCCGGCCCTGATCTGGAGTATCTGATCGGGTCGGATGCGCAGACCTTCGAGCGCCTCAGCGCATTGGTCGTTCCCGCTGCCGGTGATCCCAGCCTGGTGGTGCCGCGGCTGGAGGTCGCCACCTTCGCCGATTCGGCAGCCGGTGAACTCGGTGTCGACTTCTCCCCCTGGGTCGACGGTCAGGATCCCTACGCGTTGGCACTGGCCGGGCTCCCGCCGAATCCTGTGGTGGCCGTGTCGGATTCGATGACGGCCGGTCACCTCGTCCCACTCATGGCGGTGACCGGGACAGCGCCGCGCCTGGCCACCGACATCCTGCGCGACCTGCGGATGATCAAGGACGACGACGAGATCGAGGCCCTGCGCCGCGCCGGCGCGGCGATCGACCGCGTGCATGCGCGCATGGGTGAATGGCTGCGGCCCGGTCGCACCGAGGCGCAGGTTGCCGCCGACATCGCCGACGCGTTGATCGCCGAGGGGCACAGTGCGGCCGCATTCGTCATCGTCGGGTCCGGCCCCAACGGTGCCGATCCCCACCACGAGCATTCCGACCGCGTGATCGAGGCCGACGACGTCGTCGTCATCGACATCGGCGGCCCGGTCGATCCGGGCTACAACTCCGACTGCACCCGCACCTACTGTTTCGGCGATGTACCCGCCGAGATCGTCGTCGCCTACGAAGCGCTCGAAGAGGCGCAGCAGGCGGCGGTTGCCGCCGTTCGCCCCGGGGTGACCGCCGAGTCGGTCGATGCTGTGGCGCGCGAGCGCCTGGCCGCCGCGGGCCTCGCCGACAAGTTCATCCACCGCACCGGACACGGAATCGGGTTGTCGGTCCACGAGGAGCCCTACATCGTCGCGGGCAACGACCTGGTGCTGGCCCCGGGGATGGCGTTCAGCGTCGAACCGGGCATCTACTTCGACGGCCGGTGGGGTGCCCGGATCGAAGACATCGTCATCGTCACCGACGACGGGTGCGAGTCGGTCAACCGCCGCAGCCACGCCCTGACCCGGTTGATCCCGGCGCCAACGGAGGAGCTCACATGACCAAGTCCAGGGTTGTCCTCGCCGCGGCAGCGGCGGCATTGCTCGTCGGCGCCCTCGCGTCCTGCGACCGGGTCGGCCTCGGCGGGCCCGATTCCGCAAAGCCGACGGTGACGGTGACGACGACGCTGTCCGATGAACCGTCGCCCACCGCCGAGCAAACTTCGGAGCCGACCACCACGACCACGGCGCCGCCCGCGACCACCTCGCTGCCACCGGGCGGCTCTGGGTTGTACACCGCGGTGGACTCCTCCCGCTTCACGCTGAACCCGCCGACGTCGGTGGCCTCCTACGCGTTCAGCGTCCCGAGCAGCAACATCAGATGCTTTATCGGCAGCGAGTTCATCTGCGAGATCCATGACGGGCCCAACCAGTCTCCGGTCGCCTCGCGGTGCGGCTTCTACGAGGGCGACTCCGAGGAGCGCGTCCGGATCGTCGGCTGGTTCAAGTACGACCGGCCACCGTGCTCGACGATTCTGCAGGGCACCTGGCGCGATCCCGGACCGGTCCTGAATTACGGTGAGTCCGTGCATTTCTCGGCCTCGGGTGCGGAGTTCACCTGCTACTCGTCCAACGAAGCGCTCTACTGCACCGGCCCCCAAAACTACGGCTTCAGACTGTCGCGAACCGAGTTCGCGCGTTACGAACTGTCCTGATCGGCGCAACCGTGACTGAATTCGCCAAGTCGCCCATGTTCAAGTCGGCGAACGCCAACAGCTGTGCCCGGATCATGGCTGCGTTCCTCGCACCGGATGAACGGCTCCTGGCCGTCGCCGATGTCACGTCGGCCGGCCCCGTGACGATCGGGGTGGCCGTCACCGACCAGCGGATCGTCGGCGTGCCCAAGTCGTCGGAGCACCCTATCGAACTGCAGGTCCGCCGTGGCGAGCTGACCGACGTCCACTTCGACAAACGCCTCGTCTTCAGCTATCTGATCGGCGTAACCGGCGACACCAAGGTGGAATTCGGCATCGCGCTGATCGATGAGCGCAAGTTCCTCCAACCGTTCCTCGACCGGCTCCTCGCCCCGCAACCGTCACCGGGCATCAGCCTCGTGAAGAAGACGCCACCGCCACCCGAACCATCGGCCGATCCGACCATTGTCGACGAGTTGGTGAAGCTGGCCGATCTGCACGAACGCGGCTTGTTGACCGACGACGAGTTCCAGGCCGCGAAGGCGGCGGTCATCAACGGCTCTCCCTAACCGCCGACTGGGCCCTCATTTCCGCCGAGTGGGCCCTATCTTCCGCCGAGTGGGCCCTAATCTTCCGTCGAGTGGGCCCTATCTTCCGCCGACTGGGCCCTGCCCCTCCTCGAACGCCGCCCGGAACCGAGGCGATTGGTAGAAGCCGGCCAACCGGTGGCGCACCACCTCGTCGAGGAATCCCCGTTCGTGGAGCCTCGCGATGACCGGCGGCCCGAACCGCAATCCCTCTTCGATCAGATCGGCACGGAAGACCCCGACCTCACCCAGCAGCTCGGTCAGCGGGGTGTCGCCGTACTTGTCAAAAACGTAGCCCACACCCTCGTCGAGCAGCGTGCGCAGGAAGGCGGTGTTGCGGAACTCGCGCCAGAACTCGAAGACCAGCACGACGATGTCGTCGACGTCCTCTTCGGCAACGAGGTCCCGATAGGCGCCGACCGGCTCGTCGCGATTGGTCCGCCAGACCTCGCGCGCCGCGTCCACGAGCAGTCCCTCGGCATCAGACTCGTTGCCGCGCAGCACTATCGCCGCGCCGGTTCGCGTCACCCGCTCGACCGTGCCGTCGATCACCGGGCGCACCGACCGTGCCAAGCCGCGTGCCCCGCGTCCGACGCGGCTGCGCAACCAGGCCGACAGTTCCGCGGCGGATGGCTCCCCGGCCGCTTCCGGCTCCTCCAAGGCGGCATCGACCGCCCGGGTCACCATCTCAACGGCGGTGTCGACGGTCGACGGCTCGCTCAGCACGCGACGCACAATCCGTCGGACGACGCCCAATTCGCCCACCGCCGTGGTCAATTCGTCGAACTGACGGTCCCCGATGAGATCCGAGAACCGGTACTCGTCGTTGACCCCGTGCCGGTAGAGCAACCGCGCAATCTCGCCGACGAGTTCCGGGATCGCACCCTCGACCGGTACCTGCGCGGCGTACTTGCGCGCCACGGCTTGCACGGGCTCGGGATCCACCGCCTGCGACAGGGTGAGGGTGTCGGCCATCGCCAGGAAGCGATCGACCTCCTCGACGATTGCCGACTCGAAGGCCTGCGGGTCCAGCAGCTGCCCGAGCTCGTGGGCGACGTGCGCGTCGAGCAGTCGCGTAGCGAGGTCGGCTGCTTCGTCAGGGGTGGCCATGGATCCCAGCCTAGGGCCTAGTCGACCTGCTTCACGATGCACGACTGTTCGGCGATGTCACAGGCGTCGCGGGCCGAGCTCTGCGAATACTCGCGCTGGGCCACGACGAACTGGCCGGGCTGACCGAACTCCTCGCCGTTGTAGACCTCGGCGCCGACCCGTGAAGCGAGGTCGCGCGCACTGTCCAGGCTGGTGAACGACCCATACTGGGCATACCACCCCGACGAGGCCGTCTCCGCCGAGGACGAGTCGTCGTCATCGCCGTACGGAGCCGCCGACGAACGCGGCGAGCGCGACGGCGTGGACGTGACCGTGGTCGTCTCCGTCGTCGTGATCGACTCGGTCATCGTCACCGTCGACGTCGGCGGACCTTCGCCATAATTCTCGGCCCGACGGGCCCGACTGTCGTTCACCGCCAGCAACGTGCCGCCGATGGTGATCGTCGCGAGGAAGACGGTGATTCCGACGATGGTCGCCAGAACCCACGGACTCCGCGGCGGGCGCCCATCGCCCGACGGCTCGACCGGGTCGTCGAACTCGACCGGATCCGCCGGGTAGTCGGGTTCGGGCGCGTAATACGGCTCCGGACGGGGCTGGGCGTATTGCCCGGCGGTATAGGCGGTCGTCTTGGTCAGATCGACCTCGTCCGCCCCCACCGAGCGGTGCCGGCCGGTACCCGTGCTGGAGAACCCACCCGTGCTCGGATACTGTCCGCCATAGGTCATGTCGCCACCTACAACACCGTGTAACCCAGTTCGAGCGCAGCGGTGGCGATCCCGGCATGCAACCCCGGGTGCGACAGCGGCAGCGACAACTCGGGCCGATCCGGCAACGCGTCGGCCCCCCGCTCGAACAGTGCGACACAGGGGCCTCCGGCGAACCGGCCCCGATACGCGATGCCGTCGACATCCTCGTACGCCTCGTGAATCGCGTGCGCCCATTGCTGGGCGACGCGGTGTGGTGCGGAATCCAGCGCGAATTGTCCCCCCGCCCGGGTCAACCAGGCGCCCCGCCCGATACCCCCGACGTCGAGCAGTGCGAGCTTGCGCGTGAACCGCGACGCGGTGAGATATGGCGTGCCGTGGAACCGGTCGATCAGCCGCGTTTCTTGGAACACCTCGGCCAGCGCGCCGCGCGGGCTCGCGGAGCCGTACCAGATCCCACTCTCCGGATGCATGCCCAGCGGCTGCGGGTGGTGGTCGAAACGCAGCACCGGCCCCCACGTCCGCGGGAAGTTCCACGGCAACACGTGTTCCCCTGCCGTCGCATGGACCCGCCAGACGACTTCGGACGGCAGTTTCACCATCTCTTCGCGCCGCACGCCGAGTGACCGCAGGTCATCGACGCCGGGCGGCCCCCCTAGACCGTCGACCACGATGCGGCGCTCACGAGATCCAGGACGTGCTGCAACTCTTCGTCGGTGACCGGGGCCCGACTCAGAAAGTCGGCAACCGACTGCGGATTACTGCCCTTCCGGGTCAACGACGGTTGCGGCACGGTCAGGATCTTGTGCACCTCCAGCGGGTGCGAGTCCGGGCGCAGCCGGGCGATGACCTCGTCGATGTGCGGCACGACCCCGCTGGGGGTGAACTGCGCGGACGGCATGAGGCGGCGTTCACCCCACAGGTAAGACCACAGCGTCCGCGCGGCAATGCGCTGGCGCACGCGCGCGGTCGTCACCCCCAGCCGCTCGGCCACCTCGTTCACCGTCAGCGACTCGGAGATGATCTGCTGCAGCTGAACGTCGCGCTGCAGGGTCATGACCGCAACCGCCCCGGGCTTCTCGTGGAAACCGGCCTCGGACAACAGCTTCTCGTCGTGGAAAGACAGCGCCGCATTGGCCAATCCGCCGTCGGCCGCCAGGGTCTCCAGGACCCCGACGAGCGCCGATCGGCCGACGCTGAGCCCGGTGACGGCGTGCAGCGCGTCCTCAAACCCGAGTTCTCCCGCCAGATACCGCTGAATGGGCTCGAATGATGATGCCGAGGTCATGGCCCCTCCCAACCCGATCGTCGAATTCGCTAACATCGATTACGACGTTAGCACCGTCGAACGACAAACCATGCCTACCCAGGCGCCGATGTCGCGCTCCGGGCGCCCGGCACCGTCGCGTAAACTCGCCGCTGTTGCAGCACACCTGAGTTATGGGGGCACAGTGGTCGACCCGCGGCAGACGCGTCAACTCTTCGACATCGGCGTTCTTTCGCTCGGTGTCCCGCTCGACGACCAGGAAGCGGCCCCCGACGCCAAGCAGGCGCTACTCGCCTTCACCCGCGCCAGCGAGGCCGAGCCGGACATGTGTGACGCTTGGTTGGGTCGGATCGCCTGCGGTGACCGCGACGGGGCCGTCATCTTCAACCTCTTCCGCTCGCGGTCCAACTTTCACCTGGAGTTCCGTCGCAACGGCCTACACCCCACGGCCATCGACGCCCGTTTTGCTACCGGCTACTACATCGACTACCCGATCCTGAGCCGGACCGACGTCGAGGCCGCCTACGCGGCGTCGCTCATCGCCGACCAGGACTACACCGCCGCCGACGAAGTCCTCAACGGCGCCCAGCGCACCCCGATCACCGATTACGTGCGAGGGCTGCTTCACTTCGTCACCCAACGCTGGCCCGATGTGATGAAGACGCTCAGTGGCTCCGGCGAGTGGACCGACGAGTACATGCGTGCCGGCGCCGACGTCATGGTGGGCACCGCGTGTGCCCGCACCGGATTGTTCGGCGAGGCGATCCGCCGCCTGTCGCAAGCCGAGGAGGGTCCGATCCCGGCGGCGGCGACCATGGCGCGCCACGTGCGCGGCCTGTGCCTGCGCGCCGACGACAAAGAGGACGAAGCACGGGCCATCTTCGAGGAGATCTACTCCCGCGACCCCGGTTTCGAGGCCAATGCGAAGGCCCTGCAGGATCCGCGCCTTCGCTTGATCATCACCGATCCAGCCGACGTCGAGCGGCGCACCGACCGGTGGGACCCCGACTCGGTGCCGAAGGAAGCTGCCGACGAGCAGTCCTCGGACCAGGTCGCGCTGCTGACACAGGCGCAGGCCGAATTGGACCGCCAGGTGGGGCTCGGGTCGGTGAAGACCCAGGTCGCCAAGCTCAAGTCGGCGGCACAGCTGGCCAAGGTACGGGCGGACAAAGGGCTCGCCACGACGGCGCGCAGCCAGCACCTGGTCTTCACCGGGCCACCGGGAACAGGTAAGACGACGATCGCCCGCGTCGTCGCCAAGATCTACTGCGGCCTGGGCCTGATCAAGTCAGACAAGCTCGTCGAGGCCAGCCGCCGCGACTTCGTCGGCCAGCACCTCGGTGCCACCGCCCCGAAGACGTCGGCGCTCATCGACTCCGCCCTCGACGGTGTGCTGTTCATCGACGAGGCCTACACCCTCATCCAGGACGGCCTCTCCGGCGGCGACGCCTTCGGCCGGGAGGCCGTTGACACGCTGCTGGCCCGCATGGAGGCCGATCGCGATCGGCTCATTGTGATCATCGCCGGATACGACGGCGAGATCGACCGCTTCCTGGCCACGAATGAAGGCCTGGCGTCGCGGTTCGCCCGCCGGATCGGATTCGAGTCGTACTCGCCGGCCGAACTCGCCCAGATCGCCGAAGTCCTTGCCGATGGCCGTGATTCGCTGTTGACCCCGGAGGCGGTCGCTTTGCTTCACGACGCCTGCGGCCCGCTGTTCGAGCGGACGTCAAACGACCCCACCGCACCTCGGCAGCGACTCATCGACCTCGCCGGCAACGGTCGGTTTGTGCGCAACGTGGTGGAGGCGGCCGAGGAAGAGCGCGAGTTCCGACTCAGCTCCGGCGACGTCGACATCGCCGAACTCTCCACCGAAGACTTGACCACGATCACCGCCGAGGACATGCAGGCCGCGTTGTCCTCCGTCCTGAGCGGATTGCGACTGCCGGTCTAACGCGTCGGCGGGTCGGCCCGCTGCGCGCGGCCACTGCACGCCGACCGCTCAGATATCCTTCGGCGGGCTCCAGGCCACCTGCACGAGTCCTTCGCCATGGTGGCGGGAAACCAGCATCGCCTGACCCGGCGGCCGCGGCGCACATTTCGTCGTGCCCAGCAGGATTCCCTCTTCCTTGCTGCCGCTCATCACCAGACCGTCGGCGGACACATCCTTCATGCGGGCGATGATCGGGTCGTACAGCGCCCGCGACGCGCCGCCGGCACGGCGCGCCAGAATCAGGTGCAGACCTACGTCGCGCGCTTGCGCAAGATAGTCCAGGATCGGTGTGATCGGGTTGCCGGAGGCCACCGCGACCATGTCGTAGTCGTCGACAACGACGTAGAACTCGGGTCCCTCCCACCAGGTTCGATCGCGCAGCTCCTTGGGGGTGATGTCCGGGCCGGGCTGGCGGCTTTCGAGCACTCCGGCCAGGTCGGTTAGAAGCTGCGCCGTCGTACCGGCCTGCGTGGCGTACCCGGCGAGGTGGTTCCCCTCGACCTCGCCCAGCAGGGTGCGGCGGTAGTCGACGAGGACAATCTTGGTCTGGGCCGGCGTGGAGTTCTCCACCAGGCCGCGGAGCAGGGTGCGCATCAACGCGGTCTTGCCACACTCCGTGTCGCCAAAGACGAGCAGGTGGGGCTGCGCGGCAAAGTTCAGCACGATCGGGGCCAGTTCGGCTTCGTTGACACCCAACGCCACCGAGGTCGGCTTGCGTTCGTGGATCTCCCATGCCCGTGCGGCGAGTTCGGCTCGGTCGACGCGTTCGGGCAGCATGCGCACATCGGGCGCCACGAGGTCGCCGTATGCGTCGGCGACCTGGGCGATCGAATCGACTATCCCCTCCTGCAGCGTGGTCGGGTCGGAACTGCCGTCCAGTCGCGGCAGCGCAATCAACATGTGCAGCGCGCTGGGCGTCAGGCCACGGCCGGGGCGCCCGTTGGGCACGAGCTGGGCCACCTTGCGGTCGATTTCCGAGTCCGCCGGGTCACCGAGCCGCAACTCCAGGCGGGTTCCGATGAGGTCCTTCACCGCGGGCCGGATCTCCATCCAGCGCGATGCGGTCAGCACCAGGTGGATGCCGTAGGACAGACCCTGGCCCGCCAGCGCGGTCAGCTGCTCTTCGAGCATCTCGTATTCGCCGCGGATGACCGACCAACCATCGACGACGAGGAAGACGTCGCCGAACTCGTCCTCGAGCACCGGGTCGTCGGCGCCAGCCGCCAGGGCCGCCCTCTTGCGGCGTCGGAAGTCGCGGATCGACTCGATTCCCCAGTCCCGGAACCGAGCCTCCCGTTGACGCAGCAGGGCGACCATCTCGGCGACGGTCCGTCGCGCCCGGTCGTCCTCCATCCGCGTGGCAACCGATCCGACGTGGGACAGTCCGGCGAGGCCGGTCAGCGTCCCGCCACCGAAATCGAGGCAGTAGAACTGGGCTTCGGCCGGCGAGTGCGTGGCGGCGGTGGCCATGATGAACGAGCGAACCGTCGTCGACTTGCCCGATTGCGGCCCGCCGACGATCGCGACGTGGCCCTGCGCCCCGGATACGTCGACGTAGAGGGTGTCCCGACGCTGATCGTAGGGCCGGTCCTCGATGCCCAAGGGCACCACGAGCGCCCCGCGGACGACGTCGGGGGAACGCCAATCGTCGTTCGGGAACAGGTTGTTGACCGCCGGCGACGCCTCCAACGGCGGGAGCCAGACTTCGTGCGCGGGACGCCCGTGGCCGACGAGGCGGCTGACGACCATGTCCAGCAGCGTCACCGTGCGGCCGTCGCGGATCAACGGTTGCGGTTCGGCGCTCGGGCGGACTGCGGCCGGTTCGTCGGAAGTCGACTCGACGGCGTCGACGGCCACCGGGCTGGCGGTGAACAGCTTCAGCGCTCCCCCGCCCAACGTGCGCCGTCCCAGGCCGGAACCGCCGCCGGCCTCGTCCACCCCGGGCAGGTACGGACCGGAGACGTAGGAGGCGTTGAACCGCACCGGATCGTCGGCGTCGGACTTGAGGAAGGCCGAGCCGGGCAAGCTGGGCAGGTGGTAGGCGTCGGGAACGCCGAGGACCGCCCGGGACTCCGCCGCGGAGAACGTCTTCAGGCCGATTCGGTAAGACAGGTGCGAGTCCAACCCGCGCAGCTTGCCCTCCTCCAGGCGCTGCGATGCGAGCAGCAGGTGCACGTGCAGCGAACGTCCGAGGCGGCCGATCATGACGAACAGCTCGGCGAAGTCCGGCTTCTGCGATAGGAGTTCGGAGAACTCGTCGACGACGATGAACAGCGCCGGGAGCGGGTCCAGCTCGGCGCCGTTGCGACGAGCCTTCTCGTAGTCTCCGACGTTGGCGAAGTTGCCCGCAGAGCGCAGTAGTTCCTGCCGCCGATTCATCTCGCCCGCCAGCGCATCGCGCATGCGGTCGACCATCGCGAGTTCCTCTTCGAGGTTCGTGATGACTGCGGCGACGTGCGGCAGTTCGTCGAGCCCGAGGAACGTCGCACCGCCCTTGAAGTCGACCAGGACGAGGTTCAGCGCGTCGGGCGAATGGGTGGCGACCATGGACAGCACCAGGGTGCGCAGAAACTCCGACTTACCCGAGCCGGTGGCGCCGATACACAGACCGTGCGGGCCCATCCCGTACTCGGCCGCTTCCTTGATGTCCAACTCCATGGGACTGCCGTCGCGACGGATGCCGATCGGAACACGCAGTCGTTCCCGCGCCGACCGGGTCCGCCACACGACCGCCGGATCGATTCGCCCGGCATCGCCGGCGCCGATCAGCCGCATCAAGCCAGGGTCCGACACCTCGGTGTCGGGAGTCAGGTTGACCAACTGCGCGGCCGTGGCGAGGCGATAGCGCGCCATGCGACGGGCAATCGTCTCGGCGAGCGAGACGCTGACCTGGTCGGCCACGGCGAACTCCTCGGAGTCGGTGGCCGTGCGCGCCGCCAGCACCCCGTCGTCTTTGATCTCCAGCTGCAGGCCCTTGCGGGCGGTCAACTCGTACGCCGCGCCGCGGATGTCGATAACCGTCACCGAGTCCAGGCCGCCGTCGTTGATGACCGGTTCACTACCGGAGACGTACCCGTCGGCCAGCACGACCACCCACTGCACGCGCCCCTGGGTCGGCGGGGCGCTGCGCGCCCATCGGCCGCGTTCGATGAGGTCGGGTCCGTGGTTCTTGTCGAAGTCGCCCAACGAGCGGTACAACATGCGGGCCGGACCGATGCCATCGGTCTCGGCCGGGTGCAGGGCGTGCGGCACCCACTTCAACCACGACCACGCCTCGGCGTCGGGGTCGGCGCAGATCACCGCGATGCGCACGTGGTCGGGCCCGTGCATCGTCGCGATCTGTACCAGCATCGATCGCAACAGCGCGTGGACCCGCTCCGTTGAGCCCTCGATTCCGATTGAGGCGAAACCGCGCATCGACACCGCGGTCGGCATCCCCCGCGCCACGGTGTGGGAGCGGATGAAGCGGCGCAGGGCCATCATCGACACCGGTTCCAGGTCTTCCAGCGGCCCGGTGTCCGGCGGTGAGAGGCGCGTCGCGAGCCGCTGCGAGCCGATGCCGACGCGGACATGGCAGAAGTCGGGGTCGTCGGGGCGGCGCTCCCACATGCGGGTGCCGCCGATCGCGGGCAGCAGGGCCGCTGGCTCGGGGTGCGACCAGGCCAGCGAGTCGTGCTGATCCTTGGTCGTCGTCTCCACTTCCTCGCGCATCCGCCCGAGGTAGCGCAGATAATCCTTGCGTTCTTCATTCAACTCGGCGGCGCGCTTGCCGTTGCCCCGGTTGCCGCCGCCGAAGAACATGCCGGCCATCGAGACCATCATCATCATCGGGAACATCAGCATCATCGGGTTGCGCAGGGCTGCGGACCCGCCGATGGTGATGAACAGGGCGATCATGCCGACCATCGCGACGACCATGACGACGGGCAGTAGACGCAACAGGATGTTCGGCGGCACTGCGCGCGGGATCTCGGGCGGCGGCTGAAGCGCCAAATCTCCGCCGGGCGGACGCGGTTGTTTGCGTCGGGCCCGCCGGACGAATCCATCGGTCGTCATAGCGCCCCCCACCCGTGCCCGGTCGATACGGCCGCGAATGCTGCGGCGATTTTGGCCGTCGCAATGCTAACGCACGAGGCGTGGCGAGTTGGCGGGAGGCGGGCTCGTGTAGCATCCCCGACGGCTGATTAGAGGGGGCTTGCAGGTGACTGATCCTTTGTCATCGACGGCAGATTCGACTGATTCGGCATCCGGTGCCGACGTGATGGCGACGGAACTGACGCGGATCTCGGTGCTGTGCGGTCGTCGCCAGATCGACGTCGGCGTACCGTCCGAGGCTTCCGTCGCGGCGCTGTTGCCCGAACTCGCCCGCCTGTTGCTGCGCAACGAATTCGACGAGCCCGCCGAGGTGCCCCCGGATCTGACCGAGCAGTGGACGTTGAGCCGAGTCGGCCAGCGGCCCCTCGACGACAACCTCTCCCTCGCCTCTGCTGGTGTCCGCGACGGTGACCTCCTGGTGCTTCGCACCGAGTCGACCACCGAGATCCCGGTCATCTATGACGACGTGATCGAGGCGATCGCGGGTATCAACGCCCGTGAGTTCGGGTCGTGGTCGCCGCGCTCGGCGCGCTGGATGGGCGCGATCGCCATTGCGGCAGCCACGCTTGCCGGGACCATCACCGTGCTGCCCGCCGCATCCGACCCAAATCGCTGGGGTGCCCTCGCTGTTGCCGCTGTCGGCGCCATCCTGTTCCTGGTGGGCGCGATGGTCAGCGTGCACCGCCTCGGCGACCGCACCGTGGGTGCGTTGCTGACGTGCGCGTCCTGTACCGCCGCATTCGCTGCCGGCTGGCTCGTGGTCGGATCCGCCCATGTGGCATTGGCGTTCTTCCTCGGATTTGCCCTCGCCGCCGTCGTCGCGATCCTTTCGCTGCGGGTGACGACGGGGAGTCCCCTGGCACACATGGCGCTGATCTCCGGAGCGACGCTCGCGGCCGTCGGTGCGCTACTGCAGACCTTGTGGGGCGCTGAGTTGGAGAAGTCGACGGCCATCATCGCGGTCACGGCCATGTTCGCCGCGTTCGTCGGCCCCCGATTCACAATTCTGTTGGCGCGCCTGCCCATTCCGACGGTGCCCAACGTCGGTGAGCCGTTGGCCGACGACGATTCCGACCCGGCGATCAACGTCGAACAGGGTGTCGCAGCCATTGCGAACCTGGCGATGCCGCAGTCGCAGGCGTTGGAGATCCGCGCCAAGGCCGCCAACAGTTACCTCGCCGGCCTGGTGCTGGGCAGTTCGGTCGTCGCTGTCGCCGCTGCGACGGTCACCGCCTACCCGTACCGCGGCGCCCATTGGCAGGCCTTCCTGTTGGCCCTGTTGGTCAGCATCGGTATCGCCTCCCGCGGACGGCTGCACCGCGATGTCAGCGCGGCCGGTGCGATGATCGGCGCCGGCTTGGCCGGCGCCATCGGACTGGGCATCATGGTCATCCTCACCGGCGGCTGGTGGGCGATCGTCGGCTACGCCGGACTCCTCATCGTGGCCGCCGGCGCGGGCTATGCCGGCGTGATCGTCGCCAATCGGGACTACACACCGCCGATCCGTCGAGCGGGCGAAATCCTCGAATACGTCCTCATCACCATCTGTGTCCCGCTCGCAGCGGGGATCGCCGGGCTGTTCGGCCTGGCCCGCGGGCTCTGAATCCATGGCGCGCCCGAGCCTGCTCCGCCGCGGCACCGCGGCCCGTCTGGCGGCGGTCGCCATCGTCGTCGGCGGGTCCCTCGGTGCCCCGATGGCCACCGCCATCACTCCGCCGAAAGTGAGCGGCGGACCTCCCGGTGCGGGTCCGGTGGCCCCGTCGGAACCGACGCAGCAGAGTGTGGTGTGTGCCGAGCCGGCGACCAATGGCACCGACGTCACCATGCCGTCACCCCCGTTCGCCTCACTGGAGATCGCCAAGGCGTGGGCGTTCTCCCGGGGCGCCGGTCAGCGCGTCGCCGTCATCGACACCGGCGTCACCCCGCAGCCGCGACTACGGGTCGTACCGGGCGGCGACTACGTGTCCGCCGGCGACGGCACCGCCGACTGCGACGGCCACGGCACCGCAGTGGCCGGTCTGATCGCCGCCAAACCCAGCACCAACGACGCGTTCGCGGGCGTGGCCCCCGAGGCCACCATCATCGCGATCCGCCAATCCAGTCCCTCGTTCCGCGAGAAGAACAGCAGCGACGGGAACAAGTCCGGCAAGACCAGCAACGGCTACGGAAACACGACGACGATGGCCCGCGCCATCGTTCGTGCGGTCGAACTGGGTGCCACGGTCATCAACATCTCCCAGGTCGCGTGCATGAGTGCCGGATCGGCTGGACAAGAGGGCCGCGACCTGGGACGGGCGTTGGCGTGGGCGTACCGGCGCAACGTCGTGGTGGTGGTCGCCGCCGGCAATATCGGTAATTCGTCGGGCTGCAAGCCGCAGAACCCGCCACCGGCGACGTCGGATCCGTGGACCTCGGTCACCACCGTCGCGACTCCGGCCTGGTACTCCGACTACTCGCTGGCCGTCGCGTCGGTCGAATCCGATGGTTCGGTGTCGCAGTTCAGCCTCGCCGGGCCGTGGGTTGCCGTCGCCGCCCCCGGCTCCGACATCGTTTCTCTCTCGTCGCGGCGCAAGGGCCCCGAGATCATCAACGGCGAAATCGCGCAAGGTAAGTTCGTTCCGTTGCAGGGCACGAGTTACTCCGCCGCGTACGTCTCCGGTCTCGCCGCCCTGGTCCGCGCCCGCTACCCCAAGATGACGGCGGGCGAGGTGATGGACCGCATCCGCCGGACCGCGCACGGCCCGGGCCCGCGGGACACCTCGATCGGATACGGGATCATCGACCCCGTCGCCGCGCTGGCCGACGAGGTGCCGCCCAGTTCGATGCTGGCTCAGCCCTACGCCACCGGGAAGGTCGCCGCGCCTCCGCCGGAACCGACGAAGTCGTGGGCTCCGTGGATCGCGACGGGGGGCGCGTTGCTCGGCGGCATTGTGCTGCTTCTCGCCGTGTTCACGCGGACCCGGCCCGCGCACGACCGGCGCAAGCTCGTTGAGGGCATCGACTTCTGACGTCGCGGCAGCGACTAGCGCTCACCGTCGCGACAGCGACTAGCGCTCACCGTCGCGGCAGCGACTAGCGCTCACCGCTTGCAATGTCGTTGTGGGTGACCAGCGCTGCCTCGCGTGAAAGCATCGGCCCGGACGGAAGCAGCGACACCACCGCCCACGGGGCACGCTGCGGCTCCGGCAGATTCAGTGTCGCCACCTGGTCGTCGGGCACGGCATAGCGGACGCCGGTGTCGCTGATGAAGAAGTACGAGTCGGCCCGCTTGCTGTCGGAGGTGCTCCCCGTGGTGCGGACCGCCCAGCCCTTGCCCGGCGGCAGTGCCACCTCGTCGGCCTGCGCCCCGGTCCGCTTACCGGCGACGACGGACATCAGCTTCGCCCCGGCCGGCACCGGCAGATCGGCTCCGCTAACCACCGCGATACCGGCCGGCGTCCAGTCGTAGCACAGCGCGACCGGGTTCCCGATCACGCGCGGCGCCTGCTTGGGGTAGGACTCGACGCTCAGTGTGCGGACCCGCGGGACACCGGCGAGGTCGGCCGGGCGCACCGGCACGACCGACGAGCGGTAGCGGACCTGGATCATCGATGCCACGAGCTTGGTGATCGGTTCGATTCCGTCTTTGGTCAGGGCGAACATTTCCTTGCCGGTGACCGCGTCGGATTCGAGGATCGACCCGATGGTCGCCGACTTCGGCAACGAGAACCGATTCGGCTTGCCGACGTCGGCAATCGTGGGCGCGACGATCGCGCGCGACGCGGGGATCGCGTTGAGCAGCGCACGCGACACCGGGCGCCCCTTCAAACCCTGCAGCTTCAGCGCGTCAACGACGGCATAGGAATCAGTGTCGACCTCGGCCCGCGTGTTGTTGGTGATCAAGTACGCCTTACCGTCGACCTGCACCAGCGCGGCCGTCGACGATCCGAGGCGCTGTCCCGCCCCGATCCCGCCGACGATGACGGACACGGTGATTCCACTGCTCTCGTTGTTCGGGTTGGAGGTCTTGTCGCAGACCGCCCAGTTGCTGTCGCTGCCGGCGCCGTGCGCATCCAACGACCACGGGGCGCCGGGGATGCCGATCAGCGGCCCACGCGGGTACTTGTCGAGCAGCGACTCCTTCACCGACTTGGGCACCTCGGCCGATCCGGTGGCGAGCCGCGCCGAGGCGAGGTTGAGCACCGGGTGTACCCGGTCGCCGACGACGGCGAACAACGATCCCGACGTCTTTGACACCAGGATCTTGGCGTCGCCGACCGATCCCTGCGGCTTGAAGAACGACATGACCAGCCCGACGAGGATGATCAGCACCGTGAAGACCGCGCCTACCATCAGCGACTTCACCTGGGCGCTCATCGGATCCTGGATCATGCGCACATCACGGCGGACCAGCGCGTGCTCGAGCCGACGCACCAAGAACCGATAGCCGTTGACTTGAGGCTTCGTGGTGCGTTTCGCCATTGAGTGGATCCCCCGGTCATGGCCACCGGGTGGCCGGCGGCGCGCAGTCGTCGCTACGACGATACTTGCCTGCCCGCAGGCGCTGACCACCCGTCCTGCTAGCATCTCCCGTCGTGAGGTGGGGAGCGAAAGGCCGTGCGACTGATGCGACGCCGCTGGTAGCCGGCCGGACCGCATTGGCACCGGCGGGCACCGTTCTCATGCACCCCGACGGGCAGTACCGGCCCCCGCGGCCCGACACGTCGCCGCTCACCGAACACCCGCAACCGCTGTACAAATCGGTGCCGTTGTGGACCATCGTCGTCGCCGAACTTCTCGCTCTGGGCCTATTCGTACTACTGACCCTCACCCCCCTGGCGTGGTGGGCGAACGCACTGATCACCGTCGTCGTCGCCATTGCACTCGCCATGGCCCTGGCCACCCCGCGCGGGGGCATGCCCTTGGGCGCCCACATCCAGCGGCGCCTGGCGTTCGTGCGCCGCGGGCGCGGCGAGAAGTCCACGCAACGCCCGCCGTTCGACGTTCCCACACCCGACGGCGGGCTGATCGGCCTGTTCTGGGACGGCACCGAACTGCTATCCGCGCTTCGGATCGCCACCCGTCCGGGCGAACTGACCAGGCTGAGTCCCGGCGTCGGGCCGGAGCGGACGCTGAACGTCGGCACCATCGCCCGCGCACTCCACCAGTTCGACATCGAAGTGACGTCGATCGACATCATCACCCACGGCTGGCAGACGCGGACCAGTCCGTATCTGGCCCGCGTGTACACCGAACTGATCGGGACGCTCGGCGCGGTGGCGCACCAGGACGTGTTCTTGGTCATGCGACTCAACCCGTCGCACTGTCCCGACGCCGTCGTATCCCGCGGCGGCGGTCCGGCCGGTGCGCTGCGCACCGCCATGTCGGCGACGCGCCGGCTGGCCAACCGGATGGCCGCCGAGTCCTATCACGCTACGGCCCTGACCGCCGCCGAGATCACCGCGCTCTCGAGCCAGCTGTTGGATGGGATGCGGCTGCCGAACGCGTCCGAGACGTGGGGCGGGGTCGACTGGGCAGGCTATCGCAGTACCGTGTACTCGCTCGGTCCAGGCCTGGATGTCGCTGCGTTGCAGGACATTTGGTCGCATCCGGGAATCTCGGTGACCACACGCACGGCGGTCCAGAACGACGGTGGGTCGGGTATGCACGCTATCGACACGTTGGTGCGCTACGGCACGACGGGCCCGCTCAGCCAGCCACCGGTACCCGAGCTGACCCTCCTCGAGGGGTATCAGCTGCCGGCATTGCGGTCGACGCTGCCGTTGGGTCGGCAACACTTCCCCGCCGCCGAGGGCCTGGGCACCGTGGAGGACCTCGACGCGATCCACCTCGCCGTCGGCGGCTGTGGCCAATTGGTGGGCGCCGACGAGCAAGGCCGGGCCGTCGCGATGAACCTCTTCGGCCCCGGCGTGAAACGCGTCGAGGTCTGGGGCGGTTTGACGCTCGCGCAGCAGATCGTGTTGCGTGCCGGAATCATCGGCGCCC
Organism: Gordonia crocea; assembly: GCF_009932435.1. Classification (NCBI taxonomy): domain Bacteria; kingdom Bacillati; phylum Actinomycetota; class Actinomycetes; order Mycobacteriales; family Gordoniaceae; genus Gordonia; species Gordonia crocea. The sequence continues at coordinate 2,161,133 of NZ_BJOU01000001.1, forward strand.
GAATCCTCATCGACACCGACCGCCCTGAGGTGTGGCGCACGATGGTCGACGCGGTGGCGGCCCCGGCCAGTCTCTGGGTGTCGTCGTGGCGGATGCCGGCCCAACCGGGCATCCCGCAGTACACCTTGTGCCTGCTCGATTCCGATGACGCGGTCGAGGATCCCGCGATCCCCACCCACATCCGCGTCAACCGTCGGCCCGCAGCGTCACTGTCCCTGCAAGAGGGCGTCGACGTCGCCTTCCACCAGAACGCCGACGATCCGACGACGGTCACCGTCGTCAGTCCCGGTTCCCGCACCAATCTGCGCCTCGTGTCGACCAACGAGGAACGCCAATTGTTCGCGTCCCAGAAGGTGAGATAGCCCGCCGTCGGTCCAACGCAACAGTGCCGAGGTTTACTGCCACAGAGCGGCAGCAAACCTCGGCACTATCGGTATGAATCAGACCCAGGTGTTGGCGATTGCCTTGTTGGTGCCGTTCATGTTGTCACTGCCCTGCGAGGCGGCGTTGATGATGTTGCCGAGCACGCCCTGCAACTCCTCCGAGCCCTGCAGCCACTTGGTGTAGGCGGCGCGGAAGGCCTCGGCCGACTCCGGGTCCTCCCACAGCGACTGCGTGGAGTTCTTGATACCGGTCATGTCCTGCACCAGCTGAATGAGCTGGGTCTTCTGCTGCGTGGCCTCGGCCATGACACTCGCGATGCCTGCGTAGTTGTAGTGGATCATTGAAGTGTTCCTTTCGAAGGTGAGTCGTCGTCAGACGTTCATGTTGAGGCCGCCGCCGGCGGACTTCACCGCAGCCGTGGTGTCGTCTTCCTGGGCGCCGTACTTGGTGAGGCTCGCCTGCAGTTTCTGGATCATCTCGTCCATCGCCGTGCTCATCTTCTGAGCCGCACTGTTGTACTCGTTGCTGACAACGGTGAAGGCCGCCTGCGCATCGCCCTTCCAGACCCCGCTGCTCTGCTCCATGGTGGAGCGGACGCGCGAGAGCAGACCGTTCATCTCTCCGTGGACACTCTCGGCCTTCGACTTGGCCGCCTGCATCCCTGCGATATCAATCTGAGTTCCAGCCATCTGGACTCTCCTTTCTGAGTGACCTCAGCATCCGGCGATCGAAAGCCTCGGCATACATGAAGCGGCACGGGCCGCCCTTCTTCCCCCGGCAAGCACTGACCATGTCAGGCCCCCTCGGGTAGCTCGATAAGCAGTCGGGCCAGTGCGTCGCGCACACGTTCCCGACTTCCCGGGGCGATGGTGGTCCACCGCCGTGGATCACCGAACTCGGCGAGCGCGGTGGAGACGATCCGCCCGTACGGCGTGTCGAGGATTGCGACCACGCGCGGGACGGTCAACGCCGAATGGTACAAGACGATCTCAGTCTGACCAGTGCAAGTCGTGAGGAGCGTCCCCAGTTGGCCGGCCAGCGTCGCGTCCTCGCCAAGTGCTGCGAACGCGGCGGCATATTCCTGCGCGGTGCGCGCCGAGGCCATGTGGCGGTCCAGATCATCACTGGGACACCGGAACTCGCCAATCCGCGCCGGCGCACCGACACCCAGGTGTGGGACAAGCGCCGCGACGACCAACTCGCCGTCGCGCGGGAGGGTCTGCGGTGTGAGGGTGAAGGTTTCGCCTTGTCGAACGACGAGGAGCCGGGCACTGCCGCGTGCGACCAGGCACAGCCGCAGTATCTGCTGCGGGTCGATCCGGCGGCACTCGATGGTCCACGCCGGGTTGGCCAGCGCGCGCAGCCACTCGGCCAAGGCGAAATCGATATCGTCGTCGGCCTCGAGGATGCCGCGCTCGGTCAACGCTGCGCGAGCGGTGAGCTGAGCGGCCTCGTCGGCGGTGGCGTCGAGGTCGACGGCGAGAACGGTCGGCAACACTTGCAGTCCGAGGACCCCGCACAGCACGGTCAACTCGTCGACGGAGAGGACGAGGCTGTCAGTCGCGGCAATCACACTCACGTCGAGGCCTCTTCCGTGGCGCCGAACACCGCGGGTGCCGCGGTCTGTTCGCCGACCGCCACCGCGGAGTCACCCTCGTCGACGGAGGTCAGGTTCAGCTGGCTAACGGTCTGCGCGGAACCCGCGGCAGCCGATGACGCGCCGACCGGACCGGCCATCGGCGCATGCGTGGTGGTCGACTCGTCGACCTCGGTCATGTGGGCGACCTCCGTCTGGGTGACTGACTCACCCTCGACGGCCGCTTTGTCTGCACCCTTGACGGTGGTCTTGCGGGCGTTGTGCTCACTGGTGTCGACGGTGCGCGCGGTGGGCGCCATCATCGCGCCGAGTGCCGCGAGCGCCCCGGCGGGCAGCCCCACCGCGCCCGACGCCGCGCCGGTGCCGCCCAGCGCCTCCGGTCGCTTCACCGTGACGACCTTGACCAGTTTGACCGGCGCGACGACCGGCTCCCATGGTTGGGCGACGGGAGTGGTGGCCTGCTCGTAGGTCTCCATCACCCGGGCAGCATTCGCCTTGACCGTCTTGAGTGAGGATTCGACGAACGCCATGCCGCCGCCCAGCATGCTGCCGGCGGGGAAGTCCATGGCCTTCATCGAGTCGTGCAGCTCGGTCAGCGACTCCACCTCGGCGGCCTGCGGCATCGTGGTGCGTGCGACGGTCGTCGCGACGGCCTGCACCTCGGCGGCCTTCGCATTGTGGTGGGCCATGTCAGCGGTTTCGACCAGCCAGGCGTGCAGCTTCCGCAACGCCCCGACCATGCCATCGCCGCCGCTGCCGTGCCACCCCTCGTCGACCGACTTGATGATGTGGGCAACATCCGCGGTGAGCTCGTTGAGCTCGGTTTCGATGGACAACCAGGTCAGTCCCGACTCAAAGAGTGCCTTCGGACCGACCCCGTTCATGATGTCGCGCGCAAGCTTCTCGGCAGGATGGCGCTGCCACACCTCGCCGGTGAATCCGGGCAAGTCACTCCCCTAGTCGCGTTGTCCGAACGCGGCCCGCGCCAGTCGGCATCGCCGCGGTTGCTTGGTTAGACGAAGACGATCGTCGTGGCGTTCTCGCTGTCGACCTTGGTCACCGACGAACCGTGGGTCGTGATCGCCGCCGACACCTCGCGCATCGTCGCGGTCCCCTTCGCCAGCTGCTCGTCGAACGTGGTGGCGACGGTGTTGAAACTGTGCGCCGCCGCGACCGAAACCTTGTCGGTGCCGGCCGCAGACACCTTCAGCGCCTCCCGGGCCTGGTTCATGACGCGGTCGAGCCGTTTCGCGACGTCGTCGAGGTTGGCGGCCGAGCGGCTCGTCGCAGCGGTGTCGACGGAGAGCGGGGTGTTGGTCACGACTTCGATTCCTTCGCAGTCAGGTTGTCAGGTCGGGCTCGACGGCCGGTCCGTGACCGGTGTCGAGGTTGAGAACGGTGCTGTCAGGGGCGCCGACGGTCGCCGGGGACGCCGTGGGCAGGTCACCGACGAGCTCGGTGTGGGAGACGTTGAACGCCTGGTTGCGTTCGTGGCCACCGCTGCTGCTACTGCCGGCAGCTGCCGCACCGGCACCCGCCGCCCCAGCGCCACCCATCGGCATGAACCCACTGGTGGTCTCGCTGACGGTGGACCTGGTACCCGTTACCATCTCGCCGGAAACCGACCGGACAGACCCGGTCCGGTTGGGCGAAGTGTTCAACGGCTCAGCGGTACGCGCGCCCAGCGGCGTCGCGACGCCGCCACCGCCGCCGCCACCACCGCCGCCCTTACCGCCACCCTTGCCTGCGCCGCCCTTGCCGAGCTTGTCTCGGTCCTTCTTGGCACGCAGGGCGTCCTGGCGGGATTTGAGGTTCGGCTTGGGCACCGGCTTGCCGACTTGGTTGGCCGCACCGCCGAGCGACGAGACCGCCGATGTCAGTCCCTGGGCCGCCGAGCTGATTCCGGAGGTCGCGGCGGAGAGCGCCTGCGGCACGGCGGTGATCGCGATCGGCGCCGCCTGCGCGAGCATCTGCCCGGTATGGACCGACAGTTCGGCGCGCGCCTCGGCGACGATCGCCAGGCCCGCATTGAGATGTGCTGCGGCGATGCCCAGCAACGCAATCGCCCCCGGCGGGGAGAAGATCGCGACGTTCATTGTGGCGACGACGCCGGCGAAGCTGGAGATGACGCCTTGCAGCAGGGCCGCATTGCGTGCGACCACCGCTGACGCGGAGGTGGTGGTGCCCGAAATCCCGCTGCTCTGAGTACTGGTCGCCGCGCCGTTGGCCTGTGCCGCGGTCCCGGTGGCCATCGCGGCCATGGATGCCACTCCACTCCAGAGCGGTTGAACCGCCTGCATGGCGGTGGAACCGAGACCCACCGCGGTCTGCAATGCGGAGGAGAGCTGGCTGAAGATCTGCGTCGGGTCGAACGGCGCCGACCCCAGGTTGCCGGTGCCGAAGCCGGCGAGCATGTTGGTCAACGGCTTGAACAGCGCCTCGACGTCGATGACCGGCAACTCGGGGAGACCCGGCAGTGGCGGGAGACCAGCAGGGATCTGCGGCAACGGGGGCAGCCCAAGGTGATTGAGAAAATCAGGAACCGGCGCGTTGAGCATCGGGGCGACCGGACTCTGCATCAGCAGGTCCATGCCGGTCGGCGCCCCACCCGCCGACGTCGGGGTCACAGCGTCTTGCCTGCCGACTTCAGTGCGGATGCAGTGTGCGCATCGGTCTGGTCATAGCCGCCGGCAGCCGCGATCGACGACAGCGCGGTGCCTTGGTGAACCGCGGCGAGCATTCCCGAGGAGACAACGTTGTTGAACTGGGCGAGTCCGAAGGAGGCCAGGAAGTCTTGGCCGATGAGACCGAACACGGGAACCATCACGGCCACGTTGGCCGCGAGGTTCACGCCACTGGCGGTCGCGATCACGTCCCCGATACCCGACGAGGCGACCCCATACGCCCGGATGGCGTCGCTCTCTGCAGAAACCTCGTTCATCGTCGTCCCTCCGTTTCACGCAGCCGCGGTGGCCTGCCGCTACTCGTACTCATAGGTGCTGGTTCGCGATCGGTCGCTGTCGGCCTGGGTCGAGCGAGCCGCTTGGCCCCCAACCCGCGCCGAAGATCTTGTCCGGCCACATCCCCGCTGTCAACACTCCACGGTCACCTGGATGACCCTGGCTCCGATTCAATGGGTAGACCCTACCCTGCGGGTCGCCCGTCCGGTGCACGGGACTCGCCGAGGCGAATCGACGCACCGAAACGTGCCGCGCCACTGACCGATCACCACAAGCGAGCCAGTCTCCAACCCACTGAGCACTCCACGGTTCGGGACCCGGTCATTCGGATGTCGCAATCGCTCGTTGCGCGACGGTAGGCGACATGTAAGCTACCGCCAACCGACAAGCCGACTCCGCTATCCCAGCGTGCGAATCCGGCGGGACACCACAACTAGGGGGAGCACTTGGACGAGTTCGAAGATCTACTACGGGAGCTCCAGGAAGCCCAGGACGAGGTAGCCAGCACAATTCAAGGTCTGACGACCCTTGACCAATGGTCCCGAAATCCACAGATTCCTCGGATTGGCTCTGACGAGAGCGGCTGTGTCACCGTACGACTCGGCTCTGACGATTTGCCCAGCGAGATAACCATCCTCAGCGATTGGCTCAAGAAACAAGTAGTCCTTGACAGTGCAATCACCGACGCGATGACCGCCGCCGCGGCCGAGGCCTGGAAACGCGCCTCCGAGGCGCTCGAAGTCGCCGGCCCGGGGGTTCAGCAGCCACGAGTGGAACTGGAAGTCCCCGACGCGGTCCCCGGAGCGAGCCTGAGCCAGACGCTCGAAGAAGTGCTCGCCTTTGCCGAGAATGCCGACGCGGAGGAGCTTTCCCGCTCGGTGACCAATCGTGAGAATACGATATCGATCACGGTCGGCCCGATTGGCATGTTGGATTTGAGTATCGATCCAGACTGGGCCGCCCAGAGATCCGCCAACGAACTGACAAGCGAACTCGAGCGAACATTCGAGGAAGCGCGACCAGTGGTCGCGTCATTGAAGAGCAAAATTCGCCAGAATCGCGGTGAAGCAGACAATCTCCTTGGAAGACTCTTCGGCGTCCTTGGCGACCTCACAAACGACACTGGAAAGGCCCAATAAGACAATGCCACCACCCGATGAGCTGTGGGTAGCAATTGCTGAACTCAAGGCGGCTGGACCACTTTGGCACGACAAGAGCGCAATGATGACATCGCTTTCACATGATGCGACGGGACTGAAGTGGTCCGGAGGAGGCGGGTGGTTGTTTTCCGACTTCCTAAAGGCATACAACGAGGCGATTGACTCCGTAACTACGCTATCCAGACAAGCCGCAAAAGAGATGACCGCAATCGGCGAAACACTCCAAGACGCGGCTAATACCTACGAAGCAGAAGAACGCAATGGCGTCCATAGACTAAAAAATCTTTGGTGAGAAATAATTACCTTCCCGTCACCTAGCAACCGATAAGGACACTGATATTTGTGCTCGCACAGCTCGAACAGATAATCAACGACCTCCGTCGGCGGCTCGAACAACTTATTGAGCAGATAGAAGATATTCGACGTACATTTGAAGAAGTCGCCAACCGATTCCTCATTAGAGTAATTCTACGAATATCGCAAGCAGTAATATCGGCAGCCGAGAGGTTCATGGAAGCGGTCTCTCGGGTCGCCAAGTGGATTGCTGAGCACCTCAAGTGGGTCCAGGCGCCATTTTTCCTGCTAAAGGTGCCCGACGATTGGTCTGCCATAAGCAAGAAGGCCGGAAAGACTGCCGGCGGCATGAAAGATCCGGAAATCACACTCGCAAGCCATTGGGAGGGCATGGCTTGGGTGAAATATGACCGTGTGCGCAGTGACCAAAACAACGCTACAAAAGGGATCGGATCGGTTGCCCGGAATATTCAGGATGGGGCACAGAGTACTGGCGCTGCCGGCGCGGTATTCTATTCGGCTGTCCTCGTAGCGGCAGCCCAGCTTGTCGTGGAGGTTACTGCGGAAGTCGCGGCTGCATGCTCGGGTGTTGGAGCAATCCCGGCCGCCGCGGCAGGTTGCCTCACAGCCATGAAGTGTATGACGATAATGATGACCGCAGTAGTTGCACTCCAGACCTTCCTGCTCACAAAGAAGGGCGATACGAGGTCATTGCGCAGCGAGTTCCAGGATGAATCCGACTATCCCGGTGGCCAGTGGCCACCTGCAACGACAAGGGGGTACTCGGACGCAACCGTAACCGATGGAACCAACAGGTGGTCGGTCTACTGAGGTGTCTAGCTGACCGCTATTCCTCCCCCAATATGGAATCGCTCAGTATGTCTACCATACCCTCGGGCCTTGCCTCCTCGCGTGTCGCCAAAGGCCATGCCCGTTTGCCATCGGTACGCGGCTTCGCGTACGGGTTGTTCGTTGTTGCTGGAACGGGACTCCTTGGTGGTGTCTGTGGTCTCGTTCTAACGACCCTTCGCACCTCTACATAACGCCACCCATACCAGAAATGCCAGGACCAATATGAACGCGCCTATGTCGTCGAACAGTTACATCAACAAGTTACAGCTTGAGCAGCGTAATGGCTCGCCGGGGCTTCGCGTGCCGATTGTCGTTGTCGGCGGAGCGGGGGTCCTCGCGTCGGCGCTAGTGTCTGTGGTCGCGCTCTGGCGCGCCGCTCGCGATGCGAGCGGGAGCGACCTGGATTTCGAGACGCCCTGGCCCTACGTTGCACCGTCACTCATATCGCTGCTGCTCTTTTTGGCCGTGATGCTCTCGGCGGTCATGCGGCAGCAAAGGGCGCGGACACGGACCGTGGCCGGGCTGGCGGGCAGCATCGTGGTCGTCAACTCGCTGGGCGCGTTCGCCGCCGGTTTTGGCGACGAAACGTCGAATCTGTCGCCACCGATGAAGGCCACGGGGTTCATCATCCTCATCCTGCTCGGTCTCTCCTGTGCCGCGGTCGGCATCCCGTCACGGCGCCGCTACGCCACCGAGTTCCGGGTATTCGCAATCGTCGCCGTTGCCGTGATCCTCGGGGTTGCCTTCGTCGCAGCCGGAACCGCTGGTGACCGAAGCAACTTCCCCGCCACCCCCACCTCGACCGTGGCCACCGCCACCGTCGAAGGTCCAGAATCGCCGTGGAACGACCACCTACCCGACCCGTGCGCCTTTCCACGCGCGGCACTGAAGAGGTCCGGCTTGGGCACCAAGATCCGCGTTCTCGAACTGTCCCCCACCGCAGCCACCGAATACTCCGGTGCCCGTCGCGCCTGCCAACTCACGGTTACGCCCTCCGTTGAGGCCACCACCACATACGCCACCAACAGTTTCCACCACGAGGCGGCGAATGCCCGACGCGGAAAGTACGTCACCACCGATGCGACTGTCTTCGGCCAACCCGCCGTCCAATACAAGCCCGGCCCACGCCTGTCCGGTCATATCGGGAAAGAATGCTCGGTCCTCGTGGGCACAGCGTTCGGCACCGTCACCTTCCGCGTCGACTCCGACGACGCGCGTCCCGACGAGGAACTCTGCGGACACGCGACGCGCCTGGCCGCCGCCATGTACCCCCACATCCCGACGCATCGCTAGTGGACTCGATTGGTATCGGCCCGCCCGAAGCCTCCGCGGCCAGCCCCAGATCCAGGTGGATCTGCCCGGCCGCGAGCCGCTCAGCGCTCCCGAGGCAGTCTTCACAGTCCGAACGAAGGCCACCCGCCCAGCCTAGAACCCGTCGATTAGCCTCGCTATTTCATAGCGAATTGACGAACACGCGGCCCAGGACATAAAGAAAGGTGCTCTGACCTGGAATAATCGTTCTTGCGACAGCACGACCAAGCGAGGACGAAGGAGCACCTTTCTGGTGAGTAACTCTACCCTGTTCTATCCGCAGTCGACGGTCACCGGTGACGGTGCGGGGATCGTGTCGCATGCGGGTTTGGCGTTGGTGACCCGCACAGCCGAGGTCGCAGGCCTTCCGAGGCTGTTGAGTGATGCGCTGACGCCGTGGCGCAAGGACTATGCGACCCATGATCCGGGCAAGATCGTCTTGGATCTGGCTGTGGCGATGGTCGGCGGCGCCGACTGCGCCGCTGATCTGGCGGTGCTGCGTGGCCGCGAGACGGTGTTCGGGCCGGTGGCCTCGGATCCGACCGTCTCTCGCCTGATCGCGACCCTGGCCGACGAACCGGTCGCGGCGCTGGCCGCGATCGCCGGCGCGCGGGCTGTGGCACGAAAGACGGTGTGGGAGTTGGCCGGTGAGCATGCCCCGAACCATCGGATCGATGAACACCACCCGTTGGTCATCGATCTGGATGCGACCCTGGTGACCGCGCACTCGGAGAAACAGGACGCGGCCCCGACCTATAAGCGGGGGTTCGGGTTCCACCCGCTGCTGGCGTTCATCGACCACGGCCCCGGTGGAACAGGGGAAGCCGCCGCAGGATTGTTGCGGGCCGGGAATGCTGGGGCGAACACCGCCGCCGACCACATCACCGTCCTTCACCGGGCCCTGGCCCAGATCCCGGGTCTGTGTTGGCGGGCCGGCCGCAAGATCCTCATCCGCACCGATAGTGCTGGCGGCACCAAAGGATTCCTGAATTACCTGCACAAACGGGGCCTGTCGTATTCGTGTGGGATTGGTATGACCCCGGCCATGGCCGCCGCGGTCGAAGTGCTGCCCGCATCGGTGTGGACCCAGGCCTACAACGCCGACGGCCAGCCCCGTGACGGGGCCCAGGTCGCCGAACTGACCGGGGTCCTGTCTTTGACCGGCTATCCGCCGGGTATGCGGGTGATCGTGCGCCGCGAACGCCCCCACCCCGGCGCCCAGTTGCGGTTCACCGACACCAACGGATGGCGCCTGACCTGCTTTGTCACCAACAGCAGCCGCGGGCAACTCGCCGACCTCGAAGTACGGCACCGGCTGCGGGCCCGGTGCGAAGACCGCATCCGGGCCGCGAAAGCGACCGGCATGACGAACCTGCCGTACCACGACTTCACCAAGAACCAGATCTGGCTCGCCATCACTGAGTTGGCCACCGACCTGACCGCCTGGACCCAGATGCTCGCGCTGACCGGCACCGATGCGCGCACCTGGGAAATCAAACGCCTCCGCCTACGCCTGTGGGCGACCGCCGCCCGCCTGGCCCGCCACGCCCGCACCCGCCGGTTGCGTTACGACCAGCACCACCGATGGACAGCACTGCTGATTGCAGGCCTGCACCGCCTCGAGGGCTACCGCACCAGCCGCTGACCTGCCGGACCCGACCCGACCAACCAACCCCGAAAGACCACCGCCGGTGACGTGAAACCCGGCCGCCACCAGCGACAACGGTCGCCCTGTCATATCCACAGGACATAATCTGTTCTGCCGCAATCAATCCGAACCGATCAGGCCGGGAGCGGCACCTCACGAAAGATCGAGGTTAGTGTCCCCTGCGACACCATCACTACAGGTCACAGCCACGCGAACCGGCGATTCCGCGAAGATGAGCCAAGTCAGGGCAACACACACTACTGCTCCAACCCAGGAGGAAGTCACATTGGTGCACCATGACCACTTCGATCGGCTTGCGAGAGTACAAGTCCTCATCGCCGCTATCCCCGGTTGCCTCTTAGCCGGGGGTGGAGCGGCAGTCCTAGCCTTGGTCAGCGGGTTCGAGGCATGGCCCGTCGTACTGGCATCAGCGCTGGTCGCCTTGCTCTTTATGACTGTCGCAATCGTTACGATGGCGAGCCGACCGATCCCAAACACGGCCATACAGGCGCTATGCTTGGCGATGGTTGTCGTTGCGCTCGGGGTTCCACTACTAGCCACGACGGTAACCCACGTCGACCTTGGTCAGGCATTGGCGTTCAATGTGATGCTGTTGCCCATGGTTATCTTTACTTTCACTGGCGCTGTCCGCCGTCGCCGCTGAGTAACCCTTGATATCAATAGACTCCGCCGCGAACCAAGCATGTCGCAGGTGAGCCATTCCCCGAATAGTCCCGAGGAAGCGCAAGAGGGGCGCGGAAGAACGATCGCGTATGCCGCCCTCGGCCTCCTGTTTACCCTCGCCCTTTCTACTTCCATCTGGGCCCAAGGGCAGAGCGAGGAACGTGCGTACGTCTACATCGGCCGAGCGATGGCGGCAACCTATCTCGCCGTCATTGTTCTCGCCTGGGCAAAGCAACCCTTCCCGCGCGTAGTGCCGCCGTCCTCGCCGGGCTCGCCTTGATCATCCTCATCGCTACCGGCAAGGTTGCCTCCAGTTCGTGGTCGATCTACGGCGGAGGCCCCATTTGGCTGTTGCTGTTTGTCATAGCCGGCACGATTCCGTCCTCCGTTCAGCTCGGGAAGAAGCAGCGGCCACCCGCCAACTGAATTCGGCACCAGGGCACATCACCACCTCATCGAACCCCTCACATAGACTCCTTCCATGCCGCACCCACGAGACCAGCGCGCGCCGATCGGCGCCTTCGCGTCTCGAGAACGAAGGGTGACGACCCGATGACCAGTCGCGCAGAGCGGTTCCGCACCGATGTGACGATGATGCTGCGCGCCCGGTTCCCGATCATCGCCGTCGAGACTTTCGAAGAGCACCGCGTTCTGGATTCGGTGCGCACCATCCTGTCTGATCCGGAACTGATCCGCACCCCGCGACCGCTGCACATCTGGACCGCCACGCGCGGCTTCGTCGGTCCGGATGGCGACTCCGCCTCGAACACCGCCGACCCCGCGTCCGCACTCGACTGGGTCCTGCACCAGCAGGATCCGGGCGTGTTCGTCATGCACGACCTCCACCAGTTCCTCGGCGACCGCCGCCGCCCCGCCGAACCGTCGCTGATCCGCGCCCTGCGCGACCTCGCGTCGTCATTCAGCCAGGGCATAAACGCAAGGTCGCTCATCCTGATCTCGCCACACTTCACCGTGCCCCCTGATCTGGAGAAGGACGTCGTCGTCCTGGACTTCCCGCTTCCCGACGAGCCCGAGCTCCGCGCCGCGCTCGACGAGATGGTCGCGGCCAATGCCGGCGGCAACATCCGGATCGACCTCGATGAGGACGGTTACGAGCGCCTGGTCAAAGCAGCCCTGGGCCTTACCGCCAACGAGGCGAACAACGCCTTCGCCCGGGCCATGGCCGACGACGGGATCCTCAACGTCGACGATGTCCGCATCGTGCTCGACGAGAAGCGCCAAACCGTGCGCAAGTCGGGTCTCCTCGAGTTCGTCGACTCGAAGATTGACCTCGACGATGTCGGTGGTCTGCAGAATCTGAAGCGATGGCTCGCCAAGCGCAACGGGTCGTGGCTCGGCGAGGCCACCGACTACGGCCTGCCCGCGCCGCGGGGACTGCTGATGACCGGCGTGCCGGGTTGTGGAAAGTCGTTGACCGCCAAGGCCATCGCCGCGGCGTGGGAGCTGCCACTGCTTCGCATGGACATCGGCAAGGTGTTCGCCGGCCTCGTCGGGTCGTCGGAACAGAACATGCGCTCAGCGATCCAGGCCGCCGAGGCCACCGCACCGTGTGTGTTGTGGGTCGACGAGATCGAGAAGGGCTTCGCCCCCACCAACAGCAGCGGCGACTCCGGCACCTCCAGCCGCGTTTTCGGGTCGTTCCTCACCTGGATGCAGGAAAAGCAGGCCCCGGTCTTCGTCGTGGCCACCGCCAACCGCGTTGAACAGTTGCCCCCAGAGCTGCTACGCAAAGGCCGTTTCGACGAGATCTTCTTCGTCGATCTGCCGACGGCACCCGAGCGCGCCGACATTTGGCGGGTCCATCTGGATCGCGGGCTCGCGAATTCGAAGGCGGCCGGGTTGGCGATTTCCGACGAGCTGGTGGCCGGGCTGGTCGCCGCGTCGGAGGGATACACCGGCGCCGAGATCGAGCAGGCCGTCATCGCCGGACTCTTCGACGCCTTTGCCGATCGTCGCACCCTGACCGAAGCCGATCTGCGTCGGGCCATCGAATCGATGATCCCACTCGCCGTCACCCAGGCCGAGCAGATCGAGGCGGTCCGCGCCTGGGCCGCCACACGAGCCGTCGCCGCCACATCCGAGCAGGACCGCACCGGCTATGCGGCCACCCAGCCCCTCGCCGAGACCGCTCCATCCGGAGATGACCACTCCCCCGATAACACCGACTCAACGCGCACCCGGGGCGGTCGCATCATCGAGTTCTGAACCAGCGACGGAAAAGAGTGATATGAGTATCGCCATCGTCCTACTGCCCGCGGCCATCGCCGCGGTCAGCGCACAGCAGCCATCCGGTCCCGTCGGGGGCCGAACAACGCGACGGTCTGCGAGGTCCAAACCCGGATGCGCGACGAGAATCTGCTGGTCGCCGCATTACAAGACACCGGTGCCATCGTCGAGCACCGCGAGGCCAACGCCATCCAGGTGCGCTGGCGCGGCGTCGGCGGAGCCTTGCACCGCGACGCCCAGGGCATCTGGCAGGCGGTGTTCACAGGGGACGTCGACCAGCAGAAGGCCGTCGGGATCGTCCAGGCCCTCGACCAGGCCTACGGACGGCGCGTCCAGCAGACCGTCGTCGAACGTCTCAAGGCGCGTGCACCACAAGCCGGGATGAGTGTGATGTCGGAGAAGTTGGAGGATGACAGCACCGTGACCCTGATCCTCGACGTCGACGAGGTGACCGCGTGAAACGCCGCCTCCGAATCCAGATCGCACCCGACGGCACGGTGACCGCCAAGACCCTCGGCTTCTTCGGCGCCGACTGCCTCGACGCCATCCCGGTGTTGGAGCAGATCTTGGAGGCCACCGCGGTCAGCAGTGAGTTCACCGACGAATACCATGCCGCGACGACGACGGCGACGACCGAGACCGAGATTCACACCGAGAACGATGACGAACTCCCCACTCAGTCCTAGGGCGGCGGCACTCCTCGCCGACAGTCGCTGGCGATTGCGGCACAGTTGGTGGCTGGTCTTGCCAATCCTCGGGTGCTTTCTCCTGCCCTGGGCAGGGTTCCTCTACGTCGCTATCCGGATGCGCACCAACCGGTTTGCATGGGGCTGCACGCTAGGCCTCGCCCTCGGCCAGATCTTGGCATTCGCACTGCTGGCGTTTGCGCCCGCAAGAGACGACCCCAGGTACAACGCTGACTCGGTCGCCCAGCAATTGTCGGGAATGACAGCCGTGCTGTTGACGTTCTTCCTCTGGTTTGTCGCGATCACGCTCGGCTTCGTCCTCAACCAGACCTATCTGCGTTGGCGCGCATCGACCATCCCCTGGTACGAGGATGCCGTCCTCGAGGCGAATGCCGCGCCCCCGCCGACACCGGCCCCCGCGAACGCGAATGCGAATGCGAATGCGTACCCGCCCGCGCCGGCGAATGGCTACCCTCCGAATCTGCCAGCCAGCGCGCACCTTCCCCGCCCCTTGCTGGGCCCGGCGGATGCATCACAATATTGGGCCGGGCCACCCGTCACCCAGGCTCCGGTCGACATCAACACCTGCACCGGCCCCCATCTCGCGGCCTCAGCCCGGATCGCCGCGTCCACGGCCGACGTCGTCGTCGCCGAGCGGGAGGCGTCGGGCCGGTACCGGTCCTTCGACGATCTCGTCGCGCGTACGCGGCTGATGCCGCACCTCATTGCGAACCTGCGGTGGATGTCCTACGACGATCCTCCGCCGACAAACACACCGCCAATCCAGCCGGCACCGCCAGCTCCCCCCGCGACTCCCCCGCCGCCGACAACAGGACGCGGACGGCGCATTGACTACTGAGTCGTCTGCGGATTTCACCGTCCGTGTTGGTGCGACCGTGTCGTCGACGGTCGCCGAAGGCCCGGGCACCCGTTTCGCCCTGTGGGTCCAGGGTTGCAGCCTCCAATGCCCCGGGTGTTTCAACCCGCACCTGTGGGGAACGAAAGGCGGAACGGATAGGCGCGTCGCGGATCTCGTCGACGACGTGTCCGCCGCCGACGTCGACGGCATTACCCTCCTCGGCGGGGAACCCTTCGAACAGGCCGTTGCCTTGGCCGCCCTCGCCGACGCGGTGCGTGCACGCGGCCTGTCCGTCATGACCTTCACCGGGTACGACCTGCCCGAGCTGACCGGCGCGGGCGCGCCAACCGGATCCGCCGAGCTTCTCGCCGCCACTGACCTGCTGGTCACCGGCCGCTATGAGCGCGAGAGACCCGATCATCGTCGTCCGTGGGTCGGATCGACGAACCAGCGATTCGAGTTCCTCACCGACCGCTACCGTCACCTCGAGCAAAAACTCCGCGCCATCGGGGACCGGCTCGAAATCCGCGTCGACGCCACCGGCGCAGTGATGGTCAACGGATGGTCGAGTATGGAATCCCTGGAAATGCTTCTCGACGATCCGGCACTGATCCTCCGCCGTCCGGGGAGGAATTCACGATGAGCGGTCCGGCAGCGAGTGACCGGAGAGATCGGGCGGACCCATCACTTAGACCGTTGACGAGGGAGACGATCCGACCGTGAGCATGCCACCACCGGGCTACCCACCACCTAACGGCCCCCTGTCCCCAACCGGCCCACCACCATATGGATACCCCGCTGGACCAGCACAAACACCGCCCCCACCGCTTCCGTCGCGGCCACGCAAAAAGCGCACCGGACTCGCCATCGGCCTCACCCTCGCCGCCCTGATCCTAGTCGCCATCCTCATCGCCGCCGTCGCCCTCATCAGCGGAAGAGTGTCGATGACCAAGGCCGACCCCACGCCCACCCTCGTGCTACCGCCCGGTGCAAACAGTGAGAAGACGGGCTGGATGGGCCACCTCCCCGACCCGTGTGTCGGCGTCCCCGACAGTGTCGTCCGCCAAGCCGGACTCGACCCCACCACCCGACGCACCGGCTACGACCGCCACCGACCCGACGCCGTCATGACCACCTGCTTCTACCGCTCCCCCCAACCGCCCGGCCCCATTTCCACCGCATCCGATACCGTGACATTCGTGGTGAGCTTTTTCGTGTACACGTATCAAGAACACCTCGACAATCGGGACCGAGTCGACAAGCGACACA
Source organism: Gordonia crocea (assembly GCF_009932435.1). Taxonomy (NCBI): domain Bacteria; kingdom Bacillati; phylum Actinomycetota; class Actinomycetes; order Mycobacteriales; family Gordoniaceae; genus Gordonia; species Gordonia crocea. Next base: position 2,177,084 of record NZ_BJOU01000001.1, read on the forward strand.
TCGACCTTAACGGCCAACCCGCCAGCTTCTACCGCGTCGAAGGCTGGGAGCCGACCTCTGGATTACACCGCTGCTCCATCGCCGTCGGCACGGTCTTCGGCACCGCCAGCTACTCCGTCAACGACAACACCAGGTATCGCCTCACTCAAGAGCAGACCTGTGAGACCACCTTGCGCAATGCCCGATTATTCCAACCCTTCATCCCGACCGCTGCGCTCGCAAAGTAGGAGCTGGCGGATGGGCATGGTCGTGGTGAACCCGGCCGGGGCGTGCGGTAGCGTTGAGGCGTTCGCCGCGCGACGGCGTTGACGAGGGGAAACGATCCGACCGTGAGCATGCCACCACCGGGCTACCAACCACCCAACGGCCCCCTGCCACCAACCGGCCCACCACCATATGGCTACCCCGCTGGACCAGCCCAAACACCGCCACCTTTTCCGCCCCGACCGCGCAAGAAACGCACCGGACTGGCCATCGGCCTCACCCTCGCCACCCTCGCGTTAGTCGCCGTCCTCATTGCCGCCGTCGCCCTCATCAGCGGAAAAGTGTCGACCACCAAGGCCGACCCCACCCCCACCCTGTCCGGGATTCGCGGCTCCCAATCAGGCTGGACAGGCCACCTCCCCGACCCGTGTGTCGGCGTCCCCGACAGTGTTGTCCGCCAAGCCGGCCTCGACCCCACCACCCGACGCACCGGCGGCGACCGCCACCGACCCTACGCCGTCATGGCCAGCTGCTTCTACCGTTCACCCCAACCACCAGGTGTTAGATACAATGCGACTAATACGTGGAAGTTCTCCGTGAGTTTCCTTGTCCACACATACCAAGAACACCTCGACAACCCCGACCGAGTCGACAAGCGACACATCGACCTCAATGGCCAACCCGCCAGCTACTTCCGAGTTCAGGGCTGGGGTCCAGGCCGTGGCCTCCACGAGTGCATGATTTCCGTCGGCACAGTGTTCGGTACTGCCAACTACACCGCACGCGACGACCTTGGCTATCACTTGACTCAGGAACAGGCCTGCAACAACGCAACACGAGGCGCGCGCCTATTCCAGCCGTTCATTCCTACGGCACCACTAACGAAATAGTAGATCGGAGTACCGATGTCAAATACCGTGACACTGGGACAACTGAATAACGACTGGCTGAAACTCAAGGCACGCGCAGCTCGCGGAGATATCACCTTCGAAAAATACGCCGCGAAAGCTGCTTCGGATGCGTGCCAGACATACATCGACGATATCACCCTCATATCAACGAACGCCAATGAAATCAAGTCAATCAAGGGTTTCGGGAGCTTCGGATCTGCAATATCGGCCCGAGGATTCTATTCTGAACAAGCGGAAAAATGGGTGGACCAGCTGCAACAATGCATCTCAATAGCGAGAGACATGCAGCTAGCCTTCCAATATGCCGGAAGAATCATTACCGCGGAGGAATCCGAAATCGCCACGATGATAAAGCAAGCCGGAATTAAGTAGTTTAGCGGTAAACACTGCAGCTAACGAATAATGGAGCATTCTAGTGGGTAATCCGTTCTCGGATTTCATCGGTGCGCTCGGGAGGGCGTTCATCGGGGGAGGTCCAACACCCCAATCGGTGAAGGCAATGCTGGGTGGGACCACACCCAACACCAGCAACTCGGAGAACGAGGGTCGCGGCGGCCACGTCCCGCCCGAACCTGGCGGTCTCGACACCAAATACATCAAGGGTGGCGGGTCGTCGATGGTACCCGACGAGATCAGCCAAGGCGCCGACGACTGGTCGAACGCGGGTGCCAAGGTCGAGACAGCATCGAAGGATCTGCTGTCCTCGATCACCACTGTGATGTCCAATCAGTGGACCGGCGACCTGGCTAATCAGATGCTCACCTCGACAAACACGTTCTCCACCTCGGGCGTACCGATCCACCAGAACGCGACCAAGATGTCGAACTATCTCACCGCCACCTCCCAGAACTTCGCGACCACCCAGAGTCAGATCGCGGCCAACTCTGATCAAGGTCACAGCGCTGGCGAAATCCTCGGCGACATCCTCACCGGCAGCAGCCCCTTCGACGAACGCGAACGAGCACAAGAGGAGCAACGCCGCCTGAACGAGATCGTTCAAGGCGTCCACAACCCGTCGGCAGAAGCGATCAACAATCACAAAGTCGGGGACGTGAAGCTGCACACCCCGGTGATCGGTACCGCCAACCTCCCCGGGGCGACGTCCCCCGGGGGCACCGGCGGCACCGGTAACACCGGCGGCGGTGGCGCCCCATCCCCCGGCGGGGTCAACGTGCCCAAAACGAACCTCAAGGTCAACGCACCTGCCAAGACCAACACCCCCAACGCCGGGGCGCCGTCGACCGGAGCGGGCACGCCGAAAACCCCCGACCTGGGTGCCGGGGCCAACAAGACGGGTGCCCCTGGAGCGCTGGATCCGGGTTCGAAGAAGAACCTCAAGACCAAGCTCGCCGGCCTGGGCGGCGGCAAAGTCGGCGGCGGCAAAGGCGGGGGCGGCGGTGGCGGCGGGCTGGGTGCAGCGGCCAACGCTGCCAAGGCAGCGCGGCCCACCGGGCTGGCCGGGGCCAATCCCGCCAACGCAGCGAACGCGGCGAAACTCGCCCGCGCCGGCTCCCCCGGCGCCGGCGGCCCCATGGCCGGACGCGGCGCAGCCTCCAAGAGCGCCGACGGCAAAGAACACAAAGCCGCCGACTACCTCGTCTCCGAGAAGAACACCGAGGAAATCATCGGCGAAGCCCCCACCACCGCACCACCGGTCATCAACGAATGAGTACCTGGAGCCTGACGCCGATCGAAACAGCCGTCTTGTTCGGCGTCGCCGGACTCGACCAGCTGCCCGCACCTCTGTCGGCCCGACTCGCCGACTCCGATGACCATGCCGCTGACGTCCTCCTCGAGAACACCGCCTCGCGGCTCGCCGGGACGATCACCCCGGCGCAGGTGACAGCACTACAGGTGCTGGCGGGGCCGACACACCGCCTCGCCGTCATCGCTACCCCTCCCACGGCGCCCGACCGCGGCGTCCGGATCGCCTCAGGGTTCCGCGACGGCCATGCCGTCATCGCGTCGCAGAACACTGATCCCACAGATCCGCACGCCGCCACCGGTGGCATCATCACCATCACCGCTACCACCTTGGCCACGTGGATCACCGAAGTCGTCGCGGCACTTCCCCGCATCGGCCCCGGCCGTCTTCCGCCCGTCGCCGACCTGAAGCCGGGCGACTCCGAGGACGGCCTACCCGATTCGGTCCTGACGAGCACCGACGACGAGGACCAGGCCCGCGCCCGCCACACGCTCGTGAACGCACCCGCCGACCTACTCGGCGAATTCCGCCTCGAACAACTCGACCCACAGACGACGACGGTTCTCTCGCGAAGCAGCATCCTCGTCGCCGATATCACCGGAGACGGACGCTACGCCGTGTACGGACGCCGCAAGCGGTCTGCCAAGCCCGTCTCCCCCGGCGAGTTGGTCACGCTCCTCACCGACGAGATGAGCGACCTCAAGAACCACGTAAAGAGCGGCGCCGCGGCACCCAGCAATTGAGCGTGTCGGCCCTCAGTCTGATCCGGCGCTGTCCGCGCCGGCATTCTGGTCATTGAGTCCGGCGATGACGTCACCCACAGTGGCAAATGCCTTGGCGACCGCGGCCGACGCGGTGGCGACGATCAGCGCACCCAGTTCGCTTCCGGATTGGGTCATCGCCGCGTCGTCCAGCCACAATCCGACCAGTTCGCCCTTGCCGTTCACGTCGACGGTGACATTGCCGTCCTCGGAGGACTCACGGACGCTGATCGCACCCACACTCTCGGCGGCCGTCTGGATGCGATCCAACGCTGCGGTGGCAGTGGCCTGCAGATCGTCGAAGGTTATGGGCTGCGGCGGCGGCATCGGCGGCGAATCGGGAATCGGAGCCGGGGCCGGGAAGCCGTCGGGTTTCATCGGCCAGGGCTGCTGCCCGGTCTGTTCACTCATGCGCGTCGCATCCATGTCTCGGGCGGCGCGTCGTCGGATTCATCCTCGGCCGCCAGCACGTCGTCGGCTGTGGGAAGACCCAGATATGAGAGGGTTTGCGAGTCAACGCCCGCCGCAACCAATTGCTCACGCCGGCGCAGACCCGCCTGCAGGGCGGACTGTTGACACAGCCGAAGAATGCGCCGGGCCAACGCCGACGCCGGCTGATCCATCTCCGACGCCTCGATGGTGATCGCCCGCGGCAAACCCTGCTCAGTCGTCTCAACGACGATCGAACCCGACCGCGTCGCGGCACGCCCCACCGTCGGCAACGACCACTCCGAATTCGACGATGCCGTCTGCGCGGTCTCCTCCTGCACGGCCTCCTCCTGCGCGTCTTCCTCCACAGCCTCCCCAAACGTCGTTCCACGCCGGCTCAAACCTGACCGGGTACTCCGACCAGCATAAGTTAGGCTGACTGACCGTGTACCAACCACCCAGGCCGCCGTCAGCGCCCCCGCCGAACACTCCGGTCCCGTCGCGTAAGCGCCCCGGCTTGATCGTCGGACTCGCCGTGGGTGCGGTGCTGCTCCTCGCCGCGATCGGCATCGTCGCCCTGTTCGCTTCCAACCGAGGATCCGGCGAGCCCACCGCGGCCTTCGCCGTCGGCGACTGCGTTTCCGGGCTGCCCGACGCCCCGAGGAAGGCGCCGTGCGACTCGCCGAACGCCACCTACCAGGTCATGAGGATCGAGAAGACCGCGGCGACCTGCGGAAAAGAGGTCGGCCACTTCGAACTCTCCTCGGCACGGTCCTACTGCCTCAAAGTCAACCTGCACGTCGGGAACTGCTACGACGACGCCACCAAGTGGGTGGTCCCCTCGCCCGCCTGCGCCGGCTACGCTTTCCGCGTCATCTCGATCCTGCCCGGCGACCAAGTCGACCAGTGCGCCACCATCCCCGGTGTCAACAACTGGATCCGGCCACGGCATGAACCGGTGGTCACCTACTGCGGCTGGCGCAAGCCCCGCGACTGACCCACTCGGATCACGGGCAGCCCTGCTCGGGGCCGGCCGGGGGCGCGTCGTACCCGGCCTGCGGGACCGCATGGGCCGGCATCTGGCCCCACGTGTTGCCCGCGGGCTGGTTGAACGAGTCGGCGACCGTGGCGGCGAGCTCCAAGAACGCGACGCGCGTGCGCTGATGCAACGAGTCGAGGTCGATGTGACTCCCGACGGCGAGGTGCTCGTCGTAGGGAATGACCTGAACCGCGCGCACCTTGCCCAGGAAGTGCTGGGTCAACATGTCGACATCGATGAGCGCGCCACCCGGTTTGGATGCCGAAATGACCACGACGGCCTGGCGCACGAGGTGCTGGTAGCCGTGCAGGCTGAGCCAGTCCAACGTCGCCGTCGCGCTCTCCGCACCGTCGATCGCCGGTGAACTGATGATGACCAGGGCATCGGCCAGGTCCAAGACCCCGCCCATCGCGGAATGCATCAGTCCGGTGCCGCAGTCGGTGAGGATGATGTTGTAGTGCCGCTCGAGAACGGCAATCGCCTGACGGTACTCGTCCTCGCTGAACGACTCGGAGATCACCGGATCGCGCTCGGAGGCAAGGACTTCCAGGCGTGACACCGATTGCGAGGTGTGCATCCGCACGTCGGAGTAGGTCTCGGTGCGCTCGGCGTTCAACAGGGTGCGCACCGTCGAGTTGGTCTGCCGCGGCACCCGGCTGGCCAGCGTCCCCAAGTCAGGATTGGCGTCGACGGCGATCACGCGGTCACCGCGCAGCGACGCGAATGCCGAGCCGATGCCGACGGTGGTCGTCGTCTTGCCGACTCCCCCCTTGAGCGACAGCACCGCAAGGTTGAACTGTCCGCTGATCGGGGCCCGCACTCGTTCGACCAGGGCATTGAGCTGCTGTTGGCTCTTGCTCTCGCCAAGCTTGATCAACCCGCCCGACGCCGAGTTGACGGCCTTTCGCCAGCCCTGCTGGGCGAGCTTGCGCGGTTGGGGCTCACTCAGCCCCGGGTGGGACTGCGGGCCCTGCTGTTGCATGGCATGGGCCACCTGCGGCGGGACCGGGGCCGCCAGCGGGCCGGGCTGCTGCCCGAAGTAGCCCTGCGGCGGCATCTGGTCGTAGTAGCCCTGTAGGGGCATCGGGGGCTGGCCAGGCAGCTGACCCTGCGGCGGCATCGGGGGCTGGCCCGGCATCTGCTCGTAGTAGCCCTGGGGCGGCATCTGGCCCTGGACTGGCATCTGCTGCGGCTGAGGCATCGGCCCCTGATAGAACGGCCCCGGCGGCATCGGCTGCTGCGGAATCGGCTGCTGCGGAATCGGGCCTTGCGGAGGACCCGGCGGGATGGGCACCTGCGGGATCGGTCCGGGCCCGACGGGTGCCTGTGGAGGGATCTGCCCCCCGGCCTGCGCCACGCCCTGCGGCGGGATCGGCGCGGGCGGTGCCACCGGCGTCGGTGCCGGCTGAGCCGGAGCCGGCTGAGCCGGAGCAGGCGGTTGAATTTGAGCTGCGGGAGCAGGTTCGGTGCCCGCAGCCTGCGACGGCGCGACGGCGGGCGCCGGGGATTCCGAAACGGAGTCCTTCGGCGGCTCCGGATCGGTGTCGTCCTTGCCTTGGCCCGGCAACGGACCGAGGTGGGAGTTCTCCCCGAGGACGGCTCCGTCAAGCTCCAGCATCGGCACGGCCGGCGGTGGTGGCGGAGCACTCACCGGCGCTCCGGCACCCGACTGCAGCCACGGTGGGTCCACAAAGACGTCGTCGGAGTATTCGTCAGCCATAAAGCGGTAGCCCCCACTAGGTCGTGTACAACGCCAGCCATCGTACCTGCACTGGACCGGGCGGGGCTTATCTGACCAGTGGTAGCCTCACCCCGTTGGCGGCCCGTCCTGGACGCCGCAGGTGAACCCACCGGGGAGTATTCATGGCTGACGAAGCGCAGGCGGCATCGGAATCGCCGTCGCCCGCCCTACCCAGTTGGGTGCCGGTCGGCGACGACCAACCGAATGACGATACGGCCGCGAACCAGCCGGTCACCCGGCAGGCATCGCCGTCGGTTTCGCCGGCTCCGGCGACCCCGCCGCCTGCGATTCACCCGACGCAACCCACTGCGAACATCCAGCGACCTGCGACCACCCATCCCGCGGTACCGCCGCCTCCGGCCAACCCGATGCCCCCGCCGGTCCCGACTCGACCGGCCCAGTACGCGCCCGGTCCCCCGCCAGGATTCCCTCAGCACGCTCAGCGCCCACCGGCCATCGACAACCTCGCGTCAATGACCCGGCCGAGTCTGCGCCAGCGTTGGCGGGGCATGCCGGGGTTCGGCCGCCGCGGCCATGCCAACCAGGTCAGCATCCACGAGCAGTTGCTGGCCCGCGTGAACCAACCCATCCGCGGTGACTACCGAATCGCCGTTCTCTCCCTGAAGGGCGGGGTCGGCAAAACGACGACGACCGTTGGCCTGGGGGCGACGTTCGCCACACTGCGCGGTGACCGCGTGATCGCCGTCGACGCCAATCCCGACCTCGGCACACTTGCCCAGCGCGTTCCGCTCCAGACGAATTCGACTGTCCGCGACCTCATCGCCGACACCACGATTCAGCGATACTCCGATGTTCGCGCCCACACGTCGCAGGCGCCGAATCGCCTGGAAGTCCTCGCCTCTGAACGCGATCCGGCAGCAGCCGAATCCTTCAGCGAGGAAGAGTACCGCCAGGTGATGGCGATCCTGCGGCGCTACTACAACATCATTCTCACCGACTGCGGAACCGGTTTGAGCCACTCGGCGATGCGCGGCGTCCTCGACCTCGCGCACTCGATCATCCTGGTCACCTCGCCCGCCCTCGACGGGGCGCGCAGCGCCGACGCCACGCTCGACTGGCTGCAGGCCCACGGGTATGGCCACCTCGTGTCCAACGCGGTGTTGGTGATCAGTAGCTCGCGCGCCGGCTCGTCGCGGATCGACCCCGACCAGCTCGCACAGCACTTCCTCACCAAATGCCGTGCCGTGCACGAGCTGCCCTATGACGAACACCTCGCCGAGGGCTCCATCGTCGACCTCGACCAGGTCAGCCGCGCAGCGCGCCAAGCCCTCACCGAGCTCAGCGCCACCATCGCCGACGACATGGGCCGGGTGAGCTGACCCGTGACGACGAGCTCTCACGGGCAATAGGGGATGTCACCGACGTACGGCCAATCGTCGACGGATCGAATGCCGCCATTGAGTTCGCCACTTCTCATCCCGGCGACGTCCATTCGCTCACCTCGCCGCGGAGACCGCTGGCCCGGGCGACGCGACGGTCGACGGCGGCACGCAACCAGTCGGCCGTACCCACGATCCGGACACGCTTCCGGGCGCGGGTGATGGCGGTGTACAGCAGTTCGCGGGTCAGCAACGCCGACTCCGCGGGCGGTAGGACCACGGTCACCACGTCGAACTGGCTGCCCTGGCTGCGGTGGATCGTCATCGCGGCGGCCGGGATCGCGTCGGCCAGCTGAGACGGGTGCAGCGTCACGATGTCGCCGTACTTGTCGAAGGCGACGCGCACTCCCCCATCGGCGCGGACCACGACGCCGGTGTCACCGTTGTAGATGCCGGCCCGTTTGTCGGTGGTGGTCACCAGCAGCGGCTCGCCCACCGGCCACGGACCCGTGCGACGACCGGACTCGCGCCACCTATCGATGGTGCGCGACCACCAGCCGACCCCGTACCGACCGTCGCGGTGCGCGCACAGCACCCGGTACTGCCCCAAGGCCTTCACCGCTGCCGGTGCATCGCCCGCTTCGCCGGCGGTCCGCAGGGCCGAGAGCCACGCGACGGTGTCGGTGTGGACATCGTCGAGGTCCTCGGGATCGACGAGTTCGATGTGCTCCCCACCGTCGGCGTCGATGAGCCTCATCACCTCGTCGGCATCGCCGCGGTTCACCGCCTCGGCCACGTCGCCGATCACCGTGCCGAAGCGGTAGCCCCACCGCAGGGTAATGACCCCGTCGCCGAGCTGCACGGTCTCCTCGTCGGAGAAGTCCGCCTCGGGCAACCCGGCCAACTCGGCGAAGCCCACCGGTAACGGCGATGTCGACCGCAGCGACCGATCGGTCAGGTCGGTGAGCACGGCGCCCGCCTCCACCGAGACCAGCTGGTGTGGGTCGCCGACGAGGATGAGTCGGGTGTCGTCGCGCACGGCGGCCAGCAGGAGGCTCATCGCGGTCACCGACAGCATGGACGTCTCGTCGACGACCACGACGTCGTAGGGCAACCGGTTGTTCGGCCCGTGCCGGACGGTGCCGTCGCGCCAGATCCCCAACAGTGCGTGCACGGTGTGCGCGACCGGCGTGGCCGCCAGCCCGTCGTAGTCGTTGATCGACGCCTGCAACTGTGCCGCCGCCCGCCCGGTCGGCGCGCACATCCCGATGCGGACGTCGCCGCCGAGTACCCGCTCCAGAACCCCCAGAATCCGTGCCACGGTGTGCGTCTTGCCGGTGCCCGGTCCCCCGACCAACACCGTGGTCCACGACGTCACCGCCAAGGCGGCCGCCGCCCGCTGCCGGTCATATTCGGGACCCGGATCGTCGTCGCCGGCCGCGGTGAAGACCTCGTCGATCGCCGCCTGCGCACGTGCCACGTCGACGGGCGGTCGACTCGACGCGCGTGCGTCGAGGATGCCGCGGATGACCTGCTCCTGTTCGAAGTATTTGCGCAGGTAGACCAGCGGACCGTCGTCAGAGTCGACGAGCGCCAAGGGCCGCAGCGGACCGAACCGCCCGCCGACGACCAGTGTGCTCGCCCGCAGTGCCTCGACCATCGCATCGGCGCTCGGCCACGGCAACGGGTGATCGGGGTCGGGGTCGAGCTCGGCCGCCCGCGCAAGCGCCACACAGATCGACCCGGTTCGCACCGCCCGCACCGCCAGCGCCGCTGCCAGCAGCACCTCGTCGGCAGCAGTCTCGTCGGACAACGCCGAGAGCCGCTGCGCCACCTGGATGTCGGCGGAGCCGATGACGCCCGCCTCGTTGAATGCGCGCAGGATGCCCGTGGCGCCGACCGCGATATCGGCCGACATCGAATCACCCTCGGACGCCCGGGTCCCCGGACTCTCACTCACGGCCGCACCCCCGCCAGCAGATCCGACAGCTCGACGACGAGCGCGGTCGGCACGTCCCAGGTGAAAACGCCACAGCCCGACGGGGTTTCGGGCCCGACCATGCCGCGCACGAAGTGGTACTGGACCGGCCCGAGATTCCGCTCCGGCGAATAGTCGGGCAGCCGCCAACGCAGGTACCGGTGCAGCGCCACCGAATACAGCAAGGCCTGCAGGGGATAGTGGGCGGTCATCATCTCCTGTGCCATCGCCTCGGCGGAGAAGACCTCGGCGACGAGGTCGCCGGGCTGGATTCGGTTCGTCTTGTAGTCGACGACGACGAACCGCGACATGCCTGCCTCCCGAACCCGCAACACCGAGTCAATACTGCCGGTCAGGAATCCGTGGAACCGCTCGTCGGACACTGCCGCCACCTCGTCGGCATAGGGCCGCAGTGGATCGTGGTCGGGCAGGTGGCGGCGCATCAGCTCCGCCACCGACGCCAGGTTGAAACCACCGTCGACGTCAGCGAGCGGCAGTTCGAAGTCCATCTCGCTCAACCGATCCGACGGCTTCACATCCCACAGATCACCGAATCCGATCGGCGTCGTCAGCACCCCGTCGAGCGCGGTGGCCAACACGTCGATGTCGACGTCGAACGCGGTCCGCCGCGCGCCGTCGACACACAGTTGGCGGATATGTGCGAGCCGGTCGGCCGCCCGGGTGTCCACATGCTCGAGCACCTCGTGCACCAAGGTGCCGAACCGTGCGCCGAACGGCAGGCCGTTCATCAACGACGGCATGCCCGTCATCTCGCCGGACCCATCGGCAGTCGTGGTCGCGGCGCCCACGGATCCGGTGTCGGCGGCGTCGCGCGGCTCATCGAGCAACTCGCCCACCCGCACGACGGCATCGTCGGGCTCGCTCCCGACCGTCGACGTACCGCCCTCGCCCGCGGTCTCGGCTCCGACGTCGGCGCCGGTCCGGGCCGCGTGGGCGGCCTCATGGGCGGCCCGCACGATCGCCGAATACGACGTGCGCCGGAAATCGGCGTCGACCTCGCGATCGAAGACCGCCACGGCCATCTCCCCGTCGGCCTCCGCCGGCTCCGCGGGCTGCCAGCGCGGCGGCGGCCGATGGTCGCCCGCGGCTTCGACACTGATCCCCTCGTGGAAGGAGGCGACCTCGCGCAGCTCCATCTCCTCTCGCGCGTCGTCGAGCAGCGCGACCTGATCCGGGATCGGGTACCGACGGCCCGAACGCATCGCCGCGGACCGCTCCAGCGCGGTGAACAACACCCGGTGCATCGCACCCGTGGCGGTGGTCGTGCTCGGCGCCCACCATGCGACGACCTGCGACCGGGCCCGGGTCAGCGCGACGTAGAGCAGCCGCAGGTCCTCGCCGGCCGACTCGGCGTCCGACCGCATCTTTCGGTCGCGATGGCCGGCCGCCCGCTCGCCGCCGACGTCGATGTAGCGCACCCCGGCGTCGTCGTGGAACGTGAACGTCTTGGGGTCGAACTTGCGCGCACCGTCCCACCCGAACGGCACGTAGACGATCGGGAACTCCAGTCCCTTGCTCGCGTGCACCGTCATCAACTGCACCGCGGCGGTATCGCGGTGCAACCTCCGCGTCTGGTTGGAGCGGCGCGACGCCGCCTTGGTGTCGGCGACGCACTCGCCGAGCCACAACGCCAATCCGCTGATACCGCAACCGGTTTCGGCCACGTGCTCACCCAGCAGCGAGGCCACCTGCAGCAGATCGGTGAGCAGCCGCTCCCCGCCGGACAGAGCGAGGACGCGCTCGGCGGTTCCGCGGTCGGCCATGAGCCGGGTGGTCATCGCCGTCGGCCCGCTCTTCTCGAAGACCCGCGCCCACCCGGCGAGTGCGGCGGCCAGATCCCCCACGCCGGCATCGCCGCCGGCCTCGAGCGCGAGCGGCTCGACGCCCAGCAACGGCGTCAACGCCGCCGACCGCACCCGACGCGCATCCGACGGCTTGTCCATCGCCGACAGCACATACCACCAGAACCGCGCGGCCTCGGTGCCGAAGACGCTCTGTCCACCGGCGACGACGGTGGCCACGCCGAAGGCCTCGAGCGCCCGCTGCAGCGGCTCGATGGTGGCGTTGGCGCGCAGCAACACCGCGATGTCGCCGGGCTCGATCCGCCGCCGCACCGGCCCGTCGCCGTCGTCGACGAGGATGGTCGCCCCAGACGCCAACGTGGTGGCGATATCGGCGGCCACGTCGGCGATGACCCGCTCGCGCACCCCGTGGACCTTAGGGGTCGTGCCGTCCGCGCTGTGCACGGTGAAGTCGCGGCGGTTGAAGAACCGCAGCCGCAGCGGCGGCGCGCCGAAGATCCGGGACGTCTTGTGCCGGGCGGTGACCGGTCGGACCGCAATCCGCGGGTCGCCGAGCTCGGCATCGACCAGCACGGCGCCGAGCGCATCGACCAGCGGACCGTCCGAACGCCAATTGTCGACGAGGTTGCGCTGCTCCTGCGCCTCCTGGGCCGCAGCCAGGTAGCTGAGCACCTCCGCACCCCGGAAGGCGTAGATGGACTGCTTCGGGTCGCCCACCAGCACCATCGGGCGATGCCCGTGGAAACAGCGGCGCAGGATCTCCCACTGCTGCGGATCGGTGTCCTGGAACTCGTCGACGAGGACCACCTCGAAGCGGTCGCGGATCCGCTGACACGCCGCCGGCCCCCACTCGTCGTCGACGATCAGCTCGTGCAGCCGGCCCTGCAAGTCGTCGTAGGTCCGCAACCGCGACCAGCGCTTGCGCACACCCACCCGGTCGCGGACCGCCCCGGCGAACCGCACCCAGGTGGTGCCGGCGTCCGACAGCGCGTCGTGCACGCCCGGGGCGAGAACAGTCGCGGGGTCGCGGACGACGTCGCGAGCGATCTCCTCGCCGGTGGCGAAGGCGTAATCGTCGTCGGGGGCCCCGGCAAACTTCTGCAGGTACAGGTCGCGACCGGTTTCGCGGGCGATGTCGTCGACGTCCTCCACCAGCGTGTGGTGCTGGTCGCGCTCGCCGAGGAAGCCGAGCACCGTCAACATCCGGTTGCAGAACGTGTGGGTGGTCGCCATCGTCGCCGCGTCGAAATCCGAGAGGGCCGCCATCAGGCGCGTCCGGCGCATCCGCACCTCGCCCGGATCCCCGTCGGCGAGCAGTGCGATCAGCGGCTCCGGGCTGTCCGCGGCCGAGGCGGGGTCGGCAAGGGCATCGACGCAGTCACGCAGCCGGGCGCGGGTCCGGTCGCGCAGTTCGGTCGACGCGGCATTGGAGAACGTGGCCATCAGCAACCGGGAGACCGGGGTGCCCTCGGCGATGAACCGCACCGCCAGCGCCGCGATTGCGTACGTCTTGCCGGTGCCCGCACTGGCCTCGAGCACCAGGGTCCCTGACGGCAGCGGATCGGACAGGTCGAACGGCGTCGGGTTCACCGCGTCACCTCCTGTTGGCGCAGCGGGGCGAACAACAACAGTGAGGCCTGCAAGAACCCCGGGAGCCCGCTGCCGGCGACCCACGGGGTGTCGATGCCCAGGTCGTCGGGAATCCGGCGGGCCCACCGGTCGAAGGTCAGCGCAGTCGCCGGGTCACCGGTGAGCAGCAGCGAGGCGGACTCGTTGTGGTTGTACTTGTCGTAGGTATAGCGCCCGCGGGCGCGGTCGATCGCCTCCGCCGGGTTGCCGGACCGGTCATAGGATTCCGCGGCCGACTCGGCGGCGGCCAGATCCAGCGAGAACGGCTGCGCCAGGCCGGTGTCGCGCAGCGCGACGAGGGCGGCCAACACGTCGGCCGCATCGTCGACCGGTGTGTAGCGGCGGATCCCGGTGCCCTTGCCGTACCCGCCGATCACGCAGGCACCCGCCACCTTCTCCGCCGACCCGGCGGTCAACGCCAACAGCGAGATCCACGCCGCCAGGCGTTGCTTGCCGCGCAGCCCCGAGTAGGTGACCGCGACCGGCCCGTCGTCGTAGACGTCGCCAACCGTCCCGTAGAGCCGGCGCCCGCCGGGCAGTTCGACGCGGATGTCGATGGTGCGCGCCGACCCGCGGCGTTCCACCGCCGCCCGGTCGGCCAGTGCTTCGGCCTTCGCAGCAATCGGGGCCAGCACCCGTTGCCCGAGCTCGAACGGCGGCAAGGTCCCGCGGCGCAACTCGGCTGCTCGGGCATCCGCCGGTTCCGCCCCGGCGAGCAACGCCGCCAGCAGCCGATCACCCACCGCCCACTTCTCCAGACTGTCGAGGTCGACCGACAGCTGGTCCGACGGCGCCTCGTCGAACCGCGGCACCATCACCCCGAGGCGCTGCCGCAGGAACCCGTCGGCCGGGTTCACGATGAAGGCGATCAGATCGGTGAGGTCGACGTCACCGGTTGGTGGTGGCGGGTACGACTCCTCGCCGATCACCGGCCACCGGCGCCCGACCCGACCGCCCGTGGTCATCCGGTCCAATGTGCGCGCCCCGGCGAGCAACGACCGGTCGAATGAAAACGGTTGGGGCGCACGGAAGTTCTGGCCGTCGAAGGCGTGCAACGGATGGGACCGCACGACCTGCGAGGCAACCTCGGCACCCGCGATGGTGCCGACCATGTCGAGGAGTTCGCTGACGACGACCGACGGCGGTACCGCCGATCCGTTGATCGGGTCGGCGCCGGTGTAGCAGACGATCAGATGCTCGCCGGCGGCGGTGATCGCGTCGAGGAAGGCCTGCCGGTCCTCGTCGCGGCGCGACCGTTCCCCGACGAGGGGCTCGACGGCGAGGATGTCGTCACCGTCGACCGACTGGGTGCGCGGGAACGCCTCGGCATCCATGCCGAGCAGGATGATCGCGCGGTGCGGCACCGACCGCATCGGCACCATCGAGCAGACCGTCAACTCCCCGGTGCAGAAATTGGCGCGGGTCGGTGCCGCTCCGACGAGGTCGTCGACGAGGTCGCGCACATCCGACGGCCCGAGCGACAGACCGTCGGACAGCGAATCGCGGATCAGCCGAACAGCCTGCGCGCGTTGCCATTCCGAGTCGCGGTCGCAGAGGGTGAGCTGGTCGACGACGTCGGTGAGCACGTCGGCCCACGCGGTGGCGGGCCGCTCGGCGTCGAATCGTGCGAGCAGCGAGCCCAAACGTTCGGTGAGCTCGGCGAACCGCCCGACGACCGCGGTGTCACTGGAATCGATACCGCCCAGCGGGAGTGCCGTGCCCAGCCACCGGCCGGCCGCCTCATCGGCAGCGACCGACAGCAGCAGCCGCGAGAGTCCCGCCTCGGCCGTGCCCTGCGGGAAGCCGGCCAACCCGTACCTCGCGCGCTGCTGTGCGTCGATCCCCCATCGGATGTTGGCCCGTTGGGCCCACGAGCCGAGGTTGTCCAGATCGTCGTCGGTGAAACCGAAACGACGGCGGACCGGATCCGCGGCGGCGAGGTCGAGCAGGTCGCTGACCGTCACGCGCCCGACGCCCAGGGCGATCACCCGCGCCACGACGCCGAGCACGTCGTTGGTCGCCAGCAGGCCCCGGTCGGCCAGGCGCACCCGCAGCGCGGTGGCCGGGTGGTCGGAGTCGGTGCGCTCGGCACCGCTCCGGCCGAACGCCCCGGTGATGAGGGGGGCAAACTCCTCGATGTCGGGGCACATGATCAGCACATCCCGCGGCTCGAGCGTCTCGTCCTCGTCGAAGAGGTGCAGCAACCGTTCCCGCACCACCTCCACCTGGCGCTCGCGCCCGTGGCACGAGTGGAATTCCAGCGAAGAGTCCGCCGACAACCCGGCGACGAGGTCGGCGGTGTCCTCGCGGAGCGCGGATTGCAGTGCGCCGAGCAGGGTCGTCGCGGGGGCGCTGCCCGGGTGGTAGTCGTCGCGGCCGATGGTCGCGCCGAGCGATTCCTGCAGCTCCTGGACATCGCGCGAGAGGCTGGCCAGTGCCGGGTTCACGATCGGCGGGGGCACGCGCAGCGCCCGCGGTTCCGGGCCGGGCGCGACCGGCTTCGCCGCTATCTCCCGCCACAGCGCCGGACTCGGATGCGGCAGGTACAGCGCGACGTCCCGGTGACTCGCCAGGGCGTCCATGAGTTCGCGCAGCATCTGTGGGATTCGCGTCGGGCCGAACAGCGAAACCCGCTCGGGCAGGTCCATCCGCGTCGGGTCGGCCCGCACCGACGCCACCAAGTCGTCGAGAACCTCGGCGACGTGCGGTGTCCCGATGTGCCCGCGCACCTGCCGCCACAGCTTCGGCTGCCACGTGTGCGACAGGTCGAGCACGCCCGCTTCGCCGCTGACGACGGCGCCGTCGGTGTCCTCCCCGCGCGCCCACGCCGCAATCATTCGCGGCCGCTGCCAGCCGTACGACCAGAACAGCCGCGCGATCGTCGTCGCGGTCGCCAGTCGGCGCCCCCGCCATCCGTCGTCGCCGGCGTCGATATGCCGCGCGAGCATCGCCAACGCCGGGTCGCCGACCATCTCGTCGAGCCCGGCGAGCACCGACCACACCAGCGCCTCGGGCTCCCACGGTGACGCTGCCACGCCGTAGTCGTCGGCGTAGGGGTCCACAACGCGGGCGAGAAGCTGTGCCGCAGCCACGAATTCGATGTTCGCCGCGATCCCGTCGCCGGCCGGCCCCGCGCCCAGGGTCTGCGCGAGTCGCTGCGCCAGCCACCGCTGCACCCCGTTGGCGGCGACGGCGACGACCTCGGCGGCCATCGGGTCGTCCAGCGGGACGGCCATCGTCGCGGCGAGCACCTCGGCCAAGGTGTCTGCGCGCTCGGCACGGTGAACTGTGAGCATCTCGGCGATCCTATCGCCGGGTCCGACGTTGGCGGGCTGGCACACCGCCCGAATCGGCCCTCGCTACTCTGGCCCGGGTGAGCGATTCTCCCGACGTCTTCGAGGTCCACCTGCGCTGGGGCGACATGGATGCCCTGGCCCACATCAACAACGTCCAGATCGCGCGGCTCTTCGAGCAGTCCCGCGTGGAGGCGTTCAACCGGTGGTTCGGTGACGGCCGCAAGGGCATCCACCTCCTCGTCGCGCGCCAGGAGATCGAATACCGGGCGATCCTGCACTACACCGTCGAACCGGTGCGGATCATCTGCTCGATCAGCGCGATCGGACGCGCCTCGTTCGAGTTCGGCTACGAACTGGTCGACCCGAAAGGCACGGTGTGCGCGATCGCCGAGACGACCGTCGTCACCATGGACCGCGACGGCAAGCCGACGCCGATCCCCGACACGGTCCGCGCCATCCTCGAGGAACACCAAGGTCCGCCGGCGGCATTTCGCCGCCGGAGTGGCAACCCCGAATAGGGCTGCGGCACCGGTAGAATCGGCGGCGTGATCGTCGATACCCCGAGGCTGTGGTTGCGCCCGGTGCTACCCGACGACGCCGAGCTGTTCGTCGCGCTCGACGCCGATCCCCTGGTCATGCGTTTCGTGAGCGACGGGGAGCCCACCTCGCGGGCACAGATCGTCGACTGGACGATTCCCCGTGCCAGGGCCGAGTTCGCCGCGCACGGCACCGGGATCTGGACGCTCATCCACAAGCCCACCGCGGAGTTCGCCGGGTGGGTGGCGCTGCGGCGGCCCCGCCACGGTGGCCGGCGGCGCGAACTGGAACTTTCGTATCGCCTCCCCCGCGGCATGTGGGGGCGCGGGTTGGCCACCGAGGCCGCCCGCGCAATGGTGGCGGCGGCCTTCACCGCCCAACCGGCCGAACGCGTCTTCGCCGGTGCGGCGGAAGAGAACATCGCCTCCCGCCGGGTGTTGGAGAAGATCGGGATGCGCCCCGCCTCCGCGCGCGGCGGTTCGGTCGACGAGGAGTTCGAGATCCTGCGCCACCAGTGGCGCGCCCACCTCGACCACGTCGCGGAATCAGAAAAGCGTCGCGGACGTCACCGCCTGCCCGACGCACTCCACGGCGCCTGAGGCGATAAGGTTGGCGTGTGACCACGAGTGATACCCCAACCAGCCCCGCTCGGCACCACGTCGTCATCATCGGCTCCGGATTCGGCGGCCTGTTCGCCGCGCAGCGCCTCAAGCGCGCCGATGTCGACATCACGCTGATCGCCCGGACCACCCACCACCTGTTCCAGCCGATGCTGTACCAGGTCGCGACGGGAATCGTGTCCGAGGGCGAGATCGCCCCCGCGACGCGCATCATCCTGCGCGACCAGAAGAACACCCGCGTCCTGCTCGGCGACGTCTTCGAAATCGACGTCAACGCCCAGACCGTGACCTCGCGCCTGCTGACCCGCGTGACGGTGACGCCCTATGACAGCCTGATCATCGCCGCGGGCGCCGACCAGTCGTACTTCGGCAACGATCACTTCGCCGAGTACGCACCCGGCATGAAGACCATCGACCACGCCCTCGAGCTGCGCGGCCGCATCCTGGGTGCCTTCGAGCAGGCCGAGCTGTCCGACGACCCGGCCGAGCGGGAAAAGCTGCTCACCTTCGTCGTCATCGGCGCCGGCCCCACCGGTGTGGAGATGGCCGGGCAGATCGCGGAGATGGCCGACCGGACGCTCAAGGGCTCGTTCCGCCACATCGATCCGACAAAGGCACGGGTCATCCTGCTCGACGCGGCGTCGGCGGTGCTCGCGCCCTTCGGCCCGAAGCTGAGCGCCAAGGCGCAGAAGCGGCTGGAGAAGATGGGCGTGGAGATCCAGCTCGACGCCATGGTGACCAACCTCGATTACGACGGCCTCGAGGTGAAGGACCCCGACGGGACGGTCCGCCGGATCGAGGCCCAGTGCAAGGTGTGGTCGGCCGGAGTGCAGGCCAGCGCGCTGGGCTCGATCCTCACCGAGCAGACCGGGGTGGAGCTCGACCGTGCCGGCCGGGTGAAGGTCGGGCCGGACCTCACGGTGCCGGACAACCCCAACGTCTTCGTCGTCGGCGACATGATGGCCGTCGACGGGGTGCCCGGCGTCGCGCAGGGCGCGATCCAGGGCGGGCGCTACGCCGCCGACGCGATCAAGGCCGGCCTGAAGGGCCAGACCCCCGACCAGCGCAAACCGTTCTCGTACTTCGACAAGGGTTCGATGGCCACCATCTCGCGGTATGCCGCGGTGATGCAGGTGCCCCTTCCGTTCACCAAGAAGAAGTTCGAGACCGAGGGCTACTTCGCCTGGTTGGGCTGGTTGGCGCTGCACCTGGTCTACCTGGTGGGTTTCCGCAACCGCCTGAACACCTTTATCAACTGGTTCTTCGCCTTCACCACGCGCGGCCGCACCCAACTCGCCGTCACCGAGCAGCAGGTTTACGCCCGCACCGCGATGGGCGCACTGTCGGCCTTGGAACGACGTGAAGCCGAGGAGATCCAGGAAAAGCTCGCCCGCGCGCAACGCAAACAGGGCGCCTGAGCCACTAACTCGAGGTCTGGTGTCGCCCTGTGTCACCAGACCTCGACTTAGGGCACTTCGGACACCGGGCAAGCTGTCCCGACCAACCGAGTCGGCGCAGCTTGGCGGCGACTTTCGCGGCGGTGAGGCAGGGGCGGCCGACGACCTGGCCCCAGCCGAGGCGCAGCGATTCCTTTCCGGCGAACACGGCTGCGTCGAGGTCTCGCTCCAGATCGGCGTCGCGGGAGCGTGCTTCGTCGTGACCGAATCGCCCGTCGAGTTCGATGATCAGCCCCCACTCCTCGTACTCGATGTCGCGCAGGCCGCGGCGACCCACACCGGTCGGCGTCTGCCGTCGGGGTCGTGGCAGACGGTGCGGGCGTTCGACGCCGCTCAGGTAGGCGTGTTCGAGGACCGAGCACGCGCCGCCGGCCACATCGGCCAGGACGCCGCGGATCAACGCACGCCGCCGATACCGATCGCGCGAGTCCAGATCGGCGAGCAGCCGTTGCGGCGTGGTCAGTCGCTCGCGGACCACGTCGGCGAGGACCGCGATCGCATCGAATTCCGAACCACGCGCTCGAGGTTCGGGATGTGCGCCCGACAGTCGACGGCGATGTGGATCGGACCGCTGCCGGGATCCCCCAACCCCGCGGCGGCCAAGGCCGACCGGTGTGCGTCAGATACACCCCGGACTACAGAAACCCACTCACCACGACGCAGCCGCGTGCGGACCTGGCCGACGGTGAGCCCGCAGTCCAATGCCTGGCGCCGGCTGATCACACCGTCCTGTGCGTACAGGATCTCGTCGAGGTGAAATCGATCAGCCATGCCCCCATGCTGCGCAGCCGTCGAGGCGATGGATAGGCCCGCGTGTCACGCCTGTGCACAACTGCGTGTCGAGGGATAACTCGCGACGACTAACTCGAGGTTTGGTGTCGCTATCTGTCACCAGACCTCGACTTAGCCCAGACCTCGAGTTAGCGCAGACCTCGACTTGGCGCAGCGCTCGGACTGAGGGCCTCAGATGTTCTGGAGGCGAACGCGGCCCTGGGCGAGCAGCGTCCCGTCGGGAAGGCTCATGTCGACCTGCCACAGCTGCTGGCGCTTGCCGCGGTGGATCGGAACCGAGCGCGCGACGATCGTGCCGGTGGAGACCGACTTGAGGAAATCTGTGCTGTTGTTCACACCGACGGCGGTCCCGCCGATGCCGGTCTGCTCCAGCCAGAGGAATCCGGAGATGCTCGCGACGCTCTCCGCCATCGCGCAGTACACGCCGCCGTGGACGATGCCGAACGGCTGATGGTGCTTCTCGGTGATGTCGATCTCGGTGACGACGCCGTCGCCGGTGGCCTCGATGAAGCGCATTCCCAGGTGGGCGTCGAGGCCGGACGGACTGTCGGGTGCTGGTGTGTTCTCGGTCATAACCCCAGGCTATCCCCCGGCACCTGACCCGAAAACAGCGGCAGGCCCCACGTTCTCCTACGACGTGGGGCCTGCCGTGCGACGTGGATTGGGGGTCTCTGCAGCCCTCAGGACACTCGCTCAATCCGCGTAATTAGTAATGTAGGCTAGCCTTACCTAGTTGTCAACTCCCGCCGTAAGAGTCGATCGATTACCCCCAGGAGCAGCAGTGACCGCCACAATGGACGCACGCACCACACCAATCCGATCCGACCGCGCCCGCATCGGTAGAATGAAAAAGGTGAACGGGTTGGGAGATCTCGAACGAGCGGTCATGGACGCGCTCTGGGCTTCGAGCACCCCGCAAACCGTCCGGCAGGTACATGAGGCGCTGAATCAGTCGCGCAACCTCGCCTACACGACGGTGATGACCGTGCTCCAGCGCCTGGCAAAGAAGGGACTGGTGTCCCAGATCCGCGACGACCGCGCCCACAAGTACCAGGCGGCCCACCACCGCGAGGACCTCGTCGCGAGTCTGATGGTCGACGTCCTCGATTCCGCCGACGCCCCCGGCTCGCGGGAGGCCGCCCTGGTCTCCTTCGTCGGACAGGTGGGCGCTGACGAAGCCGCCGCGCTGCGCGCCGCCCTCGACGACCTCGAGCGCAGCCGCGGCATCTCGACGAAATCCGACGAACCGACGTGACCGCGGTCGCGTTCGGCCTGCTGTGCCTGCTACTCATCGGGCCCGTCCCGGAGTGGCTGTCACGTGCGCAGTGGCCGATGCGCGCCCCTCGCGCGGCGATGACGCTGTGGCAGGCGATCGCCATCGCCGCCATCCTGTCTGCATTCAGCGCCGGCTTGGCCATCGCGGCGAACCTGCTGCGCCCCGGTCCCGACGGCACGCCCACCACGAGTATCTCCGCCGAGATTGAGCGCCTGGGCTGGCCGCTGTGGCTGCTGTCGGTCGGCGCCTTCGCCGCGACCGTGCTGGTCGGCATCCGACTGACCGTCACGACGATCCGCGTCGGGGTCCGCACCCGCGCCCGACGAGCCGCGCACCGCGACCTCGTCGATTTGATCGCCACCATCGACGACCCGGTCGTGGGCGACGGGCACCCGTTGCGCGCCCGCTACATCCGGCGTCTGGCCGTCGACAAACCTCTCGCCTATTGCCTTCCGGGGCGCCAGCGCCGCGTCGTCGTCACCGACGGCGCCGTCGCCTGTCTCTCCGACGATGAGCTGCGTGCCGTCCTCGCGCACGAACGCGCCCACCTGCGCGCCCGCCACGATCTGGTGATCGAGGCGTTCATCGCCCTGCAGACCGCATTCCCCCACTTCGTCCGCAGCAAATCAGCACTCGGCTCGGTCGAACTCCTCGCCGAAGCGCTCGCCGACGACCAGGCGGTACGGTCGACCAGCCCGACGACGCTGGCACGCGCCCTCGTCGCCGTCTCCGACTCCAGCGCACCGGTCGGGGCGCTCGCCGCCGGCGGTTCCACCACCCTGGCCCGGATCACGCGGCTGGCCGCCCCCAACTCCGCACGGGTCGCGGTCACCGCCTACGCCGCCGCCGCCGCGCTCCTGATCGTGCCGACCCTCGCCGTGGCCATACCGTGGCTGGTCGAGTTGTCCCGACTCATCGGTGGTTAAGCTGACAGCCATGACTGCACCTTCCGCCAATGCCCAAATCGGGGTGACCGGACTCGCCGTGATGGGGTCCAACATCGCCCGCAACTTCGCCCGCAATGGATACACGGTGGCGGTGCACAACCGGTCGATCGCCAAGACCGACGCCCTGATCGCCGACCACGGCGGTGACGGCGACTTCGTGCGCACCGAGACGATGGCCGAGTTCGCCGCAGCGCTGGAACGACCGCGCCGCGCACTCATCATGGTCCAGGCCGGCGATGCGACCGACGCCGTCATCGAGGAACTCGCCGCCGTCTTCGAGCCCGGCGACATCATCATCGACGGCGGCAACGCCCTGTACACCGACACGATCCGCCGCGAGGCCAGCCTCGCCGAGCGGGGCCTGCTGTTCATCGGCGCTGGCATCTCCGGCGGCGAAGAGGGCGCCCTCCTCGGCCCGGCCATCATGCCCGGCGGCCCCGCCGAGTCCTATGCCGCCGTCGGCCCCATGCTGGAGAAGGTTGCCGCGCAGGTCGACGGTGAGCCGTGCTGCACCCACATCGGCCCCGACGGCAGCGGCCACTTCGTCAAGATGGTCCACAACGGCATCGAATACGCCGACATGCAGCTCATCGGCGAGGCCTACGACCTCATGCGACAGGCGTTGGGCATGTCGGCGGCAGACATGGCAGCGGTCTTCGCCGAGTGGAACAACACCGAACTCGCCAGCTACCTGATCGAGATCACCGCCGAGGTCCTCGCCCAGGTCGACGCCAAGACCGGCAAGCCGCTGGTCGACGTGATCGTCGACGAGGCCGGTCAGAAGGGCACCGGCCGCTGGACGGTCAAGTCGGCCTTGGACCTGGGCATCCCGGTCACCGGCATCGCCGAGGCGGTCTTCGCCCGCGCGCTGTCGAGTTCGCGCGCCCAGCGCGACGCCGCCGAGGGACTGGCAGCCGGCACCCTCGCGCCCGCGCCGGCCGATCCGCGCGCCTTCATCGACGACATCAAGGCCGCGCTCTATGCGTCGAAGGTGGTCGCCTACGCCCAGGGCTTCGACCAGATCGCCGCCGGCAGCCGCGAATATGGTTGGAACGTCGATCCGGGCGCTCTGGCCACGATTTGGCGCGGCGGCTGCATCATCCGAGCCCAATTCCTCGACCGGATCCGCGAGGCGTACGACGCCGGGAGCGACTTGCCATCGTTGTTGCTTGCCCCCTACTTCCGCGACGCCGTCGAGTCGGGAATCGACTCGTGGCGCCGTGTTGTGGCGACCGCCGCCCAGATGGGTATCCCGGTGCCGGCCTTCGGTTCGTCGCTGGCCTACTACGACGGCCTGCGCGCGCCGCGTCTGCCGGCCGCCCTCACCCAGGGTCTGCGCGACTACTTCGGCGCCCACACCTACCGGCGGATCGACGAGCCGGGCAGCTTCCACACCCTGTGGAGCGGCGACCACACCGAAGTCACCGCCTGAACTGACGAAAGCACCCACACCGAGCCGCCGATGCGCTTCTACGCCGGGACCCGCCCCGACTACGACCTGACCTACGACGACGTCTTCATCATCCCGAACCGATCCGACGTCGAGTCGCGGTTCGACGTCGACATGGCCACCGTCGACGGCTCGGGAACGACGATCCCGGTGGTCGTGGCGAACATGACGGCCGTCGCCGGGCGCCGGATGGCCGAAACCGTTGCGCGCCGCGGCGGCCTGGTCGTCCTACCGCAGGATCTGCCGATCCCCGCGGCCGCCGAGCAGATCGCCTATGTGAAGTCGCGCGACCTGGTCGCCGACACCCCGGTCCTGCTCTCCCCGGAGAACTCGGTCGCCGAGGCCCAGGCTCTGCTCACCAAGCGCGCACACGGCGCCGCGGTCGTCGTCGACGAGGGTTTCGTCCCGTTGGGCCTGGTGACCGAGGCGTCCTTCGCCGGAGTGGACCGGTTCAGCCGGGTGCGGGCGGTCCTCGACACCGACTTCGTCCGCCTCGACGCCGGCACCGCCCGCCGTGCCGTGTTCGACACCCTCGTCGGCGAGCACGCGGATCTGGCGGTGCTCACCAAGCCCGGCGGCACCCTGGTCGGGGTGCTCACCCGGGTCGGAGCGCTGCGATCGGGCATCTACTCCCCCGCCGTCGACGAGCAGGGGCGCCTTCGGGTGGCGGCTGCGGTCGGAATCAACGGCGACGTGGTGGGCCGTGCCGAGAAGTTGGCCGCCGCGGGGGCGGACGTCCTCGTGATCGACACCGCCCACGGGCACCAGGCGAAGATGATCAGCGCACTGCGCGCGGTGGCCGGCGCCGATCTGGGTCTGCCGCTGGTCGCCGGCAACGTCGTCTCGGCCGCCGCGACCCGCGACCTCGTCGAGGCCGGCGCCTCGATCGTGAAGGTCGGCGTCGGCCCAGGGGCCATGTGCACGACGCGGATGGTGACCGGCGTCGGCCGACCACAGTTCTCCGCGGTCGTCGAATGTGCCGCCGCGGCACGGGAACTCGGCGCGCACGCCTGGGCCGACGGCGGTGTTCGCCATCCGCGGGATGTCGCATTGGCCATCGCGGCGGGCGCGTCCAATGTCATGATCGGTTCGTGGTTCGCCGGCACCTACGAGGCCCCGGGCGAGTTGCTCGTCGACGAGAACGGCCCCTACAAGGAGAGTTTCGGGATGGCGTCCAAGCGGGCCGTCGCCGCCAGGTCGGCCGACGACAACGCCTACGACCGCGCCCGGAAGTCGCTCTTCGAGGAGGGCATCTCCAGCTCGCGGATCCGCGTCGACCCGCAGCGGCCCAGCGTGGAGGACTTGATCGACCAGATCTGCTCCGGCGTCCGCTCCACGGCCACCTACACCGGCGCGCGCTCCCTCGCCGAGCTCCACGACAAGGTGGTGCTGGGCGTCCAATCGGCGGCCGGCTTCGCCGAGGGTCGCCCCCTCCCGGGCGGGTGGTGACCGATGGACTGGACTGACATAGCCATGACCGTCGGCGCCGTGGTCGGGTTCATCGCACTGACCCTCGGCACGGCGGTCTTCGTCGCCGCCGAGTTCTCGCTCACCGCCCTGGAGCGCTCGACGGTCACCGACGACGTCGCGACCCGCGGCGACCGGCGCTCCCGACAGGTCGACCGCGCCCACCGCACACTGTCGTTCCAACTGTCCGGCGCCCAGCTCGGTATCACCATCACCACCCTGATCACCGGCTATCTCGCCGAGCCGGTGCTCGCCCAGTTCATCAACCCGGCGCTGTCGGCGCTGCGCGTCCCGACCGGCCTGCACGCCGGACTCACCGCGGTCCTGGCGCTCGTCCTGGCGACCTCTTTGTCGATGGTGTTGGGCGAACTCATCCCCAAGAACCTGGCGATCGCGCTGCCGCTGGCCACCGCCCGGCTCACCGCCGCACCCATGATCGCGTTCTCGGCGGTGTTCAAATGGGCGATCAACGGGCTCAACGGCACGGCCAACTGGCTGGTGCGCCGGCTCGGCGTCGAACCCGCCGAAGAGCTCGCCTCGGCCCGCTCGCCCCAGGAACTCGCCTCCCTGGTCCGCAACTCCGCGCTTCACGGGTCCATCGACGCCGACACCGCCGAACTCGTCGACCGGTCGCTGCGCTTCGGCGAGTTGACCGCAGAAGACCTGATGACCCCGCGCGTGCGGGTGACCACCCTCGGCCCCGCCGACACCGTCGACGACCTGGTCCGCGTCGCCGCCGACACCGGCCACAGCCGGTTCCCGGTCTGCCACGAGGGCGACCTGGACAACCTGGTCGGCGTCGTCCACATCAAGCAGGCGTTCTCGGTGCCCCACGACGAGCTGCGCACCACCCGCCTCGACACCCTCGTCTGGCCGGTGGCCACGGTCCCGGCCAGTCTCGACGGCGACGCCGTCGTCGAACAGCTCGCGGGTGCCGGCCTCGAGGTGTGCGTGGTCATCGACGAATACGGCGGAACCGCCGGCATCGTCACCACCGAAGACGTGATCGAGGAGATCGTCGGCGCGGTCACCGACGAACACGACGACGAGAGCGACGAGGTCACCACCGACGGCGCCGGCTTCCTCTGCTCCGGGTTGCTGCGGCTCGACGAGTTGGAGGACGCCACCGGCCTGCGGGCCCCGGAGGGCGCCTACGACACCCTCGGCGGCCTGGTCATGTACCGCCTGGAGCGGATTGCCGCCGTCGGCGACGAAGTGGTGCTGGAGTCGCTGGCCCGCGGCCGCGACGACCGCCACGACGACGACGAGGAATCCGACGGTAACGGGCACGGTCCCGCCGAACAGCGCTGGCGGGCCCGCGTGACCGCCATGGACGGGCGCCGCATCGACACGGTGTCGCTGCAACCGCTGCCCGACGACGACACCGCAACGACCACCGGAGTGGACTCATGAGTGACTGGGTCGGCGTCGCACTGACCGTCGCGCTACTCGCGGCCAACGCCTTCTTCGTGGCCGCCGAGTTCTCGTTGATCTCGGCGCGGCGCGACCGTCTGGAGGCCCTCGCCGAGGACGGGCAAGCCCGGGCCCGGACGGTGATCCGCGCCTCCGAACGCCTGTCGATCATGCTGGCCGGGGCGCAGTTGGGCATCACCATCTGCTCGATCCTGCTCGGCCGCGTCGGCGAACCGGCCATCGCGCACCTGCTGGAGAAGCCGTTGGAGTGGGCCTCGGTCCCGCACGGCCTGCTGCACCCGATCAGCTTCACCGTGTCGCTGACCCTCGTGGTGATCCTGCACATCCTGCTCGGCGAAATGGTCCCGAAGAACATCGCACTGGCCGGCCCGGAGCGCGCGGCCATGTTGCTGGTGCCGATCCACCTGTTCTTCGTGCGGCTGACCCGGCCGATCATCGCCGTCTACAACTGGATCGCCAACATCTCGCTGCGCGCCATGCGCGTCACGCCGCGCGACGAACTAGACTCGACGGTGTCACAGGGCGAACTCGCGGTGATGATCAGCGATTCGCGCGACGAGGGACTCCTCGACGACGAGGAGCACCAGCGCCTCACCCGGGCACTGGCCAGCGTCGGGCACACCGTCGCCGATGTGATGATCCCGCTCGCCCGGGTCCGATTCGTCGACGTCGAACACGGCCAGAGCGGACCCACGCTGCGCACTGTCGAAGAAGCCGTCGTCGAGACCGGGTACTCACGCTTCCCGGTCCGCGCCGAGGACGGCACCCCCGCCGGATACCTGCACCTCAAAGACGTCCTGGGGGCGATCGTCGACGACAACCGCGGCCCGGGAACGATCATCGGCGCCGACGAGATCCGCCCCCTCCCGGTACTGACCGCCGCGACACTGCTCGACGACGCGATGGCCGAACTGCGCCGCACCAGTTCACACTTGGCCGCCGTCGTCGACGACGAGGGCGCGACGATCGGGCTGGTGGCCCTCGCCGACCTCGTCGAAGATCTTCTCGGCACCGTCCGGGACGCCACCCACCGGGTCTGAGGCGACGGCGACGGCGACGATGGCGGCAGCGGCGAAGGCGGCAGCGGCGAAGGCGGCAGCGGCGAAGGCGGGGCACCCGGTGGCGACCCCCGACACCGGCACGACGGCCACCCTGTCGCCCGCGCAGTGGACGGCGCGCGCCGACCGGCACCGCGACAGGATCGACGCGCTCATCGGCGACTATCTCGACGCCCGACACACCGGCGGCAAGCACCCCGTCGTCGACTTCCTGTTCACCTACTACCCGTACCGACCGGCCCAGTTGCGGCGCTGGCACCCGGGATACGGCACCGTCCTGGCCGCTCCCGATGCCGGGGACCACCCCTACGCCGGGGCCCGCGGCTACCGGCCGGTCGCCGGCGGTGTCACCGTCGGCCGCGAGTACCTGCAGCGGCGCGAACGCACGCTGCGGACGACTCGGGCCCTGTTGGTGGCCACCGCCGCCCGGGCGCCCCGCCTCGGCTGTTTCGGCCTGCACGAGTGGGCCATGGTCTACCGCTCCGGCGCCCCGCGCCACCGGATTCCGCTGCGCCTCGGCCCGGCGGGCACCGACGCGGTGGTCGAGGCGAACCAACTCGTGTGCAGCCACTTCGACGCCTTCCGCTTCTTCACCGACCCAGCGCGCGCCCGCAACGCCGCTGCGTTGACCAGGCAGGCGCAGCTCGACCACGAGCAGCCCGGATGCCTGCACGCGACGATGGACCTGTACCGCGTCGGCGCCAAGCTCAGCCCGCTGCTGGAGTCCGACCTGGTCGCCGATGCCTTCGAACTGGCCCACCGAGCCCGCGAGATCGACATGCGCGCCAGCCCGTACGACCTCGCCGACCTCGGCTACGAACCGATCCGGATCGAGACGCCGACGGGGAAGGCGGAGTACGTCCGCGAGCAACAAGCCATCGCCGCCGACGGTGCCGACCTGCGGGGACGCGTGTTGGCCGTCGTCGAGGGATTAATCGCGGGCCTCTGACGGTTAGTGTCGGATGCGGACACCACCGCCTTGGCCGTTGCGGCGAAGGGGTAGGATGTACGGCGGCACTTGTGCTGACTACCAGGGCATATTCGCCCCGTATCACTCATAAGAAAGGCTGACATGTCTGATCGCGTCACCGTCCACGGACTCCAGGTCTCCCCGGTCCTCTACGACTTCATCAACGATGAGGCGTTGCCTGGCAGCGGTGTAGACCAGGAGGCGTTCTGGGCCGGCGCCGCAGACGTCATCAACACCTTCGCGCCGCGCAACCGCGAGCTGCTGAAGGTCCGTGACGAGCTGCAGACCAAGATCGATCAGTGGCACCGGGACCACCCCGCCACCGACGGCAAGGTTGACTTCGACGCTTACAAGCAGTTCCTCGGCGAGATCGGCTACCTCGTCACGCCGCCGGAGGACTTCGAGATCGGCACCAGCGGTGTCGACACCGAAATCTCCCAGACCGCCGGTCCGCAGCTCGTCGTGCCGATCCTCAACGCCCGGTTCGCGATCAACGCCGCCAACGCACGGTGGGGCTCGCTGTACGACGCGCTGTACGGCACCGACGTGATCTCCGAGGCCGACGGTGCCGAGAAGGGCAAGTCGTACAACAAGGTCCGCGGTGACAAGGTCATCGCCTACGCCAAGAAGTTCCTCGACACCGCCGTCCCGCTCGAGCACGGCAGCCACGCCGACGCGACGCGCTACGTCATCGACGGCACCAAGGTGAACGTCATTCTCGGTGACGACACCGAGGTGACCACTTTCGCCGACCCGGACGCCTTCGTCGGATACCGCGGCGATGCCCTCGCCCCGTCGTCGATCCTGCTGCGCCACAACGGTCTGCACGTCGACATCCTCTTCGACGCCGAGTCGCCTGTCGGCTCGACCGACAAGGCCGGGATCAAGGACGTGGAGCTCGAGTCCGCGATCACCACGATCATGGACTTCGAAGACTCGGTTGCCGCCGTCGACGCCGAGGACAAGGTCGTCGGGTACCGCAACTGGCTGGGCCTCAACCGCGGCGACCTCGCCGAGGAGGTCAGCAAGGGCGGGAAGACCTTCACCCGCGTGCTGAACCCGAACCGCACCTACACTGCTCCCGACGGATCGACCGTCGAGCTGCACGGCCGGTCCCTGCTGTTCGTCCGCAACGTCGGCCACCTGATGACCAACCCGGCCATCCTCGACGCCGACGGCAACGAGGTGCCCGAAGGGATCCTCGACGCGCTGGTCACCTCGCTTCTCGGCAAGTTCGGACTCTCGTCGGAGGGCCTGCAGAACTCGCGGACCGGGTCGATCTACATCGTGAAGCCGAAGATGCACGGCCCCGACGAGGTCGCCTTCACCAGCGACCTGTTCGCCGCCGTGGAGGATGTCATCGGCGTCCCGCGCAACACCCTCAAGGTCGGCATCATGGACGAGGAGCGCCGCACCACGGCCAACCTCAAGGCCGCGATCAAGGCCGCCGAGGACCGCGTGGTGTTCATCAACACCGGCTTCCTCGACCGCACCGGCGACGAGATCCACACCTCCATGGAGGCCGGGCCGATGATCCGCAAGGGCGAGATGAAGTCCCAGACCTGGATCAAGGCCTACGAGGACTCGAACGTCGACATCGGCCTGGCCGCCGGACTGTCGCACAAGGCGCAGATCGGCAAGGGCATGTGGGCGATGACCGACCTCATGGCGGACATGGTCGCGCAGAAGGGTGCGCAGCCGCGCGCCGGCGCCACCACCGCGTGGGTGCCGTCGCCGACGGCCGCCACACTGCACGCCACGCACTACCACGAGGTCGACGTCTTCAAGGTCCAGGACGAGATCGCCAAGCGCGAGCCCGCCTCGATCGACGACATCCTCACCATCCCGCTGGCGCCGAAGACCGATTGGTCCGACGCGGAGAAGCGCGAGGAGCTCGACAACAACTGCCAGTCGATCCTGGGCTACGTGGTCCGCTGGATCGATCACGGCGTCGGTTGTTCGAAGGTTCCCGACATCCACGACGTGGCGCTGATGGAGGACCGTGCGACGCTGCGCATCTCCAGCCAGCTGCTGGCCAACTGGCTGCGCCACGGCATCGTCACCGAGGCGGACATCGTCTCGGCGCTGGAGCGGATGGCACCGGTGGTCGACCGGCAGAACGCCGATGACCCGGACTACTCGCCGATGGCACCGGACTTCGACACCAACATCGCCTTCCAGGCGGCGAAGGCGTTGATCCTCGAGGGTGCGACGCAGCCGAGCGGCTACACCGAGCCGATTCTGCACCGTCGTCGCCGCGAGTACAAAGCGGCCAACGGTGCGTCAGCCTAACAAGCACGGTTCTGGTGGCGAGGGGCATCCGCTCCTCGCCACCGTTCTCGTCGTGCTTTTAGTCGTCGGCCTCGGCGTTGCCTGGTTCCAGGCTCGCAGCCGGGTCGACCGCCAGGGCGACCAGGCGGCCGGCAAATGCGTGGAGGGACCGGCGACGATCCCGATCATCGCCAGTCCCGACATCGCCGAGGTCCTCGGCGAGATTGCCAAACGCTATAACGCCACCAGGCCCGTAGTCCGCGACCACTGCGTCACCGTCTCGGTGCGACCGTCGGACTCGAAAGTCGTCCTCGAGGGCCTGCGCGGCACCTGGGACACCGAGTCGATGGGTCCCCATCCGGTCGCCTGGATCCCTCAATCTTCCCTCTGGGCCGCTGAACTGACCACCGGCAAGCCGAATGCCGTGGAAGGATCACCCGATTCCCTGGCCTCCTCTCCGGTCGTGCTGGCGATGCGCTCGGAATTCGCCGACAACGCGGCCGGAAAACTCGCGTGGTCCGACCTGCCCGGGCTGGCGAAACGGCCCAACGCGATGGCCGATTTCGGCCTGCCCACCTGGGGTCCGTTGCGCCTGGCGATGCCGGTGGGCGTCGCCGCCGATGCCACCGTGCTGTCCGCACAGGCCATCGCCGCCGGTGTCAGCCGCACATCCGGCCCGCTGACCGCCGCCCAGGCCGAGTCGCGCCCCGTCGCCGACGGCATCAAGGCGGTGCTCGACGCCGCCCCGACCACTCCGGAGGGTGCGGCCGCACCGGCGGCCGTGGCGATCTCCCGGGCCGATCCGCGCCGCGGCATGCACGCGGTCCCGATCACCGAACAACAGCTCTACCTCTTGGCCCGGACCGGCGCGGTCGACACCTCGATGCGGGCGTTCTTCCCGTCCGGGGCGACGCCGGTCGCCGACTACCCCGTGTTACGCCTCGCCGATGACAAGGTCAGCGCGGCCCAATCCGACGGGGTGGTCGACTTCGTCGACTTCGTGAAGATGCCGGCGCAGGCGGCACTGCTCACCGGCCTCGGCTTCCGCACCGAACGGGCCCAACCGTCCATGGGCAACTCTGCGGTGAGTTTCCCCGCGGTGCGCGATCCGCTGGCGAGGCCCGAAGCCGCCGCCAGCGCCGCGATCACCAAACTGGTCTTCCGCTAGTCGGCGAAGGCCTCCACCGGCGGGCAACTGCAGACCAGGTTGCGGTCGCCGAAGGCGCCGTCGATGCGGCGCACCGCCGGCCAGGCCTTGGCCCGCGCCCCCGCGGAGGGCAGGCCGTTGGGGAACACCGCCTCCTCGCGGGTGTAGGGGTGATCCCACTCGCCGACCAGCGCCTCGGTGGTGTGCGGAGCGCCCCGGAGCGGGTTGTCCTCCACCGGCCACTGCCCCGACCCGACCTTGTCGATCTCACCGCGGATGGCAACCATCGCGTCGCAGAAGGCGTCGAGCTCGTCGAGGTTCTCGCTCTCGGTCGGCTCCACCATCAGGGTGCCGGCGACCGGGAAGCTCATGGTCGGCGCATGGAAACCGTAGTCCGCCAGGCGCTTGGCGACGTCGTCGACGGTCACCCCGGTGTCCTTGGTCAGACCGCGCAGGTCGAGGATGCACTCGTGGGCCACCCAGCCGCCGTCGCCGGTGTAGAGCACCGGGTAATGGTCGCCGAGGCGGCGGGCGATGTAGTTCGCCGACGCGATCGCGCTCAGCGTCGCCCGGCGCAACCCGGCCGCCCCCATCATCAGGATGTACGCGTAGGTGATCGGCAGAATCGAGGCCGAGCCGTAGGGCGCGGCGCTGATCGTCAGCGCGGTGGACGGATCCGACGAGAGCTCCGGCGCGAGCGGATGGCCGGGCAGGTGGGGCGAGAGGTGCTCGCGCACCCCGATCGGCCCCACCCCGGGGCCACCGCCGCCGTGCGGGATGCAGAAGGTCTTGTGCAGGTTGAGGTGGCTGACGTCGCCGCCGAAGTGCCCCGGCCGCGCCACCCCGACGAGGGCGTTGAGGTTCGCCCCGTCGATGTAGACCTGGCCGCCGGCGTCGTGCACCGCGGCGCAGATCTGACCGATCGCATCCTCGAACACCCCGTGCGTCGACGGATAGGTGATCATGGTCGCCGCCAGGTTCGGGCCGTGCGCGGCGATCTTCGCGGCCAAGTCGTCGGTGTCGACGTCGCCGTTGTCGCGGCAGGCCACCACCACCACGCGCATCCCGGCCATCACCGCCGACGCGGCGTTGGTGCCGTGCGCGCTGGCCGGGATCAGGCAGACGTCGCGCTGCGCGTCGCCGTTGGCAAGGTGGTAGCGTCGGATCGCCAACAGGCCGGCGTATTCGCCCTGGGAACCGGCGTTGGGCTGGAGGCTGACCTTGTCGTAGCCGGTGATGGCGGCGAGCCAGCCCGACAATTCGTCGATGAGTTCGCGGATTCCCGCGGTGTCCTCGGCCGGCGCGAACGGGTGCAGATTCGCGAACTCCGGCCAGGTGACCGGCTCCATCTCCGTGGTGGCGTTGAGCTTCATGGTGCAGGAGCCGAGCGGGATCATGCTGCGGTCCAGGGCGATGTCCTTGTCCGAGAGCGAGCGCAGGTAGCGCAGCATCGCCGTCTCGGTGCGGTACCGGTTGAACGCCGGATGGGTCAGGTACTCCGAGGTCCGCGTCTCGATGTCGACACGCGTCGACGAACCCGCCGTCGACGATGCGCCCGCCTCGCCGAACGCGGCCAGCACATCGGCCACATCGGTGTCGGTGGTCGTCTCGTCGCACGCGATCGCCACGTGGTCGTCGTCGACGCGGCGCAGATCGATGTCACGATCGCGGGCCGCGGCGACGACCGCGTCGGCCCGCCCCGGAACCTGCGCGAGGACGGTGTCGAAGAATCGGTCGTGCACGACCACCGAGCCCAGTCCGTCGGCGATCGTGGCGGCCCGCTCATGGGTGCGCCGGGCGATCGCGCGCAGCCCGTCGGGACCGTGATACCCGGCGTACATGGCCGCCATGATGGCGAGGAGGACCTGGGCGGTACAGATGTTGCTGGTGGCCTTCTCCCGCCGGATGTGTTGCTCGCGGGTCTGCAGCGACAACCGGTAAGCGATGTTGCCGTCGGCGTCCTTGGACACGCCGACGAGCCGCCCGGGCAGTTGCCGGGTCAGTTTGGTGTCCACCGAGAGGTAGCCGGCGTGGGGGCCGCCGAATCCCATCGGCACGCCGAAGCGCTGCGTGGTGCCGAAACAGGCGTCGGCGCCCTGCTCCCCCGGTGGGGTGGTCAGCGTCGCCGCAAGCAGGTCGACCCCCACGGCGACCATGGCGTCGCGCTCATGCGCCGCGGCGATGATGGGGGCGGCGTCGACGAGGCGACCGGAGGCACCGGGCACCTGGGTGATGACACCGTAGAAATCGCCCGGCGGCAGCCCGGCCCCGTCGATGCTCGGGTCGAGCTCGGCGGCGACGACGTCGATCCCGAGCGGCTCGGCCCGGGTCTCGATGACCGCCCGGGTCTGCGGGAAGAGGTCGGCGTCGACGATCAGGCGCCGCGACTTGTTCTTCGTGGCACGCAGCATCAGGGTCATCGCCTCGGCCGCGGCGGTCGCCTCGTCGAGCATGGAGGCGTTGGCCACGGCCATGCCGGTGAGGTCGGCGACCATCGTCTGGAAGTTCAGCAGCGCCTCGAGGCGCCCCTGGCTGATCTCCGGCTGGTAGGGCGTGTACGCGGTGTACCAGGCAGGATTCTCGAGGATGTTGCGGCGGATGACGCCGGGGGTGTGCGTACCGTAATAGCCGAGCCCGATCATCGAGCGGCGCACGGTGTTGCGGTCGGCCAGTTCACGCAGCCGCGCGGTGGCCTCGGTCTCGGTCAACGGCGCGGGCAGCGACGCGAGGCCGGCCGGGATGCCGCCCTCGACCGGGTCGGCGATACTCCCGGGGACCGCGCCGGTGGCCAGTTCGTCGAGGGATTCGACGCCGATGGCGGCGAGGATGCGGCTCAGTTCGTCGGCGTCGGGACCGATGTGCCGATCGGCGAACAGGGGCGGGGTGAGCTGGTTCGAGGACATCTGTTGCGACTCTCTTGCGCGGTGCCGGTGCCCTCTCCCTCTGTCATGGTGCCTGAGAGTTTGAACCGCCGTTCCGGCAGTCTTTCCCCGTGGGCGGTCGGGTGAACCCGACTCTTTCCAGAGACGCCGTCAGCCCAGCGGTCCGGGTGCCTGAGAGATTGACGGAGAGGTGTTGCTCCTTCGGCGGTCACCGGTAACGGTGACGCTCTCCCACCGGGTAGCGGCGCGAGAGTGATTCTACCCGGCGCCTAGCCGGTCTTGCGCGCGCGGCGCCGCGCGGCGAGCTCGTCTTCCGGCGAGGTCGCGGACTCGCCGCCGTCGGCGCGCTCCCCGGGGAAGTCGGCGATGGTGCCGGTGAGTTCGCGCATCGCGCCGGAGACGGCGATGCCGAACACGCCCTGACCGCCCTGGAGGAGGTCGATGACCTCCTCGGCGGAGGTGCACTCGTAGACGGTGGTGCCGTCGGAGAACAGGGTCACGCGGGCCAAGTCCTCGACGCCGCGCTGGCGCAGGTGGTCCACCGCGACGCGGATGTTCTGCAGCGAGATCCCGGTGTCGAGGAGTCGCTTGACGATCTTGAGGACCAGGATGTCCTTGAAGGAGTAGAGCCGTTGGCTGCCCGATCCCGCGGCCCCGCGGATCGAGGGCACGACCAGCGAGGTCCGCGCCCAGTAGTCGAGCTGGCGGTAGGTGATCCCGGCGATCTGGCACGCGCTGGGCACCCGATACCCGACCAGTTCGTCGGGGACGACGTCGCCGGGGAAGAGTCCGGGCGCTACATCGGCCAGGGACCCCTGCGCGCCCGTCCGATCCGAATCGTCCGGGGTCATGTCGTCGCCCACTGCTGTCTCCTCGCCATCGCTGGTCACCAGGATACGCCGGTACTGCTCCGGCCATCGGAGATAACGGTAGGCAACCGGGGCCCCCTCGGGCAACGCGACTCGCGGAGGACTAACCCTAAAGTTGAGGTAGAGATCGAACTGTGACCTTGTGGCTCCGGGCCACTCACTCGCCGCCGAGGTTGAAATCATCCGGGGAGACGTTGTCCAAGAACTCCTTGAAGCGCTCGACCTCGTCTTCCTTGAGCCCGGTCCCCTCCACCTCGTCCTCGTCGGGAATCACCAGGCCGGCCTCGACGAGGAGTTCCTCGCTGGCGTGGATCTCCGCACCGGTGCGCATGGCCACGGCGACCGCGTCGGACGGCCGGGCGGAGACGACGACCGAATCGGAAAACACCATCTCGGCGTAGAACGTGCCCTCGCGCATGTCGACGATGCGGACTTGCTCGAGCTCCTGGCCGAACGTCTCGACGAGGTCGACGATGAGATCGTGGGTCAGCGGCCGAGGGGGTTCAATCCCCTTCTGGTGCAGGGCGATTGAGGCGGCTTCGTTCTGGCCGATCCAGATGGCCAAATAGCGCTCGCCACCGATCTCCCGCAGGAGTAGCACCGGCTGCGCCGCGGGCGATTCGACGCGGATCCCCACGACTTCCATCTGACCCATACCGATAAATCTACACGCCACCCGGACGCTGCGAGCAGCGCCGGAATCGATCCGGGCGCAATCGCCGATCAGTCGAGAATGTCGCGGACCGCGGCCTTCACCAGCTGGGTGTGCAGGGTGACCGACAGTGCGGCGATCTCGCGGACGAGCTCGTCGGCCCGGTCGCGGGCGCCGGTCCCCTTGCCCTTCGCGATCGGACTCGCGATCTGCCCGACGAGGCCCGCCTCGCGGTCGGCGGAAACCTTGAACGCACGGAGATGGCGGGTCTGCAGGCCGTAGTTGGCCAGGGCGGCCGCGGCCTCGACGAGCCGTACCGCATCCTCGTCGAAGAAGCCGCCGGCTCCCGAACTCAGCAATCCGTTGCGCATGAGTTCGGTGACGAAGCCGGAATCGGCGCCGGTGCGCTCCATCAACTCCTCGCGGGAGATCCGGCCGCTGCGCTCGCCGAAGTCCGTCGCCGGGGCCACCGAACCGCGGGCCGACGACAGCATCGCCACCCCGTTGCGCTCCTCGCCATCCATGGCGTCGAGCTGTTCGCGGATGACCTTCAGCGGAAGGTAGCGGTCGCGCTGCGCGGTCAAGACGAACTTCAGCCGCCGATAGTCGGCCTCGCTGAACCGGCGGTAGCCCGACGGCGCGCGCTCCGGGGTGACCAGGCCCTCGGACTCGAGGAATCGGATCTTGGAGATCGTGACGTCGGGAAAATCATCACGCAGCAGGGCGAGAACCGAGCCGATCGACATCGTCGACTCGCTCCGCTGCTGCGGAGCGGGCGATCCGGTCACGAGGCAGCGGAACCGTCTCGGGGACCGGAGAGGAACACGAGTCGGAACTTGCCGATCTGCACCTCGTCGCCATTGCCCAGCGTCGCCACGTCGACCGGCTCGCGGTTGACGTAGGTCCCGTTGAGGCTGCCCACGTCGACGACCTGGAAGTCGCCGTCACCGAGGCGGAACTCCGCATGGCGCCGGCTGACGGTCACGTCGTCGAGGAAGATGTCACTGTCGGGATGCCGACCGGCCGAGGTGGCCGCCTGGTCGAGGAGGAAGCGCGATCCGGCGTTCGGGCCGCGCTTGACCACCAGCAACGCCGTTCCCGGCGCGAGGCGCTCCACACCGAGGTCGGCGGGTTCGCCGCCGGACGCGCTCGAAGCGTCCAGCTCCTTGATGATCTCCTCGCGAAACACCGAGGTCGTCTCGACCGGTGCCTCAAACCCGTTGTCCTTGTCGCTCACCACTTCTCCTGTCGTCTTCTCATCAGCGGCGCGCGCACGCTGAAGTCCGTCGCGCGCCGCGAATTCCATGCTTCGCAGAGTCTTTCGTCACCGACCCGGTGCCCCAAACCACCGTGACAAGCACTGTCGATCATACCGGTGCATCGGTGTTCCCACGCCGTCGTTGGTGACGGTGGGACGGCCCGAACCCAAGTCGTTACCTCTGGGTAGGGTCCGACGGTCCGGCTACCCGGAGATCTGCTCGGTGTAGGCCGCCGCGTCGAGCAACGTGCCCAAGAGGTCGTCGGCCGTCCCCGACCCCACCCGCAGCTCGGCCAACCAGCCGGCCCCGTAGGCGTCGGAGTTCACCAGATCCGGTGAGGCCTCCAGCGCGTCGTTCACCGCGACGACTTCACCGTCGAGGGGACTGTAGATGTCCGACACGCTCTTGGTCGATTCGACCTCGGCGAAGGACTCGCCGGTGGTCACGCTCTCACCCGCGCCGGGCAACTGCACGAACACCACGTCGCCGAGCTGGTCCTGCGCGTAGTCGGTGATCCCGACTCGTACCGTCGTCTCGTCGACCTTCACCACCCACTCGTGCTCCACGGTGTAGCGCAGGTCCTCGGGAACGTTCGATTCAGCCACTTGCCTTCCCTTCGTCGGCGATAACGGTAGCGGGTCTGCTCGCGCCGTGCGCACCGAGGGTCGTCGGTCATCGGCGGGAGCGCGCATGACCAGTACCGTCTGGTACCAGTACAGCAAGAAGGTCCACAGGTACATCGCCACGCCCCAGATCAGCAGCGCCCAGCCGAACGGTAGCGCGATCCGCCCGGCCACGTTGTCGAGCTGGCCGAACAGGATCCACGGGAACGCACTCATCAGTGCAAACGTCGCGGCCTTGCCGACGTAGAGCACCGGGAGCGCCACGATGCCGCGTCGGCGCAACAGGGGGACCTGCAGGGCCAACAACACGTCGCGGGCGACGATGATCCCGATCAGCCACCACGGGATGAAACCGCGGATGCCGAAGGCCAACGGGATCGCGATGATGTAGATCCGGTCGGCGAGCGGGTCGAGCAACGCCCCCAGCGACGACGATTGGTCGAGCCAGCGCGCGATCTTGCCGTCGAGCCAATCGGAGAATCCCGAGGCGATCAGAATGGCAAACGCCCAGCCGTCGGCCTTGGCCACCAACAGCACGTAGAGGAAGACCGGGACCAGGGCCAACCGCAGCACGCTCAGCGCGTTAGGCACCGTGACGACCCGGTCGCCGCGCTCCCCCTCCCCGCTCATCCGTGCCGCCTAGCGGAAGACGCCGATGATGCCCTGCAGCATCTTGGCGCCGCCCGAGGAGAAGAGGTTGTCGTGCACCATGTAGGTCCACGTCGACGTGGAACGGTGCCGGCCGGCGCCGTCGAGGTCGACCCCCTCATTGGTGATCGTGGCGGTCCGGAAGGTCTCCCGCGCCGCCTCGACCGCTTCGGCGGGCAACGTGGTGAACTCGGCGAGAATCAGCTTGTGGAACTCGTCGAGCGGGGATTCCCGCCCGATCGCGCGCAGGTGGATGCTCGAGCGCACGTCGGAGACGAAGGCCAGATGATCGCTCCACGCCCGGTCCAGGTGGTAGAGCATGATCTCGCGCGCGGCCTGTTCGAGGACGCCCTTGTCGACCTTCTCGGTGATCGGCCCGAAGTCGCTGGTGTCGTCCGCATCCTTCTTGTCTGCGGTCTTCTTGTCCGTGGACTTCTTCTCGTCGGCCTTCTTCTCGTCGGACTTCTTGTCGTCGGCGTCCGCCTTCTCGTCGGCCTTCTTGTCGTCGGCGTCCGCCTTCTTGGTATCGGCCTTCTTCTCGTCGACCTTCTTCGGGGCGGGCAGGCGGCCGTCGAGCAGGGCCTGGTACCGGACCGGCTCGAGCTCGGCGAGGCTGGTCAGCGCCTCATCGGTGCGCAGCAGCTCCATGCGGCGCCCGACGATGATGTCCCGCTGCTGGTTCACCAGCTTGTTGTACCGCCAGGTGTTGGCGTGCAGCTCGAGCATCACGCCCTCGGCGACGCGCTGGGCCTGCTCGATGAGCTCGACGCCGCGCGATCCCATCGACCCGTCCGGCTCGTTGGACTCCGGGTCGCGCTTGAACGACAAGTTGCGCGTGACCAGCGGGTCTTCCAGCGACGAGAAGAACACCGACCGGCCCGGATCGCCCTGGCGCCCGGCACGACCGCGAAGCTGGTTGTCGAGCCGCTCGGTGTCGTAGCGCCCGGTGCCGATCACGCAGAGCCCGCCGAGCTCGACGACCTCGTCGTGCTCCTCGGTGGTGGCCTCGGCACCGCCGAGGCGGATGTCGGTACCGCGACCGGCCATCTGGGTCGACACGGTCACCGCGTCGAGCTTGCCGGCGTCGGCGATGATCGCCGCCTCCTCGGCGTCGTTCTTCGCGTTGAGGACCACGCACGAGACCCCGGCCTTCTCCAGGAAGTAGGCCAACTCCTCCGATTCCGCGACGTCGTGGGTGCCGATCAGGATCGGCTGGCCGATCTCGTGGATCTCCTTGACGTAGTCGACGATCGCCTCGACCTTGTTGGCCTTGGTGTCATAGACGCGGTCGGGCTCGTCCTCGCGGATGTTCTCGGTGTTCGGCGGGATCTGCGAGACGTAGAGGTCGTAGAACTGGCGGAGTTGCTCGCCGGCGGCGAGCGCCGTGCCGGTCATGCCGCAGACCTTGGGGTACCGGCCGATGAGGGCCTGCACCGTGATGGTGTCGATGACCTCGCCGGAGTCGGTCTGGTCGAGCCGCTCTTTGAGCTCGACCGCGGCCTGGACCCCGTCGGGCCAGCGCTGCAGCTGGGCGACCCGGCCGCGCGAGGCGTTGATCAGCTTCACCTCGCCGTCGCGCACGATGTAGTGGACATCGCGCTCGAGGAGGTAGTACGCGTACAACGCGATGTTGGTGTGGACCAGCGTCGTGCCGACGTGCGCCTCGCTGTAGAGGTCGACACCGAGCTCCTGCTCGACGAATGCCGCCCCCTCGTCGGTGAGGCTGATGTTGCGGCCCTCGGTGTCGATCTCGTAGTGCTTGGTCTTCATCCGCGACACGACCGCGGCGATGGCGGCGTCGGCGACCTCGCCGGTCGAGGAACCGGCCAGGATCAGCGGCACCAGCGCCTCGTCGACGAGGACGGAGTCGGCCTCGTCGATGATCGCGACGTCGGGGGTGGGGGCGACCAGATCGTCCTCCCGCGTGGCGAGTTGGTCGCGCAGGACGTCGAACCCGATCTCGTTGACCGAACCATAGGTGACGTCGGAGTCATAGGCGGCGATGCGGTCGGCGGCGGTCGAGGACTCCTCGACCGACCCGACGCTGATGCCGAACATGTCGAACAGCGGGCGCATCCATTCCGCGTCGCGGGTGGCCAGGTAGTCGTTGACCGAGATCACGTGCACCTTGTGGCCGATCAGCGCGTAGCCGATGGCGGCAATCGCGCCGGAGAGGGTCTTGCCCTCACCGGTGGCCATCTCCACCACGTCGCCCTCGAGCATGCGCAGCGAACCCTGCAGCTGGACGTCGTAAGGGCGCAGCGAGAGCGAACGGTCGGCCGCCTCGCGGACCAGCGCGAGGAACTTCGCGCGGTCGACCAGGTCGGTGGCGATCTCCAGCTCGCGCGCCGCAGCGCCGAACTCGTCGTCGTCGAGCCCGGCGGCCCAGTCGTCGTGGGTGGCGGCCTTCTTGATCAGCGCCACTGATTTCGACTGGTTGCGACCGCTTTGGGCTCCGAGGAGCCGCCACATCGTGTTGGAAAGCTTGCCCACCGGCTAATCCGTCTCCTGAGTTGGTTTCGTCAGCGTCCCCACGGTAGCGCACCAGCACCAACCGGTGACCGATAGCGGCGCCCGGCGGTACCGTGGCCCCATGGACCACCCCACTGTGCGCCGCATGGCCACCGCCACTTTCGCGACCGCCGCCGGCGCCGCCCTGCTGGCCGTCCCGGCCTCCCCCGCCGGCGCGGTGCCCGGC
Organism: Gordonia crocea; assembly: GCF_009932435.1. Taxonomy (NCBI): domain Bacteria; kingdom Bacillati; phylum Actinomycetota; class Actinomycetes; order Mycobacteriales; family Gordoniaceae; genus Gordonia; species Gordonia crocea. The sequence goes on from NZ_BJOU01000001.1 coordinate 2,218,997, forward strand.
TTGACCGGGCGCACCTTTGTGTCCACCTCGGTCCTGCCGGCGCCCATCCCGGGCGGCGGTCCGCTGCAGATCTCCTTCGGCGAGAAAGACCGGGTCAGCCTGACCGCCGGGTGCAACCGCATGATGGGCACCGCCAAGGCACGCGGCGGGCGGCTGCACTTCTCGCAACTCGCGTCGACGAGGATGGCGTGCCTGCCGCCGCGCAACCTGGCCGACACGTGGGCCTCGAACTTCATCCGGCAAGCACCGACCTACCGGGTGGCCGGAGTGATCCTCACCCTGTCCACGGCCACGACGACCGTCGTGCTGCGCGAGCAGCCCGGGGCCCGACCCGGGCACCCGCCCCCGCGGCGCTAGCCCGCGGGGGCTTCCCGACGGTCAGGCGACCGGGAACTGGATCCCCTCCGACGGCTGCACGATCACGAAGCCGGGACCGCTGAAGGCGACCTGCACGGCCTCGCCCGAGCCGCGCCCGATCAACGCGCTGGCCTTCATGCTGGACACCAGGCTGGTCTGCAGGTTCGCCGACCAGGCCACGATCGCGTCGGTGTCGGCAAAGGTGGGCGCCTCGGCGGCGTTGAGCACCACCGGCGGTCCGTCGGTGGTCAGGGCCACCCAGCCGGTTCCGCGCAGCAGGGTGTTGAACAGCCCGCCGGTCAGCATGCTGCCGCCTTTGACCCGTTCGATGTTCCACTCCAGGCTCGACGAGAAGGCCAGCACGTTCTTGCCGCTGATCGACAGCGCACTGTTCTCCAGCTTTAGCAGGTGCACATCCTTGGCCAGGTCGGCGAGGAAGACGTCGCCCTGACCCGAGCACCGCATCAGCGGCAGCCCTTCGCCGGTGAGCGCCTTCTTGATGAACCGCGACGCGCCGCCGCCCTCGAAGGCGAAGTCGACGTTGCCCTGGTAGGCGACCATCGCCCCCTGCCGGGCGAAGAACGGCTCGCCGATCCGCACGCGCAGCATGCGCTGATTCTGGTTGGCGACCGCGGCTTCCTCGTTCTCGCTGTACCGGCCGTCGACCAGCTCGCCGCTGATCCCGGCAAACGAGTCCGTCGGGTTCACCGGATGCTGGGCGAACTGCTGGGGTTGCTGGGGATGTTGCGGTTGCTGCTGTTGCTGAGGTTGCTGAGGTTGCTGAGGTTGCTGAGGTTGCTGAGGTTGTAGGGGGGCCTGCGGTTGGGCCGCCGATGGCGCGGCGAGAGGTGCGGTGAACACCTGGCCGCCGGCCCCGACCTGATCGGTCCACTGTTGCCCGTCCCACCATCGGACCTCGTATTGACCACCCGGGTCTGGACGCCATTCTCCGGCCACGCCGATCACTCCTCAACGTCGTGAATTTCCGCGCGGCACCGACCGCCGCGCCCTTGTTTCTGCCTGCCGGCCAACCCTAACGGCACCGGCGGGGCATCCGCAGCCGGACGCATCCGACAAAGCGGTCCCGGTAGCATGCTGCGCTATGACCTCGCCGAGCGTGACCACCCGCATCGCCCGTGCCGTCCGCCCGGAGGAGGTCGTCTACCTCGTCGCACCGTCGGGCTACCCCAATTACGGCGACGAACTCATCGCGCGGATCTGGCTGTCGCACCTTCGTCGGGTCCGCCCGCGGGCCACCGTCGTGCTCGATTGCCACACGCCGGGCCAAGCGGCCCTCTTGCTGCGCGATGCCAATCCCCGTGCCGTGTTCACCGACACGCTGTGGCGCCTCGCCGAGCACGGCCGTGCCGTGGCGGCGGACGAGCAGACCGACGAGAAGGTCGATCCGCAACGCCCGTGGGAGTGGGTGGCCCGCGCGGCCGCCGAGTTGGGCGTCGCACCCCGCCTGGGCGAGGGCGTCGACCTGTTGCGCCGGGCGTCCTCGATCCATCTGGTCGGCGGCGGCTACCTCAACCGCCAGTGGAGTCATCACACCGGAATCGTCACCGCGATGGCGGCCGTCGGCACCGCCACCGGGGCCGGGGTGTACGCCACCGGACACGGTCTGTTGCCGCTGCTGCCGCAGGACGAATGGGCCGCGGTGGTCGAGGCACTGCGCGGTTTCGACGTGTTCGACGTCCGCGACGCGGCGTCACTGGCCGCTCTCGACGGGGTCGCGTTGGCGGGCGGCGGGAGCCCCTGCCAGACCGGTGACGACGTCTGGTTGGACCTGCCGTCGCGGGGGTGGGGCGACCGGCTCGTCGAGCAGGTCCGCAAGCGCCGCGGCGGGGCCGTGCTGCCCGACGACGGGGTGGTCGTGTGTATCCAATCCGACCTGGTCGACGACTTCGCCTTCGCCGGGTCGACCGGGATCGATGCCCTCGCCGAGTTCACCGCCGCCACCCTGGACCACTGGCGGGTGCCGGCGGAGCGGGTCACCGTCCTCGAAGCGATCCCCGGACACGACTACGCCGTCGTCAAACGGCTCGGTGACCGCCTCGCCGGCGCGCGCGTCGTGCCGTTCCTGTCGGTGTGGCGCGACGGCCTGCCGATCGGCCAGGGACAGACCTGGTTGACCACGCGTTTCCACCCGCATCTGATCGCCGCCGCCGCGGGGGACAGCGGTGCCGCGATCGTCGCGAAGCCGGACTACTACGGGGCCAAACACCAGTCGCTGGTCGACGCGGGTTCGCGGTGGACCGTCGTCACCGACGCGACGGTGCCGGAGCGCCCGACGGGAGGCGGCTTCTCCCCTGATGCCCGCGACCGCAACAGCGCCGCCAAGGTCGGCCTGGCCGAGCGGCTGTACCCGCCGCGCCGGTTGGCCCGTCGCTGACCCGCCCTCAGGACGCCCGCGCGGAAAACCGCCCGCTGTCGTAGGCGACGGTGATCGGGTGGTGAAAGGCCTCGCTGACGGCGGCGGTAGTCAGCGTTTCCCGCACCGGGCCGGCCGCGGTGACCCGGCCGTCGGAGATCAACACCGCATGGGTGGTGGTCGTCGGCAGCTCTTCGAGGTGGTGGGTGACGAGCACCGACGTCATGTCAGGGTCGGCGAGCGCGAGCCGGTCCATCGTCGTCAGGTATTGCTCTCGCGCCGCGACGTCGAGTCCGGTTGTCGGCTCGTCGAGCAGGAGCAGGCGCGGCTGCGCGATCAGCGCGCGGGCGATCAGCGCCCGTCCCCGTTCGCCTTGCGACATCGTCGGCCAGGTCGAATCCCGATGGGCCGCCAACCCCGCGTCGTCGAGGAGTGCGTCGGCGCGCGCCACCTGGGCGGGTGTGGGATCCCAGCGAATCGGCAGATCGATCGTGCCGGTGAGCCCGGTCAGGACGACTTGGCGCGCGGTCAGCGGTGACGACAGTCGGTAGCGCGGATCGACGTGGCCGATGAGGCGGCGGATCTCCGCCACGTCGACGCGGCCGAGCTGGTGCCCGAGCACCGTGACGGTGCCCGACGTCGGGTGTGCCCGCGCGGCGCAGAAGCTCACCACGGTGCTCTTGCCCGCCCCGTTGGGGCCGAGCATCGCCCAGTGCTCGCCGCGACCGATGGTCAGGTCGACGCCGTGCAGGATCTCCACGCCGTCGCGGCGGAACGTGACCTCCCGCAAGTCGAGAACCGCAGTCGTCTCACCACCCTGATTCATCCCACCAATCTAGGACGCCGCGGCGAAGCCGCCCAAACAGGTATCCGCGGGCGACGACGTGACATCGGCCACTCCCTCGCGTACCGTGAACTAGAACACGTTCTAGAACGTGTTCCAGTTCTTGGAACGAATCCCCTTGACCCCAATCCCCAAGACTTGAGGAGTGATCCATGCGTGCAGCGGTGACCGGAGCGGCCGGGTACGTCGGGACCAACCTGATCGAGGCGCTCGTCGCCGACGGTCATGAGGTCCTGGCCATCGACCGCGAGATCCCCGCCGACGCCGGCGCGACGCAGGATTCCTGCGAGTGGCGCGAGATCGACATCTTCGACGTCGAGGCGATGACCGCCGCGCTCCGCGGTGTCGACCGCGTCTACCACCTGGTCGCGATGATCACCCTGAAGCAAGAGGACCCGATTGCCTGGCGGGTCAACACCGAGGGCGTCGCGGTCGTAGCGCGGGCCGCGCTGGCCGCCGGCGTGGGCCGCTTCGTGCACTGTAGTTCGATCCACTCCTTCGACCAGTACAGCTGCGGCGGCACCATCGACGAGAAGTCAGTCCGGTCGGCCGACGCCCACATACCGGTCTACGACCGCTCCAAGTGGGCCGGCGAGCAGGAACTGCGAACGGTGATCGCCGAGGGCCTCGACGCCGTCATCGCCAACCCCACCGGGGTTTACGGACCCGTCGACGGGGCGCACGGACGCCCGCTGTCGCGGATCAACGGCATCCTGCGCGACGGGGCACGCGGTTTCGTCCCCGTCTTCATCGAGGGCGGATTCGACCTCGTCGATGTGCGCGACGTCGCTCGCGGGCTCATCTTGGCGGGCGAGCACGGTCGAACCGGGGAGAACTACATCATCGGCGGCGAGCACGTGCGGCTGATGGATGCGCTGTGCGAGGCCGCCGGTGCGACCGGCCGCCTGCGCCCGGCCTTCGCCATCCCCACCGGGATCCTCAACGCGGTCATTGCGATCGCCGAACCGATCGGACACCTCTTCGGCTCCGACCTCGTGTCGCGCGCCTCGCTCGGCGCCATCCAGTCAGCGCCGAAGATCGACATTGACAAGGCGCGCACCGAACTCGGCTACTCCCCCAGGAACAGCGCCGAAACCGTTGCCGACCTGGTCGGATTCCTCGCCGAGTCCGGACGGCTGGGTTCGGCGCGCCCCAAGGCCAGTCGTCGTGCGCAGGTGCCGGCCGCGGTCTGACCGCTAGGGGCAGCGGACCTTCAGTTCGAAGTGCTTCTTCGACGGCTGGGTCAGGTTGGAGATGTTGACCCCGGTGGCCTCGCCGGCGATAGTGTAGGTCTTCAGCGATTTGGTCACCGTCGCACTGCCACCACCGGGAATCCCGCTGACGAAGCCCAGGGTGACGCCATCGACGGCACCCAGGCCCACCGACAGGACCTGCGGGTTGTCCCCGTCGGTGATCACCGCGGCGATGCCGGAGTTGTTCTGCTTCGAGCCGACCGAGATGTTGATCCGTCCGTTGCTCGTCACGCAACCGACGCTCTTGTCCGGCAGATTCAGCGCCACGCCGTCGACCTTGACCGATGCCTCTCCGCCCTGCCCGATCGGGTTGTCGACGGAATTGCAGCCGGTCAGAGCAGCTGCGAGGACGCCCGCACCGAGAATCGATGCCATGTGAAGTCGTTGCATGTGCACCAGACTAGACGGGGGCTGTCGGTCGCCTTTCCGCTCCCCAACCCTTCGCCGACTGGGCCCTCATTGTCGCCGACTGGGCCCTGATCTTCGCCGACTGGGCCCTCGTCTACGCCGCCGGGGAGAGTCAAACGCCAGGTGATCACGCTCCGCCGCAACAAGGGCGGCACCCTCCCAGTAAGTCAACTGGGCAGACGCGTGCCCACCCATTGTCTGGCAGCGGGAACTCTCCGCGTCGACCTTGGGTCCAGTCGACGAGAATGAGGGCCCAGTCGACGAGAATGAGGGCCCAGCCGACAAGATCGAGGGCCCAGTCGACAAGATCGAGGGCCCAGTCGGCGGGAATGAGGGCCCAGTCGACGGGAATGAGGGCCCAGTCGACGGGAATGAGGGCCCAGTCGACGGGAATGAGGGCCCAGTCGACGAGAATGAGGGCCCAGTCGACGGTGCGAAACGACTGGCTAGACGGTGAAGCCCAGTGCCCGCAACTGCTCGCGACCGTCGTCGGTGATCTTCTCCGGACCCCACGGCGGGAGCCACACCCAGTTGATCTCCAACTCGGTACACAACCCGCTCGAGATGAGCGCGGCCCGCGACTGGTCCTCGATGACGTCCTGCAGCGGGCAGGCCGCCGAGGTCAGCGTCATGTCGAGCTTGGCGACCGCCTCGTCGGTGACCTCCATGCCGTAGACCAGACCGAGGTCGACGACGTTGATCCCCAGCTCGGGGTCGACGACGTCGCGCATGGCCTCCTCGACGTCCTCGAGTTTCGGCAGCGAGGTGGTTGGTTCTGCTTGCGGCTCGGTGTCGGTCATGCCGGCTCCTCTTCCTTGGTCTTGGTCTCTGGGGCGTCGTCGACGGCCCGGCTCAACGCATCCTTGAACGCCATCCACCCCAGCAGCGCACACTTCACCCGGGCCGGATACTTGCTCACCCCGGCGAAGGCGATCCCGTCCCCGATCACCTCGTCGTCGCCGGAATCCTGCCCCCGGGAGGTCATCATCGTGGTGAACGACTCGACGACGCCCAGCGCCTCGTCGACCGGCAGCCCGACCAGCTGGTCGTACAGCACCGATGTCGAGGCCTGGGAAATCGAGCAGCCCTGACCGCCGTAGGAGACGTCGGCCACCGACGCTCCGTCATCGGACAGCGCGACGCGCAGGGTGACCTCGTCGCCGCACGTCGGGTTCACATGGTGGACCTCGGCACCGAACGGCTCGCGCAGCCCCCGGCCGTGCGGGTGCTTGTAGTGGTCCAGGATGACGTCCTGGTACATCTGTTCCATCCGCATCCTCAGCGCCCCCCGAAGAAGGACTGGGCGCGGACGATCGCGGCGGCCAGCCGGTCGACCTCGTCGACGGTGTTGTAGGCGGCGAAGGTGGCCCGGGCCGAAGCGGCGATGCCGAACCGCCGGTGCATCGGCCACGCGCAGTGGTGTCCGACGCGGATCGCGACCCCCTCGTCGTCGAGGATCTGGCCGAGGTCGTGGGCGTGGACCCCGTCGACGACGAAGCTCACCGCGCCGCCGCGATTCACCGTGTCGGTGGGCCCGATGATCCGCAATCCGTCGATCTGCCCCAACGCGGCCAGTGCCGCCGCGGTCAACGCGTGCTCGTGCTGCGCCACCGCCTCCATGCCCAGCGAGTCCAGGTAGTCGACGGCCGCACCGAGCCCGACGGCCTGCGAGGTCATCGGCACGCCGGCCTCGAACCGCTGGGGCGGCGCCGCATACGTCGACGACTCCATCGTGACGGTCTCGATCATCGATCCGCCGGTGAGGAACGGTGGCAGTTGCTCGAGCAGCCGGGAACGGCCGTAGAGCACGCCGACGCCGGACGGCCCGAACATCTTGTGGCCGGAGAAGGCGGCGAAGTCGACGTCGAGCGCGGCGAAGTCGACCGCCATGTGCGGAACCGACTGGCAGGCATCGAGGACGACGAGGGCGCCGACCTCTCGGGCCCGCCGGACAATTTCGGCGACGTCGGCGACTGCACCGGTGACGTTGCTCTGGTGGGTGAAGGCGACAACGCGCACCGACCCGTCGAGAGTCAGCGAATCCAGATCAATCCGGCCGTCGTCGGTGACGCCGTACCACCGCAGCGTGGCACCGGTGCGCCGGCAAACCTCTTGCCACGGCACCAGGTTCGCGTGGTGTTCGAGCTCGGTGACGACGATCGTGTCGCCCGGACCGAGGGGCTTGCCGCCAAAAACGCCACCGGCCCGGTCGTCGGACAGCGCACAGGCGACGAGGTTCAGCGATTCGGTCGCATTCTTGGTGAACACGATCTCATCGGCGCCCACGCCGACGAACCGCGCGATGACCTCCCGCGCATGCTCGTAGGCGTCGGTCGCCTCCTCGGCGAGCTGGTGAGCACCGCGGTGGACCGCCGCGTTGTGGCTGACGAGGAAGTCGCGCTCGGCGTCGAGAACCTGCAACGGTCGCTGCGACGTCGCTCCGGAATCCAAGTACGCCAGCGGTTTACCGTCCCGGACCCGTCGGGCCAGGATCGGGAAATCGGCGCGTACCGCGACGACGTCGAGCGGCGTCGTGGTCTCCTCCCGGGCGATGCTCACGTTGCTCTCCCCTCGTCGTCGGCCGGTGTGGTCAGGCGCTCGCGCCGCTGGTGAACCGCACGTAGCCGTTGTTCTCCAACTCGTCGGCGAGCTCGGGGCCGGCCGACTCGACAATCCGCCCGTCGACGAAGACGTGCACGTAGTCGGGCTTGATGTAGCGCAGGATCCGCGTGTAGTGCGTGATCAGCAGGACGCCGCCGTCCTCCTGCTCCTTGTAGCGGTTCACGCCTTCGGAGACGATGCGCAGGGCGTCGACGTCGAGACCCGAGTCGGTCTCGTCGAGGATGGCGATCTTCGGCTTGAGCAGGTCGAGCTGCAGGATCTCGTGGCGCTTCTTCTCGCCGCCGGAGAACCCCTCGTTGACGCTGCGCTCGGCGAACGCCGGGTCGATCTCCAGGGCGGCCATCGCCTCCTTGGTCTCCTTGACCCAGTGGCGCAGCTTCGGCGCCTCGCCGCGCACGGCGGTGGCGGCGGTGCGCAGGAAGTTCGACATCGAGACACCGGGGACCTCGACCGGGTACTGCATGGCCAGGAACAGTCCGGCGCGGGCCCGCTCGTCCACCGACATCTCCAGCACGTCCTCACCGTCGAGGGTGATGGATCCGCTGGTGACCTCGTACTTGGGATGGCCGGCGATCGCGTAGGAGAGCGTGGACTTGCCCGAGCCGTTGGGGCCCATGATCGCGTGCGTCTCACCCGACTTCACGGTCAGGTTGACGCCCTTGAGGATCTCGATCGGCTCGGCGTCGGGGTCGGTGGTGGCGACTTTCACGTGCAGGTCGCGGATTTCCAGTGTGGTCACTTCTCAGGTCCTTGGTAATGGTGGTTGGTGGGCTGGGTGGCGGGGTCAGACGCCGCCGACGGCCAGTTCGGCCTCGACGGCCTCGGTCAGCCGGTCGCGCAGGGCGGGCACCGGGATCTTGGCGATGACCTCGCCGAAGAATCCGCGCACGACGAGGCGGCGGGCGGCGTCCTCGGGGATCCCGCGGGCCATCAGGTAGAACAGCTGCTCGTCGTCGAATCGGCCGGTGGCGCTCGCGTGGCCCGCGCCGACGATCTCGCCGGTCTCGATCTCCAGGTTCGGCACGGAGTCGGCCCGCGCACCGTCGGTGAGGACCAGGTTGCGGTTCAGCTCGTAGGTGTCGGTCCCCTCGGCCGCCGGGCGGATCAGGACGTCGCCGATCCACACGGTGTGCGCCTCTTTGCGCTTGTCGCCCGACGGGTCGCCCCGCAGCGCACCCTTGTAGGTGACGAAAGAGCGGCAGTGGGGCTGCGAGTGGTCGACGAGCAGTCGCTGTTCGAGGTGCTGGCCGGCGTCGGCGAAGTACAGGCCCCACATCTCGGCGTCGCCACCGGGAGCGGCATAGCGCACGATGGGTGAGAGCCGCACCAGGTTGCCGCCGAGGGAGATCGCGAAGTGGCGCAGCGTGGCGTCGCGCTGCAGCAGCGCGTGGTGTGTCGCGACGTGCACCGTGTCATCGGCCCACTCGTGCAGGTTGACGACGGTCAGGTGGGCGCCGTCCCCGACGATGAACTCGATGTTCTCCGCGTAGGTGCCGCTGCCGCGCTGGTCGAGCACGATGACGGCCTTGGCGAACCGCTCGACCCGGACCTGGAGATGGCCGTAAGCCGTCTCCCCCTCGCCCGGACCGGTGATGACGACATTGACCGGCTCGTCGAGGACGGCCTCGGCCGCGACGGTGAGGATGGTGGCCTCGGGGAACGACGAGAACGCTTGTGCCGCAACGCGGTCGAAGGGAACGCCGCCCTGGCCCAGGCGCTCGTCGCCGCGGGCGACGGTTTCCACGGTCAGCCCGTCGGGCAGGCTCGCGTCGGCGGTCCCGACCTCGACGGCCGCGGTTCCGGTGGCCGGCGCCGTGCCGTTGTGCAGGCCGCGGAGGCGGCGGAACGGGGTGAACCGCCATGCCTCCTCGTGCTGCCCGGGGACCTCGAAGGCCTCGACGTCGAACGACGTGAAGAGTTCGCCCTTGTTGGCGACGACCGTCGCCGCGGGGTTGCTCTGCGTGGTGCTGTCCGACATCAGCCGACGGCTCCTTCCATTTGCAGCTCGATGAGCCGGTTGAGTTCGAGCGCGTACTCCATCGGCAGTTCCTTGGCGATGGGCTCGACGAAGCCGCGCACCACCATGGCCATCGCCTCGTCCTCGGTGAGACCGCGGCTCATCAGGTAGAACAGCTGGTCGTCGGAGACCTTGGAGACGGTCGCCTCGTGGCCCATGGTGACGTCGTCCTCGCGGATGTCGACGTAGGGGTAGGTGTCGCTGCGGCTGATCTGGTCGACCAGCAGCGCGTCACACTTCACCGTCGACCGGCTGCCGTGCGCACCCGGGTTGATCTTGATCAAGCCGCGGTACGACGACCGGCCGCCGCCGCGCGCCACCGACTTGGAGACGATGTTGCTCGAGGTGTTCGGCGCCAGGTGGACCATCTTCGAGCCGGTGTCCTGGTGCTGGCCCGCCCCGGCAAAGGCCACCGAGAGGACCTCGCCCTTGGCGTACTCGCCGGTCAGCCACACCGCCGGGTACTTCATGGTCACCTTGGACCCGATGTTCCCGTCGACCCACTCCATGGTCGCGCCGGCCTCGGCCTTGGCGCGCTTGGTGACCAGGTTGTAGACGTTGTTCGACCAGTTCTGGATGGTGGTGTAGCGGCACCGACCACCCTTCTTGACGATGATCTCGACGACGGCCGAGTGCAGCGAGTCCGACTTGTAGATCGGCGCGGTGCACCCCTCGACGTAGTGGACGTAGGCGTCCTCGTCGACGATGATCAGCGTCCGCTCGAACTGGCCCATGTTCTCGGTGTTGATCCGGAAGTAGGCCTGCAGCGGGATGTCCACGTGCACGCCCGGCGGCACGTAGATGAACGACCCACCCGACCAGACGGCCGTGTTGAGCGCGGAGAACTTGTTGTCGCCGGCCGGGATCACCGAGCCGAAGTACTCCTGGAACAGTTCCGGGTGCTCGCGCAGGCCGGAGTCGGTGTCGAGGAAGATGACGCCCTTCTCCTCCAGGTCCTCGCGGATCTGGTGGTAGACGACCTCGGACTCGTACTGCGCGGCGACGCCGGCGACGAGGCGCTGCTTCTCGGCTTCCGGGATGCCCAGCCGGTCGTAGGTGTTGCGGATGTCCTCGGGCAGGTCCTCCCAGGATTCGGCCTGCTTCTCGGTGGAACGCACGAAGTACTTGATGTTGTCGAAGTCGATCTCGTCGAGTTCGGCGCCCCAGGTCGGCATCGGCTTGCGGTCGAAGATGCGCAGCGCCTTGAGCCGGGCCTCGAGCATCCACTCCGGCTCGTTCTTCTTCGCCGAGATGTCGGCGACGACGGCCTCGGACAGACCGCGCTTGGCCGACGCACCGGCCTCATCGGAATCCGCCCACCCGTAGCCGTAGTGGCCCAGGGAGGCGATCGTCTCGTCCTGGGTCATCGGTGTCGCGGGCGTCGGGGTCTGTGTCTGCTCGGTGAGCGTCATCAGGAGCCTTCCTTTTCGATCGGCGCGGGCTGTGCGCCGGTTACCGGGGCTGTCAACGGGATATGGGTCGTACAGGCACAGTCGCCGTTGGCGATGGTCGCCAGGCGCTGGACGTGGGTGCCGAGGAGTTCGGTGAAGCGCTGCGTCTCGGCTTCGCACAGCTCGGGGAACTCGGCCGCGACGTGCGCGACCGGGCAGTGGTGCTGGCAGATCTGCACACCGGACCCGACCGCACGCGTGTTGGCGGCGTACCCGGCGCCGGTCAGGGCCGAGGCGATCTGCTCGATCGTGTCCGGAACGGCATCGGCGTCGGCGGCCGGAACGACCTCGGCGGTCACCCGCTCGATGCGCTCGTGGGCGAACGCGGCGATCGCGTCGTCACCGCCGGCGCTGCGTAGCGCACGCAGCGCCGCACTGGCCAGGTCGTCGTAGGCGTGGCGCAACTTGCCGCGGCCGGCCGCGGTCAGCTGGAACCATTTGGCGGGTCGGCCCCGGCCGCGCTGGCCGCCGCCGAATCCCTGGCCGGTCTGAGCGGTCTCGACGTCGCCGGTCGCCAGCAGGGCATCGAGGTGGCGGCGCACGCCGGCCGGGCTGATTCCGAGCCGGTCGGCGATATCGCCGGCCGTCAGGGGGCCGTCGGCCCCAAGGAGCTCGACGACGGCCTGGCGCGTCTGGCCGTCGGTCGATCCGCCCGGCCGGACCAGCTCACCGACGCCCACCGCGCCGTCGGCGCGCCGGGTTCGTCGGGAAGTGGTCATGCTTTTCACAACACAAGTGTGACGTAATTGATTCCGGCCCCACAAGCAAGGGTGGCCTTACCCTCGGACCCCGTCCGAGACCGCGTCGGCGCCGACTACAGTTCTGTCTCGTGGCCTCCTCCCTGCTCGACTACCTCGGGTTGTCCCCGCGCCGCAAGCGGGCCGGCGAGCCGGCGCCGCCGAACCGCGACGACGAATCGGAGTTCGGCGCCTCCGTCGCGGGGTTGCACACCGACGAGCCCGAGGTCGGCCCCCTCGACGCCGACGAGAACAAACGCCTGACGAGGATCAAAATCTTCGGCGCCACCGGCTCGATTCTGCTGCTCATCGGTTCGCTGGGGACCGGCGCGATCCCGGTCAGCCAGAATCCGGTGGCCGGGATGCGCCTGCTGTCGCTGCCGTCGCGGATGTTCGGCACCGCGCTGTCGCTGTCGATCGGCGGCACCCTGATGCTCGTGGTCGCCTGGCTGCTGATCGGTCGTTTCGCCGTGGGCCGGCTCAGCGTCGAGGTCTTCCACGGCACCACCCCTGCCCGCCGGATGACCCGACGCCAGGCCGACCACACGCTGCTGCTGTGGATCGCCCCGATCATCGTCGCGCCGCCGCTGCTGTCGAAGGACATCTACTCCTACCTGGCGCAGAGCGCGATCGCCTACATCGGCAACGACCCGTACACGGTCAGCCCGCTGAACGGCCTGCCGCCCGATCACCCGCTCTACGAACTGGCCGGCTCGGTGCCCAACATCTGGAAGGACACCCCGGCGCCCTACGGGCCGCTGTTCTTGTGGCTGGGCCAGCACATCACCGCGTTGACCGGCGACAACATCACCGTGGGGATCTTCCTCCACCGCATGCTGGCGTTGTCGGGTGTGGCGATGATCGTCTGGGCCCTGCCGCGGCTCGCACGCCGGTGCGGCGTCTCCCCGATCGCCGCGCTGTGGCTCGGCGCGATGAACCCGCTGGTGATCCTGCACCTCGTCGGCGGCATCCACAACGAGTCGCTGATGCTGGGCATGATGCTCGTCGGCCTCGAATTGGGGCTGGCCGCCGTCGACTCCGGGCGGGCCCTGCACAGTTCACGGTGGCGGTGGTTGCCGTCGGCCGCCGGTTGGCTGCTGATCGCGGGCGCCGGCGTCATCGCCATGTCGTCGATGATCAAGGCGACCTCGATCATCGCAATGGGCTTCCTCGGCGTCGCACTCGCACGGCGGTGGGGCGCGACCCTGCCCACCCTGCGGGGGCTGCCCATACGGGAGTGGTGGACGACCTACCGGCACACGGTGGTCGCGCTGGCGCGCTCGGCATTGCTCATGGGCGCCATCGCGGTCGTGGTGATCGTCGGGATCTGCGTCGGCACCGGACTGGGGTTCGGCTGGACGCGGACCTTGTCGACCGGCGACATCGTCCGCTCGTGGATGTCGATGCCGACCCTGCTGTCGGTCGGCGCCGGCCGCACCGGCATCGGGCTGGGGCTGGGCGATCACACCCAGGCGATTCTCGACATCGTCCGCCCGCTGGGCCAACTGATCGCCGGGGCGTTCATCATCCGCTGGCTGCTGGCCGCCCTCGGCGGGCGCATCCACCCGATCGGCGCGCTCGGCATCTCGATGGCCACCATCGTCGCCTTCTCCCCCTTCGCCCAGGCCTGGTACCTGCTGTGGGCGGTCATCCCGCTGGCGGCCTGGGCCTCCGACCGCTGGTTCCGCATCGGCGCGATCGCCTCGTCGGCGCTCATCGCCACCGTCGTCATGCCGACGAGTTCCAACACCACCGGCATCGTGTTGGCGCAGGGACTGCTGGCGGCGATCATGATGGTCGCCGTGCTCACCGCCCTGTTCTTCGAGGAGAAACCCAAGTGGCTGCCCTCGATCGGGCGGTCCGGCGGCGGCGAATAGGGTGGAGGGCGTGTCCCGAACCGCTCCACCCCGCGATGACGCCGCCGTCCGCCTCACCGGCCTGCGCAAGTCCTACGGCACCGTCACCGCGGTCGACGGGATCGACCTGACGATGCGCCGCGGCTCGGTGCTGGCGCTACTCGGCCCCAACGGGGCGGGTAAGACGACGACGGTGGAGATCTGCGAGGGCTTCACCGCCCCCGACGCCGGCGAGGTGCGCGTGCTCGGACTCGACCCGCGCGCCGATAACGATGCGCTGCGCGCCCGCATCGGCGTGATGCTGCAGGGCGGCGGCGCCTACCCGGGCGCCCGCGCGGCCGAGATGCTGCGCCTGTGTGCCGCCTACAGCGCCAACCCCCTCGATCCCGAGTGGTTGCTGGACGTCCTCGGCCTGAGCTCGGTCGGCAAGGTCCCGTTCCGCCGCCTCTCCGGTGGCCAGCAACAGCGGCTGTCGCTGGCCTGTGCGCTGGTAGGACGGCCGGAGCTCGTCTTCCTCGACGAGCCGACCGCCGGCCTCGACGCCCACGCGCGGATCGTCGTGTGGGACCTCATCACCGCCCTGCGCGCCGACGGCGTGAGCGTGCTGCTGACCACCCACATGCTCGACGAGGCCGAGGGGCTGGCCGACGACATCGTCATCATCGACGCCGGGCGCGTCGTCGCCTCGGGAACCCCGCAGGAGCTGACCTCCCACGATGCGGGCGGTCTGCGGATCTCCGCGGCCGCCGGGATCGCGATCACCGACACCGCCGGCGCGGTCAGCCGTGCCTGCGGGGGCGCGCCGGTCACCGGCGCGGAGACGGCGCCGGGCACCTACCTGCTGCGCGGCCCCACGACGCCGACAGCGATCGCCGCGGTCACCGCGTGGTGCGCCGAACAGGACGTACAGATCACCGAGTTGCGCGTCGACGGGTCGAGCCTGCAGGACGTCTTCCTCAATCTGACCGGCCGGGAGGTCCGTGCATGAGTACCGACACCGCCCCCGCCTTCGAGCCGGGCGTCTTCGCGCCGGCGCCCCGGCCCGCACCGGTCGCGTCGATGATCGCCGCCCAGTCCGCGCTGGAGCTGCGCCTGCTGCTGCGCAACGGCGAGCAGTTGCTGCTGACGATGTTCATCCCGATCACCCTGCTCATCGGCCTGTGCCTGATCCCGCTGTCCACCGATGCCGGCGACTCCCCTTCGGCCCGCGCCCACACCTTCTTGCCGGTGATCCTGGCCGTCGCGATCATGTCGACGGCGTTCACCGGCCAGGCGATCGCGGTCGGATTCGACCGCCGTTACGGCGCGCTCAAGCGCCTCGGGGCCACCGCCATCCCGCGGTGGGGCATCATCGCCGGGAAGTCGATCGCCGTGCTGATCGTCGTCCTCGCGCAGATGGTCCTGCTCAGCGGCATCGCGGCCGTGTTCGGCTGGCGGCCCAACGCGGGCGGGATGGGCTATGCGGCCGTCGCGATCGTGCTCGGCACGGTGATGTTCGCGGCCTTGGGGCTGGCGCTGGGCGGCACCGGCAAGGCGGAAGTCGTCCTCGCCGCGGCCAACCTGATCTGGTTCGTCCTGGCCGGTTTCGCGAGCCTGGTGGTTTTGGGTTCGCGCGTCCCCGACGGGGCGCGCACCTTCGCCCGCGGTACCCCGTCGGGTGCCCTGGCCGACGCGCTGCGCGAGGCGGGCGAGGGCCGCTTCGCCCTCCCCGCCTTCCTTGTGTTAGCCGTGTGGGCCGTGCTGGGCACCGCCGCGGCGGTGAAGTGGTTCAGATTCGACTGAGCTCGTCGCGCTCGCCCACCGCGACGCGGGGACGCATGACCTGGTACAGAATGGCCGTTTCGGCGACCACCGAACACGCGCCGGCCACGTGGAGCACCACGAGCAGCGCCGGGACGTTGGTGAAGTACTGGACGATGCCGATCAACGACTGCGCCACCACGGCGATGATGACGATGCGACTGCGCCGCAGGACGACCGGGTCGGGTTCAGCGCGACGGATCACCAGGAGCGCCGCCAGGATCAGCGCCAAGTAGACCACGACGAGCAATCCGTGCACGGTGGTCAGCAGCGGAATGCTCACCTTGAGCCGGTCGATCGCCTCGGGCCTGGTGCGGTCGCCGGCGTGGGGTCCGGCACCGGTGACCGTCACCCCCGCGGCCAGCGCCAGGGACAACGCCACCACCGAGGCGGCGACGAGGCGGCGGGCCGTCGGCGGCGCCGCATCGACGCGGACCCCGTCGTCGGGCTGGGCGACCTTCGCGTAGAGGGTGGCCGCGATCCAGACCATCGCCGCCGAGACGAGCAGGTGGGCGCCGACCACCCACCACTTCAAGCCGGTCAGCACGGTGATCCCGCCGAGGACCGCCTGCGCCACCGTCGAGGCGGGCAGGATCCACGCGTAGACGAGGACCTCGCGGCGCCGACGTGCCCGGGACACGGCCAGGACGACCGCGGCGGCGGTGGTGACGACGATCCACACGGCGATCTGTCGGTTGCCGAATTCGATGGCCTGGTGCCACCAGGGCACCTCTTCGGAAGGCAGCGGCAGCAGCGAGTCGTCGTGGCACTTCGGCCAGGTCGGACAGCCCAGACCGGACCCGGTCACGCGGACCACCGAACCGGTGAGGGCGATCAGCGCTTGGGCCAGCAAGGCGGCGAGCGCGATGCGCCGCTGCGTGCGGAGTCCGGGCAGGGGCAGGAGGTCGACGACGCGGTACCACGTCGCGACGATCGGGTTGGCGGCCACGACGCTCATACTACGCAGTGTCGTAGATTCGCAGGTCGCGGGGGCGAATCAGTCGAGCTCGGCGCTGTTGCGGGCCTTCGGGAACCGGGTCTGGTGGGCCACCCAGCCGGCCATCTTGCGCCAGTGCGACGGCGCAATCCGCGCGGTCGAGACCAGTTCGCGGGTCCACTCGTCGGAGACGCTCAGCCCGTCCACCGCGTCGACCACCGCCTGGGCGGTCGCCTCGTCGGCGACCACGCGGTCGCCAAGGTATCCGCCGTCGCCGCCGACGAGGGTGATGCGCACCCCGGCCTCGCCGATCGGCTGCAGGACCGCGGTCGCCGAACCGCCCTCGCGGCTCACGTACCGACGGATGGAATGGACCACCCCGGCGGGGGCGGAGGGGCCGGTGGTCTCGGCAGTCGTCTGCGCGCTGTCCTCGCTCATGGCAACGATGATACTTCGCCGCCGGGCCGCGGCGGGTCGCCGGTGTTGCGGCCCGGCGCACCGGGTGTACAACTGGGAACATGCACGCGATCGTGGTGACCGAACACGGCGGACCCGACGTCCTGGCCTGGCAGGAGGCACCGGATCCGGTACCCGGCCCGGGGCAGGTCGTCGTCGACACGCGGGCGGCCGGGGTGAACTTCATCGACACCTATCTGCGCCGCGGCCTGTACCCCAGCCATCCGCCCTACATCCCGGGATCCGAGGGTGCCGGCGTCGTGGCCGTCGTCGGCGAGGGCGTCACGGGGATCGCCGTCGGCGACCGGGTCGCCTGGTGCGATGCGGCCGGGTCGTATGCGCAGCGGGTCGTCGTCGGTGCCGATCGCGCGGTGCCCGTCCCCGCAGCGATTGCCGACGACGCGGCCGGGACGATGCTGTTGCAGGGGCTCACCGCCGACTACCTCCTCGACGGTGCCGCCCATCCGCGCGCCGGGGACACCATTCTCGTGCACGCCGGGGCCGGCGGGGTCGGCCTGATCCTGACCCAGCTGGCCGTCGCGGCCGGGATCACCGTCATCACCACGGTCTCCTCCGACGAGAAGGAAACACTGTCCCGCGGTGCCGGGGCCACCCACGTGCTGCGCTACGGCCCGGACCTGGCCGCCCGCGTCGCCGACCTCACCGACGGCAAGGGCGTGGCGGTGGCCTACGACGGGGTCGGTGCGGACACCTTCGAGCAGAGTCTTGCCGCGACGCGGATCCGCGGCACCGTCGTCCTCTTCGGCGCCGCCAGCGGTCCGGTTCCCCCCTTCGACCTGCAGCGGCTCAACGGCGCCGGGTCGTTGTCGGTGACCCGCCCGACGCTCGCGCACTTCATCGCCGACGCCGCGGAGTTCGCCCTGCGCAGCACCCGTTTCGTCGAGGCGGTGGCCGGCGGTGCGGTGGCCATCCGCGTCGGGGCGCACTACCGGCTCGCCGACGCGGCACAAGCGCATCGAGATCTCGAGTCGCGGAAGACGACCGGGTCGATCGTGTTGACCGCCTAGCACCCGACCGCAGCGGGATCGAGGGCCCGGCTCAGGAGAAGTAAGACGCGATGGTCGGCAGGTGGAACACCGCGTCGATGGCCAGACCGCAGAACAGGGCGGCCAGGTACTCGTTGGACTGGAGGAAGACCTTGAGCGGGACGACTTCCTTGCCGGCCCGCGTCTCGCGGTACAGCTTCCACACGCGCTGGGTGAACCAGGCACCCGCGGCGATCGCGACGGCGGCGTAGATGACTCCGGTCGCCGGGATCAGCACCAGGGAGGTCACCACCGTCGCGACGGTGTAGATCACCATCTGGCGGGTGACGTACTCCTCGGTCGCCACCACCGGCAGCATCGGCACCCCGGCCGCCTCGTAATCCTCGCGGTAGCGCATGGCCAACGCCCAGGTGTGCGGCGGCGTCCAGAAGAAGATCACCAGGAACAGCACGACCGGCTGCCAACTCAGCGATCCGGTGACCGCGGCCCAGCCGACGAGGGTCGGCATGCATCCTGCCGCACCGCCCCACACCACGTTCTGCGACGTGCGGCGTTTGAGGATCAAGGTGTAGACGCCGACGTAGAAGGCGATCGTGATCATCACCAGGATCGCCGCCAGCAGGTTGGCGAACCGCCACAGGACGACGAACGACGCCGCGCCGAGCACGATGCCGAAGACGAGTGCCGCGCGCGGGGTCACCGCGTGGCGGGCCAACGGCCGGCGCTGGGTCCGCCGCATCTTCTGGTCGATGTCGGCGTCGGCGACCATGTTCAGGGTGTTGGCGCTCGCCGCACCCAACCAACCGCCGATGAGCGTCGCCGCGATCAACCCGATGTCGACGTGGCCGCGGTCGGCTTGGAGCATCACCGGGATGGTCGCGACCAGCAACAGCTCGATCACCCGCGGCTTGGTCAGGGCGATATAGGCCGCAAGGATGTTGCGCACGCGCGTGGGCACCGAATCTTCGGGCGAGTGATCGACCACCGGGCTCGTGCCCGCGCGCTCACCGCTCACCATGCCACTCCGCACTTGTTGGGACTCTTTCCGCGGGACCGGACCGGTCGACCGCGGATCGCACTACTACGAAGTGTAGACCGGGACTCGCCGGCGACCGAACCGGGCCGTTCACCGCCGCCCCTTCTGTCGTCGGGCCACTTCCCTACTAGGCTGAAGCTGACACCGTCACGCCCATCCCAGGAGAACGCACCACCGTGGTCCACACCGACGAGATCGCCAAGCTGACCCAGCCCGCCCATCCCGACGACTGGACCGATGTCGACACCGCCGCGGTGGACACCGCCCGGCTGCTCGCCGCCGACGCCGTGCAGAAGTGCGGCAGCGGCCACCCCGGCACCGCGATGAGCCTGGCCCCGCTGGCCTACACCCTGTTCCAGCGCGTCCTCCGCCACGACCCGACCGACCCCGAGTGGGTGGGCCGCGACCGGTTCGTCCTGTCCTGCGGGCACAGCAGTCTGACCCTGTACGTCCAGCTGTACCTCGGCGGTTTCGGACTCGAACTCGACGACCTCAAAGCCCTTCGCACCTGGGGCTCGCTGACCCCCGGCCACCCGGAGTACCGCCACACCAAGGGCGTGGAGATCACCACCGGCCCGCTCGGCCAGGGCCTTGCCTCCGCCGTCGGCATGAGCATGGCGTCGCGCTACGAGCGCGGCCTGTTCGACCCCGACGCCGCGCCGGGCGCCAGCCCCTTCGACCACTTCATCTATGTCATCGCCTCCGACGGCGACATCCAAGAGGGCGTCACCGGCGAGGCCAGTTCGCTGGCCGGGACCCAGCAGTTGGGCAACCTGATCGTCTTCTACGACCAGAACCAGATCTCTATCGAGGACGACACCGACATCGCCCTGTCCGAGGACGTCGCCGAGCGCTACCGGTCCTACGGATGGCACGTGCAGAACGTCGACGGCGGAGAGAACGTCGTCGGGATCGAGGCAGCCGTGCAGGCGGCCAAGGCGGTGACCGACCGTCCGTCGCTGATCTGCCTGCGCACCGTAATCGGCTACCCGGCGCCGACCAAGATGAACACCGGCTCGGCCCACGGCGCGGCCCTGGGCGCCGAGGAGATCGCCGAGACGAAGAAGATCCTCGGCTTCGACCCCGAGGCCGACTTCGCGGTATCCGACGAGGTCATCAGCCACACCCGCTCGCTGGCCGAGCGGGCCGCCGCGGTGCGGGCCGACTGGACCGCCGCCTTCGACGCCTGGGCCGCCGGTGCGCCGGACCGCAAGGCACTGTTCGACCGGCTGCACGCCCACGAACTCCCCGACGGCTGGCGCGACGCCCTGCCGAGCTGGAATGCCGGCGAGTCCGTCGCAACCCGCAGCGCCTCGGGCAAGGTGCTCGGCGCGCTCGGCCCGGTGCTGCCCGAGCTGTGGGGCGGCTCGGCCGACCTCGCCGGGTCGAACAACACGACCATCGCCGGGGCGAAATCCTTTGGCCCGGCGTCGATCTCCACGTCGACCTGGACCGCCGACCCGTACGGGCGCACCCTGCACTTCGGGATCCGCGAGCACGCGATGGGCGCCATCCTCTCGGGCATCGTGCTGCACGGCCCGACGCGCGCCTACGGCGGCACCTTCCTGCAGTTCGCCGACTACATGCGCCCGGCCGTCCGACTGGCCGCGCTGATGGAGATCGACCCGATCTACGTGTGGACCCACGACTCGATCGGCCTCGGCGAGGACGGGCCGACCCATCAGCCCATCGAGCACCTGGCCGCGCTGCGGGCGATCCCCCACCTCGACGTGATCCGCCCGGCCGACGCCAACGAAACCGCCCACGCCTGGGCACAGGTCTTGACCCGGCGCGACAACCCGGCGGGCCTGGCCCTGACCCGGCAGAACGTGCCGGTACTGGAGGGCACGTCCGCGGAGGGCGTGGCCGCCGGCGGCTACATCCTCGCCGACTCGACGGGCGAGACCCCCGACGTCGTCCTCATCGCCACCGGCTCGGAGGTCCAGCTTGCCGTGCAGGCCCGGGCCGCCCTGGCCGAGACCGGCGTCGACGCCCGCGTCGTCTCCATGCCCTGCGTCGAATGGTTCGACGCACAGCCGCAGGAGTACCGGGATTCGGTGCTGCCGCCGCAGGTCCGGGCGCGGGTCGCGGTGGAGGCCGGAATCGCATTGACCTGGTACCGATTCGTCGGCGACGCCGGCGAGATCGTCTCCATCGAGCACTACGGCGCCTCGGCCGGATACGAGGTTTTGTACGAGAAGTTCGGCGTGACCGCCGCCGCCGTCACCGAGGCGGCGCAGCGCTCCATCGCCAAGGCGAAGTAACCACCCGGCCGGCGCGGCCGACCCACCATCTGAAGGAGTGGCCCGAATGAGTACGAACGAGCGTTTGGCGGAACTGAGTGAGGCCGGGGTCTCGGTCTGGCTCGACGACCTGTCGCGCGATTTGCTGCGCAGCGGCCGGCTGGCCGAGTTGATCGCGACCCGGTCGGTGGTCGGCGTGACGACCAACCCGTCGATCTTCCAGGCCGCCCTGTCCGCCGGCGACAGCTACGCCGAGCAGGTTGCCGCGCTGGCCGCCGGCGGCGCCGATGTCGACGCCGCGATCCGCACCATCACCACCGACGACGTGCGCGACGCGTGCGACGTCTTCGCACCGGTCTTCGTCGAGTCCGACGGCGTCGACGGCCGGGTGTCGATCGAGGTGGATCCGCGCCTGGCCCACGACACCGACGGCACCGTCGCGCAGGCGATCGAGCTGTGGCAGGCGGTCGACCGGCCCAACCTGCTCATCAAGATCCCGGCCACCAAAGCCGGTCTGCCGGCGATCACCCGGGTGCTGGCCGAGGGCATCAGCGTCAACGTGACGCTGATCTTCTCCGTCGACCGCTACGGCGAGGTCATCGAGGCCTTCCTCGACGGGCTCGACGCCGCGCTCGCCGCCGGCCACGACATCGCGACCCTGCACTCGGTGGCGTCCTTCTTCGTCTCGCGCGTCGACACCGAGATCGACAAGCGTCTCGAGGCGATCGGCACCGACGAGGCGCTGGCCCTGCGCGGCAAGGCCGGGCTGGCCAACGCCCGCCTCGCCTACGCGCGCTACCTCGACGTCTTCACCCGGGAGGTCCGGTTCCCCGATCTGGCCGCGCAGGGCGCCCGGCCGCAGCGGGCGCTGTGGGCGTCGACGGGCACCAAGAACCCCGACTACGCCGACACGCTCTACGTCTCCGAGCTGGTCGCCCCCGACACCGTGAACACGATGCCGGGCAAGACCATGGAGGCCTTTGCCGACCACGGATGGGTCGACCGCGAGTCGATCATCGGCCAGGAGGCCTCGGCCCGGGAGACGATGACCCAGATCGCCGCCGCCGGCGTCGATCTGGACGACGTCTTCGTCCTACTCGAGGACGAGGGCGTCACCAAGTTCATCGACGCGTGGTCGGATCTGCTGGCCGCGACGGCGGACCAACTCGGCGCCAAGGCCTGACGCCGGTGCCGTCCGCCCGTGCCGCACGTCGGCACAACCCGCTCCGCGACGAGAACGACAAGCGGCTACCCCGGATCGCCGGCCCGTGCAGCATGGTGATCTTCGGCGTCACCGGTGACCTCGCGCGCCGCAAGTTGATGCCGGCGATCTACGACCTGGCCAACCGCGGGCTGCTGCCGAGCGGTTTCGCCCTCGTCGGGTTCGCCCGGCGCGACTGGGCCGACGAGGACTTCGCCCAGATCGTCCACGACGCGGTGCGCGCCCATTCCCGCACCCCGTTCCGCGAGGACGTGTGGCGCGAGTTGGCCAAGGGCTTCCGGTTCGTCCAGGGCACCTTCGACGACGACGACGCCTTCGCGCGGTTGTCGTCGACGCTGACCGCCCTCGACGCCGAACGCGGCACCGACGGCAACCACGCCTTCTACCTCTCGGTTCCGCCCGACGCCTTCCCCGTGGTCTGCGACCAGCTGAAGCGCTCCGAACTGGCCCAACCGCATGAGGGTCGGTGGCGGCGCGTGGTGATCGAGAAGCCCTTCGGGCACGACCTGGCGAGTGCGCGCAAACTCAACGAGGTCGTCAACAGCGTCTTCCCCGAGGACTCGGTGTTCCGCATCGACCACTACCTCGGCAAGGAGACCGTGCAGAACATCCTGGCGCTGCGCTTTGCCAACCAGCTGTTCGACCCGGTGTGGAGCGCCCACTACATCGACCACGTCCAAATCACCATGGCCGAAGACATCGGTCTGGGCGGCCGTGCCGGCTATTACGACGGCATCGGCGCCGCGCGCGACGTCATCCAGAACCACCTGCTGCAGTTGTTGGCGCTGGTGGCCATGGAGGAACCGGTGTCGTTCGCCCCGTCCGAGTTGCAGGCGGAGAAGATCAAGGTCCTCTCCGCCACGCGCAACATCCTGCCGCTGGCGGAGAACTCCGCGCGCGGCCAGTACGGCCCCGGCTGGCAGGGCAACGAGAAGGTCTGCGGCCTGCTCGACGAGGAGGGCTTCGCCCACGACTCGACGACCGAGACCTATGCGGCCATCGCGCTGGAGGTCGACACGCGCCGATGGGCGGGTGTGCCGTTCTACCTGCGCACCGGCAAACGCCTGGGGCGCCGCGTCACCGAGATCGCGCTGGTGTTCAAACGGGCGCCGCACCTGCCCTTCGATGCGACGATGACCGAGGAGCTCGGACAGAACGCCCTGGTCATCCGGGTACAGCCCGACGAGGGGGTGACGCTGCGATTCGGCTCGAAGGTGCCGGGATCGTCGATGGAGGTGCGCGACGTGAACATGGACTTCAGCTATGGCGAGGCGTTCACCGTCGCCTCGCCGGAGGCCTACGAGCGCCTCATCCTCGACGTGCTCCTGGGCGAACCGTCGTTGTTCCCGGTCAACGAGGAGGTCGAGTTGTCCTGGGAGATCCTCGACCCCGTCCTCGACTCGTGGGCCAAGAAGGGCAAACCGGAGACCTACGAATCGGGCACCTGGGGGCCGCACAGCGCCGACGAGATGCTCGCGCGCACCGGCCGGAGCTGGCGGCGACCATGATCAAGACACTCTCAGACACCTCGACCACCGAGATCTCCAAGGAACTCGTGCGGATGCGCGACCTGGGCGGCGCGGTGACGATCGGTCGCGTCCTGACGCTCATCGTCAAGACCGAGCCCGGGGATGACACCGAGGCGGCCATCGCCGCGGCCAACGAGGCCAGCCGCGAACACCCCTGCCGCGTCATCGTCGCCGCGGCGGCCGACCGCCGCAAGGGCGCCCGGCTCGACGCCGAGATCCGGGTCGGCGGTGACGCCGGCGCGTCGGAGGTCGTGGTCCTGCACCTGTTCGGAGAACTCGGCGCCCACGCGCACGCGGTGGTGACGCCGTTCCTGCTGCCGGACACCCCGGTGGTCACCTGGTGGCCGGGTACCTCCCCGAAGAACCCGGCCCGCGACCGGTTGGGCGCCTTGGCCGGCCGGCGCATCCTCGACGGGACCAACCGCTTCGACGCCCAGGGGATCGTGGCCCAGCGCCTGCGCAGCTACTCCCCCGGCGACACCGACATCGCATGGGCGCAGATCACCCCGTGGCGGGCCCTGCTGGCCGCCGCTTTCGACCGGGTGCCCGCGCGCAAGCCGCTGGCGGTGCGGGTGAGCGGCCCGGGCCCGTCGGTCGGATTGGACCTGCTCGCGGGTTGGTTGGCCGAATGCCTGCGCGTCCCGACCGAACGCCTCACCGGGGACCTCGGCGTCGACATCGACTGTGCCGACGGCCTGCTCTCCCTGACCGCCGACGGACCGGACACCCTGGTGCGCGACCCCGGTCGCCCCGATGTGCGCAGTCCTTGGCGCGAGCGGACCACCGGCGAGTGCCTCGCCGAGGAACTCCGCCGCCTCGACCCCGACGAGACCTATGCCCGTGCGCTGCACGGCACGAAACGGCTCCTGCACACCACGAGGTGATGAGATGACCCCCGCACCACAGACCCCCGCACCACAGACGTCGATCCACCCCGGTGCCGCGGGCCTGGTGGCCGCCGCCGCCGACCGGCTCGTCGACACCATCGCCGCGGCCCAGCGCGAACGCGGCCTGGCCCGGGTCGTCCTCACCGGCGGCAGCAACGGCATCGCACTGCTCGAGGCGCTCGTCGGCCGGGCGGCCGAGATCGACTTCCCGGCGCTGCACCTCTACTTCGGCGACGACCGGTTCGTCCCTGCCGACGACGGGGACCGCAATGTCGGCCAGGCCCGCGCCGCCCTCCTCGACGACCCCGACGCCTCCGGGTGCCGCGTGTTCGAGATGCCCGCCTCCGACGGCGAGTTCGGCGACGACATCGTGGCCGCCGCGGCGGCGTACGGGGCGGTCGTCGATGCACTCGAGCCGGGGCCCGACGGCGCGGTATTCGACGTCCACCTGCTGGGGATGGGCGGAGAGGGCCACATCAACTCCCTGTTCCCCCACACGCCCGCCGTCGCCGAGACCTCCCGGTCGGTGGTCGCGGTCACCGACTCACCCAAGCCGCCGCCGCGGCGCATCACCCTGACGCTGCCCGCGGTGAACTCGTCACGGCAGGTGTGGTTCCTGGTGGCCGGCGCCGACAAGGCCGAGGCGGTCGCCGCCGGCGTGCACGGCGCGGCGGCGGCCGATTGGCCGTGCGCCGGGGCCCACGGACGGGACGCCACGGTCTGGTTCCTCGACGAGAACGCCGCCGCGCAGCTCTGATCTCCCGGCCCAATCACCGAAATCGGACCCCGATATCCGGTCTGCACGCCTGGCTGTAAGTTGAGTCACACCATGACTAGGAAGGCAGGATTGTGATCGCATCGACCATGCAGACCGGCGAGCTGACCATTGCGCGACTGGTGGAGTACAGCCGTCGCACTTTCCCCGAAACCGGGGTCACCACTTGGACCGGTTCCGAGTTGCGCCCCATCTCCTTCCCGGAGCTCGGCGACCGCAGCGCGCAGCTTGCGCATGCCTTGGCCAAGCTCGGCATCAACCGGGGTGACCGCGTCGCCACGTTCATGTGGAACAACAACGAGCACCAGATCGCCTACGGCGCGGTCCCCGCGATGGGCGCGGTTCTGCACACCCTGAACCTGCGGCTCTCGCCGGAGCAGGCGGTCTTCATCATCAACCACGCCGACGACCAGGCCATCATCGTCGACGCCTCGCTCGCCCCGATGCTCGCGCAGTATGTGAAGGGCACCCCGGGGGTGCGCCACATCATCGTCGCCAACGGACCGGCCAGCGCCTTCGAGGCCCCCGAGGGCATCACCGTGCACTCCTTCGACGAACTCATCGCCGACGAGCCGACCACCTACGAATGGCCCGAGATCAGCGAGACCGACGCCGCGGTGATGTGTTACACCTCCGGCACCACCGGCGACCCGAAGGGCGTCGTGTACAGCCACCGGAGCATCTGGCTGCACTCGATGCAGGTCTGCAGTTCGTCGGGCATGGGACTGGGCAACACCGACTCGGTGCTGGCGATCGTGCCGATGTTCCACGTCATGTCGTGGGGCCTGCCCTACGCGGCGATGATGGCCGGTCTCACGCTGGTCATGCCGGACCGGTTCCTGCAGCCCGAGCCGCTGCTGGCGATCATGGCCGCCGCGAAGCCGACCTTCGCCGCCGCGGTGCCGACGATCTGGCAGGGCGTGGCCGCGCAGCTGGCCGCCACGCCGCAGGACATCAGCCACCTGCGCGAGGTGGTCGTCGGCGGAGCGGCGGTCCCGCCGTCGATGATCCGCCAGTTCGACGGGTTCGGCGCACCGATCACCCACGCCTGGGGCATGACCGAGACGTCGCCGCTGGGCACCGTGTCGCGACCGCCGTTCGGCGTTGCCGACGACGACGCCTTCGCCTATCGCGTCACCCAGGGCCGCTTCCCCGCCTCGGTGGAGGCCCGCCTGGTCGCCGACGACGGTTCGATCCTGCCGTGGGACGGCGAGGCGGCCGGCGAGCTGCAGGTCCGTGGGCCGTGGATCACCGGCGCCTACTACTCGCCGGAGGGCAACGTCTCCAACGACGACAAGTTCGCCGACGGCTGGCTGCGCACCGGCGACGTCGCGACCATCAGCCCGGACGGGTACATGACGATCGTCGACCGGACCAAGGACCTGATCAAGACCGGCGGCGAGTGGATCTCCTCGGTCGAGTTGGAGAACACCATCATGTCCAACCCGGCCGTCACCGAGGCCGCCGTCGTGGCGGTTCCCGACGACAAGTGGGATGAGCGGCCGTTTGTGCTGGCCGTCGTCGCCGACGCGACCGACGCGGACCCGACCAAGCTGCGCGCCCACCTCGGCGACCTGGTCCCCCGCTGGCAATTGCCCGAGCGCTGGGCCTTCGTCACCGAGGTCCCCAAGACGTCGGTCGGCAAGTTCGACAAGAAGCGCATCCGCGCCGAGTACGCCGACGGCGCCTACGAGGTCCTCGAGGTGCGCGACTAGGACCGGTTCCACCCGCTCCGACGAGTCTTGACCGATACCCCCCCTGGGTATACCTTGGGGGGGTATCGGCGGTTCGGCAGCGAACCGCCCCGACCAGCGAGGGGTTGCCATGAGCACGGCTCAGTACCAAGTCACCGGGATGACCTGCGGGCATTGCGAGGCGTCGGTCCGCGAAGAAGTCGACGGGGTGGCCGGCGTCACCGACGTCCAGGTCAGCTCCGCCACCGGTTCGCTGACCGTCACCGCCGCCGGCGACGTCGACGACGCCGCGATCCTGGCCGCGGTCACCGAGGCCGGCTACTCCGCAGTCCGGGCCTGACGGGGCCGGGGTGAACGCGCCGAGCCGCCTGGCCCTGTTCGCCGCCGGGCTGGTCGCCGTCTTCGTGGCCGCATTGCTGGTGGGGCGCTATGCCGTCCCCGACCAACACGGGCGCGACGCCTCCCCCAATCAGCACGACCAGTCCACCGCCCACGGCACCCACGACGATGACCACGCCGCCGTCGCCGGCACCAGCCGCACGGCGCAGGGCTATGCGCTGACCGGGCTCACCGGCCCCGTACGGGCCGGCGACACCGCGACGCTGCACTTTTCCATCACCGGCGCCGACGGCAAGCCGCTCACCGACTTCCGCACCGCCCACGAGAAGCAGCTGCACCTGATCGTGGTGCGCGCCGACGGGGCACATTTCGCCCACCTGCATCCGCAGCGCGACGGGGCAGGCGTGTGGCGCACCCCGTGGCGCGCCGCGGCCGCGGGCACCTACCGGGTCCTGGCCGACTTCGTCCCCGGCGACCGAGACGGTGACACACCGGTCGTCCTGGGCAGCGACCTGCAGGTCGGCGGCGACTTCGCCCCGGTCTCGGCCCCGCCGAGCCGGATCAGCACCGTCGACGGGTTCACCGCGACGCTGACCGGCGACCTCTCCCCCGATGCGGCGCAGACGCTGACCATCCGGGTGGCCCACGACGGGCACCCGGCGCCGTTGCAGCCCTACCTCGGCGCCCGGGGACATCTGGTGGCGCTGCGCAGCGGCGACCTCGCCTACACCCACGTCCACCCGCTCGACACCGCCGAGGGCAATCACGGCGGCCAGGGAGGACACGAAGGCCACGGGGACAGCGGGGA
Source organism: Gordonia crocea (assembly GCF_009932435.1). NCBI lineage: Bacteria > Bacillati > Actinomycetota > Actinomycetes > Mycobacteriales > Gordoniaceae > Gordonia > Gordonia crocea. The sequence goes on from NZ_BJOU01000001.1 coordinate 2,247,649, forward strand.
GCACGGCGCGCACGGGGAATCCGGCACGGTCGCCTTCCACGCACAGGTCCCGTCGAGCGGGCGCTACCTGCTCTACTTCGACTTCCAGGTCGACGGCGTCGTGCGCACCGCCGCCTTCGTGGTCGACGCCGCGCACTGAGCACCACCACCGATTCGAGAGGAGCCGCCGCCATGTCGGCACCCGACACCGAGACCACCGGCGACACCACGGTCCTCGACCTGGCCATCGGCGGGATGACCTGCGCCTCGTGCGCCAACCGGATCGAGCGCAAGCTCAACAAGCTCGACGGGGTCACCGCCGAGGTCAACTACGCGACGGAATCCGCCCATGTCAGCGCCCCGTCGACGATGGACCCCGCCGACCTGGTCGCCGAGGTCGAGGGCGCCGGATACACCGCCCGCCTGCCCGAGCCGCCGGCGCGCGACTCGTCCGACGCCGCCGACCCCGCGACCCTCGCCGCCGAGGCCGAGCTGACCGGGCTGCGCAACCGCCTGATCGGCGCGGTGATCCTGTCGATACCGGTGATCGTCCTCGCGATGGTCCCGGCCTGGCAGTTCACCTACTGGCAGTGGGCCAGCCTGACCCTGGCCGCCCCGGTCGTCGTCTGGGCCGGTTGGCCGTTCCACCGGGCCGCGTGGATCAACCTGCGCCACGGAGCGGCGACGATGGACACCCTCGTTTCGGTGGGAACGCTCGCCGCGTTCACCTGGTCGCTCTACGCACTGTTCCTCGGGACCGCCGGCGAACCCGGTCTGCGCCACCCGTTCTCCCTCGCCGTCACCCGCGGCGACGGCGCGTCGCACATCTACCTCGAAGTCGCGGCCGGGGTGATCATGTTCATCCTGGCCGGGCGGTACTTCGAGAAGCGTGCCAAGCGCGAGGCCGGGGCCGCGCTCCGCGCACTCCTCGACCTGGGCGCCAAGGACGTCGCCGTGCTGCGCGACGGCACCGAGCGTCGGATCCCCGTCGCCGAGCTGCGGGTCGGCGACGAGTTCGTCGTCCGCCCGGGTGAGAAGGTCGCCACCGACGGGGTGGTCGTCAGCGGCACCTCCGCGGTGGACGAATCGATGTTGACCGGCGAATCAGTGCCGGTCGAGGTCGGCCCCGACTCGGCGGTGATCGGTGCGACGGTCAACTCCGGTGGACGGCTGGTGGTCCGGGCGACCCGGGTCGGCGACGCCACCACGCTGGCCGGGATGGCCCGGTTGGTCACTCAAGCTCAATCGGGCAAGGCACCGGTCGCCCGCCTCGCCGACCGGATCGCCGGTGTCTTCGTCCCGGTCGTCTTGGTGATCGCGGTGGCGACCCTCGGGGTCTGGTTGGGCGCGGGCGCGGGTGCCACCACCGCCTTCACCGCCGCCGTGGCTGTCCTCATCATCGCCTGCCCGTGCGCGCTGGGGCTGGCCACCCCGACGGCGCTGCTGGTCGGCACCGGCCGCGGCGCCCAGATGGGCATCCTCATCAAGGGCCCGGAGATCCTCGAGTCCACCCGGCGGGTCGACACCGTCGTCATGGACAAGACCGGAACCGTGACCACCGGCGAGATGACCCTCGTCGACGCCATCCCCGCCGAGGGAGTCGACCGCACCGAGTTGATCCGGACCACCGGTGCCGTCGAAGACGCCTCGGAGCACCCGATCGCCGCGGCCATCGCGCGCGGCGCGCGGGCCGAGGCCGGCGACCTGCCCGAGGTGACCGGCTTCGCCAACCTCGCCGGCAACGGGGTGCGCGGCACCGTCGGCGGCCGGGAGGTCCTGATCGGCCGACCCGCACTGCTGGCCGAGAACGGGATTGCGCTGCCGCCCGACCTGGACACGGCGTTCACCGCGTCGCAGCAGCTCGGGCACACCGTGGTCGCGGTGGCCGTCGACGCCGCACCGGCCGGTCTGCTCGTCGTGGCCGACTCGGTCAAACCGACGAGCGCCCAGGCGGTGGCCCACCTCAAGGACCTCGGCCTGCACCCGGTGCTGCTGACCGGCGACAACCGGGCGGTCGCCCACACCGTCGCCGACGCCGTCGGCATCGACGAGGTCATCGCCGAGGTGCTGCCCGCCGACAAGGTCGCCGCGATCTCCGCGCTGCAGCAAGACGGCCGGACCGTGGCCATGGTCGGCGACGGGGTCAACGACGCCGCGGCGCTCGCGCAGGCCGATCTCGGGCTGGCGATGGGGGCCGGTACCGACGTGGCGATCGAGGCCTCCGACATCACCCTGGTCAACGACGACCTGCGCGGCGCGGCGACGGCGATCCGGCTGTCCCGGGCGACGCTGCGGACGATCAAGACGAACCTGTTCTGGGCTTTCGCCTACAACGTGGCCGCGATCCCGCTGGCCGCCCTGGGCCTGCTCAACCCGATGCTCGCCGGTGCCGCGATGGCCTTCTCCAGCGTCTTCGTCGTCGGAAACAGCCTGCGGCTGCGGCGCTTTCGCGCCTGAGGCCCGTCGGTATCAGTCGCCGGACAGCAGGTCGCGCACCCGCGGGATGACGCGGGTGCCGTAGAGCTCGATGCTGTGCATCAGCATCTCGTGCGGCATCGTCCCCGAGGCGTACTTGAGGTCGAACCGCGACAATCCCAGATTCCGAGCGGTCTCGGCGATCCGGGCGGCCACCGTCTCGGGCGACCCGACGTATTGCGAGCCGTTGCGGGCCTCGGCGACCAGCTTGTCCTTCGTCGCCGCCGGCCAGCCGCGTTCCCGGCCGATGCGGTCGTTCATCGCGCGGTAGTGCGGCCAGTACTCGTCGATCGCCTGCTGGTCGGTGTCGGCGATGTGTCCGGGCGAATGCGCACCCAACGGCATCGGCGCCCGCTGCCCGGTCTCCGGGGCCAGTTGCTGCTGGGCCCGGCGATACAGGTCCACATACGGGCCGAACCGCGCGGGGGCGCCGCCGATGATCGCGAGCATCATCGGGATCTGGTGGCTGACCGAGCGGACCACCGACTCCGGGCTGCCGCCCACCCCGATCCACGCCGTCACCGACCCGGACTCGGTCTTCGGGTACACCTCCTGCGCGGTCAGCGGCGTGCGGTGCGTGCCCGACCAGGTGACCGGGCGTTCCGTGCGCAACCGCGCGAACAGGGCGAGTTTCTCTTCGAACAACATCTCGTAGTCGTCGAGGTCGTATCCGAAGAGCGGGAAGGACTCGGTGAACGATCCGCGGCCCAGGATCACCTCGGCGCGGCCGTTCGTCAGCGCGTCGAGGGTCGCGAACCGCTCGTAGACGCGAATCGGGTCGTCGGAGCTCAGCACGGTGACCGCGCTGCCCAGCCGGATCCGCGAGGTCTGTCCCCCGATGGCCGCCAGCACCACGTCGGGAGCGGTGATCGCGAAGTCGTCGCGGTGGTGCTCGCCGAGGCCGATGAAGTCGACGCCGAGGCTGTCGGCCAACACCGCCTCGTCGACGACGTTGCGAATGACTTGCGCCCCACTCAGGCGGGTCCCCGACTCGTCGACGGTGATGTCGCCGAACGTGTCCAGCCCCAATTCGATCTCCGCTCCGGCGGTGATCGTCGGGTCGAAGGCAGCCTCGTCGGCGAAGTCGGTCATGCCTGGGACAACCCGTCGGGGGCCTCGCGAATTCCGCCGGCCCGCCCGCTATCCGCGCGGGGCGACGCGGTCGACGACGACGGCCCCGTTGTCCGACCGTGCGATGACCTCGCTCACCGCGGCCGCGGCGTCGGTGGTCTCGGGCACCCGGACCTTCGCCGAGTCGCCCGCCTGTACCCGGACCAGGTAGGGGCCGCGCTCGGGCAGCCCCAGGATCACCTCGCCGTCGCGGGTGGTCGCCTCGACCCGGCGCGGCGCGGTGTCGCGGAAGTCGACGGTGATATCACCCGACGTCGCCGTGGCGAGGAAGCTCTCGGTGACCGCGATGGGCTCGCGGGCGACGATTTCGCCGTTGACGGTATGCGCCTCGATGGCCCGGGCCGAGCCCCGCAGCACGACCGCGCCGTTGCGGACGTTGGCGACGAGCCGGTCGAGGTCGGCGGTGACGATCGCCGCACCGTACTGCTGTTCGGTGCGCACCGTCATCCGGCGCGCCTGCTCCCGCGGCACCGAGACGACGATCTCGCCGCCGCGCGCCCAGGAGAACCCTGACGCAGGCGCTCCGGTGATCCGGATGCGGCTGTGGGTGCCGTCGGTGTCGACGACCAGCCGGTGCCGCCCGCTGCCCGACGTGGTGGCCAACCGCAGGTCCGCGGTCGCCTCCCGGGTGTCTCGGCCCGTATCGACGCGGACCGCCACCGGCACCGACCCGGTGTCGATGACCAGCGTGTCCATGTCGCCCGGAAGGACCCGGTGATCGGCGACCACGCGGACGCTGCTCACCCCACAGGCCAGGACTCCCAATCCCGCCAGGCCGACGACCAGGACCGAGGTGGCGGCGAGGACCAACAGCGTGCGGACCGCGGTGCGGCCGCCCGGCGTCAAACTCGGGGGCGGGTCGACCGGGGCGGGGGTGGTGGTGACCGTCATGGGGTGTCCTTCCGGGGTGGGCGGTTCGGGTCAGTTCTCGAGGTAGCGCAGAACGGCCAGTACCCGGCGGTTCCCGCTGTCATCGGCCGCCAACCCGAGCTTGGCGAAGATGGAGGCGATATGTTTCTCGGCCGAACCGACCGAGACGTGGAGGCCGGCCGCGATGGCCGCATTCGTCTTGCCCTCGGCCATCAGTTGCAGGACGTCGCGCTCGCGTTGGGTCAGCTGGTCCAGCGCGCTGCGCCGATGCGAACGGACGAGGATCTGGGACACCACCTCGGGGTCCAGCACGGTTCCCCCGCCGCCGACCACCTCCACCGCGTCGAGGAACGCGGGCACGTCGGCCACCCGGTCCTTCAGCAGATAGCCGAATCCCTTGGTGTCGGAGGCGATGAGGTCCGACGCATAGCGCTCCTCCACATAGTGCGACAGGATCAGCACCGGGGATTCGGGGTTCTGGCTGCGCAACACGGCGGCGGCGCGGATCCCCTCGTCGGTGAAGGTCGGCGGCATTCGCACGTCGACGATGGCCAGGTCGGGCCGTTCGCGTTCCACCAGGTGCAGCAGGTTGGTGGCGTCGGGCACCCCGGCCACGACCTGGTGTCCGGCGTCGGCCAGGATGCGCTCGATTCCGGCCCGCAGCAGGGCGGAATCCTCGGCGATCACGATGCGCATGGCAGCACCGCCGTAACGATGGTCGGCCCGGTGCTCGGACTCGAGACATCGAACGAGCCGCCCGCGGCCCGCACCCGCGCGGCGAGGCCGGCCAACCCGGTGGCGGTGTCCCCCGCGTCGATGACCGCGCCGCCCCGACCGTCGTCGAAGACCGACACGTGGAGCAGGCCGGTGGCCTCGTCGAATCGCACGGTGACCACCGCCTGCGTGGCGGCCGCATGCTTGGCGATATTGGTCAGCGCCTCGGCGACGACGAAGTAGGCCACCGATTCCACCTCGTCGGGCAGGCGCCGGGGCAGGTCGACGTCGAGCGTCGTCGCCACACCCGAGGTCTCGGCCCGCCCGACGACCGAGGACAGTGCCGCGTCCAGGCCGCGGTCGGCCAGGATCGTCGGCGCGATGCCGCGCACGACGTTGCGCAGCTCGACCAACGCGCTCTTGGCGTCGGCATGCGCCTCGTCGATCAACGCTGCAGCAGCGGGTGGATCGGTGTCCAGCTTGGTCCGGGCCAACCCGATCGTCATTGCCAGCGACACCAGCCGCGGCTGCACGCTGTCGTGGAGGTCGCGCTCGATGCGGTACCGCTCCGATTGCGCCGAGGACACCGCCCCCTGCCGGGCGTCGGCCAGCGCGTCGACCTGACGCCGCAGGACCGCCGTCGGCGACGGGGACAGCAACCAGCGGTCGATCACGGCGTCGAGTGCCGGCGCGAAGACGAGGACCGCCACCGCTGCGACGACCGCCACGACCGCGAACACCCAGGCGAGCGCCGGAGGCAGGAAGCTCAACCCGGCCTCGGCGTCGCTGCGCCGCACGGCGGTGGCCGCGGCCGGTCCCAGAAAGGCGAATGCCACCAGGGCGAGGGCGAGCCCCGCGGCCAGCATGTCGTAGAGCATCCGCAGGTAGTGGTGGGCGGCGCCCTTCCAGAAGCGCGCGCTGGTCGAATCCAGCCACAGTTGGTGCGCCCAGCCCTGGAATCCGGAGTACGGCGACATTCGCCGCGGCGGGACGCCGATGCCCATGCCGAACACCGCCTCGCTGCGGTGGCGCTCCACCCATTCGACACCGCGCATGAGGTAGACGAAGATCACCGCGGCGATGAGGAAACCGATCACCGACGGAATCGACGACAGCGCGACGATGAGGATGCCCAACGGAATCCAGAACCACACCGTGGCGATGGCCGCGGTGGTCAGCATCGACGCGGTGGGGACTACGCCGATCCGCCCCCTCGTGCCGCGGCGGGGCACCGCATTCGCGATCGGTTCGCGCGGCGGGGCGGGTAGGACGTCGGTTGCAACAGCCATGCCTTGAATCTAGGCATCGCGCGGCGCGGACGAAACGGCGTTAACCGGACAACCCGGCGGGGGTTAACCCCCAGGGCCGTTGGAGAGGTCAGTCGTGGCCGATCACGATGGTCGGCAGGACCAGGTCGTCGCCGCGGATCGTGAACACGCGCGTGCCGGGCTTGTGGCCGCGCCGGATCTCACTCAGGTCCGCGCCGCGGTCGGTCAGCCGCGCATGCGTGGCGTCCGGGTCGGCACTGGTCCAGGCCAGTCCCCACAGGTCGATCCGCGGCGCCTGCGGGCTGACCAGGATCTCGACGACCGATCCGGCGCCGCGCAAGAACAATTGGTGCACCGCCTCCCCTCCGCGAGCAGGGGTGAACCGCTGCTCGAGGCGGAAGTCGAATCCCAGCCCCGCACCGAACAACGCCAGGGCGCCGTCTCGCGAGGGTGCGCTCATGACGATGTGGTCGAGACGGGTGACCTCCGATGGGCCGGGCGCTGACTCGGTCGCCGGACCGCCCGCACCGGGGTCGAGTGCAGCGGTGTCGAGTGCAGCGGTGTCGAGTGCAGCGGTGTCGATCACCCCGATCGGCAGGTCTGCGGCGGTGTGGACGGCGGCCCCGCCGATGGGCTCGGCCGGCGCCGTCGGGATCGCCCTGCGCTTCAGGAGGGTGACCGCCTCCTCCGCGGCCGCACCGCGGACCAATTCGGCGGCCGGTACCAACACCCGGGCATCGGGGTCTCCCTCGGTGACCACCAGCATGGTCGAGCCGGTATGCCAGTAATGCGCCCGACCGTCGGGGATGCCCGGCCCCAAGAGTTCGGTGTAGGCCGCCACCGCTTCGGCGGCGCGGGGGGTGGACAGGGCGATGACCGACGCTGTGGTGCTCACGGCGCCCATTGTCCCCAACCGGCGCGGGATGCGCCGGATTCTGACACGCCTCAGCCTTCGCCCGGGTGGAACGACTGCGCCAGCTCACCCGCCAGGTGGCGGACCTCGCGCGGCAGGATGAAGATCCCCTCGGCCTCGGCACACACCCCGTCGGGGGTGATGACCGTGCCGACGACGAAAGACTTCACCCCTTCGACACGGTCCAAGGCGGCCTCGACCCGGACCGGGCCGAGCTTGGTGCCCTGCCGGTAGCGGACCGTCAGCGTGCCCGTCATCCCGGGTGAACCCGCGTAGAAGGCTGCTGATCCCAGCGCCTGGTCGAGGAGCAGCGCCACCACCCCGCCGTGCACCAGCCCGGGTGGCCCCTCGTAGAGACCGCCGAGCTCGGCTTCCGCCCATGACGGCCCGTCGTCGTCGTGGGTGAATTCCAACGGCGGGGCGACCGGGTTGCGCAAGCCCATCACCGCATTGCCCCACGACCGTCGGATTCCGTCGGTACCCCACCGCGTCCCCAGCGCGATGCCGCCGCGCCGGGTGTTCAGCAACGCGGCCGCCTCATCGACGAGGGCCCGCGCCCGCGCGACATCGTCGGCCTCGGCCTCCGACATCAGCGTCGCCTCCATCAGCGTCCGGACCGAATCGGTCAGCGGGCCGAACAGCGCCGCCTCCGCGTCGAACTGTTCCGGGGTCATCGGATCCACCCCGAAATCGCCAATCAACGACATCCCCTACCTCGCAATCGCTTAGGCCACTTCTAGAACACGTTACAACTGCGCACTTCTCGGTATCGGCGCGGAGTCGTCTACGGCGCCGGGGTACCGTAATCACCCATGACGAATGTGCAGGAATGGAAAGCGTTCGACGTCTCCGTCGACGACGGAATCGCCGAAGTCACCCTGATCGGCCCCGGCAAGGGCAATGCGATGGGGCCGGACTTCTGGAGTGAGCTCCTCCCGCTCTTCACCGCCCTCGACGGCGACCCCGGGGTGCGCGCCGTGGTCCTGGCCGGTTCGGGCAAGCACTTCTCCTTCGGCCTCGACCTACCCGCGATGTCCGGCGACTTCGGCAAGGTTCTCGCCGCCGACGCAAAAGCCGGACCGCGCACCGAGTTCCACGATCTGATCAAGCGGATGCAGGCGGGGATCAACGCCGTGGCCGACTGCCGCAAGCCCGTCATCGCCGCCATTTCCGGTTGGTGCATCGGCGGCGGTGTCGACCTGATCACCGCGGCCGACGTCCGCTATGCCAGCAGCGACGCCAAGTTCTCGGTGCGCGAGGTCCGCGTGGCCATCGTCGCGGACATGGGTTCGCTGGCCCGCCTCGGCGCCATCGTCGGCGACGGACACCTGCGCGAGCTGGCCTTCACCGGCAAAGACATCGACGCCGCCCGCGCCGAGAAGATCGGCCTGGTCAACGACGTGTACGAGGACGGTGACGCCGTGTTGGCCGCCGCCCGTGCCGCCGCCCGCGAGATCGCCGACCTCCCGCCGCTCGTCGTCCAGGGCGTCAAGACCGTGCTCGACCACAGCCGCCGGGCGCAGGTTGAGGACTCGCTGCGCTACGTCGCCACCTGGAATGCGGCCTTCCTGCCCAGCGAAGACCTCACCGAGGCCATCACCGCGGTCTTCGAGAAGCGTCCGCCGAAGTTCCAGGGGAAGTAGGCCCGACGCCGTGTCCGACGCCGCGCAGCCCCGGCCCCGCATCGCAATCGACTGCGGTCAGACCGGCGCCCGGGTGCGCGTCGTCAACGCCGGTGCCGCCGATACCGCCGACCCAGTCGAAGTGCCCGGCGTGCGCACCGATCACCCGGTAATCCCGCAGGTCGCCGCGCTCGTCAGCCAGGCACTCGGCGGGCGGCAGCTGCCCGGTGCGGAGTTGGGCGCCGGTATCTCGGGGCTCACCCCGGGTGCCACCCGCCCCGCCGAACTGCTGGCGGCCTGCGAGTCGATCGGCGTCACCCGCGTCGCGGTCGCGCACGATTCGGTGACCGCCTTCCTCGGCGCCAACCGGTTGACGCCGGGCGCGGTGGTGGCGGCCGGGACGGGCGTGGTGACGTTGGGCGTCGGGGTGAGCACGGCCAAGGTCGACGGCTGGGGAATGTTCGGCGACTCCGGAAGTGGCTATTGGATCGGCCGGGCCGGCGTCGAGGCCGCGCTGCGCGCCTTCGACGGCCGCGGCCCGGGCACCGCGCTCACCCGTCTGGCCGAGACCGAGTTCGGTCCCCTCCCCGAGATCTACATGATCGTCCAGGCCGATCCGTTGCGCGTCCGGCGCACGGCCGGTTTCGCCAAGGTCGTCGCCGCGGCGGCCGACGACGGTGACGAGGTCGCGCAGCAGATCATCCTGGGGGCCGCCGACGAACTCGCCGCCTCGGTGTCCGCGGCGCTACGCGGGGCCGGTTGGCAGTCCGGCGACCGCTGGCGGGTCAGCTGGATGGGCAAGGTGATCACCACCAACCCCCGGCTGCAGAACCGGTTCCGCGAACGTCTCGCGCACACCCATCCGACCGTGACGGTCGCCGATCCCCACGGGATCCCGCTCGACGGGGTGGCCCAGTTGCTCGACCTCCCCGAGGATCACCCGATCACCGGCCTCGTGGCCTACGCCGGCCGTTAGCTCTCCAGTTCCGCCGACTGGGCCCTCATATCCGCCGAATGGGCCCTGTTCTTCGTCGACTGGGCCCTCAATCCCGTCGAGTGGGCCCACGATCTCGTCGACTGGGCCCACCCGACGTCGATGACTATGCGTCGAGCTGAGTCGCCAACGAGTCGGCCAACGTCTTGGCGAAGGCAGCCGGATCGGCGAGCTCGCCGCCCTCGGCCAACAACGCCAAGCCGTACAGGAGTTGCGCAGTCTGCTTGAGTCCGTCGCGTGACCCCTCGTCGGCCACCGCCTTGTTCAATCCGACGACCAGCGGGTGATCGGGGTTGAGCTCCAGTGCACGCTTGACATGTGGGACCGGCTGCCCCGATGCGCGGTAGAGCTTCTCCAACTGCGGCGACATCGAATAGGCATCGCCGACGAGGCAGGCGGCAGAGTCGGTGAGCCGCGTCGAGAGCCGGGCCTCGGTGACGTCGTCGCCGAGCACCCCACCCAGCCACGACAGCAACCCGGCGAACTCCTCGCCGCGCTTCTCCAATTCCTCCGCAGCGGCAGCCTTGTCCTCGTCGGACTCGGCCGCGTCGAGATCGACGGTGCCCTTGGCGATCGACGTGAACCGATGGCCCTCGAACTCGCCGACGGCGTCGACCCAGATCTCGTCCACCGGGTCCGACAACGTCAGCACCTCGATGCCCTTGGCGGCAAAGGCCTCCATGTGCGGCGAGTTGCGGATCTGTTGCTGCGACTCCCCGGTCATGTAATAGATCGCGTCCTGACCGGGCTTCATCCTGCCGACGTACTCGGCGATCGACGTCAAGGCGGAACCGTCGCCGTCGCCATCACGGGTCGAGGCGAACACGCTGGCCTTCAACACCGCCTCGCGGTTGTCCGGATCGTTGACCAACCCCTCTTTGAAGACGCGGCCGAAGCCCTCCCAGAAGGTCGCGTAGTCATCGGGCCGCGACGAGCGCAAGTCGCCGACGGTGGCGACGACCTTCTTCGTCAGCCGTCGTCGAATCGCGCGGATCTGCCGATCCTGCTGCAGAATCTCCCGCGAGACGTTCAGCGACAGGTCGGCCGCGTCGACGACGCCGGTGACGAATCGCAGGTACTCCGGCAGGAGGTCGGCGTCATCCATGATGAACACGCGCTTGACGTAGAGGTGGATCCCGCCGCGGTGCTGCGGCGTGAACATGTCGAAGGGCGGCTGCGTCGGCAGGAAGAGCAACGCCTCGTATTCGAAGGTGCCCTCGGCCTTGACCGAAATCACCTCCAACGGTGAATCCCAGGCATGGCTGACGTGCCGGTAGAACTCGGCGTATTCCTCCTCGGACACCTCGCTACGCGGCCGCGCCCACAGCGCCTTACCGGAGTTGAGCGTGTCCCATTCGGTGGCGTCTCCGTCTTTCGCCTCGCCATCCCCGTCGGCGTCCTCATCGCCGGGGGTCACCGGGACCTCCATCTGGATGGGCCAACTGATGAAGTCGGAGTAGCGCTTGACGAGCGCCCGCAACTGCGCCGGGTCGGCGTAGTCGTGGAGATGGTCCTCGGTGTCGGCGGGCTTGAGTTGCAGGGTCACGCTGGTCCCCTGCGGGGCCTCGTCGACGGCCTCGATCGTGTAGGTCCCGTCACCGGTCGACTCCCACTTGGTCCCGATCGTCTCGCCGGCCTTCCGCGTCACCAGGGTGACCCTGTCGGCGACCATGAACGTGGAGTAGAAGCCGATTCCGAACTGCCCGATCAGTGCGTCGGAGGCGGCGGCGTCCTTCGCCTCGGCGAGTTTGCGGCGCAGTTCCCCGGTGCCCGAACGCGCCAGGGTCCCGATCAGCTCGACCACCTCGTCGCGGCTCATCCCGATCCCGTTGTCGGCGACGACCAGGGTTCGCTCGTCACCGTCGGCGGACGGAACCAGGGTGATCCTGAGGTTCGACGTGTCGACCTCGAGTTCCTTGTCGCGCAACGACTCCAGCCGCAGCTTGTCGAGTGCGTCGGAGGAGTTCGAGATCAACTCGCGCAGGAAGCTGTCCTTGTTCGAGTAGACCGAGTGCACCATCAGGTCGAGTAGCTGGCGCGTCTCGGCCTGGAACTCCATCGTCTCCGGTGCCACCATGTCGCGATCATTCCCTTCGGTCGGCCCCGGCCCCGCCGGGGGTCTCATCCATTCGCTCGACCAGTGTATTAGCGCACATCGTCGACGGGACACGGGGCGGTCCTGCCTATGCTTGGACCATGACCTACCCACCGCAGGGGCCGGGTGGCCCGGGCATGCCTCCTCCCGGAACGCCGCCGCCACCTCCCGGCTACGCCTATCCGGCGCCGACGAACCCCAATCCGGCCGGTGGACCGGGCTACCCTCCGCCAGGGCAGGGCCCAGGCTTCGGCCCCGGCGGCTACGGCCCGCCGCCCCCGCGCAAGTCCAACGGCGGGGTGATTGCGCTGATCATCGGCGGAATCGCCCTGGTCGCGCTGCTGCTGGTCGGCCTCGGCACCTTCGCCGTCGTCACCCTGTCGGGCAAGAAGAGCGATTCCCGCGCCTCGTCGACGACCACCACCCGCTGGACGACGGCCCCGTCGCCCTGGACGACGACCTACACGCCGTATCGCCCGCCGACGACGACCACCACGCCGGCGTCGCGCAACCTCTTCGGCGCGTTCTCCGTGTCAATCCCGACGGGCAACGTCGGCTGGGCGATCAATTCGGCGACCCAGTCGGGCGCGGAAAGCCTGGCCAACAGCAAGTGCGGCGTCTCCAGCTGCTCCAGCGTGCTGTGGTTCCGCAACGCATGCGGGGCCCTGGCCCAATCGCAGAACGACGCGTCCTGGGGCTGGGCCTGGAGCACCACCAGGCAGGCCGCGATCAACAAGGCCTACGGCTACGTCCGGGGCGGGAGCCCCAAGCTCATCGTCGCCAAATGCACCTCGAACGTCAGCGGTTGATCGGGCGCCGATGACACCACCGCGCATCCTCTGCGTACAGGCCCACCCCGACGACGAGACGATCTGGACCGGCGGCACCCTGGCCCGGCATTGCGCCGCGGGCGGGGAGGCCGACGTCGTCACCACGACCTGGGCGGCCGGGCAGCCCCGGCACCGCGAACTCGTCGACGCACTTCAAGCGCTGGGCCTGCCCCGCGAACCGATCATGCTGGGCTATGCCGACGGTGGCGTACCCACCTCGTCGGACCTGCCGCCGTTGGTGGACGTGCCCTTCGACGATGCGGTGGGGGCGCTGACCCGGCACGTGCGCGACTTGCGGCCCGACATCATCCTCACGACCGATGCCTTCGGTATTTACGGCCATCCAGATCACATCCACACCCATCGGTTGTGTTTGGCCGCTGCTGAAGCCGCCGCCGAGCCCCACCTCTACCTCGATGCGGGCGCGCCGTGGCGGGTGTCCTCCCTCTATTTCGTCACCGTGAGCGAATCGCGTTCCCGCCAGGCATGGGAACAGGTCATGACGACGCGGGTGGCCGGCCGTCCCGCGGAAGCCGAGGAACTGATGCGGTTCGGCACCCCCGACGATCGGATCGACGACGTCGTCGACGTCCGCGGCGTCCTCGATAGGAAGTGGCGGGCACTGCAGGCCCACCGGACCGAGTTCGAGCGCAGCCGCACTCTGCGTGCCATCCGCGCGCTCGACGATGCCGCGCGCGAGGCGCTACTCGGGTGGGAGTGCTACCTCCGGCGGGACCTCGTCGGCGGGGGCCGCGCCCTGGTCGACTGACCCGGCAGGCCGCCATTGATCGGCCGAACCGAATCTCGCACGCACGACCACGAGTACCGCACCGATCGTTGCCACTTGCAGCACCGCCCCGCCGATCAGTGGTGCCCGGGGGCCGAAGACCTGCGCCAACCAGCCCATCAGCGGCGCACCGATCGGGGTGCCGCCCATCATCACCATCGCGTACAGGGCCATGACCCGACCGCGGAGTGACGGATCGCTCGTCGTCTGGACGAACATGTTCGTCGCCGTCATCGTCAGCAGCCCGGCCAGACCGACCAGCGGAAGCAACAGCAGGTATGTCCAGTAGCCGGGCATGAATCCGAGCAGGCCGAGCAGCACCGCGAAGACGAGAGAAGCCCCGACGACGCATTTCAGCGCGGGCGCGCGACTGCGCCGCGCGGCGAGCAGGGCACCCGCGAGCGAGCCGATGCCCATCACCGACCCGGCCCATCCATAGGCGCGCGCGCCGAGGCCGAACTCTTTGCTGACCATGACCGCATTGGTCAGCTGGAAATTCAGGGCGAACGTGCCCACCGCGAACCCGACGCCCAGGGCGACGAGGAGGTCGGGCCGCGCCGCGACGTAACGAAAGCCCTCGCGAACCTGTCCCTTGGCCCGGGCGACCGGCTTCGTACGGTCGAGATCCGCCACGTGCAATGCCATCAAGGCCAGCAGCATGGCCGCGTAGCTGATCGCGTTGGTCAAGATCGCCCAGCCACTGCCCCACACGCCGATGATCAATCCGGCCACCCCGGGGCCGATCAACCGCGCCGCGTTGAAGGACGCACTGTTGAGACCGATGGCATTCGTCAGATTCGCCCGCCCGGCGACCTCGGTCACAAATGCCTGCCGGGCCGGGACGTCGACCGCAGACCCGATGCCGAACACCAGCGCGATCACGTAGACGTGCCAAGTCCGCGCGACGCCGGCGATGGCCATGACCCCCAGGACCAGGGCGGAGGCGGCCATCCACGTCTGGGTCACGGCCAGCAGGAGGCGCTTGTCCACCCGGTCGGCCAGCAGACCGCCGCCCGGCGAGAGCAGCAATGCCGGGAGGAACTGGAGGGCCGTGGTGATGCCCACGGCCACCGCGGAACCCCCGGACAACTCCAAGACGAGCCAATCCTGGGCGACCCGCTGGATCCATGTCCCGATATTGGACACCAGCGCGCCGACGAAGTAGATGCGGTAGTTCCGGTGCGACAGCGACGCGAACATCCGCGACTCCCGCACCGCCACTGCCACCCCGTTCCGGTCATGCCCTACTCCTCCACGCTACTCCCGACGGTGCGTGGGAGACTGGCACGCATGTCCTCGCTGATGCTGCTCGACGGTGCAAGTCTGTGGTTCCGGTCGTTCTTCGCCATCCCGGAGAAGGTGACCGCCCCCGACGGGCGCCCGGTCAACGCGGTGCGCGGATTCGTCGACACCATCGCGGCACTGGTCGCCAAACATGAGCCGACCCGGCTCGTCGTCTGCCTCGACCTGGATTGGCGGCCGGCGTTCCGCACCGATCTGATCCCGTCTTACAAGGCCCACCGCGTCGCCGAGACCGCCGATCAGTCCGAATCGGGACACGACGTCGAGACGGTCCCCGACACGCTGACTCCGCAGGTCGACATGATCGACGAGGTCTTGCGCCACGCCGGGATCGCGACGGCCGGGGCCCGCGGCTGCGAAGCCGACGACGTGATCGGCACACTGGCGTTCCACGAGGCCGACGACGCCGTCCTCGTCGTCAGCGGGGACCGCGACCTCCTCCAAGTGGTCGCCGACGACCCCGTCCCCGTCCGCGTGCTCTACGTGGGCCAGGGCCTGGCCAAGGCGGCACTGATGGGTCCGGTCGAGGTGGCGGAGAAGTACGGCCTGACCGCGGCCCGAGCGGGTGCGGACTATGCCGAGATGGCGATTCTGCGCGGCGATCCGTCCGACGGACTACCGGGGGTGCCCGGCATCGGGGAGAAGACCGCGGCCAAGCTGCTCGTCGAATTCGGCAGTCTTGACGCCCTCGAGCACGCGGCCGGCGCGGGTTCGGCTGCGGTCAAGCCGCGGGCTCGAGCCGCGCTACTCGAATCGGCTGACTACCTGAGCGCTGCGCGGACCGTCGTATTCGTCAAGACCGATGCCGAGTTGATCGAGTCCGGCGACGACCGGTTGCCCGCCGCACCCGCGGATGCGGACGCACTCGCATCACTCGGGGCCGAACTGGGCATCGAATCCGCGCTGGGGCGCCTCGCGGCAGCGTTGCACTGGCCCGACGGGGAGTAGCGCCGGGCCCAGTCGACGGATTTGAGGGCCCAGTCGACGGATTTGAGGGCCCAGTCGACGAGATTGAGGGCCCAGTCGGCGATTAGTGCGGCGGGCCGACTTCGAAGGCGCCCTTGTTGTCGGTGAAGGTGACGGTCACCTTCTGCTTGCCGTCGCTGGTCTGCACGGTGCAGTTGAAGGACTCGCCCTGCTTGACCCGCTGATTGTCCGGGCAACTGACCTGCGAGAGCTTCTCGACCTTGTAGTCCTTCATGAGGACCTGGCGGACACCGGCCTCGGCGCCGGACTGCGACAGGTTCTTCGGCGCCCACCCCGGTGCCACGAAGGCGGTAAACGCGGTGATCCCGCCGAGGATCACGACCAGACCCACAATCCCGAGGATGATCTTGAGCGCGGCGCCGCCCTTCTTGGGCGCGGGCTGACCGAACGCACCCGGGTACGGCGGCTGACCGGGCTGACCAGGCTGGCCGTAGGGCGTCTGCGGTGCGGACATGCCGGGCGGGACCGGCACCTGCGGCTGGCCCGACTGTGCCGGGTAGATCGGTTGACCGCCCTCCGCCGGGTACGACGCCTGTCCCGGCTGCGCCGGGTACGGTGCCTGTCCGGGTTGGGCCGGATAGGCCGCCTGGACCGGCTGGGCCGCACTCGGCTGGGCGGGATAGGCCGATTGACCAGGTTGGGCCGGGTAGGCCGGCTGGGCGGGATAGCCGGGCTGGGCAGGGTAGGCCGGCTGGGCGGGGTAGGCGGGCTGGGCCGGTTGCGCCGCCGAGGGGTACTGCTGGGCCGGCTCGGCCGGCTGGGCAGGTTGGGTCGGTTGGGCCTGCGGCGCGGTCAACGGGGGGACCACCGGCGCCGTCACGTCGTTCTCCGTTGCCGGTGCCGTGTTCGCCCCCGGCGACTCGACAACTGCGGTCACGTCGTCACTCGGATCAATGGCAATGGCGTCATCCGAGCCCGGCTGCTGCGGATCAGTCATGGCGGTCCTCCCTCATCGCTACGGCTCACCGACCAAACGGTGGTGGCAGACGGCACAACGCTACCGCACGTCAGCCGATCTCGACCGCGACAACTCCCCGGCGGATGGCGCCGATGGCCGCGACAGCCGCACGGCCGACCCCGTCACCGGGTTCGGTACACCCCGCGATCTGGTCGAGCAGATCGATGACCTGGCGGTTCCACCGGACGAAGTCCCCCGGCGACAGCAGTGCCCCGGCCTCCCCGGCGGCCATCAACGACTCGGCCAAGGACCTCCCCGAGGCCCACATCGCGACGGCCACCGAGAACCCCGTATCCGGTTCCCGGGTTGGCGCGACGCCGTGGCGCAACTCCACTTCGACGACGTCGCGCCAGATGCGGTTCGTGTCCGACAGCGCCCCGCGCAGCGCCGCGGAACCCGGCATCCGGTCCGACGAGGCGGCGGAGTCCCGGCGTGAGGTGTAGACCAGGCTCGCCACCACGGCGGCCAGTTCTTCGAATGCCAATCCGGCCCACACCCCTTCGCGCAGACATTCGCTGACCAATAGGTCACTTTCGCTGTAAATCTTGCGCAGCCGCATGCCGGCGTCGGTGACCACCATCCCCTCGTCCACCGCGGACAGGTAGCCCAACTCGACGAGAACGGCGACGACCTTGTCGAAGGTCACCGAGAGTTCCGAGGTCCGACCGGCGATCTCCGCGTCGAGCGAACGGACGTCGCGCAGCAGCCGGTTGCGCTTCTGGGCGAGTCGGGTGAGCTCGCCGTCGTCATCAGCGTCGTGGGCCGGATGGGCCCGCAACCGGGCGCGCAATCGGGCCAACTCGGCGTCGTCGGCCGCGGCGGACCGCTTGCGCTGCTTGCCCTTGGGCAGACTCACCCCGGTGGCCCGCAACGCCGAGGCCAGGTCGCGCCGCCCCCGACCGGTGCGCCGGTCGACGTGCCGTGCCAGCCGCATGTTGCCCAGCACCGTCGGCGGGTTGAGGAAGTCGCGGACGCCGACGCGGCCGCACCACCCGTCCTCGGCCACCACCATCGGCTTGGGGTCGACCACGTTCTCGGCGGTCTCCACGACGACCGCGACGCCGCGGTGCCGATTGCCGTAGAGCCCGATGATCTGGCCCCGTTTGAGATTCGCCAAATCATCGGCGATCTCGATCTGGGTGTCGTTGCGCTGATGGAACTTGAGGTCGCGCTCACGGCGCCGGATGTCCTCGCGCAACTCCATATAGCCGGTGAATCCCCCGTACTGCTCGCCCGGCCCGTCCGGATCCGGCTCGTCGATCCCGTGTCGCTGCGCGGCGCGGCGCAGGTCGCCTTCTGTCTTGCGCAGTTCGTGGCCGAGCCCGTCGAGCTTGCGCGCGCGCCCGACCACCGACCGGTCGGCCTGGAACTGGGCGAACGAACGGAGCAGCAACTCGCGGGAGCCGGTCAGGCCGAGCCGGTCGATGAGGTTGACCGCCATGTTGTATTCCGGCGCGAACGAACTGCGCAGCGCGAAGGTTCGGGCGCCGGCGAGCCCGGCCACCTCGGCGACCTGGAGCTGAGGCGTCCACACCACCACGGCGTGCCCCTCGGTGTCGATCCCGCGCCGGCCGGCCCGCCCGGTCAGCTGGGTGAACTCCCCCGGCGTCAGATCCACATGCGCCTCGCCGTTGTACTTGACGAGTCGTTCGAGGACCACCGAGCGCGCGGGCATGTTGATACCCAGCGCCAGCGTCTCCGTGGCGAAGACCACGCGCACCAGCCCCCGGACGAAGAGCTCCTCGACCGCGTGGCGGAACGTCGGCAGCAGGCCCGCGTGATGGGCGGCGAATCCACGGCCGATACCCAACCGCCACTGTTGCGCGCCGAGCACCTCGGCGTCGGTCGGCGACAGTTCGGCCAGGTGGCGGTCAGCGATCGCCAACGCCTCGGTGCGCTGGTCGTCGTCGAGCAGGTTGATCCCCGACCGGACGCACTGGGCCAGCGCCGCGTCGCACCCGGCCCGGGAAAAGATGAAGTCGATCGCCGGCAGCAGGCCGTCGCGGTCCAACCGCGCCACCATGTCGGGACGCGACAGGGGCCGGGCTCCGCGCCGGTCCCCCGCACCACCGCGGCCCCGTCTGGGACCCGACCGATTGGGACCCGACCGGCCGGACCCCGACCGGCCGGTGCCCGGCCGCCGGTATTGGCCGTCGCGGTCATCATCGTGGGCACCCGAGAGGTTGCGGTGGGCGATATAGCGGGTGAGATCGGAGTTCACCTTCGGTTTGCCCTCGCCGACGCTGCGCCGGTCGTAGAGGTCGAAGAGGCGGTTGCCCACCAGCATGTGTTGCCACAGCGGCACCGGCCGGACTTCGTCGACGATGACGGTGGTATCCCCGCGGACCGTCTGGATCCATGCGCCGAACTCCTCGGAGTTCGACACCGTCGCCGACAGGCTCACCACGCGCACCGAGGGGTCGAGATGCAGGATGACCTCTTCCCACACCGCGCCGCGGAACCGGTCGGCCAAAAAGTGGACCTCGTCCATGACCACGTAGGACAGCCCGTCCAGGGCCGGCGAATCCGCGTAGATCATGTTGCGGACGACCTCGGTGGTCATCACGACGATCGGCGCGTCGGAGTTGATCGAGTTGTCACCGGTGAGCAGACCGACGTTGCCCGCGCCGTGGATCTCGACGAGGTCGTGGAACTTCTGGTTGCTCAGCGCCTTGATCGGCGTGGTGTAGAAGCATTTGGTCCCGGTGGCCAGGGCCAGGTGCACGGCGAACTCGCCGACGATGGTCTTGCCCGCGCCCGTCGGGGCGCAGACGAGCACGCCGTGACCGGCGGCCAGTGCCTCGCAGGCGCGCCGCTGGAAGTCGTCGAGGCGGAAGGACTGCCGCGCGGCGAAATCCGCGAGGGCGCCCGTCGGCAGGGATCCGGTAGTCATCGACTACAGGATGTCATCGAAGTTCTGTTCGTCGCGAACGGATTCCCGGGTCGCCGTCGCGCCGGGAGCCGTGGCCAGGACCGAAGCCGACGGCGCCGGACCAGGCGCCGGGATCGAACTGGCCGTGTCGACGTCGAGATCGGCGAGCGCGGCCTGCCGCCGGGCCTTGCGCTTGTCGTGCACACGGGCGAACTGGATGGCGAACTCCAACAGCACGGTCAGCGCCAAGGCCAGCGACAACATGGTGAACGGATCCGAACCGGGGGTCACCACCCCGGCGAACACGAACATGCCGAACACCAGACCGCGCCGCCAGTTCTTGAGGCGCTCATAGGTCAGCACGCCGATCAGGTTCAGCGCGATGATGAGCAGCGGGAGTTCGAAGCTGATGCCGAAGATGACCAGCAGGTTGAGGACGAAGCCGAAGTAGCCGTCGCCGGTCAACCACGACACCTGGACATCGCTGCCGACGGTCATCAGGAACTGGAAGGCACGGGCCACGACGAAGTAGGCCAACACCGCCCCGGTGACGAAGAACAAGCTGGCCAGAATGGTGAAGAAGGCGGCGTACCGACGCTCGTTGCGCCGCAACGCCGGCGTGATGAACTGCCAGAGCTGGTAGAACCAGATCGGCGCGGCGAGCACGACCCCGGCGGTCAGCGCAACCTTGAGCCGCAGCATGAACTGGTCGAACGGCCCGGTGGCCAAGAGCCGGCATTCCCCGTTCGCCTGGGTGACCCGGACGTTCTCGGGGAGGCTGCAATACGGGGCGCGCAGCAGTTCGCCGAGGGATTCGATCCGCCACGGACCGTAGGAGTACCAGATGAAGCCGATGACCGTGGTCACGGCGATGGCGACCAACGAGAAGATCAGGCGGCCGCGCAACTCGCGCAGGTGGTCCACCAACGACATGGTGCCGTCGGGGTTGACCTTGCTGCGGCGTCGGCGGGGATCGAAGGGGATGCGCACGCGCGGGTTAAGGGCAGATTCCTTCCGGACGGTCGGCTACGCGGACTTCTTTTCCGACGAGGATTCGGCGTCGAGCGAGGCCTCACCGGGGGGCAGTTCGCGTCGCGGCGCGTCCTTGGTCGAGTCATCGTCGGCCGAGTCGTCCTTGGTCATCTCGCGCATCTCGCTCTTGAGGATCCGCAGCGACTGGCCCAGGCCGCGTGCCGCGGCGGGCAGCTTACCGGCACCGAAAAGGAGCAGGAAGATGATGGCGATGATGATGATGTGCGACGGTTGCATCCACCCGGTCATGGGCTTCTCCTGATCCGAAAAGGGGCGAGTTCTCGCTGGCCAGTCTACGCGACACCGTCGTGTCCACCAGCCCCCGACGCCGACTGTTACCGGTAGCGGGCTCGTGCCGCCGCGGCGCGGTCGGCGACCTCGGCGGCCAGTCTCGGTTCGTCGATGACGGCGATCTTGCCGCCGAACCCCAAGACGAAGCGGACCAGCCACTCGTCGGACCCGTACCGCACCCGGGCGCGAACCGGCGAATCCTGTGGTCCATCGGCCGCGGCCGGGTCGTCGACGAGGTCGACGAGATACTTCTCGATGACCCAAAGGGCGTCGCGGTCCACCTCGATACCCGCGGTCGGCAAGTCCTGGCCCTCCCACCCGGCCGGAGCCGTGGTGCCGGTGGCCGTCGTCGGCGGGGCGGCGGGCTCGTCGAGCAGGTCGGCCACCTCGATCCGATCGAACCGGAACAGCCGGATGCCCTCCGACTGGCGGCACCACGCCTGCAGATACGCGTTGCCGTCGATGAGCTGGACCGCGATCGGGTCGACGACGCGTTCCCCGACCGCGTCGCGGGCCGGGGTGTAATACCGCAGCCGCAGCGCCCGGTGCTCGCGAACCGAGGCGCGCACTGCGTCGTAGACGGCCTCCCGGCCGGTCGGGACCTTGTCCGTGTCGGTCGGCGCCGCGTCCTCGCGGCGTGCCGCCTCGCGCCGGGCCGCCTCCGCGGCCGCCAGTTCCTCGCCGCGGGCTCGCAGTCCTTTGCGTTCGGGACGGACCGGCACCGCCAGCGCCGACTCGATCTTCGCCATGGCCCGGGCGATGGCGTCGGCACCCACCCCGGGGATGTCGGCCAGGGTCGCGAGCGCGGTCTGCAGCAGCGCCGCTTCGGCAGCGGTGAGGCGCAGCGGCCGGTTCATCCCTGCGGTGAACTCGACGCGGACGAATCCGGAGTCGTATTGGACGTCGATCAGGTCCTCGAAGCCGTTGGTGCGATGCCCGCACACGAACAACTGCTCGATGTCCTTGGTGAGTTGGGCCTCGGTGATGCCCAGGTCGGCGGCCGCTTCGGTGACCGCGATCCCCTGTCGCGCCGCAAGGTACGGGACCATGGCCAGCAGTCGCGAGAACCGCGACACCGTCGTATCGGTCATCGCGGCACCGCCATCGCGTCCAGTGCCGCGATCACTGCGGTCCGCAGCGCCTCCGGTTCCAGAACGACGGCGTCCGGGCCGGCCGAGAGGACCGATCGCACCATGGCCGACGCCACGTCGTACCGCACGACGAGTTCGTCGCCGGGTTCGCCGTCGAAGTCCAGTGGGGTCGCGGAAACCGCAACCCGGCGCAACCCGGCGGCCCGGTCGGCGGCGACCCAGATCCGCGCCTCGGTGACCTCTGCGCGAAACGCCGACGCGGCCTCGGCGACCAGGGCGCGCAACTCGCCCGGCCCGGCGCCCGGGTCAAAGGCACCCCGCTTGCCCGTCGGACGCACCTCGCTGATCCGCGACAACCGGAACGTGCGGCGCTCGCCACGGTCCCGGTCATATCCCACGACATACCAGCGGCCGCGGTGGGTGACCACGCCCCACGGTTCGAGGTGGCGCGGGGCTGGGCGGGCACCGGGGCGCTGGTAGGTCAGTTCCACCGCGCGCCGCTGTTCACTGGCCTCCAGCAGCGCGCGCAACACGCGTTCGTCGCCCGCGCCGCGAGCCGCCGACGACGGCCCCACCTCCCACTCCTGGTCGGCGGAGACGTCGATCCCGGCGGCGCGCAACTTCAGCGCCGCACTCTGGGCGATCGCGGCCACCTCGGAGCTGTCCCACAGCGCGGTGGCCAGTGCGACCGCGGCCGCCTCATCGGCTTCGAGGTGGATGTCGGGCAGTTCGTAGCGCTCCCGGTCGATGCGGTACCCGTCCTCACTCTCGCCGGAGCCGGAGGCCGGCCCGGTGATCAGCGGGATGCCCAGGTTGCGCAGGTCGGCCTTGTCGCGCTCGAACATGCGGTAGAACGCGTCGTCGCTGCTGTCGTTCTCGTAGTAGCCGCCCACATTGCGCCGGATGTACTCGGCGGAGACGAACTGGCGCGCCGACAACAGGCAGATGACCAGATTGAGCTGCCGCTCGACCTTCTCGCGTTTGCGCACGGCTCCCACAGTAGGGCTCACATCGAGGCGATGAGGCGATCGACGCGCTCGTCCACCGATCGGAACGGGTCCTTGCACAGCACGGTCCGCTGGGCCTGGTCGTTGAGCTTGAGGTGCACCCAGTCGACGGTGAAGTCGCGTCCCGCGGCCTGCGCGGCGCTGATGAACTCGCCGCGCAGCCGCGCCCGCGTGGTCTGCGGGGGCGTGTGCACGGCTTCGTCGATCGCCTCGTCGGTGGTCACCCGTGAGATCAACCCTTTGCGCGTGAGCACGTCGGCGATACCCCGGCCGGGCTTGATGTCGTGGTAGGCGAGGTCGAGTTGGGCGATCTTGGGGTCGGCCAGGTCGATGTCATAACGGTCGAGGTAGCGGTTGAACAGTTTGCGCTTGATCACCCAGTCGATCTCGGTATCCACGCGGGAGAAGTCGTCGGACTCCACCGCGTCGAGGACCCGCCCCCACAGGTCGACGGCCTGGCTGAGCATCTCGTCGGGCTGGCGGTTGGCCAGGTGTTCGACCGCGCGCGCGTGGTACTCGCGCTGGATGTCCAAGGCGCTGGCCTCGCGACCGCCGGCCAGCCGCACCGGGCGGCGCCCGGTCGGATCGTGGCTGATCTCGCGGATCGCGCGGATCGGGTTGTCGAGGGCGAAATCCCGGAAACTCACCCCGGCCTCGATCATTTCCAGCACGAGCAACGCGGACCCGACCTTCAGCATGGTGGTCGGCTCGGCCATGTTCGAATCGCCGACGATGACGTGGAGGCGCCGGTACTTCTCGGCGTCGGCGTGCGGTTCGTCGCGGGTGTTGATGATCGGCCGCGAGCGGGTCGTCGCGCTCGACACGCCCTCCCAGATGTGTTCCGCGCGCTGGGACAGGCAGAACTGCGCCGAACTGGGGGTGGCCAGCACCTTGCCCGCGCCGCAGATGAGCTGGCGGGTCACCAGGAACGGCAACAGCACGTCGGAAATCCGAGAGAACTCGCCCGAGCGCACCACCAGGTAGTTCTCGTGGCATCCGTAGGAGTTGCCGGCCGAGTCGGTGTTGTTCTTGAACAGGTAGATGTCGCCGCCGATCCCCTCGTCGGCCAGCCGGTTCTGTGCGTCGACGAGTAGGTCGACGAGGATCCGCTCCCCCGCCCGGTCGTGGTTGATCAGCGTCTTGATGTCGTCGCACTCGGCCGTCGCGTACTCCGGGTGCGATCCCACGTCGAGGTACAGACGCGACCCGTTGTCCAGGAAGACGTTCGACGACCGGCCCCAGGAGACGACGCGCCGGAACAGGTAGCGGGCCACCTCGTCCGGGCTGAGCCGGCGATGCCCCCGGAAGGTGCAGGTGACCCCGAACTCGGTCTCGATCCCCATGATCCGGCGCTGCACGGCGTCAGTCCTTTCCGGTGGTGGTCGGCGTGGCGGACCCCTGGGCCAGCAGGGCCGCGACGTCGTCGTGGCCCAGTCGTTTGAAGGCCCGCCGCGGCCGGGTGCGGTCGAGGACGGCGACTTCGAGGTCGGCCGCGGTCAGCTCGCGCGGCGCCGGGGCGGCCGGTTCGGATCCCCCGTTGGCACCCGGGCGGCCGCCGTCGGGGGCCGCCGGGGTCGGATTGGCCAGGGCGGTCACCGCGACGCCCAGCGCCGCCGGGAGCGACATCCCCGGTTCGAAGGACTCCGCCAGGGCCGAGGTGATCGCGTCGGTGTGCCCGCCCATCACCAGGAAGCGGGTCTCGTCGACGACCGAGCCGTCGTAGCCGATGCGGTACAACTGCGACGGGGTGTCCCGACCGGGCTTGGCGACCTCGGCCACGCACAGCTCCACCTCGTAGGGCTTGGGCTGTTCGGTGAACACGGTGCCGAGCGTGGTCGCATAGGCGTTGGCCAGCGACAGTCCGCTGACGTCGGCCCGGTCGTAGCTGTATCCGCGCAGGTCGGCCAACTGGATTCCGGCTCGCCGGAGGCTCTCGAACTCGTTGTATTTGCCGACCGCCGCGAATCCGATGCGGTCGTAGATCTCCGACACCTTGCGCAGCGTGTTCGACGGGTTCTCGGCGACGAACAGCACGCCGTCGGCGTACGTCAGGGCCACGACGCTGCGGCCCCGGGCGATGCCCTTGCGGGCGAGCTCGGAGCGGTCGCGCATGATCTGCTCGGCGCTGGCGTAATACGGGAACGTCATCGGCTACTCCCCCTGCCCGTCCGCACCACGGTCGGCGGCATAGCGCGCCTCCCGGCCGGCGATGATCTCCACCGCGACGGCGGCGATCCGCTCCGGTGCGACCTCGTCGGCACCGTCGGGCCCGACGGTGACCGCGGTCGGGAAGATCTTGCGGACCGTGTCCGGGCCGGCCGTCGCCGAATCGTCGTCGGCGGCGTCGTAGAGCGCCTCGACGGCGATGGCCAGCGCCTGGTCGGCGGTCAGGTCGCCGCGGTAGAGCTTCTTCAACGACGACTTCGCAAAGACCGAACCGGAACCGATCGCCTGGTATCCGCCGAACTCCTCGTGGCGGTCGCCGGCGACGTCGAAGGAGAAGATCCGTCCCCGCGCCGAACGATCCGCGGCGTCGGCGTCGTAGCCGACGAGCAGCGGGATCGCCGCCAACCCCTGCAGCGCGGCGCCGAGGTTGCCGCGCACCATCGCGGCCAACCGGGACACCTTGCCGTCGAGGGTCAGCGAGACGCCCTCGATCTTTTCGTAGTGTTCGAGCTCCACCGCGAACAACCGGACCATCTCGATTGCGATCCCGGCCGTGCCGGCGATGCCGACGGCCGAGTAGTCGTCGGTGATGAAGACCTTCTGGATGTCGCGGGTCGCGATCAGGTTGCCCGCGGTCGCCCGCCGGTCACCGGCGAGGACCACCCCGCCGGCATAGGACACCGCGACGATTGTCGTGCCGTGGGGAATCGAATCCACCGCGCCCACCGCCACATCCGATCCGACCCGGCGACCGGGCAACTGCTCGGGTGCGTGTTTGGTCAGGTACTCGGTGAACGACGAGATGTCCGGCGACCGATTCACTGGCCGCCCTTCTGCACGTATGCGCGCACGAAGTCCTCGGCGTTCTCCTCCAACACGTCGTCGATTTCGTCGAGCAAGTCGTCGGTGTCTTCGGCAAGCTTCTCGCGGCGTTCCTGACCGGCCGAGCCGTCGGGACCGAGATCATCGTCGTCGCCGCCACCACCGGACCGCTGTTGTTCCTGGGCCATGCCGCCTCCATTCAAGCGAATTGAATTCCACCCTATCCGAACCTGTGCGTCGGCTCCCGGCTACTTGGCCGTCAACTCGTCGACGAGTTCGGCCGCCGACGCCACCGAATCGAGTAATTCCCCGACATGGGAACGGCTGCCGCGCAACGGTTCCAGCGTTGGAATGCGGATGAGCGAATCCCCACCCAGGTCGAAGATCACCGAATCCCAGCTCGCCGCCGCGATATCGGCACCGAATCGGCGCAGGCATTCGCCGCGGAAGTAGGCGCGCGTATCCGGCGGCGGCGCGGTCACCGCTGCGGTCACCTGCGCCTCGTCGACCAGGCGTTTCATCGAACCCCGGGCCACCAGCCGGTTGTACAGGCCCTTGTCGAGCCGCACATCGGAGTACTGCAGGTCGATCAGGGCCAACCGCGGCGCCGACCACGACAACCCTTCGCGCAGCCGGAAGCCCTCCAACAGGCGCAGCTTGGCCGGCCAGTCCAACAGGTCGGCGCATTCCATCGGGTCGCGCTCGAGCTTGTCGAGCACGTCGGCCCAGGTGGACAGGACGCGGGCGGCGGCCTCGTCGTCGCCGTGGTGCAGGTTGTGGAAGCGCTGGCACCGGGCCAGGTACTCGCGCTGCAGCGCCAGTCCGGTCATCTCGCGCCCGTCGGCGAGTGCGACCGTGGCGGTGAGCGTCGGGTCGTGGCTGATCGTGTGCACGGCGGCGACCGGACGGGCCAATTCGAGGTCGGACAGGTCGACCCCCGCCTCGACCAGGTCGAGGACCAGGGCGGTGGTGCCCACCTTCAGGTAGGTGGCGGTCTCGGCCAGGTTGGCGTCGCCGATGATGACGTGCAGCCGGCGGTAGCGGTCGGGATCGGCATGCGGCTCGTCGCGGGTGTTGATGATGCCGCGCTTGAGCGTCGTCTCCAGCCCTACCTCGACCTCGATGTAGTCGGCGCGCTGGGAGAGTTGGAAGCCCGCCTCGTCGCCGGACTGGCCGATTCCGACGCGGCCCGAGCCGCAGATCACCTGGCGCGACGCGAAGAAGGGCGTCAGCCCGGTGACGATGTCGGCGAACGGGGTGTTGCGGTCCATCAGGTAGTTCTCATGGGTGCCGTACGAGGCACCCTTGCCGTCGATGTTGTTCTTGTACAACTGCAGCCGCGGCGCGCCGGGCACGCTGGCGACGTGGCGGGCGGCGGCCTCCATCACGCGTTCGCCGGCCTTGTCCCAGATCACCGCGTCGAGCGGGTCGGCGACCTCCGGTGCGGAGTACTCCGGATGCGCGTGGTCGACGTAGAGCCGCGCCCCGTTGGTGAGGATCATGTTGGCCGCGCCGATCTCGTCGGCGTCGATGATCGGCGCCGGACCGTTGGACCGACCCAGATCGAATCCACGCGCGTCGCGCATCGGCGACTCGACCTCGTAATCCCACCGGGTCCGCTTGGCCCGGGGCACCCCGGCCGCCGCCGCATAGGCGAGTACCGCCTGGGTCGAGGTCATGATCGGGTTGGCCGAGGGATCCCCCGGCGCGGAGATGCCGTATTCGACTTCGATCCCGATGATTCGCTGCATACCCTCCAGCGTAGTGATCGCGGCGGGGTGCGCGAGCGCCCCCCTGCCCGGCGACCGTCCTAGAGGTACTGGCCGGTCGAGGTCTCCGTGTCGATCGCGCGGCTCGCACCCGAGCTCTTGCCGGTCACCAGCGTCCGGATGTACACGATGCGCTCGCCCTTCTTGCCCGAGATGCGCGCCCAGTCGTCCGGGTTCGTGGTGTTCGGCAGGTCCTCGTTCTCGGCGAACTCGTCGAGGATCGAATCCAGCAGGTGGCTGATCCGCAGCCCCGGTTGACCGGTCTCCAACTGCGCCTTGATCGCGTACTTCTTGGCGCGGTCGACGACGTTCTGGATCATCGCACCGGAGTTGAAGTCCTTGAAGTACATGACTTCTTTATCGCCGTTGGCGTAGGTGACCTCGAGGAACCGGTTGTCCTCGCTCTCGGCGTACATCCGGTCGACGACGCGCTCGATCATGGCGCGCACGCACGCCCCACGGTCGCCGCCGAACTCGGCGATGTCGTCGGGATGGATCGGCAGGTCCTCGGTGAGGTACTTGGAGAAGATGTCGATGGCCGACTCCGCGTCGGGCCGCTCGATCTTGATCTTCACGTCCAGGCGGCCGGGCCGCAGGATCGCCGGATCGATCATGTCCTCGCGGTTGGAGGCGCCGATGACGATGACGTTCTCCAGGCCCTCGACCCCGTCGATCTCACTGAGCAGCTGCGGGACGACGGTGGTCTCCACATCGGAGGAGACGCCCGACCCGCGGGTGCGGAAGATGGAGTCCATCTCGTCGAAGAACACGATCACCGGCGTGCCCTCGGAAGCCTTCTCCCGGGCGCGTTGGAAGATCAGGCGGATGTGCCGCTCGGTCTCGCCGACGAACTTGTTGAGCAGCTCCGGGCCCTTGATGTTGAGGAAGTAGGACTTGGCCTCGTGGGCGTCGTCGCCGCGCGCCTCGGCCATCTTGCGGGCCAACGAGTTGGCGACCGCCTTGGCGATCAGCGTCTTACCGCAACCGGGCGGGCCGTAGAGCAGGACCCCCTTGGGCGGACGCAGCGAGTACTCGCGGAACAGCTCCTTGTGCAGGAACGGGAGTTCGACCGCATCCCGGATCTGTTCGATCTGCCGCCCGAGTCCGCCGATGTCGGAGTAGTCCACATCCGGCACCTCTTCGAGGACGAGGTCCTCGACCTCGGCCTTGGGGATGCGCTCGAACGCGACCCCGGCCTTGTTGTCGATGAGCAGCGAATCCCCGGGCCGCAGCTTCCGACGCTGGTCGTCGGAGTCGGTCGACGGGCGCAGCGGCTCGGCGAGCACGATCACGCGCTCTTCGTCGGCATGGCCGACGACCAGCGCCCGTTCCCCGTCGGCGAGCACCTCGCGCAGGGTCGCGATCTCGCCGGACACGTCGAAGTCGCACCGTTCGACGACGGTGAGTGCCTCGTTGAGGCGCAGCGTCTGGCCGATGTGCATCTCGTCGACGTCCAGGTTCGGCGACACCGTCAACCGCATCTTGCGGCCGGAGGTGAACACGTCCACGGTCGAATCGTCGGCATAGACGGCCTGCAGCACGCCGTAGCCGCTGGGCGGCTGCCCGAGGCGGTCGACCTCCTCGCGCAGGGCGACGAGCTGCTGACGGGCCTCTTTGAGCGTCTCGAGGAGCTTCGCGTTGCGGGCAGAGAGGTTGTCGACCCGTTCCTGCAACTGCTCGGCAGTGCCGGTGGGGCGGGCCCCGCCGCCCGGCTGGTTGATACCCGAATGTTCGTTAGTCACGACTGACTCCTATCCCGCGCCACTTCCACGCTACCGGCGATCGGCCCCCGATGTGCACACCCGGGTCCGGCGGGCCGGGTGATTCGCGCTACTGCTCCGATTCGGCGGCGGTGTCCGCGTCCTCGCCGCCGGAGGGTTTCGTCCGTCCGGTGGGTCGCCGGTGCGGGCGCAGCGTGGTCTGCCCGTCCGCCAGGCGCCGGGCGGTGATCAGGAAGGCGGTGTGTCCCTGCATCCGGTGCTCCGGGCGCACCGCCAGACCCACGGCGCTCCACTCGCGCACCATCGACTCCCAGGCGCGCGGCTCGGTCCAGCACTCTTGGTCGCGCAGCGCTTCGATGATCCGCGACAGTTGGGTCACGGTGGCGACGTAGACGACGAGGACGCCGCCGGGTTTGAGTGTGCGGCGCGCCGTCTCCAGCGGCTCCCATGGCGCGACCATGTCCAGGATCATCCGATCGGCCTGGTCAGCCGGGTCGTGGTCGGCCAGGTCGCCGACGCGCAGCTCCCAGTTCTCCGGCGCACCGGCGAAGAAGGTCTCGACATTGCGGCGGGCGTAGTCGGCGTGGTCGTCGCGGATCTCGTAGGAGAGCACCGAGCCCGACGGGCCCACCGACCGCAGCAGCGAACACGTCAGTGCACCCGATCCGGCGCCGGCCTCGATCACCCGGCAGCCCGGGTGGATGTCGCCCTCGGTGATGATCTGCGCCGAATCCTTCGGGTAGATCACCTGGGCGCCGCGCGGCATCGACAGCACGAAGTCGGTGAGCAGCGGCCGCAGCGCGAGGTATTCGGTCCCACTGGTCGCCGCGACGATGCAGCCCTCCGGCGAACCGATCAGATCATCGTGGGCGATAGCGCCGCGATGGGTGTGGAACAGTTTGCCGGGTTCGAGGATGACGGTGAACTTGCGCGACTTGGCGTCGGTCAGCTGCACCCGGTCTCCGACCTCGAACGGCCCGGTGGTCGGCATCGGATGGTTCTCCTCGTGAATCGCGGTGACGCCGCGGGCGGGGGTTGATCCACAATTCGCGGCCGATAACGTGGGCGATGTGGACGAGTACATCACCGACAATGCCTATTATCTCCCGGCCGACCCCGCGCAGGCGCAGGCGGGTGACGGGTGGGAGTACTTCACCCCGTCGGAATCGGTAGTCTCGGTGTGGTCCACCGACATCCAGCACGGCGGGCCGCCCACCGGACTGCTCGCCCGGTCGCTGCGGCATGCGGCCGGCGGCGATGATGGTCCGGTCGCCTTTTCCCGCATCACCACCGACATTCTCGGCGCCATCGGCCTCGGGACCAACCGGGTGCGCGGCGAAGTCCTGCGTCCGGGGCGCCAGATCAGCCTCATCGGCGCCGAGCTGCAGGTCGCCGACGGCAACGGCGCCTTCCGCACCGCCGCGACGGCCCGCGCCTGGGTGGCCCGGGGCTCGGCGTCGGCGGCCATCGACCACAGCCCCCGCGAGCCGATGACCCCGCTGCCCGGGGAACTGGAGATCCGTGCCGGGGTCACCCCGGATTCCTCGCTCGGCGTCGACTGGGGCACCGTCGGCTTCATCGGTACGACTGAAACGGCCTGGGTGCCGGGCCGCAACGGACGCTTGTCGGCGGTGTGGATCCGCCCCATCCCGGCGCTGGTCGCCGGGGAGACGACCGACCTGCTCGACTCGCTGTGCGTGGTCGCCGACGTGGCCAACGGCGTGGGCAGCGAACTCGACCCCCGACAGTGGACGTGGATGAACCTCGACACGACGCTGCACCTGCTGCGCCGGCCCGTCGGCACGTGGATCGCCTTGGACGCCGAGCTCTGCGCCGGCCCGGACGGCTACGGGGCGACGTTCGCCGACCTCTACGACGAGGACGGATTCGTCGGGCGCACCGCGCAGACCGTGCTGCTCAGCGCACACTGAGGCCGCCGGCGCGGACCGGTCAGAACCGGCAGGAGCGGATGTCGGTGGCGAGGATGGCCTTCGCGCCGAGCTCGGCGAGTTCATCCATCAGGTTCTGGTGCTCCTTGCGCGGCACCATCGCGCGCACCGCGACCCAGTCGGGATCGGCCATCGGCGCCACCGTCGGCGACTCCAGCCCGGGGGTGAGTTGCGAGGCCCGGTCGAGGAGCTCGCGCGGGCAGTCGTAATCGATCATCACGTACTGCTGGCCGAACACCACGCCCTGCACCCGGGCCACGAACTGACGGGCCGACTTGCCCAGCTCGACCCCCGTGCGGGACACCAGGACGCCCTCGGAGTCGCACAGCGACCCCCCGAAGGCCACCAGCGAGTGCTGGCGCAGGGTGCGCCCCGACCCGACGACGTCGGCGATCGCGTCGGCGACGCCGAGCTGGATGGAGATCTCCACCGCGCCGTCGAGGCGGATGATCTCCGCGTCGATGCCCTTGGCGGCGAGATCGGCGCGCACGAGGTTCTCATACGAGGTCGCGATGCGCTTGCCGGCCAGGTCGGCCACCGACCACTCCTGCCCGGCGGGGGCGGCGTAGCGGAACGTCGACGAACCGAAGCCCATCGCGAGTTGTTCGTCGACCGCGGCACCGGAGTCGGCGGCCAGGTCGCGGCCGGTGATACCGAGGTCGAGGGTCCCCTGGCCGACGTAGATGGCGATGTCTTTGGGGCGCAGGAAGAAGAACTCGACGTCGTTGGCGGTGTCGAGGACGGTCAGGTCTTTGGCGTCGGACCGCTTACGGTATCCGGCCTCGGCGAGCACCGCACCGGCGGCCTCGGAAAGCGCGCCCTTGTTGGGAACTGCCACGCGCAGCATGGGTGTCCTATCGGTAGTGGGGGGACAGATCGGGCGGAAACGACGGACTACAGATGTCGGTACACGTCGTCGAGGCCGAGCCCGCGCTTGATCATCATCACCTGCAGCCAGTACAACAACTGCGAGATCTCCTCACCGAGCGACTCGTCGGACTCGTGCTCGGCCGCGAGCCACACCTCGCCGGCCTCCTCGATGATCTTCTTGCCCAGCGTGTGGACACCCGAATCGAGGGCGGCGACGGTGCCACTGCCCTCGGGGCGGGTCCGCGCCTTCTCGCCCAACTCGGCGAACAACTCGTCGAAGGTTTTCACGATTTCCCATCTTCCCATGTCATCCCCACCGGTCCCAATCGCATTCCCTCGCGCCCGGTCAGGGCAGGGTGGCCCACAACGTCAGCAACCGGGTGGTCTGGTGCTTCGAGTGGTTGTCGTCGGAGACCAGGTGGATCGTGTACCCACCGGCGCGGGGCACCACCGCCATCGCCTCGTAGTTGTCCAGCAGCGGGTTGCGCTGGTACTCCCGGCTGCGCGCCCCCATCGTCGGGCAGTGCACCAGGTCGGCCAGCGGCCGGCGATGCACCACACGGGTGCGTCCGGGGCCCGCGGCGGGTCCGATCTGCGCGTCGGCGAGTACCACGCTGTTTCCCCGGCGGGCCGAGTATGCCGCCTCGAGCACCACCAGCCGGTCCTCGCGGTAGGCCGCGATCTCCGCGACGCGCATCCCCGGGGCGGGTCGGTAGCGCAGTTCGCGGGCCAAGATGAACCGCCCGGCGGCACCGATCCGATAGTCGAGGAAGACGACGCTGCCCGGGTCCTCGCCGAGCAGCGGCCGCTCCATGGCGGCGACCAGCCGCCGCCCCGACGGCGTCGCGGCCAACCCTTCGAATCCGGCGTTGGGCACCGCGCGCCCGACCGGTGCCGGCGCGAACCGCGGTGGCACGGGGACGTCATAGCGCCAGGCGCCGTCGCGGCCGAAGACCCGCAGGGCCGGGCCGGTCTCCGCGCTCACCACGAGACTCCCGTCGGCCAGCACCGCCAGCCCCTCGGTGTCGGACCGGCCGGGCAGCAACCGGCCGTCCGGGCCGCGCAGCCGCAGCGGCGGCCCGGCGACCCGGGGTCGGGCCACCGGCACATCGTCGAGTCCGGCGAGTGGCCACACCAGGGCGGTGGCCTCGGTGTGGTCCGGCAGCGCCAGGTACCGCCCGGACCGGCGGTCGTGGGCGAGCGCGGAGATCCCGGCCACCGACTCCCCCGCCGCGGTCGTCTTGTCCAAGGCGTCGGAGAACCCGACGGCCGCGACCGTCGGCGAGCAGACGCCCGCCGCGCGGGCCGCACCCGCGGGGCCGACGATGAGGCCGCCGAGCACCAGCGCCGACGCCGCCAACAGACGGCAGCGTCGAGCCCTCACCCGTCGACCAGGGCGTCGCGCCAGGCCTGGGCCAGTTCCTCGACGCCGAGTCCGACGAGCGACTCGCGGAACACCCGTCCGGGCGCCGCGTCGACCGGCACCGCCGACGGCACGATCAGCGACGGGCAGCCCGCGGCGGCCGACGACGCCGCACCGGTCGGCGAGTCCTCCACCACCAGGCAGGAATACGCCGCGTAACCGAGCAGGTCGACCGCGCGCAGATACGGGAACGGCGACGGCTTGCCGATCGGCACCTCGTCGCCGCACACGGTGGCGCTGAAGCGGGACCGGCCGATGCTCGCCAGCGCGACCTCGGTGAGCTCGCGCACGGTGTTGGTCACCAACACCATGGCGATCCCGGCCCCGGCGACGGCGTCGAGCGCCTCCTGCGCCCCCGGCCGCCACGGCAGGCCGGCCTGGAACAGGCCGCCGGCATGGTCGATGAGCCATCGTTCGTCAGCGGCGGTGTCGCGGTCCCCGGGTCCGATCCCGGCCGCGTCATACACCTTGGCCATGGCGTCGGGCAGCGAGTTGCCCAGCGTCGCCTCGCGCAGTTCCGGCGTCACGGTCAGGCCGTGGCGCGCGGCGAAATCCGTGACGGCGACGTCCCAGATTGGCTCAGAATCGATCAGGGTGCCGTCCATGTCCCACAGGACGGCCGCGGGGTACCGGTTAGTCACCCGGCCATCCTCTCATCGGTTCAGGTGTTGAAGTACTTGGCCTCGGGGTGGTGCAGGACGAAGGCGTCGGTGGACTGCTCCGGGTGTAGCTGCAGTTCCTCGGACAGGGTCACCCCGATCCGCTCCGATTCCAACAGGTCGACGATGTGGGCGCGGTCCTCCAGGTTCGGGCAGGCCCCGTAGCCGAAGGAGTAGCGGGCCCCGCGGTACTCCAAGTCGAAGAACCCCTGGGGATCGTCGGGGTCCTCGGCCGCCATCGACCCGCCGGCGAAGGCCAGTTCCGACCGGACCCGCTGGTGCCAGTGCTCGGCGAGGGCCTCGGTGAACTGGACGCTGATGCCGTGTACCTCGAGATAGTCGCGGTAGGCGTCGGCGGCGAACAACGTGTTGGCGAAGTCGGCGATCTCGGTCCCCATCGTGACCAGCTGCAAGGGCAACACGTCTGGGCGGCCCAGCTCCTTCGCCCGCTCGCGGGAGGCGATGAAATCGGCGATGCACAAGAAGCGCGACCGCTGCTGGCGCGGGAAAGTCATGCTGACCCGGACCGGGGCGTCGGGATCGGGCTCGGTGAGCACGTGGACGGTGTCGCCGTCGCTCACCGCCGGGAAGTAGCCGTAGACGACCGCCGCGTGCGCCAGGATCCCCTCGGTGGCGAGCCGGTCGACCCAGTACCGCAACCGCGGGCGCCCCTCGGTCTCGACCAGTTCCTCATAGGTCGGCCCCTCGCCGCCGCGCGCCCCGCGCAACCCCCACTGGCCGAGGAACAGCGCCCGCTCGTCGAGGGTCTGCAGGTAGTCGGCGACGGGGATGCCGCGCACGATCCGGCTGCCCCAGAACGGCGGCACCGGGATCTCGTTGTCCGCGGCGACATCGGAGCGGTCCGGCACCTCCACCGGCACCTCGGCGGCCTTGCGCTTGGCGGCGATGGCCTTCGACCGGGCGTGCCGGGCCTTGCGCTCGGCGGTCTTCTGCGCCGCCGCCACCGCCTCGGGGCTGTCCGGCGCCGGGCCCTCGCCCCGCTTCACCGCCATGATGTCGTCCATCAGCTTGAGGCCCTCAAAGGCATCCCGGGCGTAGTGGACGTCGCCCTCATAGGTCTCGGTCAAGTCGTTCTCGACATAGGCGCGGGTCAATGCGGCACCGCCGAGGAGGACCGGGATGTCGGCGGCCCCCCGGGAGTTCATCTCCTCGAGGTTCTCCTTCATGACGACCGTGGACTTGACCAACAGCCCCGACATCCCGATGACGTCGGCGTTCTTGTCGCGCGCCGCCTCCAGGATGGTATTGATCGGCTGCTTGATCCCGAGGTTGACCACCTCGTAGCCGTTGTTCGACAAGATGATGTCGACGAGGTTCTTGC
The DNA here is from genome assembly GCF_009932435.1 of Gordonia crocea. NCBI lineage: Bacteria > Bacillati > Actinomycetota > Actinomycetes > Mycobacteriales > Gordoniaceae > Gordonia > Gordonia crocea. The sequence goes on from NZ_BJOU01000001.1 coordinate 2,283,588, forward strand.
CGATGTCGTGGACGTCGCCCTTCACCGTCGCCAACACGATGCGGCCCTTGCCACTGTCACCGGTCGACTCCATGTGCGGTTCGAGGTGGGCCACCGCGGCCTTCATCACCTCGGCGGACTGCAGGACGAAGGGCAACTGCATCTGGCCCGAGCCGAACAGCTCGCCCACCGTCTTCATCCCGTTGAGCAGGGTCTTGTTGATGATCTCCAGCGGCGGGACCTGCGCCATCGCGTCGTCGAGGTCGGGTTCCAACCCGGCCCGCTCCCCGTCGACGATGCGCCGCTCGAGGCGTTCGAACAACGGCAATGCCGCCAGTTCGGCGGCCCGGCTCTCGCGCGCCGACGCCGCCGACACCCCCTCGAACAACTCCATCAGCCGCTGCAGCGGGTCGTAACCGTCGCGCCGGCGGTCGTAGACCAGGTCGAGGGCGACCTCCCGCTGCTCGTCGGGGATCCGCGCCATCGGCAGGATCTTCGACGCGTGCACGATGGCGGTGTCCAATCCGGCCTGGACGCATTCGTGCAGGAAGACCGAGTTCAACACCTGGCGCGCCGCCGGGTTCAACCCGAACGAGATGTTCGAGATACCCAGCGTGAAGTGCATCGTCGGGTGGGCCTCGCGGAGCCGGCGGATTGCCTCGATTGTCTCGATGCCGTCGCGGCGGACCTCTTCCTGCCCGGTGGAGATGGGGAAGGTCAGGGCGTCGACGATGATGTCCTCCTCGGCGAGGCCCCACGTCGTGGTGATGTCGGTGATCAGCCGTTCGGCGATGCCGACCTTGTGGTCGGCGGTGCGCGCCTGGCCCTCTTCGTCGATGGTGAGGGCGACCACGGCGGCGCCGTGCTCGACGACGAGTTCCATGATGCGCTGGTACCGCGAACCGGGCCCGTCACCGTCCTCGAAGTTCACCGAGTTGACCGCGCAACGCCCGCCCAGCGCCTCCAGGCCCGCCCGGATCACCTCGGGCTCGGTCGAGTCGATCATGATCGGCAGCGTGGACGCGGTGGCGAAGCGCGAGGCGAGCGCCGCCATGTCCTGCGCGCCGTCGCGCCCCACATAGTCGACGTTGAGGTCGAGCATGTGCGCGCCGTCGCGGGTCTGCTCCTTCGCGACGTCGATGCAGTGCTGGTAGTCCTGGGCGATCATCGCGTCGCGGAACGCCTTGGAGCCGTTGGAGTTGGTCCGTTCGCCGATCACCAGGAAGCTCGCGTCCTGGTCGAACGGCACCGAGGTGTACAGCGACGAGGTGGCCGATTCATGGTCGGGTTCGCGGGGGGCGCGCTGCACCTGGCCGACCGCCTGCGCCACCTGCCGGATGTGCTCGGGCGTCGTGCCGCAGCAGCCGCCGACCATCGACAGGCCGAACTCGGAGACGAAGTCGCTCAGCGCCACCGTCAGCTCCTCCGGGGTGAGCGGGTAGACCGCCCCGTTGGGCCCGAGCAGCGGCAACCCGGCGTTCGGCATCACCGACACCGGGATGCGCGCATGGCGCGACAGGTACCGCAGGTGCTCGCTCATCTCGGCGGGACCGGTCGCGCAGTTCAGTCCGATGACGTCGATCCCCAGCGGCTCCAACGCGGTCAGGGCCGCACCGATCTCCGATCCCAGCAGCATCGTGCCGGTGGTCTCGACGGTGACGTGGACGATGATCGGCAGATGCCGGCCGACCCGCGCCATCGCCCGCCGTGATCCGATCACGGCGGCCTTGACCTGCAGCAGGTCCTGCGCGGTCTCGATCAAGATCGCGTCGGCACCCCCGTCGAGCATGCCGGTCGCGCACTGCTCGTAGGCGCCGCGCAGAACGTCGAAGGTGGTGTGGCCGAGGCTGGGCAGCTTGGTGCCCGGCCCCATCGACCCGACGACGAACCGGTCGGTCCCGTAGGCGGTCTTGCCCAACTCGTCGGCGACGCCGCGCGCGATCGCGGTCCCCCGGTAGGCCAGGTCGGTGATCCGGTCGGCGATGTCGTAATCGCCGAGGTTGGACAGGTTGCAGCCGAAGGTGTTGGTCTCGACGAGATCGGCGCCCGCGTCGAAGTAGGCGCGGTGGATATCGGCCAACACGTCCGGGCGGGTCTCGTTGAGGATCTCGTTGCACCCCTCCAGCCCCAGGAAGTCGTCCAGCGTGAGGTCCGCCGCCTGCAGCATCGTCCCCATCGCACCGTCACCGATCAGTACGCGCTGCGACATCGCCGACAACAGGGTCGTGTCGTAGTTCGAGGCGTTCGGTGAAGCGGTTTCCATGCCTTCCAGAGTATTCGCCCTATCAAACCGATCCGCCGTAGGCTTGTTTCATGGCCACCGAACCGCGCAAAATCCTGTCCGAATTGCGTTCTCCCGTGCTGGTGGCCGCCTTCGAGGGGTGGAACGACGCCGGCGAGGCGGCGACGAGTTCGGTCGAGCACCTGTCGCTGTTCTGGAATGCCGAGCAGGTCTGCGAAGTCGCCGCCGACGACTACTACGACTTCCAAGTCAACCGCCCGACGGTCCGCCTGGTCGACGGGGTCAGCCGGCGCATCGACTGGCCCACGACCGCCTTTTCCTATTGCACCCCGCCCGGCGCCGACCACGACCTCCTGCTGGTGCGCGGGATCGAGCCGAACTTCCGGTGGCGGGCGTTCGTCGACGAGATTGCCGAGGTCGCCGAGATCGCCGGGGTGACCTCGGCGGTCATGCTCGGCTCGATGCTGACCGACACCCCGCACACCCGACCAGTCCCGGTCAGCGGTTCGGCGTTCAGTGCCGAGGCCGCCAAGCGCTACCGGCTCTCCGAGTCGCAATACGAGGGGCCCACCGGGATCACCGGGGTCTTGCGGGACCGGCTGGTGGCCGCCGGGGTGCCGTCGGTCTCGTTGTGGGCCGCCGTCCCGCACTACATCTCCTCGGCCGCCAACCCCAAGGCCACCTTGGCGCTGCTGCGCCGCCTCGAAGAGGTACTCGACCTGGAGATTCCGCTGGACCAACTCCCCACCCGCGTCGCCGAGTGGGAGCACACCGTCGACGAGATGACCGGCGAGGACGAGGATATGGCGGCCTACATCCGCCAGCTCGAGGCCCAGGACGATGCGACGTCGACCGATCCCGACGCGCTGCCGGAGATCGACGGCGAGCAGTTGGCCGCCGATTTCGAGCGCTACCTGCGCCGGCGCGACTCGGGATCGGGCCCGGCCTGATCCGGCGTCAGCCGATGCGTTCGATCGTCACAACCGGGGTCGTGATGCGCCAGGTGCGCACCTCCGGGTCGTCGACGGCCCGGACCCAGAACTGGGCCGACGAACCGACCTCGCAGACCTTCACCCCCAACAGCGGGATGTCTTCGGAGTCGCGGCGCAGCTCGCTGACCTCCCAGGTCCCGTCGCTGCTGCTGCCCACACCGGGGGCGCGCAGCAGGGTTTTCTCACCGAAGTCCAACAGGTAGGTCGACGTCCGGGTCACGACCGTCCACACACCCTCATCGGTGTCGGCGGGGATCTGATTCACCTGAGCCACGATCGGACTTTAGCGCAGGTCGATGCCGAGGAGCGCGTCGACGGCAGTCACCACCGCGTCGGCCCCGCCCCCCGCCGAACCGAGGCCCAGTTCGACGTCGGCGACCCACCCGTCGACGGCGGCAAGGGCTTTGGGGGTGTCGAGGTCGTCGGCCAGGTGGGCGCGCACCCGCGCGATGACCGGGGCCGCGTCGGGTCCGGCGCCGGTCGCCACCGCCGCGCGCCACCGGCCCAGCCGCGCCACCGCCTCGTCGAGGACCGCGTCGGTCCACATCCGGTCGGCCCGATAGTGCTCTGCGGCGAGCGCCAGGCGCACCGCGCCCGGGTCGACCCCGGCCTCGCGCAGCTTGTGCACGAACACCAGGTTGCCGCGGCTCTTGGACATCTTCTCCCCGTCGAGCCCCATCATCCCGGTGTGCACGTAGTGACGGGCGAAACGGCGCGCGCCGGTCAGCGCCTCGCCGTGCGCGGCGGAGAACTCGTGGTGCGGGAAGATCAGGTCGTTGCCGCCGCCCTGGATGTCGAATCCCATGCCAAGGCGGTTCAGTGCGATCGCCGAGCATTCGACGTGCCAACCGGGACGGCCCTCGCCGAACGGGGCCGGCCAGAACGGCTCGCCGTCGCGGCGCGCACGCCACAGCAGGGCGTCGAGGCTGTCGCGTTTGCCCGGCCGGTCCGGGTCGCCGCCGCGCTCGGCGAAGAACCGCGCCATCGTCTCCCGGTCATAGCCGGACTCGTAGCCGAACTGCTCGGTGGCATCGATGCGGTAGTAGACGTCGGGGTACTCGGGATCGTCGACGAGGTAGGCCGCGCCCGACTCCAACAGCGCACCGACCATCGCGACCACTTCGTCGACCGTCTCGATCGCGCCGACGTACTCGGCCGGCGGCAACACACGCAGCCCGGTCATGTCGTCGCGGAACAACTGGATCTCGCTGCTGCCCAGGTCGCGCCAATCGACCCCGTCGCGCTCGGCCCGCTCGAACAGCGGGTCGTCGACGTCGGTGACGTTCTGCACGTAGCGGACCTCGTGGCCGGCGTCGCGAAGAAGCCGGTTGACCAGGTCGAACGTCACATAGGTGGCGGCATGCCCGAGGTGGGTGGCGTCATACGGGGTGATTCCGCACACGTACATCGTCGCCACCGGGCCCGGGGCCAGCGGCAGCACTTGCCGGGCCGAGGTGTCGTAGAGGCGAAGGGCCGGCGGCGTTCCGGCCAGCTCGGGCACAACGGGCGACGACCACGACTGCATGCCCGCCAGCTTATGCGGTCAGAACGGCGGCCACGGAATCGGCCGGTGGTCCGGCGGAACCGGCAGCACCGGGTCGTCGACCAGGCGGCGCGCACGGGTCAGCAGCGCGGCGATCTCATCCGGGGTGATCAGTGCGCCCAGCGTGGTGGCGAGCTCCCCGTCGGGATCGGCCAACCGCTCGGCGAAGCCGTCGACGTCGACGACCAGACCGCCCGGGGCGGGGCGACCCGCCCAGCCCCACAGCACCGTGCGCAGCTTGTCCTCGACATGCAGGCAGATCCCATGGTCGATGCCGTACACCACCCCGTCGGAACCGGCCAGGATGTGGCCGCCCTTGCGGTCGGCGTTGTTGAGCACGATGTCGAGCACCGCCATCCGCTGCAGCCGCGGATCGTCGGCATGCACCAGGACCACCTCGTCGCCGCGCGGGTCGAACCCGGTCAGAATCGGCAGGTAACCGGCGACGACGGAATCCGGACCGCACAGGTCGACGAGGTCGGGGGCAACGGGATCGGGCTCGTCGGCGATGTCGACCCAGCGCTGGACCATTCCGGGCCCGAGCGGCCCGTCGTCACGAAACACCGTGTCGGGCACCGTGTCCCAGCCGAGGTCGGCACACACCACGTAGGCGGCGACTTCGCGCCCGGCCAACGTGCCGTCGGGAAAGTCCCAGAGCGGTGCCTCACCGCTGACCGGTTTGTAGACGCAGCGGAACTCGGTGCCGTCGGCCCCGCGGACAAGGGCGACGAGGGTGACATTGCTGGCGTGGGGAATCCGGCCCAGGATCTCCAAGTCGCCGTGGGCCAGCACCTGCGCCACACCGTTCGCGCCCGTCCCGTCCATCGGTCAGGCCGAATCGTCGTCGATGTCGAAGTCGTAGGGCTCCAGCGAGACCGGTTCCCGCTTGTACCCGTTGGTCCGCACGCAGACGTGGCCGTCGGCGGCCAACGGCTCACCGCACAGCGGACAGGGCGGCCGGCCGGCCGACACGATCGCCTCGGAGCGGGCGGCGAAGCTGCGCGCCGCCTCCGTGGTGAGGAACACGCGCAGCGCGTCAGGACCGTCGTCACGGTCGTCGAGGACGATGCTCTCGTCCAGCGACTCCTCGGTCACCGCGAGCAGTTCGACGACGACGGAATTCTCGTTGGCATCCCAGCCCAGCCCCATCGTGCCGACGCGGAACTCCGCGTCGATGGGGGTGACGAGGGGTTGCAGGTCCTCGACCTCGTCGGTGGCCTCGGCAACCGGCGTGTCGAAGCGGCGGGCCACCTCGTCGAGCAATGCGTCGATGCGGTCGGCCAGGATGGCGACCTGCTGCTTCTCGAGCATCACCGACACCACCCGGTTGGCGTGCACGGCCTGGACGTAGAAGGTCCGGTCACCGGGCTCCCCGACGGTGCCGGAGACGAAGCGGTCCGGGGTGCGGAAGACGTGAATCGCGCGCGACATCTAGCGGCCTCCTCCTGCTCCGGTTCCCGCCGTCCCGGTCGCGCCGCCGACCGCGGTCCCCGCCAGTTCCGCCCCGGGGGCCGGGAGGGACAGGCGGGCGGTGTTGTTCACCGTGTGCACCACGGTCTGGCGGGGGTGGTAGCGGACCACCGACAGTGAGGCCGGTTCCACGACGATGCGCTGGAAGCCGTCCAGGTGCAGTCCCATGGCATCGGCGATGACGGCCTTGATGATGTCGCCGTGGGTACACGCCACCCAGAGGCCGGAGCCGTCCTCGCCGCCGTATTGCGCGTCGAGTTCGCGCACCGCGCTCACCGCCCGGCTGGCCATCGCGGACATGGCCTCCCCACCGGGGAAGACGGCGGCCGACGGTTGGCGCTGGACGGTTTGCCACAGCGGTTCCTTGGCGAGCTCGGCCAACGGCCGGTTGGTCCACTCCCCGTAGTCGACCTCGGCAAGGTCGTCGACCACCACCTCGGGGACGTCGACGAGGCCGGCGACCAGGGGGGCCACCGTCTCTGCGCAGCGCTGCAACGGGGACCGGGCGATCGCGCGCAGTCGGGCGCCGCGCTCGCCGAGCCGGTCCGGGAGTTCGGCGGCCTGGGCGCGCCCCACGTCGTCGAGCGCAACACCGGGGCTGCGTCCGGCGAGCACCGAGGCGGTGTTCGCCGTCGAGCGTCCGTGTCGCACCAAGATGACTGCCATGGGTCCACTTTACGGGCGCCGTCGGGCGCCGCGCTCAGCTCGCGGCGATGGTGTTGGTCGCCAGCAGGGCGATGAGGACCAGACCCAGGGCGACCCGATAGGCGCCGAACCAGTTCATCGAGTGGTGGGCGACGAATCGCAGCAACCATTTGATGGCGGCGTACCCGACGACGAAGGCGATGACCACCGAGGCGAGCAACTGCCATCCGCTGGCGGACAGGCCCTCCACGCTCGGCTCGAAGGCGTCGGGGAGGCTGAACAGGCCGGCGCCGAAGACCGCCGGGATGGCCAGGAGGAAGGACAGCCGGAAGGCCGATTCGCGGTCCAGGCCGGCGAACAGGCCGGCGCTGGCCGACGCCCCGGAGCGCGAGACCCCGGGGATGAGCGCCAGGCATTGGGCCAATCCCATCGCCACGGCGTCGCGCATGGTGACGTCGTCGAGGGATCGCCGCTGGGTGGCGTAGCGCTCGGCGAGCCAGAACACCCCGGAGAACAGGATCAACACGATGGCGGTGAGCCACAGGTTGCGATCGCGGATCAGGTCCCGGAAGGCGAAGCCGATGACGCCGATGGGGATGGTCGCGACGATGACCGCCCAGCCGACCCGGTAGTCGACCCCGCGCTTGTCCGCATGGACCAGCCCGGCGAACCAGGCGATGACGATCCGGACGATGTCCTTGAAGAAGAAGACGAGCACGGCCAACTCGGTCCCCAGCTGCGACACCGCGGTGAACGACGCGCCCGCGTCGTCGTTCCACAGGAGCCGGGACACGATGAGCAAATGCCCCGACGAGGAGATCGGCAGGAACTCGGTCAGGCCCTGGACAACGCTCAACACGATCGTCTGCAGCCATGTCATCTCCACCACGACGGGCCATCCTACCCACGGGGGATCGGCGGGCCGGGGCGGCCGGTGGTCTGCCCCCGTCGGACGTGGTGCCGCCACGGTTCACGACTCCAGTGCTGGCAATATAGGGCGCATGTCCTTGCGCCCGCACGCCCTCGTCGTTCTCGCCGCCACCGCCGTGTTGACCGTCGGTGTGGCGGGTTGTGGATCGGGTGACGAGCACGGTCGGCCCGATGTGCCGACGGTGGCCCCGCAGACCCCGCTGTCGGCGCCGCCGGTCGCCGAGCCGCCGGCGGGCGCCGTCGTCGAGGCGCCGCGATTGGGGTCGGCCATCGCGCTCACCACGACTGCCCGATCACTGGCGGCGATTGCCCGCGACGGACGGTCGGTGTCGCTGTTCTCCCCCGCCGACCCGAGCCGCCCGGCCCTGGTGGCAGCCACTCCCGAGGTGCGGGCGATCACCGCCGACGGTGACGGCTTCGTCGCCGTCGGCCCCGCCTCGGTGGCCCGCATCGCCGCCGACGGCACCACCACCGTGCGCCCGCTGGCCCGACCGGGGTTGTCGGTCGCGGTGGACGGCCCCCAGGTCTTCGTCGGCACCGAGCACGGCCACCTGCTGATCCTCGACGCGGCGCTGACCCAGACCCGCGACATCGGCGGGTTCGTGCGCGTCGACGAGGTCGCTGTCGGCCGGTTTGAGGGACGGCGCCAGATCGTCGTCTTGGACCGGGCGCAATCCCTGGTGACCACGGTCGACCCGAACGGCGGGGAACGGGGTGCCGCGCTGCGCGCCGGCAACGGCGCGACGACGTTGATCGCCGATCGGTTCGGCCGCTTCCTCGTCGCCAACCCCCGCGACGGCCAGTTGCTCGGGTTCTACGGCAATCCGCTGATCATGCGGTTCCGATTCCCGGTCGCCGACGGCCCGTACGGCCTGGCCTACGACTCGCGTCGCAACCTGCTCTGGGTGTCGCTGACCGCGGCCAACCGGGTGGTGGGATACGACCTGTCCGCCGGAGAGCCGCGCGAGCGGGCCCGCTTCGCCACCGTGCGCCAGCCGGACTCGATCGCGGTCGATCCGGCATCCGGGGTGGTGTTCGTGCTGTCGGCCACCGGCGGGGGGCTGCAGCGTGTCCAGCCCTGAGACTCCCCCCGTCGACGGTGAACCGTTGGACCTGCCCGGCACGCGCACCGGGCGGCTGCCTCCGGGCTGGGAGGCCGAGACGGTCGCCGACGACGTCGAAGCGCTGCTGCTGCGGTTGCCGCCGGAGGTGACGAGGATCAGCGCGACCATGCGCCTGGCGATCCAGGCGGAGTTCGGCGGCTGGGAGTTAAAACGAACGCGACTCTATCCCGACGGTTCGCGCACCGTGCTGCTGCGCCGCAAGCGCAGCCGACTGCGGCCGCGAGTCTCGCGCCCCGATATCGAACTGGCCTGACCGGCCCGCCCAACTCGGGGCGTGTGCTCACGCGCAGTCGATGCAGATCCGCTCGTTGCCCTTTTCCCGGGCCAGTCGGCTGCGGTGGTAGACGAGGAAGCATCGCGAGCAGGTGAACTCGTCGGCCTGCTTGGGCACGACCCGGACCGAGAGCTCCTCACCGGACAGGTCGGCGCCGGGCAACTCGAAGGACTCGGCGGTCTCGACCTCGTCGACGTCCACCGATGCCGCCTGCGCCTCGCTGCGCCGCGCCTTCAACTCCTCGAGCGAGTCTTCGCTGATGTCATCAGATTCGGTCCGCCGTGGTGCGTCGTAATCAGTGGCCATGTCTCTGGCTCCTATCCCCTGTCGCTAGCGCCTGCACGCCTGGTGGTCTCCGCCGGTGTCGCCTTCCAACGCCGCGACTCCCGGATTTGTTGCCGCGATCAACCGTTTTTCCCTGTGATTTACATCACACTTTGTCATTGCTGCTTCGCGGGGTGGCTGTTTCGAGGCAGGCGCAATCTAGCGCGGCGCCGACGCGAAGTCAATTATCCGCCGCGGGCGCGGCGTCCACCCTCCGCTCCCATCACCCCGCTACAGTGAATCGCAGATCCGCGCCGCCATCGTTTTCGGCGTGGAGCACACGGCAGAACGAACCGCTGCAGGACGAGTAGGAAGGGTGCGCGTGGTCGCCTCAATCACCAACGGCTACTCGAAGGACCACAACGGCCGCCCGTTCCGCCGGCGCGTACCCACCCCGGCCATCATCGCCACCGCCATCCTCGCCGCCCTGGGTGCGGTCGTCTGGACGGTGGCGCTCACCGGCGGCGCCGATTCGCGTGTCCCCGTCGACTGCAACCAACCGTCGGCGGCCTCGGCGGTCCCCGCGGCCCCGAACGCCGCACCCGCCCCGAAGCTGACCGCGATGAACCGCGACGACCTCGTCGATGTGGCACCGGCTGCCCTCGCGACCTTCGGTGTGCGCGTGCTCAACGCGTCGAATCACCGCGGCAAGGCCCAGGCCATCGCCGACGAGCTGATCAACCAGGGGTTCACCCCGGTCCAGGACAACGCCATCGGCGACGACCCCGTCTACCCCAACCGGGACTTGAACTGTGTCGGCCAGATCCGCTTCGGCGAGGCCGGCAAGGCCAGTGCCGCGGCCTTGTCGTTGGCCGTCCCATGCGCGCAGCTGGTGACCGACGGCCGCGCCGGCACCGACGTCGACCTGGTGCTCGGCGAGTACTTCACCGGCACCGAACAGTCCGCCGATGCGCAGGCCGCCCTGGAGGCGTTGCGGTCGGCCGACCCCCGCAACAAGACCGGCGTCGACCCGGCCCTGATCCGGGCGGTCCACTCCGGGCGGTGCTGACCGGGGACTGTCCCGAACCCGCGGCGTGCCGGTCAGGCCAGCGGCAGGGGGGCGAGCGCGCCGCACCCGTCGAGCACCGCCCGCAAGGGGTCGGCGAGCCCCGGTGCGATCGCGACGGTGACGTCGCCGGCGTCGGACCGCGAGTCGGCCGACGGGGTGATGACCACCGCCCCCGCTTCGGCAGCGATGAGCGCCCCCGCCGCCCAGTCCCACGGGGACAGTCCATGCTCGTAGTGCGCGTCGACTGATCCCTCTGCGACCAGGCACAGGTCGATGGCTGCGGCGCCGATCCGCCGGATGTCGCGGACGGCGGGCAGCAGGTCGCACAGGATCCGGGCCTGCTCGCGCCGACGCTGGGCCGAATAGGCGAAGCCGGTGGCCACCAATGCCAGCGCCGGATCGGTCGCCGCGCTGGCCGACAGCGCCATCGTGCCCGAGGCGTCGGTCCGGAAGGCCCCGCCGCCCAGTGATGCGTGGTAAGTCACGCCCCGTGCGACGTCGACCACCGCACCGGCCACCGACCGGCCGTCGACCTGGGCCGCGACCGAGACCGCGTAGGCGGGGATCCCGTAGAGGAAGTTGACCGTCCCGTCGATGGGGTCGACCACCCACCGGATTCCGCTGGGCGCTTCGCGGTCGCCTCCGCCCTCCTCACCCAGGACGGCATCCCCCGGGCGCCGTTGGGCGAGTTCCGCGCGGATGACGTCCTCGGACTCGGTGTCGGCCACCGTCACCGGATCGGTCGGAGCCGACTTCGTCTGCACCACACCGCGATTGGCCGCGCCGTTGGCGAAGAGCTCCGGGCGGCGGCGGCGTACGTGGTCGGCCGCGGTCTCGGCGACGGCAACCGCCACTTCGACCAACTGGGCCGGCGTCCAATCCGGGCCGATGGGTTTCGCGGGAGAAGTGCTCACCCTCCCATTGTCCCCGATAGCCTGGGCCCATCGCCGTCCGACCGTGACGCATGAGCCGAGAGGGGCCGATCCGATGTCCGCTGCTTCGACCGCAACGACGACCGCCGAACCGGAGCCGGTCGCCATCGACCCGGGCGATCCCCGCTACGCCTTCGGGGTCGACGTCGGAGGATCCGGGGTGAAGGGCGGGATCGTCGACCTCACCACCGGAACCCTCGTCGGCGATCGACACAAGATCAAAACCCCCCAGCCCGCCACCCCGAAGGCCGTCGCGACCACGGTGGCCGCGATCGTCGAACACTTCTCCTGGACGGGCCGGGTGGGGATCACATTGCCCAGCGTGGTCGTCGACGGGGTTGTGCGGACCGCGGCGAACATCGACAAGGGGTGGATCGGGACCGACGCGTACGCCCTCTTCGGCGAGCACGTGTCCGCCGAGGGGTTCACCGTGCTCAACGATGCCGATGCCGCCGGCCTCGCCGAGGCGCGCTACGGCGGCCAGGTCGACGACGTCGAGGGTGTGGTCATCATGTTGACCCTCGGTACCGGTATCGGTTCGGCGATCCTGTTCGACGGCGGTCGGCTGCTGCCCAACACCGAACTCGGGCACCTCCAGGTCGGCGACGCGATCGCCGAGGAGCGGGCGTCGGCCCGGGTGAAGGAGGACAACGACTGGAGCTACGCCCGGTGGGCGAAAGAGTTGTCCCGGGTGCTGGCGGAGTATGAGAAGTTGTTCTCGCCCAAGCTCTTCATCCTCGGCGGTGGGATCAGCCGCAAATCGCACAAGTGGCTGCCACTGCTGACCAATTCGACCCCGGCGGCGCCGGCCACGCTGCGCAACACGGCCGGGATCGTCGGCGCGGCGATGGCCGCACAAGCGGGTCTGCGGCCCTGAGGCCTGCCGCCTGACCTGGTGGTTACCGCCCAAACCTGAGTGTTTCGTTACAATGGAACGCGTTGCGACGATCGCTCGATCGGTCACAACCACACCAGACCCACCCCGCGCGTCGTACATCGCCACCGGCACAGCCGCATTCCGGTTGCCCGTCCCGTCTCACGACGCTGCCCCGTTGCGAGTTCGAAAGGTTGTCCGTGGCTGCCTCCAAGACCACCGCGCGCACGTCCGCCCCGGCGAAGAAGACCACGGCCGGCAAGGCTGCGAGCACGGCGAAGAAGCTGACCGCCGCCGCCTCGAAGACCGTGCGCAAGGCGACCGCCAAGAAGGACGACGAGTCCGCCGAGACGGCGACGACCGCCGCGCCCGCCAAAAAGGCCGCCGCCAAGAAGGCTCCGGCTAAGAAGGCGGCGCCCGCCAAGAAGGCTCCGGCGAAAAAGGCCGCCGCCAAGAAGGCTCCGGCGAAGAAGGCCGCTGCCAAGAAGGCTGCCCCCGGTACGAAGGCAACCACCAAGGGCGAGCAGGATCCGCAGGTCGACGAGACCGAGTTGGACGCAGGTCCCGACTCGATCGAAGACATCGATGATGCCGACGTCGATCTGAACGACGTAGAGGCCGATATCGCCGATGCCGGCGACGAGGACGAGTCCGACTCGAAGGCCACCGACGCCAAGGGCGGCAAGGACGAGAAGGACGCCAAGGAGTCCAGCGATTTCGTCTGGGACGAGGAAGAGTCCGAGGCGCTGCGGCAGGCCCGCAAGGATGCCGAGCTCACCGCCTCGGCCGACTCGGTCCGTGCCTACCTCAAGCAAATCGGCAAGGTCGCACTGCTCAACGCCGAGGAGGAGGTCGCGCTCGCGAAGCGGATCGAGGCCGGTTTGTACGCTGCCGAGCTCCTCACCCGCCTGCAGGCCTCCGGCGAGAAGGTGCCGATGGCCCAGCGACGCGCGCTGCGCGAGGTCGCCTACGACGGCACCAAGGCCAAGAACCACCTGCTGGAGGCGAACCTGCGCCTCGTGGTCTCCCTCGCCAAGCGCTACACCGGCCGCGGGATGGCCTTCCTCGACCTGATCCAAGAGGGCAACCTCGGTCTGATCCGCGCCGTGGAGAAGTTCGACTACACCAAGGGCTACAAGTTCTCGACCTACGCGACCTGGTGGATCCGTCAGGCGATCACCCGCGCCATGGCCGACCAGGCCCGCACCATCCGCATCCCCGTGCACATGGTCGAGGTGATCAACAAGCTCGGCCGCATCCAGCGCGAGCTGCTCCAAGACCTCGGTCGCGAGCCGACTCCGGAGGAGTTGGCCAAGGAGATGGACATCACGCCGGAGAAGGTGCTGGAAATCCAGCAGTACGCGCGCGAGCCCATTTCGCTGGACCAGACCATCGGCGACGAGGGCGACAGCCAACTCGGCGACTTCATCGAGGACTCCGAGGCCATTGTGGCCGTCGACGCGGTCAGCTTCACCCTGCTGCAGGACCAACTGCAGTCGGTGCTGGAGACCCTGTCCGAGCGCGAGGCCGGCGTGGTCCGGTTGCGCTTCGGCCTGACCGACGGCCAGCCGCGGACCCTCGACGAGATCGGCCAGGTTTACGGGGTCACCCGTGAGCGGATCCGGCAGATCGAGTCGAAGACGATGAGCAAACTGCGTCACCCGTCGCGTTCACAGGTCCTGCGCGACTACTTGGACTAGAAGCTAAGCGAGGTCCGCGCGCATCGACCTGACCGCGCGTCACCTGACATCGAAACAGCAAAGGCGCCCGCCCCCACCAATTGGGGGCGGGCGCCTCACTGTTTCTCCATTGTCACTGCAGGTCAAACCATAAATCTGCGGTTGTCAGACCCCTGATCTAGTGTAGGATGTAGATAGAAGGACATCAGCACACAGTTTCTAACTCGAGTCCGCACAATATGGCGCGAACCCGAGCCTGGGGGGCACATGAACCACGACGAACTCGCCGCATTCGTCACCGGCACCCTCCGCCGCGCGTTAGAAGCACGCGACGGCGGATGCCAATTCCCCGGCTGCGGCAAGCCACCGTCGTGGTGCCCGGGCGCCGGGAGCGCCAGCGAGCGGGCCCAATCCAAGCAAGCTCACCATATTCAGCATTGGGCCGACGGTGGGGAGACGAACGTCAAGAACACCGTCCTGCTGTGCAGCTTGCATCACCACACCTACCGCTGCCACCACCGACGCACCCTCACCCTCGCTGACCACGCCGCCGCCTAACAACAGCCGCGGCCCGATGAGAGCAGCCTCCGAAGGGGCTGCGCACGTACCTTGAGAACCCCATAGCGAAAAGCGGCCCCGGTCGGGGCCGGTCCACTACGCCAGCACAACGCCGGGCGCACGAACGGTGCCGACCAACCCCGGTCCGGCCTCCGACCACTGCAGCGGTGCCGGAAAACGCGACGTGGGATCCGACACACCGGGGCTCGGGAACAAACCGGAACCGTCAAACGTCTGACAGAGTGTGAAGAGGCGGAATTCCTCGCCTACTCTCACGAGGGACGATTGTTCGCCCGGGACGGAGGAACCATGACCACCACCGCTACGACTACGACTACGACGCGCATGCTGACCGCTGCCGATCGGTGTGACCGCTGCAGCGCAGCAGCCAAGGTGATCGCCGTGCTCCCCTCCGGCAGCGAGCTCTTCTTCTGCCGCCACCACTTCACCGAGCACGAAGCCGGCTTGGCGAAGATGGGCGCGACCATCACCGAGCCGACCGCCGAACTGGTCTGACCGGCTGATCCACCTACGACAGCGAAACGCCGCGAGCCTGAAGACTCGCGGCGTTTCGCTGTTTCGCCGGCTAGTGGGTGACGGCCCTGTGGGTGACGGCTGGGTCAGCGCCATTCCCGCAGCACCCGAATCCTTTCGGTGAGTTGCTCGACTGTGGCCATCGCCGTCGGCGGGCCGCCGAGCCGCTCCCGCAGCTCGCGGTGCACGACGCCGTGGGCCTTACCGGTGCGGTGGTGGTGCAAAGCCACCAACGAGTTCAGCTCCTTGCGCAGCGACTGCAGCGTCGCCGCCGCCGTGCTGGTCGTCGGGGCGCCGTCTCGCGGATTCGCCGCAGCCGCGGCCGTGCGCTTCGACATCTGCTCGCTCTGACGGCGGGACAGCAGCTCGCGCACCTGGTCGGCGTCAAGGAGCCCGGGCAGGCCGAGATAGTCCGATTCCTCCTCGCTGCCGGCGTAGGTCGCCGTGCCGAACGACGAGCCGTCGAAGATGACCTGGTCGAGCTCGGCGTCGGCGTGCAGCGACTGGAAGGCGGGTTCATCCTCGCCCGGTTCATCGACCTGCGCGTTGGCCTCGGCGATGAGCGCGTCGTCGAGGCCCTCCTCGCGGTGCGGCTTGCCCAGGACGTGGTCGCGCTCGGCCTCGAGCTGGCTGGCCAGGTCGAGCAGCACCGGCACCGACGGCAGGAAGACGCTGGCGGTCTCCCCCGGCCGGCGGGATCGGACGAAGCGGCCGATGGCCTGCGCGAAGTACAGCGGCGTCGCCGCGCTCGTCGCGTAGACGCCGACGGCCAGCCGGGGAACGTCGACACCCTCGGACACCATGCGCACCGCAACCATCCACATGTCGTCGGATTCGGCGAACTCGGCGATGCGCTTGGACGAGCCCGGATCGTCGGACAACACCAGCGCGACCTTGGACCCCGAAATCGCGGTAAGCAGCTCCGCGTAGTCGCGCGCCACCGTCTGGTCGGTGGCGATCACCAGACCGCCCGCATCGCGGACCCCGGAGTTCCGCAGCTGGGTCAACCGGGTGTGCGCGGCCCGCAGGACGGCCGGGATCCAGTCGCCGTGTGGATCCAGGGCGGTGCGCCATGCCCGCGCGGTCTGCTCGGCCGACAGCGGCTCCCCCAGCCGGGCGGTGTACTCCTCGCCGGCGCTCGTGCGCCAGCTCGCCTGGCCGGAGTACGCCATGAAGACCACCGGACGCACGACCCCGTCGGCGAGGGCGTCGGCATAGCCGTAGGTGTGGTCGGCCTTGGATCGCGCGCCACCGCCGGGTTCGGGCTCGTAAACGACAAACGGGATGGGCGAGTCGTCGGAGCGGAACGGCGTACCGGTCAGCGCGAGTCGTCGGGTCGCGTCGTCGAACGCCTCCCGGATGGCATCCCCCCAGGACTTGGCGTCGCCCGCGTGGTGCACCTCGTCGAGGATCACCAAAGTCCGCCGGTTCTCAGTGCGGACCCGGTGGCGCGAGGGGTGTGAGGCCACCTGCGCGTACGTCAGGACGACGCCGTCGAAGTCTGAACTGGTCGCGCCGGTCGAGTTGGAGAAGTTCGAGTCCAGCGCGATCCCGACCCGCGCGGCGGCCTGCGCCCACTGGTGCTTGAGGTGTTCGGTGGGTGCGACGACGGTCACCGCCTCGACCGTCCGGTCGGCCAGCAATTCGGCGGCGATCCGCAAACCGAACGTCGTCTTTCCGGCTCCGGGGGTGGCGACGGCGAGGAAATCGCGCGGTTTGCCGGTCAGATATTTGGTGAGCGCCCGGCGCTGCCACGCGCGCAACGGCATGGCCGACACAGCATCAGATGTCACGCGCGAATACACTCCTCTAGCGGTCGGACAACCCCTCCGAGTCTACTAGTGCCCCGACCGCGCGGCGCGCCACCCACGGCGCCGCGTCTGCATCGGGAAAGGTGGAGCAGGTCATGACCGACGACCACGCCACCGACTCCACCGACGACGCCGACGAGGCGGTGCCCGACGATGCCGGTATCCCGTTCTGGCGACGGATCCCCACGTTGGTGTGGCGCACGATCGTCGGCGCGTGGGACCACGGAATCATCGGCTGGTCGGCCCAGGCCGCCTTCTGGCAGGCACTCTCCTTCGCCCCGCTGATCCTCGGACTGCTCGGCAGCATCGGCTACTTCCTGGGTTGGATGAACCCCGACATCACGACGATCATCCACGACCGGATCGTGGGACTCGCGGAACGGACCTTCACCCCCGACGTCGTCGACGACCTGATCGGCCCGACCCTCGACAGCATGCTGAACCGCGGCCGCGCCGGGGTGACTTCGGTGGCCTTCGTCATCTCGCTGTGGGCCGGATCGTCGGCGATGTCCTGCTATATCGCCGCGATCACCACCGCCCACCATCAGGAAAGCGTGCGCAACCCGGTGTGGCAGCGCATCTTCGCCCTCATCGTGTACGTCGCGTTCCTGGCCGGGGCGGTGGTCGTCCTCCCCCTCGTCGCCATCGGGCCCAGCCTGCTGCGGCGGATGGTCGCCCCGTCGTGGGGCCCGACGGTGTCGACGGTCATCGACATCGCCTACTTCCCGCTCGTCGGCCTGGTGCTGATCCTCATGCTGACGACCCTGTACCACCTGGCCCTGCGCCACCCGCTGCCCTGGCACCGGCTGCTCCCGGGCGCGGTGGTGGCGGCGACGGTCTTCTGGCTCGCCACCTACATCCTGCGCCTCTATCTCGCCGCGCTGACCCGCAGCGGGTATACCTACGGCGCGCTGGCGACCCCGATCGCCTTCCTGCTCTTCGCGTTCTTCCTCGGCTTCGCGATCGTCCTCGGCGCCGAACTCAACGCGACGATCGAGTCCCTGTGGCCGTCATCGCCGTCGCGCGGCGTGCGGGCCCGGCACTGGCTCGACGAACAGCGGGCCGAACTCGCCGCCGGGGTCACCGACGGCATCAAGGGGCTGCCGGCCCGGCTGGGCAGTGGCGCACTGGCGCGTCGACCCCGGACCGGGGCCGAGGAGTAGCAGGCCGACGAGGAGCAATCAGCCCTTGCGCATCTTCTCGTAGATCTTCTTGCACTTCTCGCACACCGGCGACCCGGGCTTGGGTGCCGCGGTGACCGGAAAGACCTCGCCGCACAGCGCCACGACGTGGTTGCCCATGACCGCGCTCTCGGCGATCTTGTCCTTCTTCACGTAGTGGAAGACCTTGGGGATGTCGGTGCCGTCGTCGGTCCGCTCGTCGACCTCGGGCCGTTCAATGGTCTCGGTAGCCATGGATCCATTGTGACGCCTGCGCCCTCGAACGCCAACCGAACCCGGGGGTGCGCTCGGCACGCCGAGGTGGGACAGTGGAGGTATGCGCGCACATGCCGCCGAGGAGGCGTTCCTCATCACCCGGGCTGAGAACAGCCCCGAGGAGCAGCACCGCGCACGCGTCCGCAAATACCTGATCATGATGGCCTTCCGCGTGCCCGCGCTGATCCTCGCGTGCATCGTCTACGGATGGACGCACAACGGGCTTCTCGCGCTGGCGGTGGTCGCGGTCTCGATCCCGCTGCCGTGGGTGGCGGTGCTCGTGGCCAACGACCGGCCGGCCCGCAGCCGCAACGAGGTGGCCGAATACCACTACGGCCACCACCGGGAGGAAGCCGAAGCGGCGCTGGAAGCCCCGTCGACCGTCGTCGATTCCGAACTCGCCGATCCGCGCGAGCTCCCCGGCGAGACCGTGGGCGATTCCCCGGGCGATTCCTCGCAGTAGCGCCCGGAGTTTTCAGCCACTTCTCAGGAGCCCGTTCGCCATCGCGGGAACTATTCGGGCACCGGTGGGCGTTGAGGGGTTTGTACGCACTCGAACCCAGGAGGCCGCCCATGACGACTAAGTCCGCTGTTCGCCCCGCTCTGACCGAATCGGACCTCGATGCGCAATCGCCATCAGCCGACTTGGTGCGCGTCTATCTCAACGGCATCGGCCGTACCGCACTCCTGAACGCCGAAGAAGAAGTCGAACTCGCCAAACAGATCGAGGCCGGGCTGTATGCCAAGCACCTGCTGGCCACCCGCCCCCGACTCGGCCCGGCCCGCAAGCGCGATCTGACCGAGGTCGCCCGCCAGGGCGACCAGGCCCGGGCCCACCTATTGGAGGCGAACCTGCGCCTCGTCGTGTCGCTGGCCAAGCGCTACACCGGTCGCGGGATGCCGCTGCTGGACCTCATCCAGGAGGGGAACCTGGGTCTGATCCGCGCGATGGAGAAGTTCGACTACGCCAAGGGCTTCAAGTTCTCCACCTACGCCACCTGGTGGATCCGTCAGGCGATCACCCGCGGCATGGCCGACCAGAGCCGGACCATCCGCCTGCCCGTCCACCTCGTCGAGCAGGTCAACAAGCTCGCCCGCATCAAGCGCGAGTTGCACCAGCAGCTCGGCCGCGAGGCCACCGACGACGAGTTGGCCGCCGAGTCGGGCATCCCGGCGGAGAAGATCGCCGATCTGCTCGACCACAGCCGCGACCCGGTGAGCCTGGACATGCCGGTCGGCACCGACGAGGAGGCGCCGCTCGGCGACTTCATCGAGGA
This sequence comes from Gordonia crocea, assembly GCF_009932435.1. NCBI lineage: Bacteria > Bacillati > Actinomycetota > Actinomycetes > Mycobacteriales > Gordoniaceae > Gordonia > Gordonia crocea. The sequence continues at coordinate 2,303,221 of NZ_BJOU01000001.1, forward strand.
CACCGAGGCCACCTCGGCCGAGAATGTCGTTATCGCCGGACTGCTGCACTCCGACATCCGCAGCGTGCTCGCCACCCTCGACGACCGCGAGCAGCAGGTGATCCGGATGCGTTACGGCCTTGACGACGGCCAGCCGCGCACGCTCGACCAGATCGGCCGGGCATTCGGACTGTCCCGCGAGCGGGTCCGCCAGATCGAGCGCGAGGTCATGGTGAAGCTGCGCGCCGGCGATCGTGCCGAGCGTCTGCGCGCCTACGCCGTCTGACCGACCGTCAATCCCCCAGCCGCCTCGGCCCGGTGTCCATCCCCCGTGACACCGGGCCGATCGACATCTGGGCGTTGAGCACGCGGGCGCCGTCACCGGAGGCGAGGATCTGGTCCAAGACGACCTCGCGCACCTCGGGAATGTCCTCGACGAGGAACGACACCCGCATCAGCAAGTCGGCGAGCGCCTCGAGGTCGACCGGCGCCTGGCCCTGGTATCCGGTCAGCAGCGCCGCCGAGCGCGGTGCGGCCACCAGTTCCCGCGCATCCAAGTCGGTCAGCGGCAAGGCCCGGTAGGCCGCATCGTCGAGCAACTCGAAGGTGTATCCGGCCAGACCGAAGGAGACCAGACTGCCGAACCGCGGGTGCGTGGCGGCCCGGATCATGGTCGCCACCCCCTTGGGAGCCATGCGCTGCACGTGCAGGACGTCGTCACCGGTGAGGTCGGTCAGCTCGGCGTAGGCCGTGACCACCGACGTGGCGTCCGGCAGGTCCAGCCGGGTGCCCTCCCGGTCGGGACGCCCCCGCCACAGCGGTGACACCGCCTTGACCGCCACCGGGAACCCGAGATCTCGGGCCGCCGAGGAGGCCTCGTGGATGGACCGCACCTCGATGAACGGCACCACGTCGATCCCGTACCCGGCGAGCAGTTCGGCGGTGGCCACGGCCCCGAGTTCCACCGTTTCGTTGTCGTTCTCGGCGAGGAGCTCCAAGATCCGCGCGCGCACCGGTTCTGGATCCGTCCCGGCCGGCCGGGTCGCACTCGACTCCGGCCGCTGCCGCCACGCGTGGTAGCGCCAGGCCCGGGCCAGGGCGGCCGCGGCGCGTTCCGGGCTGAGGAAGCTCGGAATGGACCCGCGCCCGGGGGTACCGGGCGCCCCGTTGTGCGACGGCGGGGTGAGCAGTCCCTCACTGCCGAGGAAGGTGGACACCACCGGCTTCGCCGACCCCGCGCACGCCGTCAGCAACTCGGCGGCATACTCGTCGGCCTCGACCGCCACCGGCGGGACGAACACCGCGATCACCGCGTCGCACGCGTCGCCGTTCACCGCATCAGACACCGCCGCGCTGAACTGCTGGGCCGACGCCGCGGGACCGACGTCGACCGTGGCGACCACGTCGAGGCCCAGCCCGGCGCCGACCGTGGCCGCGAGTCCGGCCAGGGCCGAGGAGTTGCCGACGATCGTGGTCCGCGGCCCCGCCGGAAGCGGCTGATACGCCAGCAGCGCCCCGGCATCGAAGAGCTCGGAGATGGTGCCGACGCCGATGACCCCGGCCTGCTCGAAAACCATCTGCGCGACGCGGTCGTCGCCGGCGGCCGGCGTGTTGACCGCGACGATGGGTTTCGACCGCGACAACCGACGGGCGATTCGCGAGAACTTGCGCGGGTTGCCGAAGGTCTCCAGGTACAGCAGCACCACGTCGGTGGAATCGTCGGAGTCCCAGTACTGGAGCACGTCGTTGCCGGACACGTCGGCCCGGTTGCCGGCCGACACGAAGGTCGACAAGCCGATCTGGCGCCGCGCGGCGGCGTCGAGGATCGCGATGCCCAACGTGCCCGACTGGCAGAAGAAACCGACCCGACCGGCGTCGGGGACCCGCGGCGCGAGCGTCGCGTTCAACGACACGGTCGGGTCGTTGTTGACCACACCCAGCGCGTTCGGGCCGACCAGCCGCATCCCGTGCTCCCGCACGGCGGCGACGAGGCGGCGCTGGTTCTCCTGCCCCGCCTCGCCGGACTCGGCGAACCCGGCGGAGACCACGACGAGGGTTTTGACGCCCTTGGCCAGACAGTCGTCGAGCACGTCGTCGACGATGGCCGCGGGGACGGCCACCACGGCCAGGTCGACGGGGTCGGGGATGTCGCGGACGGTCGGATAGGCACGGATCCCCAACACCGACGGGGTGCGCGCCGGGCCGGGCTCCGCCGGTTCCGCGTCGGCCGCCGCGTGCTGCCCCGGGCCGTTTACCGGGTAGACCGGCCCGGTGAACCCCGCCGACATGATGTTGGCGAGGAGGGCGTTACCCACCTTCCGCCGGTCCGACGAGGCGCCGATGACGGCCACCGACGTCGGTCGGACGAGGTTCGCGATGCTGCGGGCCTCCGAGGCGCGCTCGCGCCCGTTGCGGACCGACAACAGCGCCTCGGTGGGATCGATGAGGAACTCCACGTGGACGTTGGAACCGTCGAAGCTGCGGCTGAGCTGGTACCCGGCATCGCGGAAGACGGTCACCATGTTGGCGTTCTCGGCGAGGACCTCCGCCTCGAACCGGGTGAAGCCGTTCTCCGCGGCCGCACCGGCGAGGTGTTCGAGCAGGATCGGCCCCAGGCCGCGGCCCTGGTGGGCGTCGTCGACGACGAAGGCGACCTCGGCCGAGTGCGGCTTTCCCGCCGCGGCCAGGCCCTCGTACACGCCGATCGCGATGATCTTGCCGCCCAACAGTGCGACGAGCGCGACCCGGTCGCGGTAGTCGACCGTCGTCATCCGCGCGACCTCGCGCGGCGGCAGCGTCGGGGTCGGCCCGAAGTAGCGCATGTAGCGGGTCCGCTCGGACAGTCCCGCGTGGAACTCGACGACGTCGTCCGCGTCGTCGGGGACGATGGGCCGGATGTGGACGACGCCGCCGTCGGAGGCCAGGACGTCGGCGGCCCACTCCCGCGGGTATTCCCACCGCTGGCGGGAGTCGGGAGCCTGGTCCGCGGGTGCGGGATCAGTCACGGGGGTCCTCCGGATCGAGGCCGTGCAGCGGGAACACCGCCCGGCGGGTGGCCAGAATCGTACGGTCGGTCTGTCGGAAGGCGCGCTCGTCGACGCCCGTCGGCGGGTCCGCCCCGGCGTTCCCGTCCCACGGGGTGAAGTCGACCGAACCACCGTCCCCCATGACGCCGATCGGCTCGGCGGTGTATTCCGGCGCGACCGTGGCGGCGATGCGGTGTGCGTCGGCCATCCAGGCCTCGCCGATGACGCGCGTCGGATCGATGTCGCGGCCGAGGGCCGCGGCGATGAGGTGCGTCCAGATCCGGGGTACCACGTTGACCACCCCGTAGCCGCCGCCGCCGACCGCCAACCACCGGCCCTCGCAGTACCTGTCGGCCAAGTCGCGCATGGCCAGAATCGCGGCGCGCTGACCGTCGACGGTGAGGCTCAGGTCGGTGAGCGGATCGGCCGAGTGGCTGTCGGCGCCGCACTGGCTGACGATGATCTGCGGCTTGAACTCCCTGATCAGCGACGGGACCACCGCGTGGAACGCCCGCAACCACAGGGAGTCCACGATGCCCGGCATGAGGGCCACGTTGGCCGCGGAACCCGCCGCATCCGCGCCACCGACCTCGGTGGGCCAACCCGTCCCGGGCCACAGGGTCGCCGGGTGCTGGTGCAGGGAGACGGTGAGGACCCGCGGATCATTGGTGAACGCGCGCTCGACGCCGTCACCGTGGTGGGCGTCGATGTCGATGTAGGCGATGCGGTCGAAGCCGTGGTCGAGCAACCAGTCGATGGCGATCGCGCAGTCGTTGTACACGCAGAACCCGGCGGCGCGCGACGCCATCGCGTGGTGCATGCCGCCGCCGATGTTCACCGCGCGCCGCACCCGGCCCGAGGCGATGGCCTCAGCGGCCGCGATCGAGCCCCCGACCAGCATCCGCGCGGCTTCATGCATCCCGGGGAAGATCGGGTTGTCCATGTCGCCGAGGCCGTACACCTGCTCGTAGAGGCTGCGGTTCGAGCCGCCGTCGGGCCCGCCGACCGCGCGGACCGCGTCGATGTAGTGCTGGGTGTGCACCACGGTCAGGGAGGTGTCGTCGATGGCGAGTGGCGGCACCGGGTCGATTCCGTCGAGGACGCCCAGCGAAGACGCCAGACTCATCGTGAGGACCAGGCGCACCGGGTTCATCGGGTGTTCGCGGGCCCAGCGGTATGCCTCGAAGCCATCGCTCCAAATCACCGCTCCCGCTGTCATGTCCGGCACAATGATCAGGCTAGCCCGTGCGCGTCACATCGCCGACCGCTTGTGGTTTCACGGTAGGGTTGCGGGTAGCACGAGCGGGGATGAAAGGGTGCAGGGATTCACGTGAATGATCTTGTCGACACCACCGAGATGTATCTGCGGACGATCTACGACCTCGAGGAAGAGGGAATCGTTCCGTTGCGGGCACGGATCGCCGAGCGGTTGGAGCAGAGTGGCCCGACCGTGTCGCAGACCGTCGCACGCATGGAACGCGACGGCCTGGTGCGCGTCGCCGGTGACCGCCATCTGGAGCTGACCGACAAGGGTCGGGATCTCGCGATCGCGGTGATGCGCAAGCACCGCCTCGCCGAGCGGTTGCTCGTCGACGTCATCGGCCTCCCCTGGGACGAGGTCCACGACGAGGCGTGCCGCTGGGAACACGTCATGAGCGAGAACGTCGAACGGCGGATCCTCGCCGTCCTCGACAACCCGACGACGTCGCCGTACGGCAACCCGATCCCGGGTCTGGAACTCCTCGGCGCCGAGGCCAAGCCGGTCGACGACCACGCCGTCCGGATGGCCGAACTGACCGAGTCCGGCCCCCAGGCGGTCGTCATCCGCCGGCTCTCCGAGCACGCGCAGTCCGACCAGGACCTGATCGTGACGCTGCGCGAGGTCGGGATCGTGCCGAACGCGCGCGTCACGGTGACCCGCAAGGACCGGACGTTCGTGGTCACCACCCCCGGCCACGACGGCCTCGAACTCCCCGAGGACATGGCGCACTCGATCTTCGTCGAGAAGGCCTGAGCCGCTCCCGCGCCGCTTCGCCGCGTATGCCGTTCGATCAGATCGAGCGGTATGGCGAGAGCGTGGGCAGGTCGACGCCGAGTCCGGCCGCGGCCGCATACGACTCGCCGAGGATCTCCCAGAGCATCGACGGGTGTACCCCACCGACGAGGGCGGAGTTGAGCAATCCCGCCAAGCGCCAGTCCGGGCACTCGGTCAGGGCGACGTCAAGCGCGACGCCGGCGTAGGCGCCCTCGCCCCCGAGGTAGTACAGGTGGGCCAGCATCGTGGCGGCACTCGCGCGCACCTTTCCCCGACTGCGCCGGGCGAGTTCGCGCCACGCGGCTTCGGCGGTGAACCGGTGTTCTCCCCCGGCCAGAGCGAGGAGCGCGTCCCGTACCCCGAGGGTCGTCACCGCGCGGCCCAACAGTGACACGGTCGCACAGGTCATCTCGGGTGCCGCCGGGCCGGTGAGCAGGCGCAGCGCCTTGCGGAGCAGTTTGGCCTCCGCGGTCGGCGTCGTCGCTCGGCGCGGTGACCGGCGCTTGCCGTCGCAGCCGGCGTCGGTGCAGTGCGCGACCGGGGTCAGCGAGTCGGCGATCTCGGCCCGGCTGGCCAATACCACCCGACCCGTGCGCAGCGACCGCTCCAGGGCCACCGGCGACGCCTGCGGGTCGTCGAGCACGCCCCACCCGAAGCCGGCCTCCGCCGGGTCGCACCGGTGTGCCCCGCGCGGTCCCGGCCCGCCGAGGTCCCACCACAGCGCGTGCCACGGCTCCCCCGCCGCGAACCGGCTGACCGCGAATCCCGCGCAGACGCCGTCGGGTACCCCGGCCTCCCGCAGCACCGTGTCGACCTGTGCGCAGACCCGCCGGTAGACCGGCGAGAACTCCGGGTATCGGTCGTCGACGATGGCGACCACCACGCCCATCACACCGTCGCGCTCGCACACCTGCCCGATCGTCGCGATCGTCGCGTGCATATCCGACGTCGGGTCACCGGCGCGGTCGAGCAACAGGTCGTGTCTGGCGGTCACCGCGATCGAGGAGTCGGCGTCAAAAGCGATCACCACCAAGGACTGTTCGGGGAGGAATCCCAGCAGTCCGGGAATCGCGGTGAGGAGGCTGGTGGTGTCCAGGGACAGGGTCGGCACGTTGTTCGTCATGCCAACTGAGACGCAGCCGGCGGCGATCCGGTTCCCCCCGACCGCGCGCGACCGGGCGCGGGTCCGCTAGCGCAGGCCCTCGGCCGCAGCCGCGGTGAACAGCCTGACCAGCGCGGGATCGACTGCGTCGGCGTCGGCGTCGCCGGCGATCCGACGCGTCGCATAGACCCGGATGTTCCCGCGTTGGGCGACCAACAGGGTGGTGGCCACCCCCGGGGACGATTCCAGGCGGACGTATCCGAACACCCGCGCGCCCGACACCGCGGGCACATCGTCGAGGACCCGCTGGTCGATGGCGACGGGGACGGCCGAGTGGCGGGTGTAGTGCCGGCAGCGGGTCACCGTGGCGGCCAGGTCGTCAAGCCGGTCCCCGGTGCGCGTGATCACCGTCGTGTAGGCGGGCGGTGGCGCGCCGGGTGCCGGTGCCCGGCCGAATGCGGTCTGCACCGCGGTGTCGGTCGCCAGTGGCGAGATCGGTTGCGGTGCGCAATCGGGCGGGTCGATCTGCGCACCCACAGGTAGACCGGAGATGTCGCCGACGATGGCCGAGAGTTGCGCGGGCGGAATCGTGGTGACCTCGGCGCCGGGCTCGACCGGAAAGGCCGAGGCCGCCACGCTGCGGTGCGCCATGGAATCGACGGGGTCGCCGTCGACGGCGCACGCACCCACCGCCGCCACCGCGAGAACCGCCGCCGCGGCACCCAGGGCACGCCGCGTCCCATCAGTCACTTCTGCCACATTCTTCACTGTGCCATTCGGCGCCGGGGAATGCCAGCCCGCCGCACGGCGTTGATCGCGGTATGAGTCCCGGTCACGGATCTGGGACAATCGACTAACCGCCTTCAAAGGAGGACGAATGGGTTTCGAGCCCGCCGAGCACAGCTCGCTCTACGAGCTGGAATTCCCCGCACCCCGCGTCGCCGAAGACGCCGGTGTGGGACCCGTGTTGATCCACGCCCTTGACGGCTTCGCCGACGCCGGCAACGCCGTCGCGGTGGCCGCACGGCATCTGCGCGACAGCCTCGACTCCGAGCTGGTCGCCACATTCCACACCGACGAGCTCGTCGACTACCGGACGCGCCGTCCCGTCATGGACTTCTCCGGCCAGGCCTTCACCGGCGTCGAGATGCCGTCGCTGACCGTGCACGCCATCCGCGACAACGCCGGTGTGCCCTTCCTGCTGCTCTCCGGCGTCGAGCCGGATCTGCGGTGGGAGCAGTTCACCGCCGCGGTCCGCGGTCTGTCGGACCGCTTCGGCGTCAGCGACGTCATCGGCCTCAACGCCATCCCGATGGCCGTCCCGCACACGCGCCCGTCGACGATCACCGCCCACGGCAGCGACGTGGAGTACCTCGGCGACCTGCCGCGGTGGGGATCACCGATGAAACTGCCCGGCAGCGCCTCGATGATGCTGGAGCTGCGCCTCTCCGAGCACGGGTACCGGACCTCCGGGATCTCGGTGCACGTGCCTCACTACCTGGCGCAGTCGACCTATCCGGCCGCCGCCTCCCGGTTGCTGAGCACGTTGGCCGGCCTGACGTCGCTGGACCTGCCGACGAAGGCCCTCGACAGCGCCGCCGAGGCACTGCGGGTGCAGATCGACAGCGAACTGGCCAACAACGGCGAGATCGCCTCGGTGGTGGCCGCACTGGAGTCGCAGTACGACGCCTACACCCAGGCGCAGGAACAGCAGGTCTCGCTCCTCGCCGCGGATGAGCCGCTCCCCAGCGCCGACGAGATCGGCGACGAGTTCCAGCGCTACCTGGCCGAACAGGCCCAGCAGGCCGACGAGGACGGCGACGGCGGCGACGGCCCGGCCACCGCGTGACCGAACCCCTCGGCACTGATCCGGCACCGCTTCGGGTCAGTGCCGATCCGTCGGTCGCCTACGACGAGTTCGAGCAGTGGGCCTCCGGGACCGGTCTCGAGCTCTACCCGCACCAGGCCGAGGCGCTTCTGGAGCTGGCCGCCGGCAGCCACGTGATCCTGGCGACCCCCACCGGGTCGGGCAAATCCCTCGTCGCCTCCGGCGCCATCGCCTTTGCCCGCGCCCGGGGCGAGCGCGCCTTCTACACCGCCCCGATCAAGGCGCTGGTCAGCGAGAAGTTCTTCGCGCTGTGCGACGTCTTCGGCCCCGAGCAGGTCGGCTTGGCGACCGGTGACGCGACGGTCAACCCCGACGCGCCGATCATCTGCGCGACCGCCGAGGTCGTGGCGAACATCGCCTTGCGCGAAGGGCCCGAGTCCAGCATCGGCCTGTTGGTCGCCGACGAGTTCCACTATTACGGCGACCCCGACCGCGGGTGGGCCTGGCAGGTGCCGCTCATCGAGTTGCCGCGCACCCAATTCCTCCTGATGTCGGCCACCCTCGGCGACGTCGGGTTCTTCGTCGACGACCTGCAGAAGCGGACCGGTCGCGACACCGCGGCCGTCACCGACGCCGCCCGACCGGTCCCGTTGGAGTTCGACTACACCCTGACCCCGATCCACGAGACGATCGAGAACCTCGTCGCCGACGGGAAAGCGCCCGTCTACGTCGTCCATTTCACCCAGGCCGCCGCGGTCGAACGGGCACAGGCCCTACTCAGCGCGACCATCGCCGACAAAGAGACGAAGGCCGCGATCGCCGAGGCGATCGGCGACTTCCGTTTCGGCACCGGTTTCGGCAAGACCCTGTCCAAACTCCTGCGGTCGGGCATCGGCGTGCACCACGCGGGGATGCTCCCGCGGTACCGACGGCTGGTGGAACGGCTCGCCCAGCAGGGACTGCTGCGCGTCGTCGCGGGCACCGACACCCTGGGTGTCGGGATCAACGTCCCGATCCGGACGGTCTTGTTCGCGTCGTTGAGCAAGTACGACGGGCGACGGGTGCGCCGATTGAGGGCCCGCGAGTTCCACCAGATCGCCGGTCGTGCGGGCCGGGCCGGGTTCGACACCGTCGGCTATGTCGTCGCACAGGCACCGGAGCACGACGTGGAGAACGCGCGTGCGGTGGCCAAGGCCGGCAGCGATCCGAAGAAGCTGCGCAAAATCGTGCGCCGCCGCCCACCGGAGGGATTCGTCTCATGGGGGGAGAAGACCTTCGAGTCATTGACCACCGCCGACGACGAGCCGCTGCGCTCACATTTCCAGGTGACCACGGCCATGTTGATGGAAGTGGTCTCGCGGCCCGGCGACTGCTTCGCCGCCCTGCGCCACCTGCTCGAGGGCAACCATGAACCGCGGTCCCGGCAGTTGTCGCACATCCGGCACACGATCGCGCTCTACCGCGACCTGCTGGACACCGGAATCGTGACGCGCCTGCCCTCCCCCGATGCCGACGGCAAGGGCATCGCGCTCTCGGTCGACGTTCCTGCCAACTTTGCGCTGACCAATCCGCTCTCCGCCTTTGCCCTGGCCGCCTTCGACCTGCTCGACGACCAAGACCCCGGCTACGTCCTCGACATCGTCTCGTTGATCGAGGCCACCCTCGACGATCCCCGCCCGGTCCTGGTGGCCCAGCGCAAGGCGGCGCGCGACACCGCGATGGCCGAGTTCAAAGCGGCCGGGATGGAATACGAGGAGCGCATGGCCCGCCTCGACGAGGTCACCTGGCCACAACCGTTGCGCGACACCGTGACCGAGGCCTTTGCCATTTACCGGCGCGGTCATCCGTGGGTCTCGTCGACTCCACCGTCGCCGAAATCGGTGCTGCGCGAGATGCTCGAGGCGGACATGACCTTCAACGAGTTCATCGCCCGCCACGGGTTGGCGCGAAGCGAAGGCGTGGTGCTGCGGTATCTCTCCGACTGCTATCGAGTGCTGCGCAGTGGACTCCCCCAGGCGCTGCTGGACAATCCCGGTCTCGCCGAGATCACCGACAACCTCGCCGAGATGATCCGCGACACCGACTCGAGCCTGCTCGACGAGTGGTCCGCGCTGGCCGGACCGCCCGGCTAGACGCAGCGGAAGTTCTTGGTGCTCCAGTACAGTGCGTTCGGCGCGTCCGGGCGCTGCGTGGCGTACGCCTCGTCACGGATGTAGTTGGGTCCGGTCGCCAGGCTCACGACCCCCGCCTTGTTGCGCACCACGGTCATCACGACGATGCAGCCGGTGCCACCGCGCTTGGGGTTGAAGGCCCTGGCCATCTCGCTGTTGTACGCCGCCGGATCCCACCAGCTGAACCGCGTCCACGTGCCGTCCTCGTGGAACTGGCGCGTCTGCGCCCGGTTGAGCAGGAATCCCTGCCACCAGGCTCCCGTGGTACTCGTACCGGTGATCGGCGTCGGGTAATTCGCCGTGTAACGCGGTGCGGCGTCGGCGTCACCCGACCCGACGACGGCGACCGCGACGGCTGCCGCCGCGGTGATGGTGGCCAACGCTGCCCTGCCAAGGTGGTGCATGGAGATCCCTCGTCGTCGAAATGTGTCCGCCACCACTCTAAGCAATGGGCGCCCGCCCCCGGCGCACCCCCTGGGCTTGCCCCGGCACCGTGTCGGGCGCCGGCCGGATTCCGACCCCCGGAGACGCCGCGACGATGACATCCCGCAGCAACGCAGCAAAGCGCGCGTAAGCCTGTGCGCGACCAGCCGATTCGCGGTAGACCAGACCGATGCGGCGGCCCGGCCGAGGCGCCGCGAAGGTCGCCGTCGCGAGCCGACCACCGGCGGTCTCCGCGTCGACCGCGGTCGCCGGGATCAGCGTGACGCCGAGTCCACCCTCGACGCATTGCACCGCCGTGGCCAGCGAGGCGGCCCGGGTCTGGCCGAGGTCGGGCCGGAAACCCGCCAGTTGGCAGACCTCCAGCGCCTGGTCCCGCATACAGTGGCCCTCGTCGAGCAGCAGGAGCGGCAACTCCGCCATCGCGGCGGGGTCGACCCGCTTGCGGCCGGCCAGCCGATGGCCCGCGGGGAGCGCGAGGACGAAATCCTCGTCGTACATCGGCACCTCGGCGGTCCCCGGCGCCTCGGCGGGCAGGGCCAGGACGGCCAAGTCGATGGTGCCGTCGCGGAGTTGGGCGAGTAGACGCGCGGTCTGGTCCTCGACGACCTGCAATCTCAGAATCGGGAGTTCGACGGCGACACCGGCCAGGATCGCCGGCAGGACGTAGGGGGCGACGGTGGGGATCAGTCCGAGCCGCAGCGCACCCTGCAGCGGATCCTCGGCGCCGCGCGCGGCCAACGTCAGCTCATCCATCGCCCGCACCACCGCGACCGCTTTCGGCAGGAGTTCTTCGCCCTCCGATGTCAAGAAGACACGCCGCGTTGTCCGCTCCACCAGTCGCATGCCCAGACCAGCCTCCAGCGTCGCCAGCGCCTGGGACAACGCCGGTTGACTGATCCCCAATTCCGTTGCGGCACTGCCGAAGTGGAGCTTTCTGGCCACGGTGACGAAAGCACGCAGGCCGGCCGGAGAGGGCTGATAACTTTCATCGGTCATGCCTATCAATATAGTGCTAACAATCACGTAGACCTTTCAGGCTTCGACGACGACAATGGAAGTCAGCGAAATCCGCCCCCAACGAAACGAAGGATTCTGATGGCACTCTTGACGATCGGCGACCAGTTCCCCGCCTACAACCTCACCGCGGTGATCGGTGGCGACCTTTCGGCTGTCGACGCCCAGCAGCCCGACGACTACTTCACCCAGGTCTCCAGCGACGACTACGCCGGCAAGTGGCGGATCGTGTTCTTCTGGCCGAAGGACTTCACCTTCGTCTGCCCCACCGAGATCGCCGCTTTCGGCAAGCTCAACGACGAGTTCGCCGACCGCGACACCCATGTGCTGGGCGCCTCGGTGGACAGCGAGTTCGTCCACTTCCAGTGGCGCGCACAGCACGAGGACCTCAAGACCCTCCCCTTCCCCATGCTCAGCGACCTCAAGCGCGAGCTGGTGGAGGCCACCGGTGTGCTCAACGCCGATGGCGTCGCCGACCGCGCGACCTTCATCATCGACCCGAACAACGAGATCCAGTTCGTGTCGGTGACCGCCGGTTCGGTCGGCCGCAACGTCGACGAGGTGCTCCGCGTCCTCGACGCCCTGCAGTCCGACGAGTTGTGCGCCTGCAACTGGCGCAAGGGTGACCCGACGATCGCCGCCGGCGAGCTGATGAGCGCGAGCGTCTGATACCGATGAGCATCGACAACCTCAAGGAAGCCCTTCCCGAGTACGCGAAGGACCTCAAACTCAACCTCGGCACCCTCAGCCGCACCACCGAGCTCACCGAGCAGCAGTTGTGGGGCACGTTCCTGGCCGCCGCCGTGGCGACCGGTAACGCCACGGTGCTGGCCGAGATCAGCGAAGAGGCCGCCGACGTCCTGTCCGGCGAGGCCTACAACGCCGCCCTCGGCGCCGCATCGATCATGGGCATGAACAATATCGCCTACCGCGCCAAGAGCTTCCTCGGCGCCGAGTACGGCGAGGTCCGCATGGGCCTGCGCATGAACATCATCGGCAACCCCGGGGTGGAGAAGGTCGACTTCGAACTCTGGAGCCTGGCCGTATCGACCATCAACGGCTGTCATGACTGCACCGCGGCACATGCCGACGTGGTGCGCAAGGCAGGCCTGACCAAAGAGCAGGTCTGGGAGGCCGTCAAGGTCGCCGCGACCGTCAACGGTGTCGCCGCCGCCCTCACCGCCAAGAGCGCACTGAGCTAGGCACACCGGACAATCGACACTGCCCCGGTCCCGCGCAATCCGCGGAGCCGGGGCAGCGTTGTTTCGTCAGAGCTGCTCGAGCACGCCGCCGAAGCGATCCGCCATGTCGCGCACCTGCTCGGTGGTCATCACGAAAGACGGCGACACCTGCAGGGCGCCCTGGCCGGCCGCCCGGGTGACCACGCCGGCCCGGCGCAGATGCGCCACCGCGGTCGGCGCCTGCGCGGGATCGGCGAGCTGGACCGCGGTGACCGCCCCCAGCCCCGTCCGCACCTCCGCGACGGCGTCGAGGCCGGCCAGCGGCGAAAAGGCCTCTGCCAACTCGCCTTCCAACGCACTCGCGCGCTGCAGCAGGTTCTCCCGCTCGAGGATGTCCAGGTTGGCCAGCGCCGCGGCAGCCGCGCCGGCATGACCGCCGTAGGTGTAGCCGTGCCGCCACCACACGCCGCCGCCGAAGAACGGGTCGGCGAGGTGCGGAGCGATGAACACCGCCCCCATCGGAACGTAGCCCGAGGTCAGCCCCTTGGCGGTGGTGATCATGTCCGGGGCCAGGTCGAACCGCGACGAGGCAAACCACTCCTGGGCTCCACCGCGGCCAAAGCCGGTGACCACCTCGTCGGCGACGAACAGGATCCCGTGGTCGCGGCAGATGCCGCGGACCTCGTCGAGGTAGCCATCGGGCGGCAGGTACACCCCGCCGGCCCCGATGATCGGCTCGCAGAAGAAGGCGGCGATGCGCTCGGCGCCGATGCGCTCGATCAGACCCAGCAGACTCTTGGCGTCGTCCCAGGCGATCGACTCGACTCCGGGCATCAGCTCGCCGTAACCCTCGCCGTTCGCCGGAATCCCCGCCAACGACGTCCCCGCCACGTGCATGCCGTGATAGGCCTTCGACCGGCCGACCATGATCGTGCGGTCCGGTTGGCCGACCTCGTGCCAGTAGCGCCGGGCCAGTTTGGCCGCCGTCTCCACCGCGTCGCTACCGCCCGAGGTGAAAAAGATCTTGCTGCCCGCAACCGGCGCGATCGCCGCCAGGCGTTCCGCCAACTCGATCGACACATCGGCGGCGTGGTCGCCGAACCCGGAGAAGTGGGCGAGCTTGCCCAACTGGGCGGCCACCGCGTCGGCGATCTCGGTACGACCGTGCCCGACGTTGGTGAACCACAGACCCGCCGTCGCGTCGATATACCTGTTGTCCTCGGCATCGAAGACATAGGCGCCTTCGCCGCGGGTGAGGACGAACGGGCCGTTCTTCACAACCGAAGCCATGTCGGCGAAACCGTGCCAGAGCGAATACGTCATACCCCCATCATGGCCGACGCGGACTCCGCGAGTCCGCCGGGTGGGCGGAATCGCGGTGGCGGTGTCACCGTGCGCCCCGTCGCGGGACACCCGTCTGGGTGGGCCGGACGGCCGGCGCCCACGTAGGCTGGTCTGATCATGTCGCCGTCCCGCCCCTCCCGACCGCGCGGCGCCCGGCCCGGCCTGATCGAGGCGCGGCGCGCCCAGCGACCCCACCTCCATTTCCCCGACGAGCTGCCGGTCAGCGGCTGCCGCGACGAGATCGCCGCCGCACTCGCGCAGCACCAGGTGATCGTGGTCGCCGGCGAAACCGGTTCGGGCAAGACGACCCAGTTGCCGAAGATCTGTCTGGCCGCCGGACGAGGGGTGGACGGCCTCATCGGCCATACCCAACCGCGGCGCATCGCCGCCACGTCGGTGGCCGAGCGGATCGCCGAGGAGACCCGGACCGACGTCGGCGACGCGGTCGGCTATTGCGTGCGCTTCTCCGACCGGGTCGCCGACTCGACGCTGGTGAAGGTGATGACCGACGGCATCCTGCTGGCCGAGATCGCCAGCGACCCGATGCTGCGCGCCTACGACACGCTCATCATCGACGAGGCGCACGAGCGCAGCCTGAACATCGACTTCATCCTCGGCTACCTCAAGCAACTGCTGCCCCGCCGACCCGACCTCAAGGTGATCATCACCTCGGCGACGATCGAGCCCGAACGGTTCGCCCGGCACTTTGCCACCGCCACCGACAGCGTGCCGATCATCGAGGTCTCGGGGCGGACCTATCCGGTGGAACTGCGCTACCGGCCGCCGGCACCGGAGACCGAGCAAGCCGCGGCCATCGACTCCGCGGTCAGCGAGCTCTGGGCGGGGGCCACCGGCGACATCCTGGTCTTCCTGCCCACCGAGCGCGACATCAGGGAGACGGCCAAGGCACTCGCCCACCGGGAGTCGCACGGCGCCGAGATCGTCCCGCTCTACGCCCGGCTGTCCATCGCCGAGCAGCGCCGCGTCTTCACCCCGTCAAACGGGCGCCGAATCGTGTTGGCCACCAACGTCGCCGAGACCTCCCTCACCGTTCCGGGCATCCGGTACGTGGTCGACACCGGTACGGCGCGAATCTCCCGCTACTCGCCGCGCACGAAGGTCACCCGCCTTCCGGTCGAGCCCGTGTCCCAGGCCAGTGCGCGCCAGCGTGCCGGACGCTGCGGACGTGTCGCGGCCGGCGTGTGCCTGCGCCTCTACGACGAGGAGGATTTCGAGGCGCGCCCGCCCTACACCGATCCGGAGATCCTCCGCTCGAACCTGGCCGGGGTCATTCTCTCGATGGTGTCGCTGCGGCTGGGCGACATCGCCGACTTCGGTTTCGTCTCACCGCCGTCGAGCCGCGCGATCGCCGACGGTCTGGCCGAGCTGGGCGAACTCGGCGCGATCACCGTCCGACCCGACCGTGCCCCCAAGCTGACCGCCGTCGGCCGCTCGTTGGCCCGGCTGCCCATCGATCCCCGACCCGCCCGGATGCTCGTCGCCGCACACGAATTCGGCTGCGTCGCCGACGTTCTCGTGGTCGCATCGGCGCTGTCGATCCCCGATGTCCGGCTGCGTCCGGCCGACAAGCGGGAGGCCGCCGACGAGGCCCACCGTCGATTCGACGAGCCCGGCTCCGACTTCCTCTCGTTGCTGAACCTGTGGGACTACCTCGCGGAGTCGAGAAAGGCGCTGTCGGGCAACCAATTCCGCCGCCAATGCGAACGGGAGTTCCTCCACTGGACCCGTATCCGCGAGTGGCGCGACCTGCACCGACAGCTCGAGCGAACGGTGAAGGACCTCGGCTGGGGCGTCCAGCGCTCCGGGGACCGCGACCCCGACGCGGTCCACCAGGCGATCCTGGCCGGGCTCTTGTCCAACATCGCCGCACGCAAGCCCGACTCCAAGGAATACCTCGGCGCGCGGAACACCTCGCTGATGATCTTCCCGTCGTCACCGCTGGCAAAGAAACCGCCCGCCTTCCTCATGGCGGCCGAACTCATCGAGACCTCGCGCACCTATGCCAGCACCGTGGCGCGTATCGACCCGGCGTGGGCCGAGCGCCTCGCCGGCGATCTCTGCAAGCGCTCCTACAGCGAGCCGCACTGGTCGTCGCGGCAGGGGACGACCCTGGCTTACGAGCGCGTCACCCTGTTCGGCGTCACGCTCGCCGCGTCGCGCCGGGTGACCTACACCAAGATCGACCCGCCGCTGTGCCGCGAGTTGTTCCTCCGCCACGCCCTCGTCGACGGCGACTGGCGGACGCGGCACGCCTTCTTCGCCCGCAACCGCGCGTTGCTCGACGATGCGGCGGAGGTGGAGAGCCGGGCACGCCGGCGCGATCTGGTCATCAGCGCCGATCAGCTCTTCGCCTTCTACGACGCCCGGATCCCGGCCGACGTCGTCTCGGCCCAGCATTTCGACGCCTGGTGGAAGCAGGCCGCGCGCACCGAACCGGACCTGTTGGACCTGCGGGCCGAAGACGTCGTCGCACACAGCCCGGTCTCCGAGGCCGACTATCCGGGAACCTGGGCACAGGGCGAGTTGCGCCTGCGGCTGAGATACAAGTTCGCCCCCGGGGACCCCGACGACGGCGTCACCGTCGAGATCCCGCGCGACCTCGTCGACCACGTGCGCCCGGCCGGATTCGACTGGACGGTCCCGGGAATGCGCGAAGAGCTCGTGGCCGCCCTCATCAAGACGCTGCCCAAACAGATCCGCCGACTCGCCTCCCCCTCACCGCAATTCGCCGCAGCGGTGCTCGCCCGCCTCAAGCCGCGCAGTGAGCCGTTGCTCACCGGCGTGGCGCGGGAGTTGTCGGCCCTGACGCGGACGACGATCACCCCGGACACGTTCAACCTCGCGCGCATCGACGACCACCTCCAAATGAACTTCGCCCTCGTCGACGAGCGCGGCGACATCGTCGCCACCAGCCGCTCGCTGGCCCGGTTGCAACGCGACGAGGAGGCGCCCGGCGCGCGCACCGCGCCGGATCGGGTCACCGCCTCGACGTGGACGGCCGAGACTTTCGGGGATCTCGAGGAGTCGGTCTCCGCCGACATCGCCGGGCAGCGGGTGACCCGGTACCCGGGCCTCTCGCCCGTCGACGCGACGACCGTCGCATCCGCTCTTTTCCCGACCGCCCCCGCCCGCGACGCGGCCATGGTGCCGGCCGTCATCACGCTGCTCGCCGCGTCGACCCCGGCCTTGTCGAGGAAGACGGCGTCCTCGTTGAACCCGGCGCAACGGCTGGCCCTGAGTCAGCACCCCTACCCCGACCTCGACGCCCTGTTGGCCGACTGCACCCGCCGCGCCATCCGTGACTCCGTACCCACCGCCCGCGCATCCGCACTGCGCACCCCGTCGGCCTTCGCCGCGTTGCGCGCGGACCTCGCCCCGCAGATCACCGACCGGGCGCCGACCGCCTTCTTCGCGGCATTGGACGTGTTTGCGCTGGTCCCCGAGGTCCACGCGGCCATTGACTCGCGCACCGGAACGCTGGCGGCCGACGATGTCGCCGAACAGCTGGCCAACCTCGTCTTCGACGGCTTCATCGGCAGCACTCCGATCGACCGCCTCGCCGAGGTCCCCCGCTACCTTCGGGCGGCGATCATCCGACTCGAATCACTCGACACCGGTGCGGCCCGCGACCGGGACGCCCTCGCCGCCGTCGACCGCGTCATCGAACGGTGGAACCAACGGCTCCACCAGCTGCCCGAACACCGCCGCGAACCGTTCAACGACTACGCCCAGTGGATGGTTGAAGAGTTGCGCGTCGGATTGTTCGCCCAACGGCTCGGCACCGCCCATCCGGTGTCCGAAAAGCGAGTGCTCAAGGCATTCGACGCCTTCACCTGACGGAATCAGGCGCGATGGGCCTGCAGCAGGTCGATCTCGCGCTGGAAGTCGTCGAGCGACTCGAAGGACCGGTAGACCGAGGCGAAGCGCAGGTAGGCCACCTCGTCGAGATCGCGCAGCGGCCCGAGGATGGCCAATCCCACCTCGTGACTGGGTATCTCCGCCGACCCCGAGGAACGGACCGCGTCCTCCACCTGCGCAGCCAACTGGGCGAGGGCGTCCTCGTCGACCTGCCGCCCCTGGCAGGCCCGACGAACCCCCTTCATGACCTTCTCGCGGCTGAACGGCTCGGTCACCCCGTTGCGCTTGACGACGGCTAACACGGCCGACTCCACCGTGGTGAACCGGCGGCCACACTCGACACAGGAACGGCGGCGGCGGATCGCCTGCCCCTCGTCGGCAAGGCGCGAATCCACGACCTTGGTGTCTTCGTGCTTGCAGAAGGGGCAATGCATGTCCCCAACAATACCGGTGCGCCCCTCACCGGCGAACGCCGATCAGCGGTACACCGGGACGACCAGTGCCTGGCCCACGGTCAACGTCGGCGAGGTCATCGAATTGAGCGCCCGCAGCTGGTTCACCACTGCTTGTCGCGGCATGTCGGGTGCGATCCGGGCCGCGACTGCCGTCAGCGTCTCGCCGCCGCGAACATGCACAACCGACGTGGCGACCGGAGCCGGCGCCGACGCCGCCTCGTAGTTTCCGCCGACGATGGCGAACAGCCACACCAGCCCGGCCAGCGCGGCGCCCACCAGGATGGCCGCGGCGGCCTTGCGCCGGGCGAACACCCGGCTGTCCGGCGCCGGCC
This sequence comes from Gordonia crocea, assembly GCF_009932435.1. NCBI lineage: Bacteria > Bacillati > Actinomycetota > Actinomycetes > Mycobacteriales > Gordoniaceae > Gordonia > Gordonia crocea. The sequence goes on from NZ_BJOU01000001.1 coordinate 2,322,011, forward strand.
GTGCGACCCGCGGACGGCCATGGGCCGGTCCGGTGCACTCGCTGCCCCGGCCCGGGCGGGGTGCGGGCAGCCGCGTGTCGCGCGGCCCACGCAGCGCCCGGCCCTCCGACCGGGCGGGCCCGCGGTGCGGCTGGACCACACGCTGCCGATGGCCCGCCGCGGCGATCGGCCGCGACGTCGGAACGGCGTGGTGCGGGTGGCCCGGGCGGTACATCACCGATGCGCTCATCTTCGATCTCCTCGTTCGTACGTTCGATGCACTGATGTTCGAAGTTCTACCACGCCCGTCTGACAAAGTCTCGCGACACGTCGAACAAATGTTTGAAACTGTCGGTTTGTTTCGCTACCGTGGGGCTCAACCGAGAACAGGAGAAACCATGGCCAAGAAGAAGCCGCAGGCCGGCCTGACCGACTCACCGGCGGCCGTCGAGGCAACCCTGACCCAGCGCCAGCGCGACGTGCTGGAAGTCATCCGCAAGTCGGTCCGTGAGCGCGGCTACCCGCCGAGCATCCGCGAGATCGGCGACGCCGTCGGCCTGGTGTCGACCTCATCGGTGGCCTACCAGTTGCGCACCCTGGAGACCAAGGGCCTCCTCAAGCGCGACCCCCACCGACCACGCGCGGTGAACGTCGCGCCGGACAAGAACCAGCCGCCGCCCGGAGGCGCCGCGGCCGGGACCGACGGGATGCCCGCACCGACGTACGTGCCGGTCCTCGGACAGATCGCCGCGGGCGGCCCCATCCTCGCCGAGGAGGCCGTCGAAGACGTCTTCCCACTCCCCCGCGAACTCGTCGGGGACGGCACCCACTTCCTGTTGCGCGTCATCGGCGAATCAATGATCGACGCCGCGATCTGTGACGGCGACTGGGTGGTGGTCCGGCAGCAGAACGTCGCCGACAACGGCGACATCGTCGCCGCGATGATCGACGGCGAAGCCACCGTGAAGACGTTCAAGCGCGACGCCGACCACGTGTGGCTGATGCCGCACAACCCGCTGTTCGAGCCGATCCCCGGCGACCGCGCCGTCATCCTCGGCAAGGTCGTGACGGTGATGCGCCGGATCTGACGACCCCTCAGCCGCCGGTCCGGGTGAACTCCTCGAGTTCCCCGGCGAGCGCGGCGGGCACGCGGATCCTCATTTTCGTCCCCGTGGCGTGATGCTCGGTCGATCGGACTTCGCCGTCGGCATGGATCCGCGAGACGACGTCGCCACGGTCGAACGGCACATCGACGAAGATCTCGACGTCGTGGCGGCCCACCTCGTCGCGGACCCGGTTGAAGAGCCCGTCGAGGCCTTCCCCGGTTCGGGCGGAGATGAAGATCGCCCCCGGCAGCGCTGCCGCCAGTTCCGCGCGCGCCAGACCGTCCATCGCGTCGATCTTGTTGACCACCAACAGCTCCGGTGGCGCGGCGGCACCGTCACCACTCTCCTCGAGTACCTCGGCCAACACGGTGCGTACCGCGGCGACCTGGTCGAGCGGGAATGCCTCGGCCCCGTCGACCACGTGGATCAGCAGGTCGGCGTCGGCGACCTCCTCCAAGGTCGACCGGAAGGCCTCGACGAGTTGGGTCGGCAGGTGGCGGACGAATCCGACCGTGTCGGTGAAGACCACCTCGCGACCGTCGTCCAGGCGCGCGCGGCGTGTCGTCGGGTCCAGCGTCGCGAACAAGGCGTTCTGCACCAGGACACCCGATCCGGTCATCGCGTTGACCAGGCTCGACTTCCCGGCGTTGGTGTATCCGACGACGGTGATCGTCGGGACACCGCTGCGGTGGCGCTCGAGGCGTTTCACCGTCCGCGCGGTCTTCATCGCGCGGATCTCGCGCCGCAGCTTGGCCATCCGCTCCCGGATCCGGCGGCGGTCGGTCTCGATCTTCGTCTCACCCGGGCCGCGCAGGCCGACGCCGCCATTGCTGCCGGCGCGTCCACCGGCCTGGCGCGACATCGACTCACCCCAACCACGCAGGCGCGGCAGCATGTATTCCATCTGGGCCAGCGACACCTGCGCCTTGCCCTCACGGCTGGTGGCGTGTTGGGCGAAGATGTCCAGAATCAGCGCGGTCCGGTCGATGACCTTGACCTTCACGATCTTCTCCAGCGCGGTCAACTGCGCCGGTGTCAGCTCGCCGTCGGCGATCACGGTGTCGGCGCCCGTCGCGACGACCAAGTCGTGGAGTTCGCCGGCCTTACCCGAACCGATGTAGGTCGCCGCGTCGGGGCTGCTGCGCCGCTGGATCACGGCGTCGAGGACCTGCGACCCCGCCGTTTCGGCCAGCGCCGCCAACTCCGCCATATTCGCCTGTGCCTGTGCGGCCGTCCCCGACGTCCAGACGCCGACCAACACCACGCGTTCGAGGCGTAGCTGGCGGTACTCGACCTCGGTGACGTCGGTGAGCTCGGTGGACAGCCCCGCCACGCGCTGCAGGGATGCGCGGTCGTCGAGTGCCAGTTCGCCGGTGGTCGGGGCGGCCGATCGGGATTCGTGTTCAGTCATAGGCCTTCAATGATCGCACCGGCGCCCCGACGGGCGCACCTGGGTTTTCGGGCCGGCCCGACGAGGCTCAGCGCAGCGCCCCGTCGAACAATTCGCCCCGCGCGACGAGCCGGGACGGCCCGCGCAGCGTCGAGGACCGGCCGCCGTCGGCGATGGCCACCTCGACCCGACCGCCGGGAACCGTGATCCGCAGCAGCCCCTCGTCGCGGCCCACCGACGCCAGCAGCGCGCTCGCCGAGGCGACCAGACCGGTCCCACAACTGCGCGTTTCACCCACGCCGCGCTCGATGACCCGCATCGATGCGATCAGGGCGGCGCCGTCGTCGACGGGTTCGGTCAGCAGTTCCACGTTGACGCCCTCGGGGAAGACTCCGGCGTCGAATTGAACGCCACCGGAAAAGTCGATGGCCCCGAGCTCTCCGTGGGTGAGGCCGGGCACCACACAGGCGAGGTGCGGATTACCCAGGTCGACCGCGAGGCCCCGGTACACCCGGCCGTCGATCGTCGCCGAGGAGGTGACCCCGCGCCGGGCCGGGCCCATCGCCACGCTGACGTCGGCATCGGTGTCGCTGATCGAGTGGATCCGGACCGGTCGCGCGCCCGCGCGGGACCCGACCACGAATTCGTCGGTGTCGACCAGGCCGGCGACCCGGCAGTAGTGGGCGAAGACGCGGACCCCGTTGCCGCACATCTCGGCGATCGAGCCGTCGGCATTGCGGTAGTCCATGAACAGGTCGTCCGCCGCGATCCCCTCGCCCAGCCCGGTGAGCACACCGGCGTCGACGAGCGTCCCGGCACGGGCGACGCGCAACAATCCGTCGGCACCGATCCCGCGCTGGCGGTCGCACAGCGCGGCCACCGTCGCCGGTTCCAGGGGCAGCAACGCTCCCGGATCGTCGACGATGATGAAGTCGTTCTGCGTCCCGTGGCCCTTCCAGAAAGCCCGCGGTTGCGACGTCGCACTGGTCACCAGGTCAGTCTACCGGCGCCCCGGCAGCCGCCCAGTGGGCGGTGACCTCGTCGACGAGGTCCGCCGAACCGCCGTCGAACCAGCGGATCCGCGGGTCGCGGCGGAACCACGAGCGCTGGCGCCGGACATAGCGGCGCGTGCCCACGAAGGTCAGTTCCCGTGCGTGTGCGAGGTCGTACTCGCCATCGAGATGGGCCACGACCTGCGCGTAGCCGATGGCCCGAATCGCCGTCTGCCCCTCGCGCAGGCCCGCATCGAGCAGGCCGCCGACTTCGTCGACGAGTCCGGCGGCAAACATCTGGTCGGTCCGGGCGGCGATCCGCTCGTCGAGGAGTTCGGTGTCGCGGTCCACCCCGACGATCACCGCGCCCCAGCGGGGGTCGCCGATGGTCGGTTGGGAGGCGGCGAACGGCCGGCCGGTCAGCTCGACGACCTCGAGCGCGCGCACGATCCGGCGCCCGTCGGTGTCGAGGATGATCCGTGCCGCGGCCGGGTCGACCTCCGCCAGGCGCCGGTGGAGCGCCTGCGTCCCCGACTGCACGAGCTGTCGTTCGTAGCGCTCCCGGACCGCGGCGTCGGTGGGCGGCAGCTCCCATTCATCGACGAGGGCCTGGTAGTACATCATCGATCCGCCGACGATGACCGGCGTGCGCTCGCGCGACCGCACCGCGTCCACGTCGGCGATGGCACCGCGCTGATACCGCGCCACGGTGGCGGTTTCGGTCACGTCCAGCACGTCGATCTGGTGGTGGGTGATCTCGCGGCGCTGCTCGACGGGGACCTTGGCCGTGCCGATGTCCATCCCGCGGTACTGCTGCATCGCGTCGGCGTTGACGATTTCCCCGTCGAGCCGTTCGGCCAAGTCGAGCGCCAGATCCGACTTCCCGCTCGCCGTCGGGCCCACGACGATGATCGGGGTCCGAGGACTCACCTGAACCGCCAGGTCACGACGTTGTAGCCGACCCCGAAGGGCGCACCGGAGTAGCCGACGCGCACGGTCGCGGGACCGGGGGCGCAGGCCGCCGCAACCTGCCACGGCGCCCAACCCGAGGCCCCCCACCGGTCACAGGATTCGACCGGCAGCGCCCGCAGTGCCGCCGGATCACCGGAGGCCAGAGCCGCGTCGATCTGCTCTTGGAGTTCGACGGCCGCCGGTTCGCGCCCACCGCCCGGCGCGCGCTCGGACAGGTGGATGGCGCCGTCGCCGACGACGAGCAGGGCGGCATCACCGGGGGCCGCGGCAATCTCGGCGGCAAGTTGTGCACCGCGCCGCGAGCACTGGTCACCATCGGCTCCGGGCGTCACCACGACCGGGGTGACCGCCGGGCGCCGAGTCGCGAGTTCGCGCACCCACCCGGCCACGAGCATCGCCGTCGGCAGGTGCCCGACGGGTGCCCCGGGGTCATCGACGAGGGCGACACGCCGGTCCACCCCGAAGCCGCCGAAGGACCCAGTGGCCGGCACCGCGCTCTCCGCGGCCGGCGCCGGCGCCGGGGCGTCGTCGGACCCCACGGCCCACCAAGAACCGCTGAGGGCGGCCTGTTCGGCGACCGCCTGGGCAACCGCGGAGCGGATCGGTTCGAGCTCGCCGACCCCCGGACCGGACACCTCGGGCACCAGCGCTGGAGCGCCCGGGAGGAAAACCGCCGAAATCAACACAACCCACGACGCTAGTCGACCTGCTTGAATGGAGCCCAACGGCCCGACCCCGGTGCCGCGAAACCAGAACCTGGCAGCCGTGACGCGCGGCAGACAACGTGAGGATCCGATGACCACCTCCGACTCCACCCCTTCGACTTCGCCACCGACGACGAGCGGTGATCCAGCGGCACCGAAACCCGGCCCCAAGCCCGGGCCGCGGCCGGGCCCCCATCCCGGCGCGAAGCCGGTGACCAATGCCCCGATCACACATCAGCCCACCCATGCCGGCGACCCCCATCGCTACGGCCGGGTCGACGAGACCGGCACCGTCTGGTTGACAACCGCCGAGGGCGAGCGAGAGGTCGGACAGTGGCAGGCCGGCAGCCCGGACGAGGGTCTGGCGCACTTTGCCCGACGGTTCGAGGATCTGGCCACCGAGGTCGAGATCCTTGAGGAGCGGCTGGCGGCGCGCTCGGGAGATCCGCGCAAGACCCGCACCGCGGCACAGCACCTGCTGGACGCGCTGCCCACCGCGCACGTCATCGGCGACGTCGCGGCCTTGGAGACCCGCCTGAAGGCCATCACCGCGACGGCCGAGGACGTGGCCGAAGAGGTCAAAGCACAGCGGGCACATGACCGCGAGGAAGCCGTGGCACGCAAGACCGCCCTTGCCGTCGAAGCCGAAGAATTGGCCAACGACGCCACCCAGTGGAAAGCCGCCGGCGACCGGATCCGCGCCATCCTGGACGAGTGGCGCGAGATCAAGGGCATCGACCGCAAGACCGACGACGTCCTGTGGAAGCGCTACTCGCGGGCCCGCGACAAGTTCAACCGGCGCCGCGGCGCCCACTTCGCCGAACTGGACCGCGACCGGTCGGCGGCGAAGGACCGCAAGGAAGAGCTCATCGCCCAGGCCGAGGAGCTCTCGTCGTCGACCGACTGGGGGCCGACGTCGGGTCGATTCCGCGAACTGATGGCCGAGTGGAAGGCCGCCGGACGCGCGCCACGCGACGTCGACGACGCACTGTGGCACCGGTTCAAGGCCGCACAAGACGTGTTCTTCGCGGCGCGCAATGCCGAATCCACGCAGCGCGACGAGGAATTCACCGCCAACGCGGAGGCAAAGGCGAAGCTGCTCGACGAGGCGGAGGCGACCATCGACCCCGCCGCCGATCTGACGGCCGCCCGACGCGCGCTCCGCTCGCTGCAGGAACGCTGGGATGAGTTGGGGAAGGTGCCACGGGCCCAGATGGGACCGCTGGACGGGCGCCTACGCGCGTTGGAGCGCCGGATCCGCGAGGCCGAGGACGCGAGCTGGCGCCGCGAGGACCCCGAGGTGGCGGCACGCGCCGCCCAATTCGCCGAGAAGGTCGCCGCCCTCGAGGAACAGGCCCGCAAGGCCGAAGAACGCGGAAAGACCTCCGACGCGAAGAAGCTGCGCGAACAGGCCGACCAGTGGCGCGAATGGGCCAAGGCGGCGGAGAGCGCCGTTTCAGACCGCTGACCGAGGGCCCAGTCGGCGAAAAAGAGGGCCCAGTCGGCGAGATCGAGGGCCCAGTCGGCGGGGTTAGTCGGTGTCGGAGCGGTCGGTGTCGGTGCGCCGCTGCGTGAGATCGCGCATCCGGTCCTCTTCGGCGGCCGCCGCCTCTCGCCGCTGCGCCTCCAGCGCCAACTGGTAGACGTTGCGCGACCACACGACGCGGGCCCAGTGGAATGACAGCACCACCATGGCCACCAACCCCAGGATGAGCCCGATGCCGATCCCGCCCGTCGGGGCCAAGAGTTTGCCGTCCGGGCCCATCGGGGCGTTCACTCCCGGGGTCGTCCGCGTCCACCAGGCCAGCATTCCGGCCACCACCGACACCATGCAGCCGCACAGGGCGACCCACGCCAGCACCCAGCGGCGGGTCACCAACGCCAACGTCGAGGCCAACACGCCGAAGATGAGCACCATGTACACGAAGATCCGCGAGGTGATTGCGACGTCGGCCTCCTGCGCGCCCGCCGTGTAGCTCAACACGTCGAACCCCTTGACCGATCCGGTGTGCGGCAAGGCCAGCGACACCGCCGCCACCAAGACGGCCACGGCCACCACCACGGCGCGGGCACCTGGGTCGATCTCCCCGGCCACTTTGCGCTCCGCCTTGCGCAGATCGTCCTTGAACTGGTCGAACCCAGGCGTCGAATCGTCAGTCACGTCAAATCCCGTCATTAGTTGCAACTCCCCGAAGAACAACCGGTGGTCGCCGGTTCCAACGGTCGGGCGCCGATGGTCGGCAGACCCAGACCCACCCCCGGCGACGCCGTGGTCGGCCGCAGATTCGCCTCATGGGCATCCCCGGCCCGCGTGTGGCGGATCGTGGTCACTCCCCCGTCGGCCATGAGATGGTGCGGCGCCGCCGCCGTGATCGTCGTCGTCACCACATCGCCGGGTCTGATCGGCCCGCTCACTGCGTTCCCGGCGCCGGGTCGAATCGGCCCGCTCACTACGTTCCCGGCGCCGGGTCGAATCGGCCCGCTCACTGCGTTCCCGGCGCCGGGCACAAAGTGGACAAGACGACCGTCGCGGGCCCGACCGGTCAACCGGTCGTGTTCGGCACTCTTACGGCTGGAGTCCGCGGTGACGAGCAGCTCGACCTCGGTGCCGACGAGCGTCTCGTTCTCGGCGAGGCAGACCTTCTCCTGCAGTGCGACGAGCCGCTGGTAGCGCTCGGTGACCACCTCTGGCGGCACCTGGTCGGGCATCGTGGCCGCCGGGGTACCCGGGCGGGGCGAGTACTGGAACGTGAAGGCCGAGCTGAACCGAGCGGCCTCGACGACGTCGAGCGTCGCCTGGAAGTCTTCCTCGGTCTCACCCGGGAACCCGACGATGATGTCGGTCGTGATGGCCGCGTGCGGCATCGCCGCCCGGACCCGATCGAGGATCCCGAGGTACTTCGACTGGCGGTAGGACCGCCGCATCGCCCGCAGCACCCGATCCGAGCCCGACTGCAACGGCATGTGCAGCTGGGGACAGACATTGGGGGTCTGCGCCATCGCCTCGATGACGTCGTCGGTGAACTCCGCCGGATGCGGCGAGGTGAACCGCACCCGTTCCAACCCGTCGATCGTGCCGCAGGCGCGCAACAGATCGGCGAAGGCGCCGCGGTTGCGGGGCTGATCCGGGTCGGCGAAGGACATCCCGTAGGCGTTGACGTTCTGGCCGAGCAGGGTCACCTCCAACACGCCCTGGTCGACCAGCGCCTGCACCTCGGCGAGGATGTCGGCGGGCCGGCGGTCGGTCTCCTTGCCGCGCAGGGACGGGACGATGCAGAACGTGCAGGTGTTGTTACAGCCCACCGAGACCGAGACCCATCCGGAATATGCCGAGTCGCGACGGGCCGGCAACGTCGACGGGAAGCGGTCCAGCGACTCGAGGATCTCGACCTGGGCCTCGTCGTTGTGCCGGGCGCGGTCCAGCAGCGCCGGCAGCGACCCGATGTTGTGCGTGCCAAACACCACGTCGACCCACGGTGCCCGGTCCAGCACGGCCGACCGGTCCTTCTGGGCGAGGCAGCCGCCCACGGCAATCTGCATCCCGGGCTTGCGCCGCTTCACCGGCGCGAGATGGGAGAGGTTCCCATAGAGCTTGTTGTCGGCGTTCTCCCGCACCGCGCACGTGTTGAACACGACCAGGTCGGGCTCGTCGCCCTCGGCGGCCGCCACATACCCGGCCTGCTCGAGGAGGCCGGAGATCCGCTCGGAGTCGTGCACGTTCATCTGACACCCGAAGGTGCGCACCTCATAGCGCGGCTGCCCGGCGGGGGCGCCACCAACCGGCGAACTCTCGATACTCACTCCACCAAGGATAGTGCGGTCGACAAACCCGACACGCACTGCCGTGTCGCCGATCGGGTACTAAGGTGATCGGTTATGACATCAGCGGCCTCTCGGAACGCCAGCGCACCGCCGATGGTCTCCCTCCAGCACGTCGACAAGCATTTCGGCGACCTCCACGTGCTGCGCGACATCAACCTCGACATCCCGGCCGGGCAGGTCGTCGTGCTGCTGGGTCCATCCGGCTCGGGCAAGTCCACCCTCTGCCGGACGATCAACCGCCTCGAGCCGATCGACAGCGGTGAGATCTACCTCGACGGGCACCTCCTCCCCGAGGAGGGCCGCGACCTCGCCGCGTTGCGTGCCGAGGTGGGCATGGTCTTCCAATCGTTCAACCTGTTCGCCCACAAGACGATCCTGGAAAACGTGACCCTCGCCCCGATCAAGGTGCGCAAGAAGTCGAAGGCGCAGGCCGAGGCGAAGGCGATGGAACTGCTCGAGCGGGTCGGGGTCGCGGCACAGCGCGACAAGTACCCCGCCCAACTGTCGGGCGGCCAGCAGCAGCGCGTGGCTATCGCCCGATCGCTGGCGATGGAGCCGCGGGTCATGTTGTTCGACGAGCCGACGTCGGCGCTCGATCCGGAGATGGTGAACGAGGTCCTCGACGTCATGGTCTCCCTCGCGCACGAGGGCATGACGATGGTCGTCGTGACCCATGAGATGGGCTTCGCGCGCAAAGCCGCCGACCGCGTGATCTTCATGGCCGACGGCGCGATCGTCGAAGACGCCGATCCCGACACCTTCTTCACCTCGCCCGACAGCGACCGCGCACGCGACTTCCTGTCGAAGATCCTGGACCACTGATGGCCGGCGCACTGCGACGCACCCTGGTGGCCCTGGCCGTCCTCGCCTCGTGCCTCGGGGTGCTCACCGCCTGCGGGAGCAACCCGCGCAACCTGCTCGACTCGATCCGCTCGGGCCACGTCATCCTCGGCGCCAAATTCGACCAGCCGGGCCTGGGGTTGCGCGACCCGACCCGCGACGACGTCGTCGGCTTCGATCCCTCGGTCTCGCGCTTCGTGGTCAACCACATCGCCGACCGCCTCCGCGTCCCCCACCCGCGCATCACCTGGCGCGAGACCCCCTCGGCGCAGCGCGAGGCGCTGATCAGCTACGGCGAGGTCGACATGATCGCCGCAACCTATTCGATCACCACCAGCCGTCTGGCGAAGGTCGACTTCGCCGGGCCGTACCTGATCAACTACCAGGGACTGCTGGTAAGCGGCGGCAACTCCGCGGTGAAGGCCCTCGCCGACCTCGACAATCCCGAGCGCATCCTGTGCTCGGTGACCGGGTCGACCCCGGCGCAGAACGTCAAACGCGAGCTGCCCGGGGTCCAACTCCAAGAGTTCGACTCCTACTCGTCGTGCGTCGAGGCACTGCGCAACAACAAAGTCGACGCCCTGACCACCGACGAGGTGATCCTGGCCGGCTACGCCCACTTCTTCCCCCAGTACGGCATGCGGGTGCTGTCGATGGTCTACGACCGCGACGCCTGCAGCCCCAAGGGGCAGTTCATCCCCCAGGGTCGCCCGTTCTCCACCGAGCGGTACGGGATCGGGCTGGCCAAGGGCCAACCGCAGTCGGTGGACGCCGTCAACGAGGCGCTGCGCGCCATGATCGCGCCGCGCCCCGGCCGGCCCTCGGCCTGGGAGGAAGCACTGCGCTCGGCCGTCGGCAACGAGATGGTCGATGCCATGGCCGCGCGGGCCGCCGCCCCCGGATCGCGCTTCGGGTTCCTCCCCGCTCCCGGCGACCTGTCGTTCCTCGAGTCCACCTCGACTCCGTGCCCGCCGGGGATGAAGCGGTGAGCGCGCTGTGGGCGGATATGGCCCCGGTGTTGTGGCCCGCCTTCGCCATGACCCTGAAACTGACCGTGCTCTCGGCGGTGGGCGCCCTGGTGTGGGGGGTGATCCTGGCCGGCATGCGGGTGTCCCCCGTGCCGGTGATGCGCTGGTTCGCCACCGGATACATCACCATCGTCCGCAACACCCCGCTGACGCTGATCGTGCTGTTCTGTTCGCTGGGCCTCTACACGAACCTCGGTGTCGCGCTCGCCCCGCACGGCCCACATTTCGTGGCGGACAACAATTTCCGACTCGCCGTGCTCGCCTTCGTGCTCTACACGGCCACCTTCGTCAGCGAAACGCTGCGCGCCGGGTTCAACACCGTGCCGATCGGCCAGGCGGAGGCGGCCCGCTCGCTGGGCCTCGGCTTCACCCAGGTGTTCGGCGGCATCGTGTTGCCCCAGGCGATGCGTTCGGTGATCCTCCCGATGGGCAGCGTCCTCATCGCACTCACCAAGAACACCACCATCGCCTCGGTCATCGGCGTCAGTGAAGCCGCGCTACTCATGAAGACCCAGATCGAGAACCATGCGAACCTCGTCCTCGCGATCTTCGCCATCATCGCCGTCGGGTTCATGATCATCACCCTGACCGAGGGCTTTGTCTTCGGCTGGTTGGCCAACCGATTCGCGGTGAAACGATGAGCGCGCAGGCGACCGTCCTCTACGACGCACCGGGGCCGCGGGCACGGGTCCGCAACGCCGTGATCGCCGTCGCCTTCCTCCTGGTGATGGCCCTCGTCGCCGCCTGGGTCGTGGCCCGCCTCGCCGACCGCGGCCAACTCGCCGGCGCCATGTGGCGCCCATTCATCACGGCGTCGACCTGGACGACCTACATCCTGCCCGGACTGTGGGGGACGATCACCGCGGCCGCCGTCTCGATCGCGGCCGCGCTCGTGCTCGGGGCACTGCTGGGCATCGGGCGGATGTCCGACCACCGCGCCGTGCGGCTGTTCTGCGGGGCGTTCACCGAGGGCTTCCGCGCGATCCCGGTCCTGCTCCTCATCTTGTTCACCTACTACCTCTACGCGCAGTACGGGCTCGTGCCGCCCTCCCGGTTGGCCTTCGCCGCCGTCGTCACCGGTCTCACGCTGTACAACGGGACGGTGATCGCCGAGATCCTCCGATCCGGGATCAACTCGTTGCCGCGAGGCCAAGCAGAGGCGGGCGTCGCGCTGGGCCTGCGGAAATCGCAGCTGATGCGCATCGTGCTACTCCCCCAGGCGATCACCGCGATGCTGCCGGCGCTCGTCTCCCAGATGGTGATCGCCCTCAAGGACAGCGCGCTCGGCTACATCATCGGCTACGTCGAGGTCGTCCGGTCCGGCATCATGTCCGCGTCCTTCTACGGGAACTACCTCCCCGCGCTGATCGTCGTCGCCCTCGTGATGATCGCGATCAACTTCTCGCTCACCGCGCTGGCCACCCGTCTCGAACGGCGACTCCGCAGCGGCCGCGGCAAACGCGGCGCCGTGGCCGCGGTCGAACTCGATGCGGTGGAAGCAGCCGATTAGTCCGCCGGCTCAGCCGCGCTGCGAGTGCTCGCGGAGTTGTTCGCGCACCACGTCGTAGGCGATGCCCTGGGGGAACCCCCGCCGGATCAGCATGCCGCTCAACCGGCGCATCAGCGAGTCCCGAACGGTGCGCTCGGACAGATCCGCGGTACTGGTGGCGAGTTTGCGCTCGACCAGTTCCCGCGCCCGGCGGTACTCGTCGTCGGGATCGACGTCGGTGAGCACCGCCGCGACCACCGCCTCGTCAATCCCCTTGGCCCGCAGCTCGTGTCGCAACCCGACACTCCCCCGACGGGAGTACTCCCCCCGGGAATGAACCCACTCGCGGGCGAATGCCTCGTCGTCGAGGAGGGCGTGTTTGTCCAGCCGAGCCATGACCGCCTCGACCTCGTCGGCACTGAAGCCACGGCGGGTCAACCGGTCGAGCATCTCACTGCGGCTGCGGGCCCGAACGCCCAGCAGCCGCAGTGCGGCATCCCACGCGGACGCCCGCCGCCCCGATTCGGGGTCGCCGGCGGACCGATCCGCGCGGGTTCCGGGGGCTTCGTCCTCCGACGACACCGGCTGCCCTTAGAACTCGACGGGCACCGGAGCCATCGCGTCCGGATCGAGCTCCTCGCCGGCCGCGACCCCGACACCGAGCTTGTCCTTGATCTTCTTCTCGATCTCGTCGGCGATGTCCGGGTTCTCCTTGAGGAAGTTGCGGGCGTTCTCCTTGCCCTGCCCCAGCTGGTCGCCCTCATAGGTGAACCACGAACCCGACTTGCGGATGAAGCCCTCGTTGACACCGAGGTCGATCAACGAACCCTCGCGCGAGATCCCCTGACCGTAGAGGATGTCGAACTCGGCCTGCTTGAACGGCGGGGCCACCTTGTTCTTCACGACCTTCACGCGGGTCCGGTTGCCGACCGCGTCGGTCCCGTCCTTCAGGGTCTCGATCCGGCGCACGTCCAACCGCACCGACGAGTAGAACTTCAGCGCCTTGCCGCCGGTCGTCGTCTCCGGCGAGCCGAACATGACGCCGATCTTCTCGCGGAGCTGGTTGATGAAGATCGCGGTGGTGTTGGAGTTGCTCAGCGCCGACGTCATCTTGCGCAGCGCCTGACTCATCAGCCGGGCCTGCAGGCCGACGTGGCTGTCGCCCATCTCGCCCTCGATCTCCGCGCGCGGCACCAGTGCCGCCACCGAGTCGATCACCAGGATGTCGAGCGCCCCCGAGCGGATCAGCATGTCGGCGATCTCCAGTGCCTGCTCCCCGGTATCGGGTTGGGACACCAGGAGGGCGTCGGTGTCGACGCCCAGCTTCGCCGCGTAATCCGGGTCCAGGGCGTGCTCGGCGTCGATGAACGCTGCAATCCCGCCCTGGGCCTGCGCGTTGGCCACCGCGTGCAGGGCGACGGTGGTCTTGCCCGACGACTCCGGACCGTAGATCTCCACCACGCGGCCGCGCGGCAGACCGCCGATACCCAGTGCGATGTCCAGTGCCACCGAGCCGGTGGGGATGACCTCGATGGGCTGCCGGGTCTCCTCGCCCAGCCGCATGACCGAGCCCTTGCCAAAGTTCTTGTCGATCTGGGCCAGTGCCAGGTCGAGTGCCTTCTCACGATCTTGCGAAGCGGCGGCCATGATGTCTCCTTGTGTCCCGCGGGCCGATGCCCTTGCCGGTGGTCTGTGGGGTTGTCGTGTTGGTCGTGCGTCACGGTATCTGCGGGGTCTGACATGACCCCTCGACCACTTGGACGCGCGGTGGGCGGTGTTCGGTTCCACCCCCGAGATTACACGCGAATCGAACGTCTGTTCGCCACCGACACGCCGCGGGGATTCTCACCAGTTGGCGCGGGGGACGTCAAAGTCGCGGCACATCGCCCGCCAGACGTCACGGGGGTCGACCCCCTCCTCGATGGCTTGCGCCCCGGTCCGCCCACCGAGATCGACCAATACGTGGTCGACCAGCATCGATGCGGCGGTCTGCTCGCCAAACTGCTCGTTCATGAGCTCGGTGAAGTCCGTCAGGCGCATACCGCCGACCCTACGACACCCCGCCGACCGCGGCGCGGGCCACCACCGCCACCGGGTCCACGGTGCGCGCCCCGGATTCGGCGACCCGGCGTGCCGCGGCGGCAAAATCCCCTTCTCCCAGTACCCGGCGCACGGCTGCGGCAATCGCGGCGGGATCCGGTGCGCCGACGTCGATCCCGGCCCCCAGCCGGGCGACCCGGGCGGCCAGTTCCCGTTGGTCGCCGCCACCGGGGACCATCACGACCGGCACACCCGCCCCCAGCGCCTTGGCGAGCATCCCGTGCCCGGCGCCGCATACCGCGACCGCCGCGCCCGTCAAGACCTCGTCCTGGCGCCCGGTACCCGTGACCAGCTCGGCGATCCCCGCACCCGCACCCTGCCGGCACTGCGCCGCGGTGGGCACGCCCAGGCCGGAGAGGACCACCCGGACCCGGCGGCCGAGGGAGTCTGCGCCCAAGGCCCGCAAAGCCGCGTCGGCCAGTGACCCCTGGCCGGTCGCCGCGGTCGACGGGGCGACGACGACGAGCGGGTCATCGGTCTGCGGGACGTCGAACCGCGTCTGCGTCGGCTCCCACAGCAGCGGACCGATCAGATGGGCCTGCGCCGGCCAATCGGGCCGGTACACCTCCAACGCCGGCCACGTTGCAATCAGCTTGGCCGTCGGCCGGGGCGGGCCGAGCAGTCCGATCGCCGCCCGCGCCTCGTCGCGCTGGCGCTCGCCGGCCGCGACGGCCCGCGCACTCATCGCGCGCAGCGCCCGATCGCGCCACCGCCCGAGCGTGCCGCGCCCCGCGGCCAGCCCCATCCCGATCGGCGGCAGGCCGCGCGACTGTTCGTAGAGCGGATGCGGCGACAGCTCGCACCAGGGCAGACCGGCCAGTTCGGCGGCCCAGCCCCCGGCCCGGGTGATCACGTCGCTGACGACGACGTCGTATCGCGTGGCGAGGTGCGGTTCGAGCAGGACCGCCATTCGGGCGGCCCGGGTGCTGAGTTTCGCGCCGGCGTCGTCGTCGTCATCGTCGTCCGCGGCCGCCAAGCCGGGGAGTTCGGCGCTCGACGCGGAGCCGAGGTCGACGTGCGCCCACCGTTTGCCGGTGAAGACGGTCGCCTGATGGCCCGCCTCGACGAGCCGGCCGGCCAGGCCGAATGCCGGGAAGGCGTGACCGGCCTCGTCGCCGACCACGAGGGCCACCCGCACCGGGGTGGTCAGTCCTGCGCGGGCTTGGCCTGCGGCTTCTTCTCCAGCGACGGTGCCGAGGCGGACTCTCCCTTGGGCAGCTCGCCCATGCTGGCCCGGATCTGTTCCAGTCGCGCGTGGCCGGCCAATTGGGTGCTCGAAGCCTCCACCTCGGCCATCCGGCCCGACACCGAGTTGCGGGCCAGTTCCGCCGAACCGAGCGCGTTGGCGTAGCGCTGCTCGATCTTCTCGCGCACCTGGTCCAGGCTCGGGGTGTTGCCCGGCACGGTCAGCTCGCTCATCTGCTGCAACGAGGCGCTGACCTGCTCCTGCATCTTGGCCTGCTCCAGCTGGGTGAGCAGCTTGGACCGTTCGGCCAGCTTCTGCTGCAACACCATCGCGTTGCGCTCCACGGCGGTCTTCGCCTCGGCCGCGGCATGCAGCGACTGGTCGTGCAGCGTCTTGAGGTCTTCCACGGACTGCTCCGCGGTGACCAACTGCGCGGCGAAGGCCTCAGCCGCGTTGGTGTACTCGGTGGCCTTGGCGGTGTCACCGGCGGCGGTGGCCTGGTCGGACAGCGTCAGCGCCTGCTTGACGTTGGCCTGCAACCGCTCGACGTCCTCGAGTTGCCGGTTGAGCTTCATCTCGAGCTGGCGCTGGTTGCCGATCACCGCGGCGGCCTGCTGCGACAGCGCCTGGTGTTGGCGCTGGGCGTCCTCGATGGCCTGCTGGATCTGGATCTTGGGATCCGCCTTCTCGTCGATCGTGGCGTTGCCCCAAGCCCTCAGGTAGTTCCACAGCTTCACGAACGGGTTGGCCATCGTTTCTCTTTCGTCTCGAGGTGCGACCGCGCGGCGCTCGGCGTGCGCGGATGAGTCAAATCTAACGTGTGAACCGCTACGCGGCAGCGAGCCGGTCGGAATGCGCGGTCTCCCGTTGGTCGGCGGGGGCAACGACGACGGGGACGGCGACGGGCGCCTCCGGGCGCAGCGCCGTTCCGGCGTCGATGAGGAGGTCGGCGAGTTCGATGTCCAGCGCGTCGCAGATGGCGGCGAGCAGCTCGCTCGACGCCTCCTTCTGACCGCGCTCGACCTCCGACAGGTAGCCGAGCGAGACCCGGGCCGCCGTTGAGATCTCACGCAGCGTCCGTTGCTGGCCGGTGCGGGCCTGGCGCAGGCCGGCGCCCAGCACCTCTCGTAGAAGCACGTTTTGCTCCGCCATCACGCCTCCTTCGTCACACGTCCGGGTCGTCACGCGTCTGGGTCGTCACGCATGCGCACGGATCGCGGTCAACAGTTCCTGTATCGCCCGCTTCGCCGAGGTTAGTCGAATTTCCCACCGATCGCCGCTCAGCTGCCATGCGTGCGTCGAGATCTCGTCGGAGATGACCCGCCGCCGCGCGACGCCGCAGAAGACCGTGCCCGGGGCGTGCCCGTCCTGCGAGTCGGGACCGGCGACCCCGGTGAGGGAAACACCCCAATCGGCGTCGGCATTCCGCGCGACCGCCAGGGCCAGCTGGCCGGCCGTGCTGGCCGCCACCGGCCCGTCGGCCGCCAAGGTCTGCGGGTTCACCCCGCCGAACGTGGCCTTGAGGTCGGTGGCGTAGACGATGACGCCGCCGCGCAGGGCCGCACTGGCCCCGGGGACCCCGGCCAGCGCCGCGCCGAGCAGACCCGCGGTCAACGACTCGGACACCGCGACCGTCTGGCCGCGCTCGACCAGTGCCGCAATGAGCTCGCGCGCCGAGCTGCCGTCGACGAGTGGATCAGTCATCGGCCGCCGCGGTGGCCCGACGGCGCAGGTTCAGCGCCTGGTAGACGTAGTCGACGCCGGTCACCACGGTCACCACCACGGCCGCGGCCATCACGATGTGGGCCGACCAGACCCACGGCGACGGCAGCGGGATCAAATACAACCCGATCGCGATCGCCTGCAGCATGGTCTTGAGTTTGCCGCCGCGGCTGGCCGGGATGACGCCGTGGCGCAACACCCAGAACCGCAACAGGGTCACCCCCACCTCGCGGACGATGATGACGATGGTCACCCACCACGGCAAGACCTCCAGCATCGACAGCCCGACGAGGGCCGCGCCGATGAGTGCCTTGTCCGCGATCGGGTCGGCGATCTTGCCGAAGTCGGTCACCAGGTCGTACCTGCGGGCCAACCGGCCGTCCACCTGGTCGGTGATCGCCGCGCCGACGAAGACCAGGAACGCCACCCACCGCCAGAGGGTCGATTCGCCGTGCTCGACGAACAGGACCACGACGAACACCGGCACCAGCAGCAACCGGAGCACGGTCAGAAGGTTCGCGATATTCCACACCGACGGCGCGTGCCCGGCCGCCGCGGACGCTGCCCGCGGCGCGCGCTCCTGGGCCGCCGAGCCGTCCTCGCAAGTCTCCACCGCTTAAGCCTAGCCGGGCCGGTCGCCATTCCTCGCGTCCGGGCGTTGGATGCGCCGCGCCCACCGCCGCTACGCTGTTCATCCATGACCGGTTCTTCGACCACGGCGCGCCCCGACCGACCCGTTCCGGTCGTGCGACGCGCCCGGACGTCGGACGTACCGCAGATCAAGCGGCTGATCGACGTCTACGCGGGAAAGATCCTGCTGGAGAAGAACCTGGTCACGCTCTACGAGGCGGTCCAGGAGTTCTGGGTGGCCGAACTGCCCGAGTCCGCCGACGACGCGGAGTCGACCGGCCCGACCGTCGTCGGGTGCGGTGCACTGCACGTGCTGTGGTCCGACCTCGGCGAGGTCCGCACCGTCGCGGTCGACCCGGCGTACTCCGGTCACGGCGTGGGCCACCTGATCGTCGCGCGGCTCATGGCCCAGGCGCGACTGCTCGAACTGCACCACGTCTTCGTGCTCACCTTCGAGACGGAGTTCTTCAGCCGCCACGGTTTCAGCGAGATCGAGGGCACCCCGGTGACCCGCGAGGTGTACGACGAGATGTGCCGGTCCTACGACACCGGTGTGGCGGAGTTCCTCGACCTCTCCTACGTCAAGCCCAACACCCTGGGCAACACCCGGATGCTCGCCGTCCTCGACGAGCGCCACGACTTGCCGCCGTCTTGACGGCCTGACGCACCCGCGTCGATCCGCCGCGGTGTAAGCCGGTCAGCGCGCCTCGCGCCGGTCTCGCCGGGCCGAGTGGAGCAGGCTCGCCACCGTCGTCACGACCAGCGTCGTACCGATCACCGCCAACGACAGCCCGGTGGAGATCTCCGGGACGCCCACCGGCTCGCCACCGTTGATGAAGCCCAGGCTGTTCTCGTGCAACGCGTGCAGGACGAGCTTCACCCCGATGAACGCGAGGATGAAGGACAGTCCGTAGGCGAGGAACACCAGGCGGTCGAGCAAGCCGCCGATGAGGAAGAACAGCTGCCGCAGGCCCATCAGGGCAAAGGCGTTCGCCGTGAAGACCAGGTAGGGCTCCTGGGTCAGACCGTAGATCGCCGGGATCGAATCGAAGGCGAACAGCAGGTCGGTGAATCCGATGACGATCAGCACCAGCAGAAGCGGGGTCGCCATCGCCCGACCGTCGACGCGGGTGAACATCCTGTCGCCGTCGTAGCCCTCCGAGGTGCGCAGATGACGTTTGGCGAACCGCTCGATCCGGCCCTCCTTGGCAGGTTCGTCACTGTCGCGCAGCATGTTGATCGCGGTGAGGATCAGGATCACGCCGAACAGGTAGAACACCCAGCTGTAGCGGGCGATCGCCGCGGCGCCCAGGCCGATGAACACACCGCGCATGACCAGGGCCATCACGATACCCAGGAGGAGGACCTTCTGCTGGTAGACGCGAGGGACGGCGAATTTCGCCATGATGACGACGAAGACGAACAGGTTGTCGACCGACAATGCCTTTTCGGTGACGTAGCCGGCGAAATACTCGCCGGCGAAGCCGCCTCCCCACCGCCACCACACGAAGATGCCGAAGACGATGGCGATGCCGATGTAGACCGCCGACCAGAAGCCGGATTCGCGCAGGGTCGGCTCGTGCGGGACCCGCACGTGGGCGAAGAAGTCGAAGACGAACAGGCCCAGGATCACCGCAAGGGTGAGGCCCCAGGTGAGCAACGTGATTTCCATGGACAAACCTCCAGCGCGCAACACAACGGAAGCGATGCTGGAGGTCTCTCCCATCCGCGCGGTGACCACACCGCGGCGGACCGGCGTCCCGGGTGGGGCGGTCGCGGCATGATCGGCACGCCGTGTCCGCGGCACCGTACTGACGAGAGCGCCGTCGGCGGGGATACTCCCCTCCTGATCGTGACGCCCAGTCTAACCGAGCGACAGCTCAGGCGTCGTCGCCGCCGCCGATCGAGGCGATCACCCCGGCCAGGTCTTCCGGCTTCACCAGGACCTCGCGGGCCTTGGAACCCTCCGACGGCCCGACGATGCCGCGGGTCTCCATCAGGTCCATCAGTCGTCCGGCCTTGGCGAAGCCGACCCGCAGCTTGCGCTGCAGCATCGACGTGGAGCCGAACTGGCTGCTCACCACCAGCTCGATTGCCTGCAGCAGGTCGTCGAGGTCGCCGCCGATGTCGGCGTCGATCTCCTTCTTGTCGCCCACCTTGGTCTCGGTGATGCCGTCGACGAAGTCCGGCTGCGCCTGTTCCTTGGTGAACTCGACGACGGCGCTGATCTCCTCGTCGGTGATGTACGCGCCCTGCAGGCGGACCGGCTTGCTCGCCCCCATGGGCAGGAAGAGGCCGTCACCCATACCGATGAGCTTCTCCGCGCCCGGCTGGTCCAGGATGACCCGAGAGTCGGTCAACGACGACGTCGCGAAGGCCAACCGGGACGGCACGTTGGTCTTGATCAACCCGGTGACCACGTCGACCGACGGCCGCTGGGTGGCGAGCACCAGGTGGATGCCGGCGGCGCGGGCCTTCTGCGTGATGCGGACGATCGCGTCCTCGACGTCGCGCGGCGCGGTCATCATCAGGTCGGCCAACTCGTCGACGATCGCGACGATGTAGGGGTACGGCTTGTAGACGCGTTCACTGCCCGGCGGGGTGGTGATCGCGCCGGATCGGACCTTGTCGTTGAAGTCGTTGATGTGGCGCACCCGGCTGGCCTTCATGTCCTGGTAGCGCTGCTCCATCTCCTCCACGAGCCAGGCCAGCGCGGCGGCCGCCTTCTTCGGGTTGATGATGATCTCGGTCAACAGGTGCGGAATGCCCTCGTACGGCGTGAGCTCGACCATCTTCGGGTCGATGAGGATGAGCCGGACGTCGTCGGGGGTGGACCGCGCCAGCAGCGAGACCAGCATCGAGTTGACGAAGCTCGACTTGCCCGAGCCGGTGGAACCGGCGACCAGCAGGTGCGGCATCTTGGCGAGGTCCGCGGTGACGAAATCGCCCTCGATGTCCTTGCCCAACCCGATCACCAGGGGGTTCTTGTCTTTCCGGGTGCTCGGCGCCTTGAGGACGTCGGCGAGTCGGACCATCTCCCGATCGGCATTGGGCACCTCGATGCCCACCGCCGACTTGCCCGGGATGGGGGCGAGCAGGCGGACGTTGTCGGTGGCCGCGGCATAGGCGATGTTGCGCTGCAGCGCGGTGATCTTCTCCACCTTCACACCCGGGCCGAGTTCCACCTCGTAGCGCGTGACCGTCGGGCCGCGGGTGTACCCGGTGACCCTGGCGTCGATCTTGAACTGGGTCAACACGCCGGTGATCCGCTCGATCATCTCGTCGTTGGCGCGGCTGCCGCGCTTCGGCGGGTCCCCGTCGATCAGCAGCTTCGCCGGGGGCAGGCGGTAGACGCGCTTGCGCGGGGCCGCCCGGGTGGGCGCCGCCGCCGGCGATGCCGCGACCGGGGCCGGCGGTGCCGGGATCGGCCCGATCGGCTCGGTCACCTCCTCGCCGAGGGGCGCGGTCGGCGCCGAGGCGAAGCCGGCGTCGTCGAGGGAACCGTAGGGCGAGGCTGCGGCCACCGCGCCGGCGGTGCCGTCGGGCGGGTAGTTGTCATACGGCGTGGGGGTGCGGCGTTGCGATGCCTGGGTGCGCGGGACCGCGTCATACCCGAGGTCGTCGTCAGCGGCGTCGAGATCGTCGTCCCACGGGGCCGGCTTGTCCCACGACGACGGGACCGCGACGGGCTGCTCGGAGTCGTACCCGTCATAGCCGTCATCGGCGTCGTAGTCGTCGTAGTCGTCGGCATCGTCGTAGTCGTCGTACTCGGCGACGTCATCGTCGTAGTCGTCGTCGTAGCCCTCGTCGGCGAAGTCGTCGGCGCCGACGACGCCGTAGTTGCCGACGTTGGCGCCGATGCCGAGGTAGCCGCGGGCCAGCCCGACGATGTCGCGGGCCGAATGGCGGCTGATCATCACCGCGCCCGACAGGCCCACCAGCACCAGAATCGGAACGGCGAGCCAGACGGTGACCCCGCTGGTCAGCGGTGTACCGGCGGCGAACCCGAAGAATCCGCCGGCCTTCCCGCGGCCGTCGACGTCGGTTGGCTGACCGGCGATCAGATGGACCAGGCCCAGCACCGCGAGGGTGAGCAGCAATACGCCGACGACGATCCGCGGACGGCGCACCCGATCCGCCGGATGGCGCATCAGCACCATGGCGCCGAGGAACAGCACCACCGGTACGACCAGGGCGCCGATGCCGATCGCCGCGCGCACCAGGGTGTCGAAGAACGGCCCGACCGGTTCGAGGGCGCCGAACCACACGAAGGCGATGAGTCCGGCCGCCACCACGAGCAGGATCAGCGCGATCGAATCGCGGCGCTGATCGGGTGCGATTTCGCGCTGCTCGCCGTACACGTCGAGGTCGTCGTCGTGGTTCTCGTAACTGCTGCCGATGCGCGCGACCGAGCCGACCCCGCGTGCCAACAGACCCCAGACCGAGGCGATCGAGGTGCCGACGCGCATGCTGGCGGTCGGGCGGTGCAGATCCGCCGACGCGTGCGACGCGCGGGCGTTCGGGCGGCGGTTGGCGCCACCGGATCCGCGGTTCGCGGCCTGCGACCCGCCGCGCTTCGCGGTTGCACCCTTTTTCGCCGGCTGGGCACCCTTGCGCGGCGCCGCGCCGGACCGGGCCGCAGTGGACCGCGGTTTCTGGGTCTTGCCGGATGCGCTGCGGGTACCGGACGAGCGCGCGCCAGATCGACTGGGTGCCTTCGAAGCCATGAGAGAAAGCTTAACGGCACCCGTCACTACAGTCACACAAGCCACACGGATAACGCCGCAGACGTGTCGGATTCGTGACTTCCCGCCTTCGTCCCGCACCGTTTCGCGTTTCCCGACGGTATTTCGTCGGGATATGCGAATTGATGCGGGAGGAGCCGCGAACCGGCCCACGAACCGGCCCGCGAACCCGCCGGGGAACCGCTTCTCCGCCGGGTGCGTCTAAGCAGGCATGGACCTTCCCGCCCCGGACCCCCACGGAATCATCTACCGCTCCGACGCCCTGGCACACGGCCTGACCGATCGCGACCTGCGCCAGGCGAGTTCGTCGGGTGAAGACCTCGTGCGGATCGCCCCCGGCTGTTTCGCCCCGACGATGCCCAATGCCTATCCCGACGAACAGCACCGTCGGGTCGCGCTCGCCGTCGCCGGTAAGCCGGAGTCGGTCGACGGCGTGTTGAGCCACCAGTCGGCGGCGGTCATCCACCGCCTGGCCCTCCTGCACGGCGACTTCCGGCGCGTGCACTTCACGTCGGGCACCAAATCCGGGGACATCCGCAACCTCCGCCACACCCACTCGGGGTGGCTGCCCTCCGACGAGGTCGCCATCGTCGACGGTGTCGCGGTGACGACTCTCGAACGCACCGCGGTCGACCTGGCCTGCGGGAGCCGCTTCCCGGCCGCGCTGACCGTCGTCGATTCGGCCCTGCGGGCCGGGGCGGACCGGGACCTGATGCGCGAGATCCTGGAACGCCAACGCCGCAGGGGCATCGGAGTGGCGCGGCGGGCGATCGCGGCCGGCAATGCCTTGGCCGAGAACCCGGGTGAGTCGTGGTGCCGCGCGCAGATGATCACCGCCGGACTCCCCGAACCGACTCTGCAACGCGGCTATCTGGTGGAGGGCAACCAGTACTTCGTCGACTTCGATTGGGACGGCAGGGTCGTCCACGAGTTCGACGGCGAGGTGAAGTACGGCAAGCTCCGGCGCGCCGGAGAAGACGCGTCCCGGGTCGTCATCCGGGAGAAGATCCGGGAAGACCGCCTGCGTGGGCTCGGACTGTCCGTCGACCGGTCAACCTGGTCCGACCTGCGGTCCAACGCGATGATTCCCCGGCTGGCGACGGTGCTGAGCGCGCGCGGCGTTGTCGCCTAGTGCCTTCCTCCCGCAGCAATACACATATCCCGACGAAATCGCGTCGGGATATGCGAATCGGTGCGGGAGGAACGGTTAGCTATTGACCTCGAGCACGGTCGGGACGATCATCGGGCGCCGGCGATACGTTTCGGCCACCCAGCGCCCGACTGCGCGTCGGATGGTCTGGGCCACCGCGTGGGCGTCGTTGATGCCCTCCGAGGCCAAAACCTCGAGCGAGCCGTTGACCACCTCGGCCGCTTCCTTGAGCGCATCGGGGTCGTCGGAGAAGCCGCGGCCGGAGACCTCGGGGACCGCCACCGGTTTGCCCGTCGTGGCATCCACGGCGACGGTGATCGCGATGAAGCCGCCCTCCCCCAGCACCAACCGCTCCGACAGCGTCGACTCGCCGACGTCGCCGACCGACAGGCCGTCGACGTAAACGTGTCCGACCGGCACCCGCCCGACGATGCTCGCCAGTCCGTCGACCATGTCCACCACGACACCGTCCTCGGCGAGGACGATCCGTTCGGGGGCGACACCGGTCGCCTCGGCCAGCGCCGCGTTGGCCCGCAGGTGGCGCCACTCGCCGTGGACCGGCATCGCATTGGTCGGCCGCACCGCGTTGTACAGGTACAGCAATTCGCCGGCCGAGGCGTGTCCGGAGACGTGCACCTTGGCGTTCTGCTGCGTGACCACCTTCGCCCCGCGCCGCACCAACCCGTTGACCACCGCGAACACCGAGTTCTCGTTACCCGGGATCAGGGAGGACGCCAAGACGACGAGGTCGTTCTCGCGGATGTTGATCTGGCGGTGCTCGCCCCGCGCCATCCGCGACAGCGCCGAGAGCGGCTCGCCCTGCGAACCGGTCGAGATCAGGACCAGCCTGTCGTCGGGTAACGATGCGGCGGTGTCGAGGTCGACGACCACGCCGTCGGGCACCGACAGGTAGCCGAGGTCCTGGGCGATCTGCATATTGCGCACCATCGACCGCCCGACGAAGGCGACCCGACGGTTGTGGGCGTGCGCCACGTCGACGATCTGTTGGATCCGGTGGACGTGGCTGGCGAAGGAGGCGACGATGACGCGCTGTCGCGCCTTGCCGATGACCTGGTCGAGGACCGCGCCGATCTCGCGCTCGGGGGTGACGAAGCCCGGCACCTCGGCGTTGGTGGAGTCCACCAGGAACAGGTCGACGCCCTCGTCGCCGAGTCGGCTGAACCCGGCGAGATCGGTGAGACGACCGTCGAGCGGAAGCTGGTCGAGCTTGATGTCCCCGGTGTGCAGCACCAGCCCCGCCGGGGTGCGGATGGCCACCGCGATCGCGTCGGGGATCGAGTGGTTGACCGCGAAGTACTCGCAGTCGAAGGCGCCGTGGCGGGTCGTCTGGCCCTCGGTGACCTCGATGAGCTTGGGTCGCTGCCGGTGCTCGCGACACTTGGCCTCGACGAGCGCCAGGGTGAACTTCGACCCGACGACGGGGATGTCGCCGCGCAGCCGCAGCAAGAAGGGCACCGCCCCGATGTGGTCCTCATGCCCGTGGGTGAGGATGATCGCCGCGACGTCGTCGATGCGGTCCTCGATGTAGCGGAAGTCGGGCAGGATCAGGTCGACGCCGGGCTGGGCATCCTCGGGGAACAGCACCCCGCAGTCCACGATCAGCAGGTCGCCGCCGTACTCGAAGACCGTCATGTTGCGGCCGATCTCGCCGATGCCGCCCAGCGCCACGACGCGCAGCCCCGAGGCGGGCAGCTTCGGCGGCAGGCCGAGCCGGTCGACCGGCAGGGCGACCGCCGGCGCGGTGCCCGACGGCGAGTTCTTCGGCTTCTTCTTGCGCTTGGGACGCTTGCCGGAGCCGTCTCCGCTCCCGCTCGTCGCCGCAGCAGGGGCGTTGGCCGGGCCGGTCCGCTCGGCGGTCCGCGGCTCGACAGGGGGCGCGCCCTTCGGCGCTGGGGCCGGCTGTTCGACGGGTGGACCGGCCTTGCGGCTGGCGCTGCGACGACGCGGGGGGCGCCCGGACTGTTCGGTCATACCAGCACCCCTGCCTCGCGCAGATCGGCGATCAGCGCCTCGATCTGCGGTCCGTCGGCGGCGACCTGCGGCAGTCGGGGGTCGCCGACGTCGAGGCCCAAGATCCGCAGCGACGCCTTGACCATCGTCACCCCGCCGAGTCGCGCCATCGCGCGGTACAGCGGAACCATCGACACGTTGAGGTCGCGCGCCTTGGCCAAGTCGCCGTTGCCGACCGCGATGTGCATGTCGCGCAGGCGGTCCGGCACGACGTGGCCGATCACGCTGACACACCCGACCGCGCCGACGGCGAACCACGGGAGGTTCACCCCGTCGTCGCCGGAGTAATAGTCCAACCCGGTGTCGGCGATCATCGCCGCACCGGCGGCGAGGTCGCCCTTGGCATCCTTCACCGCAACGATGTTGGGGTGCTCGGCGAGGCGCCGCATGGTGTCGTCGGCGACCGGGACGACCGAGCGCGGCGGGATGTCGTAGACCATCACCGGCAGGTCGGTGCCGTCGGCGACGGCGGTGAAGTGCGCCAGCAGGCCGGCCTGCGGCGGCTTGGAGTAGTACGGGGTGACGACGAGCAGTCCGTGCGCGCCGGCCTCGGCCGCGTTCTGGGCGAAGACGACGCTCTCGGCGGTGTCATAGGTGCCCACCCCGGCGATGAGGCGCACCCGGTCGCCCACCGCGTCGCGGACCGCACCGAGGACCTCGAGCTTCTCTTCGGGCTGAGTCGTCGGCGACTCGCCGGTGGTGCCGGCGAGGACGAGGCTGTCGACACCCTTGTCGGCGAGGTGAACCGCGAGCTCGGCGGCCTTGTCGAGGTCGAGTGAACCGTCGGGGGCAAACGGGGTCACCATGGCGACGCCGATCGTGCCAAAGGCACGCTCGGACGTCGAAATCTCACCTGCGCTCATAGTCGGTTAGGGTACCCGTTCACCCCTCGAGAACGTACGGGGAGGTGGCCACCTCGCTGCCGTCGGGCAGTGCGGAAATCTCGAAGTCCCCGAACACGGTCGGGGCCAGCTGTGACAGCTGTCTCAGACACTCGACCGCGAGCTGGCGGATCTCGACGTCGGCGTGCTCGGTGGCGCGCATCCCGATGAAGTGGCGCCAGGCCCGATAGTTGCCGGTGACGACGATTTTCGTCTCCGTCGCATTCGGCAGGACCGAGCGCGCCGCCTGCCGCGCCTGCTTGCGCCGCAGGATCGCGTTGGGGACGTCGGCGAACTTCGCCTCCAGCCGGGTGAGCAGCTCGGTGTAGGCCTCGCGAGCCGCGTCGGTGGCGTCGGCGAAGAGCCGCTCCAGTTCTTCGTCGCCGTGGATCGCCGGTGGGGCGACGACGCTCGCGTCGTGCTCGGGGACGAACCGCTGCGACAGCTGCGAATAGGAGAAGTGCCGGTGGCGGATCAACTCGTGGGTGCACGACCGCGAGATCCCGGTGATGTAGAACGTCGCCGTCGCATGCTCGAAGAGCGAGGTGTGCCCGACCTCCAAGACGTGGCGCAGGTAGCCGGCGTTCGTCGCGGTCCGCGGATTCGGCTTGTCCCAGCTCTCGTAGCAGGCGCGGCCGGCGAACTCGATCAGCGCCTCGGCGCCGTCCGCGTCGGTGGTCCAGGGGACCTCGGGGACGGTGAACTGCGTCGATGCGACGAGTTGCACCTTGAGCGGGACGATCTCAGACACCGTGGGCTGCCTTCTGTTCTCGAATCTGATCGAACCCAGACTAGCCGTGACCCGGCCGCGGCCGGTTATCGTCACACCATGGCTCCCACGCTCCCCCGCCGAATCCTCACGTCCACGATGCTGACCACCTCGATCCTGGCCGCCGCACTGACCGTCCCGTTGGTCGGACCCGCCGCCGCGGCCCCGTCCCCCGCGACCGCCGCGCACCGGGTCGCCGTCGACCCGCGTCTGATCCCGCTGCAGGGCACCGAAAACACCCGGGTGTTCGCGACCTACCGCACCACCGACGGACACCCGGTCACGCTGCGCGCGATCCGCAGCGACAACCTGTCGAAACTCACCACCAGCGACGTGCGCGTGCTGGCCGCCCGCCAGGTCGCCACCGTCGTCGACCTGCGCACCGCCCCCGAACGCCAACTGCAGCCGGACCGGCCGCTGCCGCGGGCCGTCCACCACGACGCCGACATCTTCGGGAACGCCTTCATCGGAGCGCTCGACCTCAATGCCGGCTACCGGATGTTCGTCACCGACCCGCACGCCCGGGCCGAGTTCGCCCGCACCCTGCGCCTGGTGTCGGCGACCCTGGGCCAGGGCAAAGCCGCGCTGTTCCACTGCTCGGCGGGCAAGGACCGCACCGGGTGGACGGCCGCCATGCTCCTCACCATCGCCGGCGTCGACCGGGCCACGGTCAACCGCGACTACCTGGCGTCGAACAAGTTCCGACACACCTCTCCCGCAGATCCCCTGCAGGGTGTCCGGATCGAGTGGCTGAACGCCTCGTTCGCCGCGGCCACGCAGTACTACGGCAGCTTCCACGGCTACCTGCGCAAGGGACTGCGCCTGAGCGAGGCGGAGATCACCACCTTGCGCGAGCGGCTGCGCACCGCCTGAGCAATGGCCTAACCGAGGATGGCGCGCAATCGCGCCGCGGTGTCCTCATGCCCGTGCACAGCTACCGAGTCGATGCCCAGGTCGGCCACCGGTCGGTCGTTGCCGCCCTCGTCGAGCCGGTCGCCGAAGAACAAGATGTCCCGGGTCGTCAGGCCCAGCAGGTCCATCAATCGCCGCGCGCCGTAGGCCTTGTCGATCCCCTTGCGGGTGATGTCGACCGACGTCGACCCGCCGCTGCGCACCTCGAGGTCCGGCAACCGCTCGGCGGCGTACGCGCGCAGCGCCTCCTTCTTGCGGCCGTCGGGGTCCCAGGCGGCCTTCGCCTCAACGGGCGCCTGCTGCCCCAACGCGCTGAACGTGACCTGGCTCCCCCGGTCCTCGAGGATGTCCCCCCAGGTCTGTGATTCCCACAGGCCCAGCTCGCGGGCGCCGGTCTCCACCACGTCCAGCGCGCGCCGCGTCTGGTCTTCGGTGAGGTCTTCTTTGTAGACGGTCTCCCAGTCACCGTCGGCGAACCGCATGTACTGGGTGCCACACGTGGGCATCAAGTGCAGGTCGGCCAGCCCGTCGACGGCGCCGAGGCGCCCGAGGACCTGGTTGCGGAACTGGGTCTCGTTACCGCCGGAGATGATGCAGACCGACGCCTCGCGCAGGAGGCGCCGCATCAGGTCGACCATGTCGTCGCTCAACGGGCTCTTCGACGCCGCGAGCGTGTCGTCGAGGTCGAACATCACCAGCGAATACGACTTTCCGTCCGCCGAAACCGCCACCGTCATCAGTCCTCTTCTGTGCACCGGCAGGCCGTTCCTGCCCGAGACCGCCGTCTACTCTGTCATCCCGCCCCCGCGGGCACCAAGCCGCCCGGCCCCGTTCGTTCGCTGTCGTCGGGACGTCGTCAGGTCGGGTAGGAACCTGCGGTACTGGCACTTGGTCGCCAGCCACAGCGAGCCGCGGGACTGCTGTGCCGCCACTCGCTCGGTCGGTCGCCCCCCGTCACGCCGCCGGTGCGTGTTCCCCGGTGCCGGCCGAGCGGCTCTTGTACCAGTTCGTGAAGCTGATCGGGACGATGAAGCCGATCGCCTGGGCGATGCCGTCGGCGGCGTCGCCCAGA
Source organism: Gordonia crocea (assembly GCF_009932435.1). Lineage (NCBI taxonomy): Bacteria > Bacillati > Actinomycetota > Actinomycetes > Mycobacteriales > Gordoniaceae > Gordonia > Gordonia crocea. Next base: position 2,351,531 of record NZ_BJOU01000001.1, read on the forward strand.
TTGCGGCGGTAGATCCCCCACACCGCGATGGCGGTCACCGTGAAGGCCGCCGCCCACACCGCGGTGATCACCCGGTTGATCCGGCGGAACTTCTCTGAGCCCCAGTACTCCTTGGGAACCTCGCGCTTGGCGATGCCCTCGGTGAAGGGCTTGCCGATCAGCATCGAACCCCACGCGGTCAATGCCAACCAGCCGAAGGCCAGGGTGCTGTCGTATTCGTGGAGGTGCACACCGGGGGCGATGAATCCGATCGCGCCGATGATCACGAAGAACACGATGGCATTGATTTCGAGGATCTGTGCGTCGGGGGTGATCCCGTGCCGCCGGTCGTCGAGGATGAGGACCAGGCCCAGCACCACCGCGGCAACGGCGCCCCACCGCCAGGAGTCGTCGTTGATCCCGGCGATCACGGCGTAGACGATCCAGGGGGCAAATCCGCGCAGAATGGTCATACCCCGCTCCTCGCTTCGGTTTTCGATATGGGACGAGGCTAGATCCTCACCGCATCTCGGGTCAGCATTTTGCGCGCAGAATGCTGCTACCGTGCGGGCCGGTAGTTCACGAAGCGGTAGCGGTCCCCGGACCTCGAGACGAGCCAGTCGCCGGTGTAGAAGGCCTCCCAACCCGGGCCGATCGGCGGCGCGAAGGCGTCGGCGCCGGGAACCTCGACGTCGATCTCGGTGACCCGCAACTCGGTGGCACGGTCCATCGCCGCCCGGTAGACCTCGGCCCCGCCGATCACCGACACCGGTTCGCCCTGCGCGAGCACGAGCGCCTCGTCGAGGGTCCGCGCCCGCACCGCGCCCTCTGCGGCCCACGCGTCGTCGCGGGTGAGGACGATGTTGCGCCGGTCCGGCAGCGGGCGGAACTTCGGCGGCAGTGAATCCCAGGTCTTACGGCCCATGATCACCGGGTAGCCGATCGTCAGCTCCTTGAAGCGAGCCATGTCTTCGGGCACCCGCCACGGGATGGTGTTGTCCCGGCCGATCGCGCCGTCGCGGCCCTGTGCCCACACCAGTTGGACCCGGGTGGGCATCGTCACCCAGCCGTGGGTCACACCGCCACCGGCGCCTTGATCGCCGGATGGGACTGGTAGTCGACGACGACGATGTCGTCGAACTCATAGGCGTCGATCGAATCCCGCTGCCGCAGCTGCAGTTTCGGGTACGGGAAGGGGTCGCGCGACAGTTGTTCGGCAACCTGGTCGACGTGGTTGTCGTAAATGTGGCAGTCGCCGCCGGTCCACACGAAGTCACCGAGCCCGAGCCCGGCCTGCTGCGCCACCATGTGCGTCAGCAGCGCGTAGGAGGCGATGTTGAACGGCACGCCGAGGAACAGGTCCGCGCTGCGCTGGTACAGCTGGCAGCTCAGCTTGCCGTCGGCGACGTAGAACTGGAAGAACGCATGACACGGCGGGAGGGCCATCTGCGGGATCTCGCCGACGTTCCACGCCGAGACGATGTTGCGGCGCGAATCCGGGTTGGCCTTGAGCATATCGATGGCCCCGGCGATCTGGTCGACGTGTTCGCCCGACGGGGTGGGCCACGAGCGCCACTGCACCCCGTAGACCGGGCCGAGGTCGCCGTCCGCGTCGGCCCACTCGTCCCAGATCGTGACCCCCCGCTCCTGCAGCCAGCGCACGTTGGAATCCCCGCGCAGGAACCACAGGAGCTCATAGATGATCGATTTCAGGTGGACCTTCTTGGTGGTGATGAGCGGAAAGCCCTCGTTGAGGTCGTAGCGCAATTGGTGCCCGAAGACACTGCGGGTGCCGGTGCCGGTGCGGTCGGATTTGGGGGTGCCGTTGTCCATCACGTGGCGCAACAGGTCCTCGTACGGCGTGGGGATGGACGCGCTCATGGCCCGAGTCTAGCCAGCACCGCCCGATGCGGGCGGCAGGCGCGGCGTGGGCAATGAACCGCGCGATCGCCGAAACGGCTGACTTCGGTGCCCGGACTCCGTACCCTCGGTATTGAGACAGAAGTCTTGATCCGTTTCATTCCCTATGGATCGGGTCCCAGCCCACGGGGAGGCCGACGATGCCGAATCTGAAGAACGTCCAGTCCGACGCGAAGAAGAAGATCCGATCCGCACTGGCCCAGGCCAGTTCCGCCTATCCCAGCCGAACCGCACCACTCGCGCAGCCGCCGGCGGGTTCGGGACTCGAACCGGTGATGGGCGAGGCCGGGATGCCGTACCTGGGCAGCGCCTTCGAGATGCTTGACGACCCGCTCAAGGTGTCGATGGAGCGCTATGAGCGCTACGGCGGCATCTCCTGGGGCCGCAGTATCGGCATGAACCTGGTGACCCTCATCGGCCCGGCCGAGGTCGAGGCCGCGTGGATGAACAAAGAGAAGGCGTTCTCCTCCGAGCAGGGCTGGGAGCCGATGATCGGCCCGTTCTTCCACCGCGGGATCATGCTCATGGACTTCGAAGAGCACATGCACCACCGGCGCATCATGCAGCAGGCGTTCGCGCCAGCCCGGTTGCGCGGCTACCTCGGGATCATGACCCCGCACATCGACAAGATCCTGGCGAACTGGGACGTCGGTACCGGTTTCCCGGTCTACTCCCGGGTCAAGGACCTGGCACTGACTCTGGCCACCGAGGTGTTCATGGGCGCCGCGGTCACCGAGAAGGAGGCCCACCGGCTCGAGTCGTCGTTCGAGGCCGCGGTGCGCGGTGGACAGGCGCTGATCCGGGCCGACATCAAGGTCGGCACCTGGGCGCGGGGCCTGCGGGGTCGCGAGGCGCTGCAGGAGTACTTCCGCTCCGAGATCGCGGCGCGGCGGGTCGGCACCGGCGACGACCTGTTCACCGTCCTGTGTCACACCGAGAGCGACGACGGGGAGACCTTCACCGACGAGGACGTCGTCAACCACATGATCTTCGTGATGATGGCGGCCCACGACACCAGCACGATCGCCTTGTCGATGCTCACCTACTTCCTCGGCCGCAACCCCGAGTGGCAGGACCGCCTGCGCGCCGAATCGCTGGCGCTGGGCAAGGCCTCCATCGACTACGAGGACATCGACAAGCTACCCAGTCTCGACCTGGCGCTCAAAGAGACGCTGCGCATGAACGCCCCCGTCGGGATGCTGTTCCGGATGGCGATCCGCGACACCGACATCCTCGGCAAGTACATCCCCAAGGGCACGCTTGTGGCCATCCACCCGTGGGCGACGATGCTGCTCGACGAGTGGTGGCCCGAACCCACCAAGTGGGACCCGGAGCGCTTCTCCCCCGAACGCCGCGAGGACAAGGTGCACCGCTTCGCCTGGTCGCCGTTCGGCGGCGGCGCGCACAAGTGCATCGGCCTCTACTTCGCCGGCATGGAGATCAAGGCGATCATGCACCAGATGCTGCAGCGCTTCGAGTGGTCGGTGCCCGAGGACTACCGACTCCAACTGACCTACGGCACCGGCCCCACGCCGGCCGACGGCCTACCGGTCGATTTCCGCCGCCGCGCCTAAGCCCCGTGCTTGTGCGGTCGATTGTGACCAGTATGTGGTCACCATCGACCGCACAAGCGTTCCCGCCCGGTCTGGTTCAGTCCGCCATGAGCCCGGCGGCCACGGTCGCGCCGAGTTCCCAGCACGCCTGCACCGCGGCCTTGTCCGGTTTGTTCGACGCGACCACGTAGGCGGCGGCCTTCTCCCAGCCCAGACCGGCGGTGATCCGGTCTACGGCGTTCTCCGCGCCCTCGGTGCCCTCGTTGCCGTGCAGGTACAAGCCGAACGGGCGTCCCCGCGTCGAGTCGAGGATTTGGTAGTAAGAGCAGTCGAAGGCGTGCTTGAGGGCACCGCTGATGTAGCCGAGGTTCGCCGGGGTGCCCAGCACATAACCGTCGGCCTCGAGGAAGTCGGTGGACGAGACCGACAGGGCGGCGCGACGCACCACCTCGACCCCCTCGATATCGGGATCGGTCGCGCCGGCCACCACCGCCTCGAACATCTCCTGGCAGTGCGGCGACGGGGTGTGGTGCACGATCAACAGTCGTTTCACGACGGCTCCTTCCGCGGTCTTGCCCCGACCCTAGTGCCGGCCGGCCAGGGCCAGCAGCCGGTCGACCGGACGTTGCGACGCCGCCTCACCGACGGCATCGACCATGCCCCACCCCCGGAACTCGTCGAGGATCGGAACGGCCTCGACGAGCAGGTACTCGACCAGCCCGTCCGACGGCTCCCACGTGGCCCCGATCCCCTGCGCCAGGTCGTATGCGTGCAGCGCGAGTTCCATCACGCGCATCGCGACCAGCTGCCGCCCGGGCCGCCAACCGGCACGATGCTCGACCTCGACGTCGAGGTCGGCCGTGGCCATCGCATCGCGAAAAGCGTTCTGGAACAACCAGAACGGCGCGACGGGATCACCGTCGACGAGATAGTCGGTGCTGCGGGTGGCGGCCACCTCCGCCTCGCCGCCGCCGCGTAGCAGGATGGCGTAGCGGTCGCCGCCGCCGACGAGGTGGTTGACCAGTTCGCGGTTGCTCCAGTCGGCGCAGCCGGACGGGGCGCCCAGATCCGCGGCCCCGACCCGCTCGAGGACTCCCGTCCACAGCAGCACCGCCTCATCGATGGCCTCGGTGTGGCCGAGCACGCCGACTACCCGGCCTTCTCGTCCGCGCCCGCCCGGTATTGGGTGATGGCGGCCTTCATCATCTCCCGTGCCCGCGTGCGGTCTCCGGCGTAGTCGTAGGCGCGGGCGATCCGGTACGTGTTGCACCAATCGTCGGGATCGGCCTCCCATTCGGCACGGACCTGCTCGAACAGCTCGTCGGCCGCGGCGCGCTCCAGGCGACCGGAGGGGCGCCGGGGCAGCGACGACACGTCGAGGTCCCGCCCCAGTGCGTCGGCCGCCGCGCCGAGGCGCTGGTGCCAGAGTCCGGCCGACAGCGTCGAATAGATCATCCACGCCCCGAGGACGGGCAGGATCAGCACGCCCAGGCCCACCCCGACGCCGACGGGGGTCCCAGCCGCGATGAGCTGCACCCCGCGCCATCCGAGGATGGCCATGTACATGATCAGGCCGATGACGAGGAAGCCGATCATCAGCAGGGTCGGCAGCGCGCTGCGCTTGTCCGCGTCGGCGCTCATGGCGTTCTCCTACAGGTTCATGAACTGGTCGAGCCCGACGGTCAGGCCCGGATGGCCGCCGATCTCGCGCACCCCCAGCAGCACACCGGGCACGAACGAGGTCCGGTCCATCGAGTCGTGGCGGATGGTCAGCGTCTCCCCCTGGGTGCCGAACAGCACCTCCTGGTGGGCCACCAGGCCGGCGAGCCGCACCGAGTGGACGTGCACATCGCCGACGAGGGCGCCGCGCGCGCCGTCCAGGCCGGTCGAGGTCGCATCCGGCATCGGCGCCAGGCCGGCTTCGGCGCGGGCCGCGGCGATGAGCTCCGCGGTCCGGCCCGCGGTACCCGACGGGGCGTCCGCCTTGGCCGGGTGGTGCAGTTCGATGACCTCCGCGGAGGTGAAGAACCGGGCGGCCTGCTGCGCGAAGTGCATCGACAGGATGGCGCCGATGGCGAAGTTGGGGGCGATCAGCACCCCGACGCCCGGCTTGGCCGCCACCCATTCGCGCACCTGCGCGATCCGCTCGGCGGTGAAGCCCGTGGTGCCGACGACGGCGTGAATCCCGTTGGCCACCAAGAACTCCAGGTTGCCCATCACGACGTCGGGATGGGTGAAGTCCACCACAACGGCGGTATCGGAGTCGACGAAGGCCGACAGCGAATCGTCCTTGTCGACGCCGACGGTGAAGTCGGTGTCCGGCGCCGCCTCGACCCCGGCGACGATGGCCTGCCCCACCTTGCCCCTGCTGCCGAGTACCCCGACGCGAATGTTGTCCGCCACTGTCACCCTCTCCTGAAGTCACTGGTCGTATCGAGTCTAGTGACCGCCGGTCGCCGGCCGGTGCGGCGGCCGCTCAGGACGCGAGGTGGTGCTTCGGCTCCGCCGGGAAGCGCTGGATCCAGGGCGCCGCCTCCTCCATCTGGGCCGCCAGTTGCAAGAGGGTGCCGTCGGAACCGAGCGTGCCGTTGAACTGCACGCCGAGCGGCAGCCCGGCGTCGGTCCAATAGACGGGGACGGTGATCGCCGGACGCCCGGTCATGTTGGCCAGCTGGGTGTAGGGGACCCAGCCGAGGTTCTCGTTGATCATCTGGTCGATCACCCCGGTGCGCACGAGTGCCTTGCCGGCGTGGACCCGGTGCACCACCCGAGCGGCCACCTGCAGTGGGGCCGGGGTGTCGAGTTGGCCGATCGGGATCGGCGGGCGCGACATCGTCGGGGTGAGGAAGAAGTCGTAGTCGGCGTAAAACGCCTCCATCTGCTGCGTGTACTCGGTGACCTTGTGCAATGCCCGCATCAGTGCGGCCACCCCGTTGGCCCGCCCGATCTCCGCGACGGCCAGGGTGTCCGGCTCGAAGTCGCCGTCCTTGGCACCGGTGGTCGCCTTGATCTCGGCGATCTGACCCTCGAGCTGGGCGAACCAGATGGTCAAGAACGTTTCGGCCAACGCCTTGTCGTCGTAGGGCGGCCGGACCTCTTCGACCTTGTGGCCGAGGTCGGCGAGCAGTTCGGCGGTGCTCGTCACCGCGTTGACCGCCTCCGGGTCGGGCCGCTCGATGATCGACGAGCGTGCCGAGTAGCCGATCTTGAGCTTGCGCGGCTGCTTCTTGATGACCTCGGCGAACTTGCGGGACGGCAGTGCCGCCTGGAAGTCCGCCGCCCGGTTGCGGCCGATGACGGCGTCGAGCAGTCCGGCGGTGTCGCGCACCGTCCGCGACACCACACCGTCGGTGGCCAACCCAAACAACGGCTCACCGGTCTGTGGGCCGTACGGCGCCAAACCGCGGGTCATCTTCAGCCCGACCAACCCGGTGCAACCCGCTGGAATGCGGATCGAACCGCCGCCGTCGTTGGCCCCGGCGGCGGGGACGACCCCGGCCGCGACTGCCGACGCCGACCCGCCCGACGATCCGCCCGGGGTGCGGGAGGTGTCCCACGGGTTGCGGCACGGCCCCCACAGCGTCGACTCGGTGATCCCCTTGGACCCCAGTTCCGGGGTGTTGGTCTTACCGAAGACGACCAGGCCCGCCTCGAGGAAGCGGTCGGTGATCAAGGCGTTCTCGGCGGCGACGAAGTCCCGCAGCGCCCGCGAGCCGGAAGTCGTCGGATAGCCCTTGTATTCCTGGTGCAAGTCTTTGATGAGAAAGGGCACCCCGGCAAACGGGCCGGAGAGATCACCGGCGACCTGCGCGTCGGCCTCGATGTCGACGTTGATGACGATCGCGTTGAGCTTCCCGTTGACCTGCTGGGCGCGTTTGCGCGCCAGGTCCAACAGCTCGGCCGGCGTCACCTCCTTGGCCGCCACCAACTCCGCCAACCCGGTTGCGTCATGGCTCATGTACTCGTCCACGTTCATGGGCTCGAGCGTATCGGTATCGCGGCCCCGACAAGGCCGATGCGGCACCACAATTGCCAACCGGCGTCGCCGATTCCACCCGTCGTGCGCGCAATCCGCCCATAACTGGCACGCCACGACGTGAACGAGGGCCTGTCCCAGGTCACCCGCGCCCAGCTGGGCGGCTAACCGATCGCGGCCCGACGCGCCCCGGTCAGCGCGACGAGGTCGTCGGGGGCGATTTCGACGTCCAGACCGCGACGGCCCCCGGAGACGAACACGGTGTCCCACAGGTCGGCGGTCTCGTCGAGCACCGTGCGGTGCGCATGCTTCTGCCCGATCGGCGAGATCCCGCCGAGAACGTAGCCGGTGGCCCGTTGTGCCGCCGCCGCCTCGGCCATCCGTGCCCGCTTCCCGCCGAGCGCCGCCGCCACCGCCTTGAGGTCGAGCTCGGTGGTTACCGGCACGATCCCGACGCACAACTCGCCGTCGACGTCGACGAGCAGTGTCTTGAACACCCGCTCAGCCGCCACGCCCAACGCCTCGGCCGCCTCCAAACCGAAGGACTTCGCCCGCGGGTCATGGACGTAGGCGTGGATCTCAAACGGCACGCCGGCCGCGCGCAACGCCGTCGTCGCAGGGGTTCCGGTAGCCACACCGAAACCCTATCCGGCGGGCTGTGACAGGACGGAAACACCGTCCGGATACCCTTCGTCTCAATGCGAAACGAACCACTCGGGGGTGTCATGACCGCAATCTCACGGCGCGGATTCCTACAGGCGTCGGCCGCCACCGCGGTCGGCGCGGGTCTGGCGGGGGTCGCGGGTACCGCGGGCACCGCGGCGGCCGAGCCCGGCGGCTACCTCGTCGGCGCCGGCAAGGGTGATCTGACCGGGGCGATCGCCGGTCAGGGCATGATGGGCTACTCCGACATGGACCAGGTCGCCAACGGGCTGTTGCAGCGCACCTGGGCCCGGGCGTTCATCATCGCCGACGCCGCGACGGGCCGCCGCGTCCTGTTCATCACCGCCGACCTGGCGTGCGTGTTCACCTCGCACCACTCGACCCTGCTCGCCGAGCTCGCCAAACGGTACGGCTCGACCTACAACGTCCACAACGTCAACATCAACGCGACGCACAACCACAACTCCTGCGGCGGCACGTCGTGGGACTACGCGTATGTCCTCGCCGCCAAGGGACACCGCCGCAACTCGTTCGCCGCCGAGCTGGCCGGCCTGCTCGACGCCGTCGCCCAGGCGCACGACAGCCTCGCCCCGGGCACCGTCGAACTCGGGCACGGCGAGCTCCACAACGCCAGTGCCAACCGATCCGCCCAGGCCTTCGTCCTCAACCCGCGCGCCGATCAGCGCCACTTCCCCGAACGTATCGACCCGCAGGTCACCGCGGTGCGCCTGCGCCAGGGTGGTCGGGTGATCGGCGAGATCACCTGGTTCGCCACTCACGGCACCTCGTTGACCGACGCCAATTTCCTCATCTCCTCCGACAACAAGGGCTACGCCGCCTATCTCGCCGAGCAGCGCGATCCCGGCCTGGTCAGCGCCCACGCGCAGACCAACGCCGGCGACATGTCGCCGAACCTGTGGCTGCGCAAGATGCACCCCGGCGGCCCCACCCACGACCACCGGGCCAACCGGGTCATCATCGGCCGCCGCCAGGACCGTGCCGCACAGGAGGCCCTCGGCTCGGCTCGGCCGATGTCGCGCGGCGGCGTCGACTCCGCGACCCGGTACGTCGACCTCTCGAACGTGGTCGTGTCCGGCGACTTCACCCCGCACGGGAAGGCGGTGCGGACCTCGCCGGCCATGATGGGTGCGGCCGCGGCCGCCACCGCCCAAGAGGAGAACACCCGCAGCCAGCTCTCCTTCCTCAACGAGGGGGTGCGCAACGAACTCGCGATGGCACTCGGCGCCGGCGCCACCCCGACGCCCGGTCCGTGGATCGTCGACTCCCAGGCCCCCAAGGCGATCCTGTTCCCGCTCGGCATCCTGCCGCCGCGCCCCTGGATCGAGCAGACTCTTCCGCTGCAGTTGCTCCGCGTCGGCGACCTGGTGCTCGCATCGGTGCCCGCCGAGGTGACGATCGTGGCCGGGTTGCGGATCCGCCGCGTCGTCGCCGATGCGCTGCACGTTCCGCTGGCCAACGTCCTGGTCCAGGGGTACGCCAACGGCTACAGCCAGTACGTGACCACCCCCGAGGAATATGTCTCCCAGCAGTATGAAGGCGGGGAAACCCTATTCGGCCGCTGGACGCTGTGCGCCTATCAACAGGAGTTCCACGCCATGGCCGCCGCGATGGCGCGCGGCACCCGACTGGGCCGCGGACCGCGCCCGGCCGACCACTCCGGTGCCCAGCCGGATTTGTTGGGCACCCAACCGGCCGACACCCCGATGCCCGGGCGCCGGTTCGGCGAGGTGGTTTCCGCGCCGCGCAGCCGCGCCCACGGCGGCGACACCGTCACCGCGGCCTTCTGCGGCGCCTTCCCCACCAACCGGATCCGCCGCGGCCGCCACACCGCCGGGTATTTCGCCGTCGAGAAGCGCACGGCCACCGGGTGGACCACCGCCTACGACGACGACCACGAGTCGACGGAGCTGAAGTGGGAGCGCCCGGGCGCCAGCCCGTCGGCGTCGACGATCACCATCACCTGGCGCATCCCCCGCGGCGCGTCGGGCGTCTACCGCATCCGCTATTTCGGCGACGCGAAGTCGGCGTCGGGGTCGCTGCGGTCGTTCACCGGCACCACCGGCCCGATCACCGTCGGCTGAGCCCTACCCCCGCCCCGCGATCTAGACGTCGGCGAGCGGTATCGACGCGTCGGCGAGCCGGGCCGGGTCGACGATGCGCTGCGACTGGACGAGGGCGGCGATGTCGTCGCCCTGGTCCCAGATGTTGACGTTCATCCCGGCCCGGACGACACCGTCGGCGAGCCAGAACGCGAGATACTCCAAGTCGGCGACCGAGCCGCGCACCACCAACTCGTCGTCGCCGGCGGCGTGGCCGCGGTACTCCATGCCGAACTCGTACTGGTCGGTGTAGAAGTACGGCAGCCGGGTGTAGGCTTCGTTGCCGCCCAGCAGATTGGCCACCGCGACGGCCGGCTGGTTGAGTGCGTTGGCCCAGTGCTCGATGCGGATCCGACCGAAGATCGGATGGTCGTGGTTGGCGATGTCGCCGACGGCGACGATATCGGGATCGGAGGTCCGCAACCGGGCGTCGACGTCGACCCCGTTGCCGACCGCCAGCCCGGCCTCGCGCGCCAACGCGACCTCGGGTTCGGCGCCGATGCCCACCAGGATGGGGTCGGCCCGCAGCGTCTCGCCGTCGTCGGTGGTCACCGCGCCGGATTCGATGGCCTTGACCCCCACCCCGAGTCGCAGGTCGACGCCGTGGCGGCGGTGCAGGTCGGCGATCACGCCCCCCTGCTCCGCACCGAGCACCCGGGCCAGCGGCACGTCTTCCGGTTCGACGACGGTGACCGCGGTGCCCAGGGTCCGCGCCGCGGCAGCCGCCTCCAGCCCGATCCAGCCGGCGCCGACGACGAGCAGCGACTTTCCCTCGCCGAGGCGTTCGCGCAGCAACTCCGAATCGTCGAGGGTGCGCAGGTATTGGACATCGGGATCGCCCGGGAAGTGCCGCGGCCGCGAGCCGGTGGCGAGCACCACCTTGTCGTAGTCGACCGCGGTGCCGTCGGACAGGTGGACCGCCTTGGCCTCTCGGTCGATTCGCGTGGCAGTGACATCGATGCGCAGGTCGACGTTCTTGTCGTCGTACCACTCCCGGTCGTGGACGAAGACCGAGTCGCGGTCGTCGGAGCCGGCGAGATACCCCTTGGACAAGGGCGGCCGCTCATAGGGCAGGTGGGCCTCGGCCCCGATCAGCACCACCGTGCCGTCGTATCCCTTGTCCCGCAATGCCTCGGCGGCCTTTGCTCCCGCAAGCCCGCCGCCGATGATGACCGTCGTCGCACCCATGTCCTCACCGTACGCCCCGGCGCAACCCCTGACTGTGACGTAACGTCACGGCGCACGATGGAGGTATGAAGGTCTCCGAGGTCGCCGACCTGGCCGACACCACCGTCCGCACGGTCCGCCACTACCACCAACTCGGGCTGCTCGAGATTCCGCCGGTCATCGGCGAGTTGACCGATGTGTTGTCCGATATCGATCAACACATCGAGATCCTGCAGACCAAGCGGACCCGCGTCTCCGCGTTGATCGAGCGTGCGCGGCGCGGCGCGGATGTGTCGCCGCTGCCTGCCGAACTCTCCAGCCTCTATCGGCGCCTCGTGGACCGCATGCCCGACGCGGCCTCCCGCCGGGCCGTCGAATCCGAGCGGGCGATGGCCATCGTGCTCGCCGTGCGCGGGATGCTTCCACCCGCGGTTGCCGATCTGGCCGCGGCATTCGACGAGGTCGACGAAATCGATACCGCCGGCGATCTGCTGCGCCGACTGGCCGCTGTCGGCTTCCCCGAGCTCGACGCGGAGACCGTCGTCGCCGACTGGCTCGACCGGTTCCGGGCCGGGACCGATCCCAACGCGTCAGGAGGCACTCGATGAACCAGATCGATGTCACGGGGCTGGTGAAGCGCTTCGGCGGGTTCACCGCCGTCGCCGGCCTGGACCTCGCGGTCACCCCCGGCCAGGTGCACGGCTTCCTCGGGCCGAACGGCGCCGGGAAGTCGACCACGATCCGCACCCTTCTGGGCCTTTACCGCGCCGACGCCGGCTCGGTCAGCGTGCTCGGTGCCGATCCGGCCCGCAACGCGGCCGCCATCAACCGCCGTCTGTCCTACATCGCCGGCGATGTCGCCTTCTGGCCGAATCTGACCGGGGCGGAAGTCCTCGACGCCCTGGCCGGCCTGCGCGGTGCCCGTCGGCCCGGCGTCGAGGCCGAGCTGATCGAGCGCTTCGGTTTCGACCCGGGCAAGAAGGTGCGCGCCTATTCCAAAGGCAACCGACAGAAACTCGCGCTCATCGCGGCGTTCGCCGCCCCCACCGAGCTGCTGATCCTCGACGAGCCGACCTCGGGCCTCGATCCGCTGATGGAGCGGGTGTTCGGTTCGCTGGTGGCGCAGGCGGCCGCGGACGGGCGTGGGGTCCTGTTGTCCAGTCACATCCTCGCCGAGGTCGATCGGCTCTGTGACTACGTGACCATCATCAAGGACGGCCGGCAGGTCGAGTCGGCACCGCTCGACGCGCTGCGACACCTGTCCGCGACGACGATTCGCGTCGGAGGGGCCCGCATTCCCGACGTGATCGACGACGTCGCCGCGCTCGGCCTGACCCCCTCGGCACCGGAATCGGGGTCCGATGGAATCGGGTGGGATGTTCCGCGAGCCGATGTTCCCCGCGTCCTCGGCATTCTTGCCGCACACGGGGTCATGGACGTGACCTGCGCGCCGGCGAGTCTGGAGGAGCTCTTCCTGCGCCACTACCGGACGCAGGCGCCATGACGACCCACTCCGCGACGGCGGCCGCCGTCCCTCTCGCCGGTTCGGGTGTGCGCGGTCTCGGTCCGCTCCTGCGCCTGACGCTTCGCCGCTATCGCCTGCGGCTCGCGTGCTGGATGGTGCCGATCATCGCGCTGGTCGCGGTAACCGCACCGAGCTACGCCACCACCTACCCCGACCTCGCCTCCCGCGGCCCCCTGGTCGAGAGTCTCCGCGACAACGACGCGACCAAGGTCCTCTACGGTCACCTCCCGCGGCCCGGGACACTCGGCCAGCTGGCGCAGTGGGAGATGGGTACCTATGTGATCGTGTTGACCAGCGTCATGATGCTCACCCTCGTCGTGGCGATGACCCGGGTCGACGAGGATCTGGGCCGATCCGAGACGGTGGCCGCCGCGGGATTGGGCCGGTGGACCCCGACGGCGGCGGTCACCGCCGTGGTCGTGGCGGCCAGCGCGCTGCTCGGCATCGGCGCGGGAGGCGTGTTGGCCCTGCAGGCCATCGGCTCCACCGAGCTGACCCTTGCCGGTGCAACGGTATTCGGCCTGGTCGTCACTCTGACCGGAATCGGCATCGGCGCCACCACCCTGGTGGTGTCCGAGCTGTTCTGGGACGCGTCGTCGACGCGGCGCGCGGCATGGGCGGTGGTCGCGACCGGGTTCGCCGCGCGCGTCGGCGCGGATCTGACGCCCTGGCACTGGTTGCGGGCGATCAGCTGGTTCGGCCTCAAGGACGCCGCGGCGCCGTACACGACGAACGACCCGGCGCCGCTGGTGGGCGCGGCGCTCGTCGCGGCGGCGCTGTTCGCCGCCGCCTTCGCCTTGCATGCCCGCCGCGAATTCGGTGCCGGGCTGCTTGCCCCGCCACCGCACCGCCCGCACCGGCTGGCGTCGGTCTCGTCGTGGGGGCTGGCGTGGCGACTCGGCCGCGATTCGCTGATCCTGTGGTGTGTGCCGGTAGTCGGAATAGCGGCGCTGTTCGGCGGGATGAGCCACGCGCTCATCACCCTGGCCGGGAGCGATTCGGCCACCGGTTCGATGTTCGACGACTTGTCCTCGGCGACGGACCCGGAGCGCCAGTACTTCTCGTTCAGCTATGTCTTCATCGCGGTGCTTCCCATGGTCTACGGCGTGCAGACGATCCTCGGTTCCGTCGCCGACGAGCGGGACGGCCTCCTCGACACCGAGCTGGCCACCGGGGTTCGGCGCACCGCCCCCCTGATGGCGAGGCTGCTCCTCGCCGCCGCAGGCTCGACGGTGCTCCTCGCTGTCGGATCGGCGGTCCAGGCGGTGGTGACCCTCGCGGTCGCCGACGCCGAGGCCGCCCGATGGGCCCTCGCCTATCCCCTGGCCCAACTGCCCGGGGTGGTGGCGGCGGTCGGCCTCGCCGCCGCCGCGGTCGGGTCGCTGCGGCGGCTCCCCGCGCTGGTGTGGGCCGTGGTCGCGTGGAGCGGATTCGTCGCCGTCTTCGCCGACCTGGTCAAACTGCCCGACTGGCTGCGCAGCGCCGCGCTGTTCGGCCACGGTCCCCACGCGGTCAGCGGTGACGTCGGCGGTTGGATGCCGTGGGGCGCAGCGGCCGTACTCGTCGCCATCGCCGTCGGTGGTGCCGCATTCGGCCTGGCGCGCATGACCCGGCGTGACATCGTCGTCGGATAGCCGGGCTGCGGCAGGTAGAACGACTCCGGCCCGCACCACCGAGGTGGTGCGGGCCGGAGGTTGCTCACGCGTACGGGCCGAAGCCCGGGCTATCAGGCGTCAGCCGGCTCCGACGAGGCATCGTCGGCGACCGGGACGAGGCTGATCTTGCCGCGCTCGTCGATGTCGGTGATCTCCACGCGCAGCTTCGAACCGACGTTGACGACGTCCTCGACCTTGTCGATGCGCTTGCCGTTGCCCAGCTTGGAGATGTGCACCAGCCCGTCGCGACCCGGCAGCAGCGAGACGAAGGCACCGAAGGCGGTGGTCTTGACGACCGTGCCCAGGAAGCGCTCGCCGACCTTCGGCAGCTGCGGGTTGGCGATGGCGTTGATCTTGTCGATCGCGGCCTGGGCCGACGGGCCGTCGGTCGCGCCGACGAACACGGTGCCGTCGTCCTCGATCGAGATGTTGGCGCCGGTCTCCTCGGTGATGCCGTTGATCGTCTTGCCCTTGGGGCCGATCAGCTCGCCGATCTTGTCCATCGGGATCTTGACGGTGGTGATCCGCGGCGCGTACGGGCTCATCTCATCCGGCTCGTCGATGGCCTCGGCCATCACGTCGAGGATGGTGAGACGCGCGTCGCGGGCCTGGCTCAGCGCACCGGCCAGCACCTTCGACGGGATGCCGTCGAGCTTCGTGTCGAGCTGCAGCGCGGTGACGAAGTCCTTGGTGCCGGCGACCTTGAAGTCCATGTCGCCGAAGGCGTCCTCGGCTCCGAGGATGTCGGTCAGGGCGACGTAGCGGGTCTCGGTCTTGCCGTCGATGCTGACCTCGTCGGAGACCAGGCCCATCGCGATGCCGGCAACCGGCGCCTTCAGCGGCACGCCGGCGTTGAGCAGCGACAGCGTCGAAGCACACACCGAGCCCATCGAGGTCGAGCCGTTGGAGCCCAACGCCTCGGACACCTGGCGGATCGAGTACGGGAACTCCTCGACGCTGGGCAGCACCGGCACCAGGGCACGCTCGGCGAGCGCGCCGTGGCCGATCTCGCGGCGCTTGGGCGAGCCGACGCGGCCGGTCTCACCGGTCGAGTACGGCGGGAAGTTGTAGTGGTGCATGTAGCGCTTGGAGGTCTCCGGTCCCAGCGAGTCGATCTGCTGGGCCATCTTCATCATGTCCAGCGTGGTGACACCCATGATCTGGGTCTCGCCGCGCTCGAACAGGGCGCTGCCGTGGGCACGCGGGATGACCGCGACCTCGGCCGACAGCGCACGGATGTCGGTGATGCCGCGGCCGTCGATGCGGAAGTGGTCGGTCAGGATGCGCTGGCGGACGAGCTTCTTGGTCAGCGACCGGTACGCGGCGCCGATCTCCTTCTCGCGGCCCTCGAACTGGGCACCGAGCTGCTCGAGCAGTTCGGCCTTGAGCTCGTCGGTCGAGTTGTCGCGCTCCTGCTTGCCGGCGATCGTGAGGATCTGGGCGAGCTTGTCCGACCCGGCGGCCTCGACGGCCTCGTACACGTCGCTCTCGTACGGCGGGAACAGCGGGAACTCGCCGGTCTCCTTCGACGCGGCGTCGGCCAGGCGCTTCTGCGCCTCGCACAGCCGGGCGATGAACGGCTTGGCGGCCTCGAGGCCCTCGGCGACGATCTCCTCGGTCGGCGCCTGCGCGCCACCGGCGATGATTTCGAGGACGTTCTCGGTGGCCTCGGCCTCGACCATCATGATCGCGACGTCGGCGGTGTCCCCCGAGCCCGAGGTGATGCGACCGGCGACGACCATGTCGAAGACGGCGCCGCCGAGCTGCTCGACGGTCGGGAAGGCGACCCACTGGCCGGCCTTGTTCTCGTCGGTCGGGATCAGCGCGACGCGCACACCGCCGACGGGGCCGGAGAACGGCAGGCCCGCGATCTGGGTCGACGCGGAGGCGGCGTTGATCGCGACGACGTCGTACAGGTCGTTCGGGTTGAGCGAGAGGATGGTCTCGATGACCTGGATCTCGTTGCGCAGGCCGTCGACGAAGGACGGGCGCAGCGGGCGGTCGATGAGGCGGCAGGTCAGGATCGCGTCGGTCGACGGGCGGCCCTCGCGGCGGAAGAACGATCCGGGGATACGTCCCGCGGCGTACATCCGCTCCTCGACGTCGACGGTCAGCGGGAAGAAGTCGAAGTGGTCCTTCGGCGCCTTCGACGCCGACGTCGTCGACAGGATCATGGTCTCCTCGTCGAGGTAGGCCACGACGGCGCCGGCGGCCTGCTGGGCCAGGCGGCCCGTCTCGAAGCGGATGGTGCGGGTGCCGAAGCTGCCGTTGTCGATGATCGCGGTTGCTTCGGTGACGTCGTCTTCGTAGACGTCGGTGGTGTCAGACATGTGTTGGGGTGTTTCCCTTCGATTCGGCGCGCCGGTTCTAGCGGCGCCGTTGGATATGCGTAACGGCACCGACGGTGCGCGCAAGCGCGGCTCGGTGCCGGGAGGCAGGCGCAGAGAATGCACGAGAATCGCCACGGTTAGCTGGGCGGGCATGCGACGCATGCGGTGCAGACGGCCTTCGATCGAAGCAGCCGGAAGGTGAGGATGATTCCGCTCGTTCCGGCGGCCACTACCGAGGACCGATCTGATTCGATCTGTCCAGCAGTTCGGGGTGACATCGGCATTGTGCGATGCTCCGCCGTGCAGTTTATCACCCGCAATGGATAAAACTCCTGCCCAGCGCTCGGGGCGCGTCGGATGGGCACGGCGGGTGGTCAGAGTTCGGTGTAGCCCAGGCGGCTGCAGTACCGGGTTTCGATCGGCGAGGCAGCGGTATCGGTGGGCGGGTCGGCGTGGGCGGACCCTTTGCCCCGGCTGCCGCGGATCCGGCGGATGGTGTCGCGGGCCAGATCGTCGGGGTGATGGGCGCCGTTGACGCGCAACACTCCCGGCGGGCCGGGATGGTCACGCAGCCGCCAGCCGACGCAGCCGGTGTGGGGGCCGCTGGTCCGGTAGACCGTCTCCCACTGGCGCGGCTGGTCGCCGACGGCCCGGTTGTTGCGGCCGCTGGTTGCGGTGAGTTTGTCGATGTCGGTTTGCCCGCCCTTGGCCCAATCGGGCAGATGGTGGGCCTGCGTATAGATGAACGGGGTATCCGAATCGGGATGGGAATCACCTCGGTCACGGGCGAACAACGCGCAACGCTGGGCGAATGTCGCCGACCGCCGCGCCCGTCCGTAGTAGAGGACCTCGCGGGTGTGATCGCGAAACACCACCAGCGACGGATCCAACCGGGCGGCCACCTCGACCAGCTCGCCGACCGGGATCAGTGTTCCCGTCGAGGTCAGGGCGGTACCGCAGCCGGCCTTCAAATCCGCGATGCTCGCAGTCACAATGAACTGTCCGGGAATCTTCTTCCCCATGCCCAAACCACCGCGGCTGGTGATGAAATCACACATCGCCTCCAAGGCGTCATGATTGCGCTGCTCGGGACTGCGATGATCACGCCGCCGCGCCTGCGCCACCCGCTCGGCAACCACCTCATCGGCGGTGTCGAGGTCGGCGGCCGAACCGGTCAGCCGCAGCGAGGGGTCATCGTCGGGATTGTTCATTCCCGGCGCGGCCCAGTTCGCCAGGATCAACTCGAACTTCGCCCGCACCGTCGGCGTGAGGTTCGCGGTCAGCTTCGACATCAACCGGATGTCCTGCGCCCCGATCGACAGGCTCCGATTCCGACTGCGATCCCGTTCCTCCGACAACGCCCCGTCGGGGTCCAGATAGTTCAACAAGGCGATTCCCGCCTTGCGCAGTTCTTGCGGGGTCAGCGTCGTCGCCATCGCGGCCAGGTCTTCCTCAACACGGGCGACCACGTCTTCCGGCACGACACAAGGCACCCGGCGCATCACGTCGGCGATCTCGTCGACATGGGCACCCGAGATCGTTCCGGCGGCCACCGCCGCCGCGGTCGCCGGAAACTTCGGCGCCATCGTCTCACCGGTCATCCCGGTCAGCCGGGCAATCTTCTCCGCCCGCCGGGCACGCCGCTTGGCCTCGCTGCGCCCCAACCGCAGCCCCTTGGCCAACCACAGAATCGGATGGGTGAATCCATCCCGGGCATACGCGCTGCGGTCGCTGATCTCGGTGAACAACTGCGCATCCACCCCAAGCTGGGCACGACGAGCCGACTCGAGACCACGGGCGGCGACCAGCAAATCATCCTCGGTCTCCGCGGCCCACACCGCCGACCCCAACCGCTGCACCGTCGCACCCAGCAACGCCACCAACTCCACCGGCGACTCGGGCAGATCAAAACCCGGCGAATCAAGACTCGGAAGGTCAAGGTCGTTCATCGGATTTCACCGCCTCTCACCTGCCATGATACCACAGAACTCGCATGCCTGTTCGAAGGAACGAAGGTGGACGCCGACCACACAACCCGCCAATCGAGGAATATAACCGGACCTCAGTCCGGTTAAGTGGAGTATGAAGAAGATTGGATTCTTGTCCTTCGGACACTGGTCGGCCGCCCCTGGCTCGCAGGTCCGCACCGCATCGGACGCACTGCTGCAGTCGATCGACTTGGCGGTGGCCGCCGAGGAGCTCGGCGCGGACGGCGCCTACTTCCGCGTCCACCACTTCGCCCGCCAACTCGCCTCGCCCTTCCCCCTGCTCTCGGCGATCGGCGCCAAGACGAGCACCATCGAAATCGGCACCGGCGTCATCGACATGCGCTACGAGAACCCCCTCTACATGGCCGAAGACGCGGGAGCGGCCGACCTCATCGCCGGGGGGCGCCTACAGTTGGGCGTCAGCCGAGGCTCCCCCGAGCAGGTCATCGACGGCTACAAGTACTTCGGCTACGTCCCGGGCGACGACGAGAGCGACGCCGATATGGCCCGCCAACACACCGACGTGTTCCTCAAAGTGCTCGAGGGCGAGGGATTCGCCCGGCCAAATCCGCAACCGATGTTCCCCAATCCCCCTGGTCTACTCCGACTCGAACCCCACTCCGCGGGGCTGCGCGATCGGATCTGGTGGGGTGCGGGCAGCCGCGCCACCGCAGAGTGGACCGCCGAGCAGGGCATGAACCTGATGAGTTCCACCCTGTTGACCGAGGCGACCGGCGTGCCCTTCCACCAATTGCAGGCCGAACAGATTCAGCGCTACCGCGACGCCTGGACCGAGGCCGGACACGAGCGCGAACCCCGGGTATCGGTGAGCCGCAGCATCTTCGCCCTGGTCAACGACACGGACCGCGCCTACTTCGGCGGCCGGCCCGACGACGACCACGTCGGCATCATCGACAACATCCGCTCGACCTTCGGTCGCACCTACGCCGCCGAACCCGACGTCCTCGTCGAACAGCTCCGCCAAGACGAGGCCATCGCCGCCGCCGACACCCTGCTCCTGACGGTGCCCAACCAACTCGGCGTCGACTACAACGCCCACGTCATCGAGTCGATTCTGACCCACGTCGCACCCGAGCTCGGCTGGCGCTGACGACACCTACACGTTGACGTCGAACCCGACGTTGACATCGCACCCGGCTTGACCGCCGCGAATACCCCAATTCTCCATCGGCACATCGCGCACGGTGATGGTGATGTGGTCGGCAGGGATGCCGCATGCCGACAAGCGCCGGACGATCTCCCGATACAGGATCCGCTTCGCGTCTACCGAACGGCCGGCGAAGCAGTCAATCGTGACCAGCGTCATCAAGTCGGGTTGGGCGAGCGACGGTGGATACGCGAGACGGTGCGGGAGATGTTCGACCAATCGAACGTGCTTGTCGTTCTCGGGAATATGAAAGGCTGCCACGAGCGCGGCGTGAACCGCGTCGATGATGGCGACCACGTCGTCGTCAGACCACCGTTTGCGAACGTCGATTGTTGTTGACGGCATGCGGCCATTCTTCAGTTGGCGTGGTGATGAAGGCAACGCATTTCTGCTGGTCGGTCCCTGACCCGCCCACGCAAAAACGGACCGGCTGCACCACCTTTCGGGGATGCGGCCGGTCCGTGTGAACTGAAAGCCTAGTGTGAACTGAAAGCCTAGCGGCGCAGGCCGAGGCGCTCGATCAGCGAGCGGTAGCGCTCGACGTCGACCTTGGCGACGTACTTGAGCAGACGACGGCGACGGCCGACCAGCAGCAACAGGCCGCGGCGGCTGTGGTGGTCGTGCTTGTGCTCCTTCAGGTGCTCGGTGAGGTCCTGGATGCGCTTGGTCAACAGCGCGACCTGGGCCTCCGGCGACCCGGTGTCGGTCTCGTGCAGGCCGTACTCGGCCAGAATGGTCTTCTTCTCGTCAGCGGTCAGCGACATGGCTGCGCTCCTTTGTATTCCAGTGCCGTGTCCAGTGAATCCCGCCGGAACCATCCGCCGGGTGGTGCGCCGCCACGGACTGCAGCAGCACCGAGCAGACAATCTACCAGCGCCGCAGGTCGCGCCCCAAATCCCCGGACGGGATCAACGGGCCTTCGTCCGACGCGCCCGCGGCGCGGGCGCTAGCATGGCCCCGTGAAAGCTCTCCTGTACCTCGTCCTCGGCCTCGTCTTCGGAATCTTCCTCGTCGTGATCGGCGTCGGGGAAACCTCTAAGACCACTCCGACGTGTGGTGGTCGCACCATGAGCCAGGGGGATCACTGCGTCTCGTCGAAGGGCGGGCGCAAGGACTTCGACCAGCAGTTGAGTTCCGATCGCCGCGGCGGGTATTTCATGATCGGCTTCGGAGCGCTCGTGATCCTGGGCGCCGCGGGTGTGGCGGTGGCGTCGCTGGCCACCTCGGACAAGAAGCCCGCACCCGGAAACCTGACGCCGCAGGCCCGGTCGGGCCCACCCTACGGCCAGCCGCTGCCCGGGCAGCCCGGTCAACCGTTCCCCGGGCAACCCACGCCCGGACCATTCGGGGCTCAACCTCCTGGCGTGCAACCGTTCGGGGCGACCGCCCAGCAACCGGCAACCCCGCCCCCGTCGGCAAACCCCTCGCCTTTTGCCCCGCCGCAGACCTCGCCCCCGCCTCCCGGGCCGACGTCGCCCTACACGAAGGGCCAGTAGACCGACGGGTCAGGCGTACGGCCCCGCACTGTTCAAGTCGGCGGTAGTACGCCAACCACGACCCGATGACTCCGGTCTGCCAGTGCTCCTCGAAGCAGCCGGGGAAGACGACCCCGTCGTCGATGAGCAAGGGCACCCCCTCGCTCAACCGGGCGCCCAGGCCGCGGAGGTTGCGGTCGTGCAATCGCTGCAGCCTCCGATACCCGCCGGGGATGGGTGACATCGTGACCTCGCCGACAAGCGCCAGCATCGGGGTGTTGCGCGCTGCGATCCGAGCGGCGTTCAACGGAACACCGAGCTGCCACGGGAGGCCCTCGACGAGTTCGGGCTTCATGGATCGATTGTGCTCGCCGATTCGCCGGATCGCCGACCACCGCATCGCGATGATGCACGCCCCGTCGGAGTGAACCAACCCGTCGGGGCTCACCGTCAAGGTCGTGTCGGCGAGGATGCGCTGATCGATGCGGTAGGACGTCCAGTAGCTGCCGCCCGCCCCCACCAGCCCGCCGGCAACGGCGATCCCGACGAGCAGTCCGCCGGGCACGTCGCTGTGCCCGGTGAAGCCGGCGATCATCCCGGCGACGATGAAGGTCAGCAGGCCGGCGAGGAAGAACATCGCCACCGTCGCTGGCATGACGCGGCGCTGTGTCAGCGCGGCGGTTTCGATAGTCGGCAGGGTCACGCTCGGTGATTGCCGCGCGGTGCTCACCCGCCCACCTGGACGCCAGGCTGGCTGAACGACCACCACACGACGACGATCGCGACGACGGCAAGCACGACCCCGACGGCCGCCGCCACGGCGAGTGCGGGCACCGGGCGCCGGCCGGAACCGTCGGAGAGCGCTTCGGCCAGCCCCACCCCCACCATCACGGTGCCGGCGATGATCAGCAGGGGCAGCGCCGGGGTCAGCGCGACGAAGCTGGAAATCTGCGACTCGACTCCCAACTGATGAAAATTCATGACCAGACTGCCACGGAAGACCGCGGCACCCGCCGATGCGACGAGCGTCGCAACGCCGGCACCGGTGACCAATGCGGCGCCGAGGTGCCGCCCGGTCAACGCCAGTACCCCGGCGAGAACCGCCACCAACCCGAACAGAATGGTCGCCCAGCCGAGCCCGACTGAGACAGTCAACCGACTGGCACCGCCGTAATACCAACCGATTCCGCTGGGCTTGATCACCGCCATCCCGAGCTCGGAGAGATCCAGCCACGGAACCGCGCTGAGGCCGATCACCGCAAGACCGGACACGATCGCCACCACACCGCAGATCACCTGCGTCAGACGAGCCCCCGACACCCTCGGCTACCCCACCTGCTTGGCGAGGATGACCCGCGTCTGGTCGACGTCCTCGGCAATCGCCTTCACCAACTCGTCGATCGAGTCGAACCGGGTCATCGGACGGATGCGGTCGACAAAGTCGACCGCGACGTACTGGCCGTAGAGGTCGGCCTCGGTGTCGAGGACGAAGGCCTCGACGGTGCGCGCCCGGCCGGAGAAGGTGGGGTTGGTCCCCACCGAGACGGCGGCCTCGTAGCGTTTGCCGTGCTCGACCTGCCCCAGGGTCGCGCCGGGTCCGATCACGGTGAACCAGCACGCGTACACCCCGTCGGCGGGGATCGCCGCATGCATCGGCGGGGCGACGTTGGCCGTCGGGAAGCCCAGTTCCCGCCCTCGGCCGTCGCCGCGCACCACCACGCCCTCCACGCGATGCGGGCGGCCGAGCGCCTCCGCGGCCGAAGCCACGTCGCCGGCGGCCACACACGAGCGGATGTACGTCGATGAGAAGGTCACCGCGTGCTCGCCGAACAACGACACCGCCTGGACTTCGAACCCGAAACGCTCCCCGAAGTCGCGCAGCTTCTCCACGTTTCCCGCGGCCTTGTGGCCGAAGGTGAAGTTGTCCCCGACGACGACGTCGGCGGCGTGCAGCGTCTCGACCAAAATGCTGTGCGCGAAGTCCTTCGGGGACCGGGCGGCCAGCGCGGGCGTGAACGGCATCACGCAGAACACGTCGATCCCCATCTGCTCGGCGAGTTCGGCCCGGCGCGTCAGCGTCGTCAACTGCGGCGGGTGCGTACCCGGCCGCACCACCTCGGCCGGGTGCGGGTCGAACGTCATCAGGACCGAGGGCAGGCCGCGAGCGGCGGCCGCCGTCGTCGCCGCTTTGATCAACTGCGCATGTCCCCGGTGAACACCGTCGAATACGCCGATGGTGACGACGCATCGCCCCCAGTCGGCAGGTATGTCATCGAGACCTCGCCATCGCAACACGCCGCTCACCTTACCCGCCGCCGTGTCTGCGGAACCGACGGCGCGGCATCACTAGACTGAACGCCATGCCACGCGGGAACGAACGGTCCGAACTGACCTCGGTCGCCCAGGACTACCTCAAGGTCATCTGGGCCGCCCGGGAGTGGGACGACGTCAAGGTGACCACCTCGATGATCGCCGAGAAACTGGAAATCTCCCCGTCGACCGCGTCGGAGGGGATCCGCAAGCTCGCCGAACAGGGGTTGCTCGAGCACGAGAAGTACGGCGCCATCACCCTCACCGAGGCCGGCCGACTGGCGGCGATCGGCATGGTGCGCCGCCACCGGCTGTTGGAGACCTACCTGGTCTCCGAACTGGGCTACGGGTGGGACGAGGTTCACGACGAGGCCGAAGTGCTCGAACACGCGGTGAGCGACCGGCTCATGGAGCGGATCGACGCCAAACTCGGCTACCCGCGGCGCGACCCGCACGGCGACCCGATCCCCTCCCCCGACGGCGATATCGCCAGCCCGGACGTCTGCCTGCTCGCCGACCTCGACGACGGCGAGTCCGGCGTCATCGCCCGCATCTCCGACACCGACCCGGCGATGCTGCGCTACTTCGACGAAGTCGGCATCGCCCTGGACCGCCGGGTGCGGGTGGCGGGCAAGCGGCCCTTCGCCGGCACCATGACGGTCGCCGTCGACGGCGGCGAACCCTCGGTCACCCTCGGCGACGTCGCCACCCGGGCGATCTTCATCGTCGCGGGCTGAATCCGCCCGATCGGCCGCATCGCGACGCGGCCGGCGACACCCTCGCCCCGCGGCACCGCCGCCTAGTGGTCCTGCTCGCCGATGCGGTGGACGTGGATGAAGTTGGTCGACCCGACGATCCCCGGAGGAGCCCCGGCGACGATCACGACGGTGTCGCCCGCGGTCATCCGCCCGCTGTCCAGCAGGATTCGGTCGACCTCGTCGATCATCTCGTCGGTGTTGCCGATCCGGTCGACGATGAAGGACTCGGTGCCCCAGCTCAAGGCCAACTGGTTGCGGATCTCCGGGATCGGGGTGAACGCCAGGAGCGGCAGCGGCGAGTGCAACCGGGCCAGTCGTCGCACGGTGTCGCCCGATTGGGTGAAGGCGACCAGCGCCTTCGCCGACAACCGCTCGCCGATGTCGCGGGCCGCATAGGAGATGACGCCGCGCCGGGTGCGCGGCAAGTGGTCGAGCGGCGGCACCGAACGCGAACCGCTCTCGACCGCCTGACAGATGCGGTTCATCGTCGCCACCGACTGGACCGCGTACTTGCCGACCGACGTCTCGCCGGAGAGCATCACCGCGTCGGCACCGTCGAGCACGGCATTGGCGACGTCGGAGGCCTCGGCGCGCGTCGGACGGGAGTTCTCGATCATCGAGTCGAGCATCTGGGTGGCGACGATGACCGGCTTGGCGTTCTCCCGGGCCATCTGGATGGCGCGCTTCTGCACCAGCGGAACCTCTTCGAGCGGGACCTCGACGCCCAGGTCGCCACGGGCGACCATGATGGCGTCAAAGGCCAAGACGATGGCCTCGAGATTCTCAACCGCCTCGGGCTTTTCCAGCTTGGCGATCACCGGGACCCGGCGCCCCACCCGGTCCATCACCTCGTGGACCAACTCGATGTCCGACGGGGAGCGCACGAAGGAGAGCGCGACGAGGTCGGCACCGAGGCCCAACGCAAACTCCAAGTCCGCGATGTCCTTCTCCGACAGCGCGGGGACCGAGACGTTCATCCCGGGGACCGACAGGCCCTTGTTGTTGCTCACCGGCCCACCCTCGGTGACGGTGCACACGACGTCGGTGTCCTCGATGTCGGTCACCACCAGGCCGACCTTGCCGTCGTCGACGAGGAGCCGGTCGCCGACCCGGGCATCCCGGGCGAGCTGGGTGTAGGTCGTTCCCACGCGCTTGTCCTCACCGACGATGTCGTCGACGGTGATCCGGACGGTGTCGCCGGTCTCCCAGTTCGCCTTGCCGTCGCCGCCGAACTTGCCCAACCGGATCTTGGGTCCCTGCAAGTCCGCCAGCACGCCGACCGCCTTGCCGCTGGCCACCGCCGCGTCGCGCACGTTGCCGTACATCGTGGCGTGGTCGTCATGGGTGCCGTGGCTGAAGTTCAGCCGCGCCACGTCCATGCCGGCCTCGATCAACGCCTGAATCCGCTCGACGGAAGCGGTGGCGGGACCCATGGTGCAGACAATCTTTGTTCGACGGTTCACCTGCACCAGCGTAGTGGGCGCCCGATCCACCGCCACCGCTGGCAGGCCCTGGCGGCGGCCCGTCACAAAGCGTTCACGCGAACGTCATGAAAAGCACTGCACAAGCCCCGTCAGGCGTTGTCCGGGTCCTCGTCTGCGTCGGCCGCGTCGTCCGCGTCTGCATCGTCGTCCGCGTCGGCATCGGCTTCGGCGTCCTCCTCGGCTTCCGCTTCCGATTCGGCGTCGTCGTCACCTTCCGACTCGGCTTCCTCGTCAGCCTCGGATTCGGGTTCCTCCGCCGCGACATCATCGTCGTCGTCGGTGTCCGCAGTCTCGGCTGCCTCGCTGCGCCGCACGATGTTCGGCGCCTCGTCCTCCGCATCGGCGACGGCGTCATCAGCGCCAGCCTCGTCAGCGCCAGCCTCATCAGCGTCGGCGTCATCAGCGTCGGCAACCTGGACGAACTCGTCGGCCTCCTCGGTCTCGTCCGCCCCGAAGAGTGCCGCCATCCGGTCGAGCGACGCGAGCAACGACTCGGCCGTCGTGGCGCGGGCGCGCTCGTTGCGCTTGGCGTCGTCGGGGTCGAGACCGGTCCAGTCGTAGGTGTGGGTCACGAGGGTGACCCGGTCGTCGAGCGGTTCGAGCTCCCAGCGCCACAGGTGACCCGGCTGCGGGCCGCCCACCTCCGAGGGCTTCCACGCAATGAGCCGGTCGGTCTCGAACTCGACAATGGTGTTCTCCCGCACCCGACCGCTGGTGTTGGTCATCTGGAAGACGTCGCCGACGGCGCTGACCCGCTGGCCGTCCTCCGCCTCCGCCAGGTTCTCGTTGCCGTCGAACCGCGGTTGCTGCGCCGGATCGGCGATCAGGGCGAAGATCTCCGCCGCCGGTGCGTCAATTTCCCGCGTCGCGCTGACCACGCGGAGCTCGTCGTCGGGCCCAGTCGACGAGATCGAGGGCCCACTCGACGAGATCGAGGGCCCACTCGACGAGATTGAGGGCCCACTCGGCGAATCGGGGGCGTCGGTTTCGTCGGTTTCGTCGGTGGCGTCGACCTCGGAGGCGTCGACATCGGAGGCGTCGTCGGCGTCGTCGTCGGCCCACGGATCGATATAGCCGACCTTGCCCTCCGCCTCCAGCTCCGCGGCCCGCTTCGGGCGGTACATCGACAGCCCCAGTTCCCGACCGCGCGGGGCGGCGAGGAAGTAGGCCAACGCGCAACCGAACACCACGACCGCGACGATCGAGTTCACCCGGATACCCATGCCGAAAGGCTCCGAAGCGGGGTCGTCACGCACCAGCTCGACGAAGAACCGGCCGAAGCAGTACCCCATCACGTAGAGCGCGAACAGGCGCCCGTGGCCGACCCGGTAGTAGCGGTCCACGGCGACGAGCACCAGGACGAACAAGACGTTCCACAACGCCTCATACAGGAACGTCGGGTGCACAATGGCCGTCCGGACCCCGGTCGACACCCCGGTCAGGTTGTCCGGAACCCGCTGGAAGATCTCCAGCCCCCACGGCAGGTCGGTGGCCCGCCCGTAGACCTCCTGGTTGAAGTAGTTGCCGAATCGGCCGATCGCTTGGGCCAGCAGGATCGCCGGCGCGATCGCGTCGCCGAACGCCGGCAACCTGATCCCGTAGACCTTGCAGCCGATCCAGGCGCCCACCGCACCGAGGGCCACCGCACCCCAGATGCCCAGACCGCCGTCCCAGATCTTGAACGCGTCCATCGCGCTCCGCGGCGGATTGAGGGTCTGCCCGAGGTCGGTGAAGTAGTACCGCCAGTCGGTGAGCACGTGGTAGGCCCGGCCACCGATCAATCCGAAGGGCACGGCGAACAGCGCGACGTCGAGCACCTCGCCGGGCTGACCACCGCGCGCGATCCAGCGGCGCGACCCCCACCAGAGGGCGACGAGGATGCCGGCGACAATGCAGAGCGCATAGGCGCGGATCGGGATGGGACCCAGATGCCAGACGCCCTGCGACGGGCTCGGGATGTAGGCGAGGACCTGCGCGGAATTCACGCGGTCAACACTAACGGACGGCCGGGGTCAGGACTTCCCGCGCGCACCATCGGCGAGTTCGCCGACCAGTGCCGCCACGGCGGCGGGCCCCTCGTCGACCGCCGACACGATCGCCGACCCGACGATCACACCGTCGGCGTACTGCGCGATCTCCGCGGCCTGGGCGCCGCTGCGCACGCCGAGCCCCACGCCGATCGGGATCTCGGAGTACTCGCGCACCCGGGCGCACAGCTCCGGCGCCAGGTTCGAGACGGTGTCGCGCGCGCCGGTGACGCCCATCGTCGACGAGGCGTAGACGAATCCGCGGCAGTGGTCCAGCGTCATCGCCAGGCGTTCCGGCGTCGACGACGGGGCGACCAGGTAGATCCGGTCGAGGTCGTGCGCATCGGAGGCCGCCTCCCACTCCGCCCCCTCATCCGGGATGAGGTTGGGGGTGATGATTCCGAGGCCGCCGGCCGCGGCCAGGTCGCGGGCAAAGGCGTCGACGCCGTAGCGCAGGACGAGGTTCCAATAGACCATCACGACGGGCTTGCCACCGGCCTTCGCCACCATCTCGGCGGCGGCGAAAACGTCGCGGACGCGGGTACCGGCGGCCAGTGCGCGCTGTGTCGCCTTGGCGATCGTCGGGCCGTCCATCACCGGGTCCGAATAGGGAATGCCGATCTCGACGATGTCGCAACCCGACTCGACCATCGTCGTCATGGTGTCGAGGGAGCCGGCCACCGTCGGATAGCCCACCGGGAGATAGCCGATGAGGGCGGCACGGTCCTCGGCGCGGCAAGCGGCGAAAGTCTCGCCCAGCCGAGAGGCGGGGGCGGGCTTGCTCATCGACCGCTCTCCTTCTCCCGTTGGGCCTGTTGTGCGGCGTACTCGAATTCTGACGGCGGCTTGTCGAACAACCCGAACCATTTCGCCGCGGTGTCCACGTCTTTGTCGCCGCGGCCGGAGAGGTTCACCACGACGATCGCACCGTCGCCCAGTTCGGCCCCGAGCTTGAGCGCGCCGGCCACCGCGTGTGCCGACTCGATGGCCGGGATGATCCCCTCGCGGCGCGAGAGCAGGCTCAGCGCATCCATCGCCTCGACATCGGTGACCGGCCGGTATTCGGCTCGGCCGACGTCCTTGAGGTAGGCGTGTTCGGGACCCACCCCCGGGTAGTCCAGCCCGGCCGAGATCGAGTGCGACTCGATGGTCTGCCCGTCCTCGTCCTGCAGGAGGTAGGAGTAAGCGCCCTGGAAGGCTCCGGGCGAACCGCCGGCGAAGGTGGCCGCGTGCCGACCGGTTTCCACACCGTCCCCGGCGGCTTCGAAGCCGACCAGGCGCACCCCCTCGTCGTCGATGAAGGGGTGGAAGATCCCGATCGCGTTGGAACCGCCGCCGACGCAGGCGGTCACCGCGTCGGGCAACCGGCCGACCTGCTCGAGGATCTGGGCCCGCGCCTCCAGTCCGACGACGCGCTGCAAGTCGCGGACCATCATCGGGAACGGGTGCGGACCGGCCGCGGTGCCGAAGCAGTAGTAGGTGTTGTGCGCGTTGGTGACCCAGTCGCGCATGGCCTCGTTGATCGCGTCCTTGAGGGTCGCCGAGCCGGTTTCCACGGCCACCACGTCGGCGCCCAGCAGGCGCATCCGGGCGACGTTGAGTGCTTGGCGCTCGGTGTCGACGCGGCCCATGTAGATCAGGCACTCCAAGCCGAGCAGCGCGCAGGCCGTAGCCGTGGCGACACCGTGCTGACCGGCGCCGGTCTCGGCGATGACCCGGGTCTTGCCCATCCGCTTGGCCAGCAACGCCTGGCCCAACACGTTGTTGATCTTGTGTGAGCCGGTGTGGTTGAGGTCCTCACGCTTGAGGAACAGCCGGGCACCGCCGGCCGCCTCGCGCAGCCGGGCCGCCTCGTATAGCGGCGACGGACGCCCCGTGTAGTCGCGCTGCAGCCGGTCGAGCTCGGTCAGGTACTCCTCGTCGCTGCGCATCTTCTCGTAGGTCACGGTGACCTCGTCGACGACCGCCATCAACGCCTCGGGCATGTGGCGACCGCCGTACACGCCGAAGTGGCCGCCCGCATCGGGCTCCACGGAGGTGCGGTTGACGATGCCCGCGCTGGCCGGCGGGTACGCCCGTGCGCCGGTCGCGTCTGATTGCGCCATGGCTATCGGACGGGCTTGGGGCACGACGGGTGCGTGCCCGCGGTGACGAGTTCGGCCAGCGCCGTGCGCGGGTCGCCGCTGGTGACCAGGCCCTCGCCGACGAGGACCGCGTCTGCGCCGGCCCCCGCGTAGGCGAGCAGGTCGGCGGTGCCACGGACACCAGACTCGGCGATCTTGATCACCTCGGTGGGCAATCCGGGGGCGATGCGGGCGAAGGAATCCCGGTCCACCTCAAGGGTTTTCAGGTTTCGCGCGTTGATGCCGACAACTTTCGCGCCGGCCTGCAGCGCCCGATCAGCCTCTTCCTCGGTATGCGCCTCGACGAGGGCGGTCATGCCCAGCGACTCGGTGCGGTCCAGCAGGGCCTCGAGGACGTTCTGCTCGAGCGCGGCGACGATCAGCAGGATCACGTCGGCGCCGTGCGCCCGGGCCTCGTGGATCTGGTAGGGCCCGACGATGAAGTCCTTGCGCAGGATCGGCAGGTCGACGGCGGCGCGCACCGCGTCCAGATCGGCGAGCGAACCGCGGAAGCGCCGCTCCTCGGTGAGCACGCTGATGATCCGCGCCCCGCCCTCGGCGTAGATGCGGGCCAGGTCGGCCGGATCGGCGATGTCGGCCAGCTCGCCGCGGGACGGGCTCGCCCGCTTCACCTCGGCGATGACCCCGATGCCGGGCTGGCGCAGGGCGGCCATGGCATCGCGCGGCGGCGCGGCCTGCTCCGAGGCCCTCTTGATGGCTTGGTAGTCGATGGCCGCCTCACGGACGGCAACGTCGGCTTTGACGCCCTCGATGATCGACTCGAGCACGGTCTGCTCTGCCATGGCGTCTCACCTCCTCGGCGTTGCCCGCGCGGCGGGCCCCGTTCGCGTCGCGGTCGGGTTCGGCGAATCCTCCGGCGCGCCCGACTTGTTGGTATCTCACAGGGTAGCCGCGAGTGGCGACACACCCGCGCCCGGGTGGGGTGTGCTCGGTTTCACTCGGTGGGGTCGACGCCGGTGTCGAGGCTGTCCCACAGCAGGCGCTCGCTGGTCCCCGCATCCGACGATGCACCGTCACGCTGCTCCGATGCGGTGACCGTTCCAGAACCCTGCGCCTGGGCCCGCTTGCGGCGTTCGTAGTCGTCGAACACCTTGCGCTCGAGTTCTTCCCGGCGCGCGGCCGGGGAACGGTACTTCGACGACATCCCGGCTCCCCGTGCGGCTCGCATCGCCAACGCGGCGCCGACCGCGATGAGGGCGACCGCGACGAGCACGATCGCCGGCGCCCAGTCGTTCACCGTCGTCAGCAACACCCGGAACCGGGGTGGCAGATCGATCGCGCGGGCCGCGTAGTCGCTGTCGACCGACGTGGTCATCAGTGAGACCGCCGGAATCGCAATGACGATGGCCCCGATGCCGAGCACCACGGCCACGATGCGCAGGGCGATCCCGCGCAGCGCCCACACGACGGCGACGGCGGCGAGCAGGACCAGCGCCGCCGGGGTCAGCCACGGGCTCCAGTCCGATCCGTGGACGGTGAAGCTGCGCATCGGCGAGAGTCCGTCCTCGGCGTCGACCCGGGCCCAGGTCACCCGCGAGGCGACCCACAGCACCAATGCGCCGGCGGCGAGGGCCACCGAGGCCATCGCCTTCTCTCGGATCCGGTTCGGCGACGCGGTGGGCTCGCCGTCCTCGTCGACGGTCATTCCTCCTGCGCCTTCTCCCCCAGCCTCGTCATGGTGGCCGCGGCCGCGACCGCGTTGAGGACCGCCGTCGCCTTGTTGCGCGCCTCGCGGTACTCGTAGGCGGGATCGGAGTCGGCCACCACCCCGGCACCGGCCTGCACGTAGGCCTTGCCGTCGGCGAGCAGCGCCGTGCGGATGGCGATGGCGGTGTCGGCGTCACCGGCGAAGTCGAGGTAGCCCACCACCCCACCGTAGAGCCCGCGGCG
Organism: Gordonia crocea; assembly: GCF_009932435.1. NCBI lineage: Bacteria > Bacillati > Actinomycetota > Actinomycetes > Mycobacteriales > Gordoniaceae > Gordonia > Gordonia crocea. Next base: position 2,383,663 of record NZ_BJOU01000001.1, read on the forward strand.
GGTGATCTCGTGCTCCTCGATGAGTTCCATCGCGCGCACCTTCGGGGCGCCCGAGAGCGTCCCGGCGGGGAAACACGCCGCCACCGCGTCGAGGGCGGTCTGGTCGTCGCGCAGTCGCCCCGACACGGTCGAGACCAGGTGCATCACGTGGCTGTAGCGCTCGATGTGGCTGTAGTCGCTGACCTTCACCGAGCCGGGCTCGCAGACCCGGCCGAGATCGTTGCGCGACAGGTCGACGAGCATCAGGTGCTCGGCCCGCTCCTTCTCGTCGCCGAGGAGGTCCTTGCCGAGCAGGATGTCCTCCTCGTCGCTCTTGCCCCGCCACCGCGTGCCGGCGATCGGGTGCGTCGTCGCCACGCCGTCGGAGACGGTCACCAGCGCCTCGGGGGAACTGCCCACGATCGCGACCGGGTGACCGCCGGTGCCGACCGATTCGGGGATGCGCAGCAGATACATGTAGGGACTCGGGTTGGACGCGCGCAACACGCGGTACACGTCGAGCGGGTCGGCCTCGGTATCCATCTCGAAGCGCACCGACGGGACCACCTGGAAGGCCTCGCCGGCCTCGATGTCGCCGACCAGCGTGGTGACGACCTCGCTGAACTCCGCCAGGTCGCGCTGCGCGGTGAAGACCGGCTCCAGCCGGTCGTACACCGCCACCGTGGAGGGGGCCGGCGCGGCCAGCGCCGCGGTCATCCGGTCCAGGCGGGAAACGGCGTCGGCGTAGGCCTCGTCGACATTCTCGTCGCTGCCGTTCCAGTTGACCGCGTTGGCGATCAGCGTGATCGTGCCCTCGTGGTGGTCGACGGCGGCGAGGTCGGTGGCCAGCATCAGGAACAGGTCGGGCAGGCCCAGATCGTCGACGGTGGACTCCGGCAGCCGCTCGAGGCGCCGGACCAGGTCGTAGGCCATGAACCCGACGAACCCGCCGGTCAACGGCGGCATGTCGGGCAACGGGTCGGTGGCCAGCAACTCCAGCGACGCCGCGAGCGCCGCCAACGGATCGCCACCGCTGGGCGCCCCGGCCGGGGCGGTGCCCCACCAGGCGGCCTCGCCGTCGACCACGGTCAGCGCGGCCGGCGCCCCGGCCCCGATGAAGGACCAGCGCGACCACGACTGTCCGTTGTCGGCCGACTCGAGCAGAAACGTGCCCGGGCGGTCGCCGGCCAGTTTCGCGTACGTCGACAGCGGCGTCTCCGCGTCGGCGAGGACCCGGCGGGTGACCGGGACGACGCGGTGGTCGACGGCCAGGTCGCGGAACTGTTCGAGGGTCGTCGTCGTGAGATGGGCGTGTCCGGTCATCCGAGCGGCTCGCCCCCGACGCCCCACTGGCTGCGCGGTACCTCGGTGATGGTGACCCAGACCGAATCCGGGTTCTTCCCCGTCGCCTTGGCGTACGCCTCGGTGACCGCGGCAATCGTCTCGCGCTTGATCGCGTCGGAGAGTCCCGGGGTCTGGGAGATCTGGATCAGCGGCATCGCAGCCTCATTTCTGCGCTGCGGACTGCTGCGCGTCGGGGTGGAAGAGTTCGGCGGTGTCGAAACAGCTGTGGTTGCCGGTGTGGCAGGCCGGACCGGTCTGTTCCACGACGAGCAGCACCGTGTCGCCGTCGCAGTCCAGGCGCACCGACTTCACCCGCTGGGTGTGTCCGCTGGTCTCGCCCTTGACCCAGTACTGCTGGCGCGACCGCGAATAGTAGGTCGCGGCGCCGGTCGCCAGCGTCCGCGCCAGCGCGACGTCGTCCATCCAGGCCTGCATCAGGACGATACCGGTGCCCTCCTCCTGCGCCACCGCGGCCACCAGGCCGTCGGCGTTGCGCTTGAGGCGATCCGCGATCGCCGGGTCCAACGCGTCCGGTCCGTCGGGGGTGCTCATGCGCTCACCTCCATTCCGGCGGTGCGCACGGTGATGCCTTCGTCGGCCATCGCCCGCTTCACCTCGCCGATGGTGAGTTCGCCGAAGTGGAACACCGAGGCCGCCAGCACCGCGTCGGCGCCGGCCCGTACCGCGGGCGCGAAGTCGGCGGCGCCACCCGCACCGCCACTGGCGATCACCGGGACATCGACGACGGCGCGCACCGCGGTGAGCATCGCCAGGTCGAAACCGGCCTTGGTCCCGTCGGCATCCATCGAATTGAGCAGGATCTCCCCCACGCCCAGGTCTTGGCCGCGGCGCGCCCATTCCAGCGCGTCGATGCCCGTGCCGCGGCGGCCGCCGTGGGTGGTGACCTCCCACCCCGACGCGGTGGGTTGCTGGCCGGCCGGAACGGTGCGCGCGTCGACCGACAGGACGATGCACTGCGACCCGAACCGGCGGCTCATCTCGCTGAGCACCTCGGGCCGCGCGATCGCGGCGGTGTTGACGCTGACCTTGTCCGCGCCGGCCCGGAGCATGACGTCGACGTCGGTGACCTCGCGGATCCCGCCGCCGACGGTGAGCGGGATGAAGATCTCGTCGGCGGTGCGCTTGACCACGTCGACCATGGTGGCCCGACCCGAACTCGACGCGGTCACGTCGAGGAAGGTCAACTCGTCGGCGCCCTCGGCGTTGTACCGGGCGGCCAGCTCGACCGGGTCGCCGGCGTCGCGCAGATTCTCGAAGTTCACCCCCTTGACCACCCGGCCGTCGTCGACGTCGAGGCAGGGGATCACGCGTACCGCCACACTCATCAGCTCTCCCAGTCCTGTCCGGTCACCGTGTTGATCAGGTCGATCAGTTCGCCGTGGACGCCGCGGGCCGCCGCGACGATCGACGGCGACGAGGCGCGATACGGCTTGCCGGCGACGTCGGTGACCACGCCGCCGGCGGCACGGACCAGGGCCGCGCCGGCCACGTTGTCCCAGGCGTGTCGGCCGAAGCTGATCGCACCGCTGTAGGTGCCCGCCGCGGTGAACGCCAGATCGACGCCAATGCTTCCCGACATCCGCAACCGCGACGCCCGGCCCGACAGGGCGGAGAGCACCTCGATGCGCCGCCGGCCCGGGTAGTGGCCCCGGGACCGTTCGTTGAAGGCGCCGAATCCGATGACCGATTCGCGCAGCGGAACCGGCCCCAGCGGGTCGAGCAGCCGGCCGTTGCAGCGCACCCCGCCGTCGAGGTGGCCCACATAGCGCAGGTCCAACAGCGGGAGCCAGGTCAGGCCGAGGACCGGCTCGCCGTCGGCGCACAGCCCGACGAGCATGCCGGTCATCGGCGAACCGGTGGAGTAGTTGAACGTCCCGTCGACCGGGTCGACGACCCAGACCAACCCGTCGTCGACGGGCGGGCCGCCGAATTCCTCGCCGTGGCACGGCAGTCCCGTTTGGGCGGTGAGTTCGCCGCAGATGAACCGCTCGAGGTCGAGGTCGACCTGGGTGGCGAAGTCGCGGTCGCCCTTGCGGACCACGCCCGGCGCGCCCCGGTCGGCGGTGAACCGCGGGGTCGCCGCATCGAGGATCGTGCTGGCCGTGTGCGCCAGCGCAGCCAGGTCGAGGGTGGTCGGGTCAGCCATCAGAGCTCCTCGCGCACCGCCGCCAGGGCCTCGGGCAGAGTGAACCGGCCGGCGTAGAGCGCCTTGCCGATGATCGCCCCCTCCACCCCCAGGTCGCACAGTCCGGCGATGGCGGTGAGGTCGGCCAGTTCGGAGATCCCGCCGGAGGCGACGACCGGCGACGCGGTGCGCTGGGCGACCTGTCGCAACAGATCCAGGTTCGGCCCGCTCAGCGTGCCGTCCTTGGAGACGTCGGTGACGACGTACCGGGCGCAGCCGTCGGCGTCGAGCCGGCTCAAGGTTTCCCACAGGTCGCCGCCCTCGGTGACCCAGCCGCGGCCCCGCAGCTTCCACGACTCCCCGTCGGCGGTGACGTCGAGCCCGACGGCGATCTTGTCGCCGTACTCGGCGATCGCCTCGGCACACCACGTCGGGTTCTCGATCGCGGCGGTGCCCAGGTTCACCCGGGCGCAGCCGGTGGCCAGGGCGGCCGCCAACGACGCGTCGTCACGAATGCCGCCGGACAACTCCACCGCGACGTCGAGCTCGGCGATCACGTCCGCCAGCAGCGCACGGTTGTCGCCCCGGCCGAAGGCCGCATCGAGATCGACCATGTGCACCCATTCCGCGCCGTCGCGCTGCCAGGCCAGGGCCGCCTCGCGCGGCGACCCGTACGAGGTCTCGGTACCGGCCGCGCCGCGCAGCAGGCGGACGGCCTGGCCGTCGGCGACGTCGACGGCGGGCAGCAGTTCCAGAACGGTGGCCATGGGTGGCGGTTTTCCTAACGGTCGGAGGGGGTGCCCGGGTTCGGACGGGTGCGTTTGGCCTCGCGCAGCTGCTCGGCCGCCTTGTCGACGACCCGGTTGGCGACGAAGCCGATGGCCGCGATCATCGCGACCAGGGCCAGGACCGTCACCGCAAGGGCGAGCCACGGATGGACCTGGGAGGCGGCCCAGATCACCGGCAGCGACACGACGAGCACGGCGAAACCGGAACCCAGCGAGGCCAGGGCCAGCCGGACGAACGAGAAGCCGGAACCGCTCATGACAGTCCTCCACACCAGTTGTCGAGCAGGTGCAATCCGACGTCGCCGGATTTCTCCGGGTGGAACTGGGTGGCGCTGAGCGCACCATTCTCGACCGCGGCCAGGAACCGCGAACCGTGGGTGGCCCACGTCAGCTTCGCCGCCGCGATAGGCGACGATTCGTCCGATTCGAGTTCCCAGGTCTGCGCGGCGTAGGAGTGCACGAAGTAGAACCGCTCGTCGGCGCCGACACCGTCGAACAGCACCGAATCCGGTGCCGACTCGACGGTGTTCCAGCCCATGTGCGGCAGCACCGGCGCGTCGAGGCGGGTGACCGTGCCCGGCCACTCGTCGCAGCCGTCGGTCTGCACGCCGAACTCGACGCCGGAGCTGAACATGATCTGCATCCCGACGCAGATCCCCAGGACCGGTCTCCCGCCGGCCAACCGCCGGCCGACGATCTGCGGGCCGCCCACCGCGGTGAACCCGGCCATACAGGCCGCGTACGCCCCGACACCGGGGACGACGAGTCCGTCGCAGTCGGCCGCAGCCGCCTTGTCCGACGTCACGGTGACACGGGCGCCGACGTGTTCGAGGGCGCGCTGGGCCGAGCGCAGGTTGCCCGATCCGTAGTCCAGGATGGTCACCGACGGTTGGCTCACAGACTGCCCTTCGTCGACGGGACGCCGCTGACCCGCGGATCCGGCTCGCAGGCCGCCCGCAACGCGCGGGCGACAGCCTTGTACTCCGCCTCGGTGATGTGGTGCTGGTCGCGGCCATACTCCACCCGCACGTGCAGGGCGATGCGCGCGTTGAGCGCCAACGACTCGAACACGTGGCGGTTGATGACCGTCGAATACGGGGCACCGGCCTTCCCGCCCTGGGCCGCACCCGGGATCACCGCGGTCAGCAGGTGGTCGGGCTCGCCGGTGTGCACGAAGTACGGGCGGCCCGACACGTCGACGGCCGCGTGCGCCAGTGTCTCGTCCATCGGGATCCAGGCATCACCGAACCGGCGGATGCCCTTCTTGTCCCCGAGGGCCTGGGCAAACGCCTGCCCCAGCACGATGGCGGTGTCCTCCACCGTGTGGTGTGCCTCGATCTCGATGTCGCCGCGCGCATCGACGGTGAGGTCGAAGCTTCCGTGCTGTCCGAAGGCGGTCAGCATGTGGTCGTAGAACGGCACGCCGGTGGCGATCTGCGTCTGGCCGGTGCCGTCGAGGTTCAACTCGACAACGATCGACGACTCGCGCGTCGTACGCTCCACCCGGGCGGTGCGCGGGGCTTGGTCGCTCATCAGAGCCTCACTAGGTCGGTCGGGGCCAACTTCTCGCTGACCCGCAGAAATGCGTCGTTCTCGGTATCCAATCCGATGGTGACACGCAGGCGCCCGTCGATCCCCGGATCACGGATCAACACGCCGTCGTCGAGGTAACGCTGCCAGCTCGCCGCCGGATCGGCGAATTCGCCGAAGAGGACGAAGTTCGCGTCCGACGGGGCGACGGCGTAGCCGAGGGCCGTCAACCGGGCCACCACCCGCTCGCGCTCGGCGACGATGCTGGCCACCCCGGCGAGGGTGTCGTCGCGGTGCCGCAGAGCGGCGCGCGCGGCGGCCTGCGTCTGGACCGACAGGTGGTACGGCAGCCGCACCAGGAGCACTGCGTCGACCACCGCCGGCGACGCGGCCAGGTAGCCGAGTCGGCCGCCGGCGAAGGCGAAGGCCTTGCTCATGGTGCGCGACACCACCACCTTGGCCGGATAGCGGTCGATGAGGGCCACCGCACTCGGCTGGTCGCTGAACTCGCCGTACGCCTCGTCGACGATGACGATCCCCGGCGCGGCGTCGACGATCGCCGCCAGGTCCTCGTTGGGGATGGCGGCCCCGGTGGGGTTGTTCGGCGACGTCAGGAACACCACGTCGGGGGCCAGTCGGGCGATCTCGCCCAACGCGTAGTCGAGGTCGAGCGAGAAGTCGGCCGCCCGCTTGGCCGCGAGCCACGTCGTATCGGTGCCGTCGGAGATGATCGGGTGCATCGAGTAGGACGGGACGAAGCCCAACGCGGTGCGCCCGGGTCCGCCGAAGGCCTGCAGCAGCTGCTGCAGGATCTCGTTGGACCCGTTGGCCGCCCAGATGTTGGCGGTGTCCAACTCCACACCGGTCGTCTCGGACAGGTACTGCGCGAGATCGGCGCGCAGCGCGACCGCGTCGCGGTCCGGGTAGCGGTGAAGCTGCGCGGCCGCGGCGCGGACCGACTCGGCGACGTCGTCGATGAGCGCCTGCGACGGCGGGTGCGGATTCTCATTGGTGTTGAGCTGCACCGGTACGTCGAGCTGCGGCGCGCCGTACGGCTGCTTGCCGCGCAGATTGTCGCGCAGCGGCAGGTCGGCGAGCGTCGCACCGGCCCCGACGTGTGCCCCGGACACGGGGGTCACGACGGGTCCCGCAGCGAGGCGAAGCGCTGCTTGACCGCATCACCGTGCGCCGGGAGGTCCTCGGCGTCGGCCAGGGTCACGACCTTCTCGGCCACCGCGCGCAGCGCGTCCTCGTCGTAGTCGATGACGTGCACGCCCTTGAGGAAGGTCTGCACCGAGAGCCCCGAGGCGAACCGGGCCGAGCCCGACGTCGGCAACACGTGATTGGACCCGGCGCAGTAGTCGCCGAGGCTCACCGGCGAGAACGGCCCGACGAAGATCGCGCCGGCGCTGCGGACCCGGTCGGCCACCGCGGCGGCGTCGCGGGTCTGGATCTCCAGGTGCTCGGCGGCGTACTCGTCGACGACGCGCAGCCCCGCCTCGAGGTCGTCGACCAGGACGATCCCCGATTGGGCACCGCCCAACGCCTGCGCGACGCGGTCGGCGTGCTTGGTCGAGGCGGCCTGCAGAACCACCTGCTCGTCGACGGCATCGGCCAACGCCTCGCTGTCGGTGACCAGCACCGATGCGGCGAGGACGTCGTGCTCGGCCTGGCTGATGAGGTCGGCGGCAATGTTCGCGGGATCGGCCGAGTCGTCGGCGAGGATCGCGATCTCGGTCGGACCGGCCTCCGAGTCGATGCCGACGGCACCGCGTACCAACCGCTTGGCCGCGGTGACATAGATGTTGCCGGGGCCGGTGATGAGGTCGACCGGGTCGAGCTCGGCGCCCGGCCCGCCCGCGGGGTCGACGTCTTGGCCGCCGTAGGCGAGCAGCGCAACCGCCTGGGCACCGCCGACCGCCCACACCTCGTCGACGCCCAGCAGCGCGCAGGCGGCCAGGATCGTCGGGTGGGGCCAGCCGCCGAAACCGGCCTGGGGCGGTGAGGCGACGACGAGCGAGGGCACGCCCGCCTCCTGCGCCGGGACCACGTTCATCACGACGCTCGACGGGTAGACCGCGTTGCCACCGGGCACGTAGAGGCCGACGCGGCGGACCGGGATCCACTTCTCCGCGACGGTGCCGCCCGGGGCGACCTGCGTGGTCACCGTCGCGCGGCGCTGGTCGGCGTGGACCGCCCGCGCCCGCGCGATCGACTCGCGCAACGCGGCGGCGACGGCGGGGTCCAGGTTCGCCAGCGCGTCGGCGATGACCGCGGCGGGAACACGGACCGATGCCGGGCGGACCTTGTCGAATTTTTCGCCGTAGTCGAGGGCTGCCGTGGCGCCATGGGTCTTGATCTCCTCGACGACCGGCGAGACCGTGCTCAGCACGGCGTTGACGTCGGTGCCTCCGCGCGGCAGGGCCCGGCGCAGCTGGGCTGCGGTGGGCGTGGTGCCGCGGAGGTCGGTGCGCGAGAGCATCAAGACTCCTGGTTCGATGGATGGGCTCCTATCAGGATATGCGGTCGACGGAAACGGTTTTCGCCACGTCCGCCCGGGTGTCACCCCGATGTGACCCGCGCCACCGCCGACTGGGCCCTCCTTCCGCCGACTGGGCCCTACTTTTCGCCGACTGGGCCCTACTTTTCGCCGACTGGGCCCTACTTTTCATCGACTGGGCCCTCCGCCCGCTTCCTGGGCGCCCGAGGAACTTGTGTGGCGACAAGCCCTCGGGCCCAGTCGGCAGGAATGAGGGCCCAGTCGGCAGGAATGAGGGCCCACTCGGCAGGAATGAGGGCCCACTCGGCAGGAATGAGGGCCCACTCGGCAGGAATGAGGGCCCACTCGGCAGGAATGAGGGCCCACTCGGCAGGAATGAGGGCCCAGTCGACGGAAATGAGGGCCCAGTCGGCGGAGGGCGGGAGCTAGGAACTCTTCGCGACCCGGCGCAGGCGGACGTTCGCGAACTCGCCCAGGCCCCACGGACCCAGCTCCCGGCCATAACCGGAGGCCTTCACACCCCCGAACGGCAGACCGGGCAGCGACGTGCCGTGCTCGTTGATCATCGCCATCCCGACATCGAGACGGTCGGCGACCTCACCGGCCTTCACGACATCGCTGCTCCACACCGACCCGGACAGGCCGTAGTCGACGTCGTTGGCCAGCTGAACCGCCTCGTCGACGTCGGCGAAGGAGTACACCACTGCCACCGGACCGAAGATCTCCTCGCGGTAGGCCGCCATCTCCGGGGTGACCCCGGTCAGCACCGCCGGCGCCATGAACGCGCCCGGACCGTCGAGCGCCTGGCCGCCGGTGTGCAGCACCGCCCCCGCCGCGACGGCATCGGCGACCTGCTCGACGACGTGGTCGCGCGCGGCGATCGACGACAGCGGACCTACCCGGGTGGCGGGATCGGCGGGATCGCCGACCGCCATCGCGGACACCGCCGCGGTCAGATTCGCCACGAAGTCGTCGTAGACCTCCTCGTGCACGATGAACCGCTTCGGCGAGTTGCACGCCTGGCCGCAGTTCATCATCCGGCCAGCGGCCGCACCGGCGGCAGCGGCGCCGACGTCGGGGCTGTCGAGCAGGATGAAGGCATCCGAGCCGCCCAATTCGAGGACCGACTTCTTCAGATGCCGGGCGGCGGTCTGCGCCACCGCGGCCCCGGCCCGGCCGCTGCCGGTCAACGACACGCCCTGCACCCGACGGTCCCCGATCATGTCGGCCGCCTGCTCGTTGCTCGCGTAGACGTTGAGGTAGGCGTCGGCCGGCACCCCGGCGGCGTGGGCGATCTCGGCCATCACCGCGGAACTCGCGGCACAGATCGGCGCATGCTTGAGGATGATGGTGTTGCCCAGCAGCAGGTTCGGCGCCGCGAAGCGGGCCACCTGGTAGTACGGGAAGTTCCACGGCATGATCCCGAGGATCGGCCCGATCGGCTCCCGGGTCACCGTCGACTCGGCCGCGCCCTGCGGATCGAGTTGCTCGGTTTCCAGGAGTACCGGACCGTGCTCGGCATACCAGTCGTAGATCATCGCGGTGAGCGCGAGCTCCCCCTTGGCCTGGGCCAACGGCTTGCCCATCTCCTTGCTCACCAATGCCGCGAGCTCGTCGGCACGGTCGCGGTAGGCCTGCGCCGTCGCGCGCAGCATCGCCACGCGGTCATCGACGGAACTGCGCCGCCACTGCTGATAGGCCTCCGACGACCGGGCCAGGACGTCCTGGACGTCGGCGTCGCTCATGGTGTCGAAGGTTTGCTCGACGACGCCGGTGGTCGGGTTCTGAGTCACATAGTCGGTCATGTCCGCCAACGTACGCGCCCGCCCCGGCGACCGAGCCGAATTCCCCAGGCCGAATTCCCCAGGCCGAATTCCCCAGGCCGGGTTATCCCGGCCGGACTCCCCGACCCGCGCACGTCTTCGCCGCTACATGTCCAAGCCGAGGTCGAGCACGGCGACCGAATGGGTCAGCGCCCCCACCGCGAGGTAGTCGACACCGGTCTTCGCGTAGTCCGCGGCGACCTCGAGGGTCAGGCCGCCCGAGCTTTCGAGTTTCGTCGACGGCGAGCGGGCATCGCGGCGCGAGACCGCCATCTGGGTGGCCCACAGGGGGAAGTTGTCGAGCAGGACCAGGCTCGGCGCCAGGGCCAGCACCTCGTCGAGCTGGTCGAGCGAGTCGACCTCGACCTCCACGGGGATATCGGGTGCGGTCGCGCGCACCGCCTGCAGCGCGGCGGCCACCGATCCGACGGCGGCGACGTGGTTGTCCTTGATGAGCGCCTCGTCGCCCAGGCCCATCCGGTGGTTGACTCCCCCGCCGGCGCGGACCGCCGCCTTCTGCAACGACCGCAGGCCCGGCAGCGTCTTGCGCGAGTCCCGAATCTCGGCCTTGGTCCCGTCGACCGCGTCCACCCATGCGGCGGTGGCGGTGGCGATGCCGGACAGGTGGCACAGCAGGTTCAACGCGGTGCGCTCGGCGGTCAACAGCTCGCGCGTCGGGGCGCGCAGCGCCAGCACCGTGTCCCCGGGGGCGACCCGGGTCCCGTCGGCCAACTCGGTGGCAACCTCGTAGCGCCCGGCGCCGATCACCGCGTCGAACACCGCCCGTGCCACCGGCACGCCGGCCACGACGCCGTGGGCCCGGCTGACGATGGCCGCGTCGGCGACCGCGTCGGCCGGCACCGTCGCCATCGTGGTGATGTCGGGCCCGTAGCGCAGGTCCTCGTCGAGCGCGAGCGCGATGAGCGCCCGCACCTCGTCGGTGACGAGGTCGGCCGATCCGGTCATTCGCCCGAGCCGGGGTTGCCGATCGAGATCATCTTCTCCACGCTCGCGCGCGCCCGCTCGGCGACGGCCGGCTCGACGTCGACCTCGTCGCTGCCCGTGACCAGGCAGCGCAGCAGCGCGGCCGGGGTGATCATCTTCATGTAGGGGCACGACGCCCGGCCGTTGACCGGCTGGAAGTCGACGTCGGGAGCCGCGCGCCGCAACTGGTGCAGCATGCCGATCTCGGTGGCGACGAGTACCTGGGAGGCCTTGGTCTCCCGGGCGGCGTCGAGCATGCCGCCGGTGGACAGGATCTTCACCTTCTCCTCCGGCACGGCACCCTCACCGGCCAGGTAGAGGGCCGAGGTCGCACAGCCGCACTCCGGGTGGATGAACAGGTCGGCATCCGGGTGCGCCGACGCCTGGTCGGCGAGTTCGTCGCCGTTGATGCCGGCGTGCACGTGGCATTCCCCGGCCCAGATGTGGATGTTGTCGCGGCCGGTCTCGCGCTTGACGTGCGCACCGAGGAACTGGTCGGGCAGGAACAGCACGTCGCGGTCGGGGTCGATCGACGCGACGACGTCGACGGCGTTGCTCGACGTACAGCAGATGTCGGTGAGTCCCTTCACCTCGGCGGTGGTGTTGACGTAGGAGACGACCACCGCGTCGGGGAACTCGGCCTTCCACGCCCGCAGGTCCTCGGCGGTGATCGAGTCGGCCAGCGAGCACCCGGCCCGGGCGTCGGGGATCATGACCCGCTTGTCCGGGCTGAGGATCTTCGCGGTCTCGGCCATGAAGTGGACGCCGCAGAAGATGATCTCGTCGGCGTCGGCTTCGGCCGCGATCCGCGAGAGGGCCAGCGAGTCGCCGGTGTGATGGGCGATGTCCTGGATCGACGGCAGCTGGTAGTTGTGGGCCAAGATCGTGGCGTTGCGCGCCTTGGCCAGGCGGTGCACCTCGTCGGCCCACTCCTGGGTGGGCTCGACTCCGGTGTACCCCTCGGGACCCTCGGTCCACGTGAGGGTGCTCGTGAAGTCTGCGGTAATGCTCATGTGACTGTCCTCCTTCGCCACCGGGCTGGGCGATTCAGGTGTTTTCGACTCCAAGTCGAAAACCTCGTTGATCGTAACACCCACCGTCGGCCGACCATTCCCGCGCGCCACGCCGGGCTCCGCGCGGGCGCCCCCTATGATCGGCTCGTGACCTCCCCCGACGACTCGCCCGCCGCCGTGCGCCTCGAGGTCCGCGCGGCCGCACTGCGAGTCGGCAGCGGCGACCCCGGCGCGGCGCCCCACCTGCAGGTGCTGCTGGTACCGACCGCCGACGACGAGGTGTGGGCATTGCCAGGCGGGCCGATCACCGGCGACGCCGAGCTGGCCGACACCGCCCTGACCGGACTGCGCGACCGGGCCGGGGTCACCGAGGTGGCGCACATCGAGCAGTTGGAGGTGTTCTCCGCCCCGCACCGGGTACCGGGACCCCGCACCGTGGCCTCGACCTACCTCGCCCTGGTCCGGCCGCAGACGCGGGCGCACCGCGCCCGGTGGCACGACGTCAACGCCGCTCCCCCGCTGGTCGCCGACCACGCCGCCATCGTCGCCGCGGCCCGCCACCGCCTCGCCGGCAAACTCTCCTATACGAACATCGCGTTCGCCCTGGCCCCCGACGAGTTCCCGATGTCCGAGTTGTCGGAGATCTACGGCGCCGCACTGGGCTATCCGGTGGACACCACGAACCTGTTGCGCATCCTCTCGCGGCGCGCGGTGATCACCGCCACCGGCGGCGTCCGGCGCACCCGCGGCGGCGGACGCCCGCCGGCGCTGTACCGCTTCACCGAGTCCTCGCTGCGCGTGACCGACGAGTTCGCCACGCTGCGTCCCCCGATGTGACCTGTCGGGCGGGGTCGGCTACACCGACTCCGAACCACCCTCGACGACGAGCTCGCCGGGGACCGCGGCGTCGGCCCCCAGGGCCGGATCGGAGGCCAGCAGCACGTGGAACAGGTACACCAGCAGCGCCATCACCGGCATCAGGATGAGCAGGATGCCCGGCGCGCCGACGGCACCCTCGGCCGGCGCGGCCATCCACAGTTTCGGCCCATGGGCGAAGGTCGTCCCCTGCGGCAGCGTGGTCGGGTCGGGCAGGCGGATCCGCAGCGCGCTCTGCGCCACTTCGATGGCGAGCCCGGAGGCCACCACCGTCGTCGCCAGCAGGGCGATCGCCCCGATCGGCCCGCGCCACGAGCGGGCCACCCACCAGAACGCCAGCCCGGCGACGACGCCGATCACCAGCAGGCCCAGGCAAAACCAGCCGATTCCGTCGAAGTAGCGGCTCAACTGCTCCGACGGGACACTGCCCGTGCCCGGCCGGATGACGATCCCGGTCGGCATCGGCGCCGTGTAGGCCCACACCACCGCACCGATCAGACTCACCACGACGACGCCGACGAGGAACACGATCAGCTGCGCGGGAACGAGGACATTCGCCCGCCAACCGGTCGCCCGCCCGCCCCGCACCACCGGCAGCCCGTCGGGCCCGGGGGCGAGCATCACCGGTTCACTCATCGCTGCTCCAGTTCCGTCGAATCCACCTCGCCGTGTCGCGAGCAGCGCGCCCACCAGCCGTCCGGGCGCACCTGAACGACCATACGGCGCCCACACTGCCCGCAGTAGCGCGGCGGCTCCAGACCCAGACGGGCGGTCGTCGGGATCGCGGCGTCGTCCTGGAGCTCGGTCTCGATTCCGGTGTACACCCCAAATCGGTGCGGGGCGGTCAACGGCCCCGGAATGTCTGCTGTCACCGGGTCAGAGCGTGTCGTTGAGCGCTTTGATCGGCATCGACAGGTTGTCCAGCAGGTCCAGGTCGGCCTCGGCCGGACGTCCCAGCGTGGTCAGGTAGTTGCCGACGATGACGGCGTTGATGCCGCCCAGGATGCCCTGCTGGGCGCCGAGATCGCCCAGGGTGATCTCGCGGCCGCCGGCGAACCGCAGGATGGTGCGCGGCAAGGCCAGACGGAAGGCGGCGACGGCCTTGAGGGCCTCGCTCGCCGGGAGCACCTCGAGATCGCCGAACGGCGTCCCCGGACGTGGGTTGAGGAAGTTCAGCGGCACCTCGTCGGGTTCCAGCTCGGCCAGGTTCGCGGCGAACTCGGCACGCTGCTCGAGGCTCTCGCCCATCCCGAGGATGCCGCCGCAGCAGACCTCCATACCGGCGTCGCGCACCATGCGCAGGGTGCCCCAGCGCTCCTCCCACGAGTGGGTGGTGACGACGTTGGGAAAGTGTGAGCGGGCGGTCTCCAGGTTGTGGTTGTAGCGGTGCACGCCCATCGCGGCGAGCTCGTCGACCTGCTCCTGCGTGAGCATGCCGAGGCTGCAGGCGATCTGGATGTCCACCTCGTTGCGGATGGCCTCGATGCCGGCCGCGACCTGGCTCATCAGGCGCTTGTCCGGACCGCGCACGGCCGCGACGATGCAGAACTCGGTGGCACCGGTCTTGGCGGTCTGCTTGGCCGCCTCCACCAGCGACGGGATGTCGATCCACGCACTGCGCACCGGCGACGCGAACAAGCCCGACTGCGAGCAGAAGTGGCAGTCCTCGGGGCAGCCGCCGGTCTTCAGCGAGATGATGCCCTCGACCTCGACCTCCGGCCCGCACCAGCGCATCCGCACGTCGTGGGCGAGGGCCAGCAGCTCTTCGAGCCGCTCGTCGGGCAGCTGCAGGACGGTCAGCACCTGGTCCTGCGACAGCCCCTGGCCGCCCTCGAGGACCTGCTCGCGGGCGATGGCCAGAATGTCGGCCGCCCCCGTGTCGACTGCTTCGGTGGTGGTGGACGCTGAGGTCACGATCGGACTCCTTCGTGTGGCCGGCGGGATTGTCCGCCGGATCGGTCGGTGGGAGGGGTGGGCGACCAGTTCGGGTCGAACCACCCGGGGGCGGATTCAACGAACCGGTCGCGGGTCATCGCGCCGACGCCTTCGGGCAGCGTACCGATCAGCGGCACCCCGGTGACGCGCGGCAAGTCGTCGGCGTTGCAGCGCATCGCCAGATCCGGCACGACGGGCCACGACCCGACGACCAGTCCGGCGGGGGTCAACCCGCGGGCCCGGATCGCGGCGACGGTCAGTTCGGCGTGGTTGAGCGCGCCCAGCGCGGGCGAGCAGACCACGACGATCGGCGCGCCCGCATCGGCGGCGACGTCGAGGATCGTCAGCGGTCCGGCGTCGCCGCCGTGCGCGGCGAGCCGCACCAGGACTCCGCCGGCGCCCTCGACGATGGTCACGTCGTGGGCGGCGGCCGCCTCGGCAATCGCGGCGGCCACCCGGTCCCGGCTCAGCGGCGCGAGGCCGGCGCGGGCCGCGGCGACGTCGGGCGCAAGCGGTTCGGGATAGCGGGCGCATTCCACGACGGTGACCGGTCCGGCCAGCCGTTGGACATGGGCGAGGTCGCCCGGCTCGGTCGGGGCAATACCGGTCTGGGCCGGTTTGACCACGGCGATGCGCTGCGCGCCGCGGGATCGCGCCCGGGCGACGAGGGCGGCGGTGGCCACCGTCTTCCCGACGTCGGTGGAGGTCCCGGTCACGGCGAGGATCATGCGGTCACCTCCTGGCGGTGGCGGTTGACGACGGCGGCGACCCGCTCGATCGCCGACTCGTCGAGGTCGGCCCGCGCGGTGATGCGCAGCCGCGACGTCCCGGCGGGAACCGACGGGGGGCGGAAGCAGCCGACGAGTACGCCGTCGGCGCGGCAGCGGGCGGCCCAGTCCACCGCGCGATGCGGATCGCCGACGATGAGGGAGACCACCGCCGCGCGCGGCTCCTCGCCGCCGCACTCGCGCGCGATCATCGCCGCGTTGGCCCGGACCCGGTCGGGCAGGCCGGGGTCGTGGCGCAGGATGCGCAGCGCCGCGTGGGCGCCGCCCACCGCCGCCGGGTTCAGGCCGGTGTCGAAGATGAAGGGCCGAGCCGTATCGATGAGATGGGTGCGCAACGACCGGCTGCCCAGCACCACGCCGCCCTGGGTGCCCAGCGATTTGGACATCACCGTGGTCATGACGAGGTCCGGCGCCCCGGACAGCCCGGCCTCGGCGATCACCCCGGCGCCGCCGGGGCCGCGCACCCCGAGGGCGTGCGCCTCGTCGACGAGCAGGGCCGCCCCCCGCGCCCGCGCCACCGCGTACAACTCGGCGACCGGCGCGACCTCGCCGTCGATGCTGTAGACCGAGTCGGTGACGACCAGCGCGCGCCGGCCCGCGGCCCCCGCCAGCGCCGCGTCCACCGCGGCGACGTCGCCCCGGTCGACGACGACCACCTCGGCGCGCGACAACCGACATCCGTCGATCAGCGACGCGTGGGCGCCGGCGTCGCTGACGATGAGGTCGCCCCGGCCCACGAGCGAGCTGATCGCCCCGACGTTGGCCAAATAGCCCGACGAGAAGCACAGTCCGGCGGCGAAGCCGGTGAAGTCGGCGAGGTCATCCTCGAAATCGATGTGCAGACTCGTCGTGCCGACGACCAGGCGCGACGCGGTCGATCCCGCCCCGAAGGCCGTCAAGGCGGCCCGGGCGCCGTCGACGACCCGCGGATCGGCCGACAGGCCCAGATAGTCGTTGGAGGCGAGGTTCAGCAGGTCGGCGTCGGGGCGGCGAACGATCGGATCGCGGTGCAATCCGGCGCGCTCGCGTTCGGCCGCGGCGGTCTCGAGCCAGTCGAGTGCGCTCATGCCCGGACCACCGCCCCGATACCGCGGCAGATCGTCGCGACGTCGTCGTCGGTGCTGATGTAGGGCGGCATCGTGTAGACCAAATCGCGGAACGGGCGCAGCCAGACACCGGCCGCGATGGCGGCCTCGGTCGCGGCGGCCATGTCGACCGGGGCGTCGAGCTGGACCACGCCGATCGCACCGAACACCCGCACGTCGCGGACCCTGTCGAGGCCGGCCAGGGGCGCCAACCCGGCGCGCAACCCGGCGCCGATCGCGGCGACCCGCTCGCGCCAGGGCCCGTCGAGGAGCAGGTTGGTCGACGCCAGCGCCACGGCGCAGGCCAGCGGATTGGCCATGAAGGTGGGGCCGTGCGCAAGCCCGCCGGCCTCCCCGGCGCTGATCGTCTCGGCGATCGTCGGGGTGCACAGCGTTGCGGCAAGGGTGAGGTACCCGCCGGTCAGCGCTTTGCCGAGACACATGATGTCCGGTGCCACACCGGCATGGTCCGCGGCGAACAACTCGCCGGTCCGGCCGAACCCGGTGGCGATCTCGTCGAAGACGAGCAGGACGTCGGCCGCGTCGCAGGCCTCCCGCAACACGGTCAGGTAGCGCGGGTCGTGGAACCGCATCCCGCCGGCGCCCTGCACGACCGGTTCGACGATGACCGCGGCGAGCTCGTGGGCGTGCTCGGCGATGGCCCCGCGCAGGGTGCGGGCGTACTCCTCGTCGAACTGCGCCGGCGGCGCGTCGACGAAGACCTGGTGGGCCAGCACGTCGGTCCACATCGCGTGCATGCCGCCCTCGGGGTCGCAGACGCTCATCGGGGTGAAGGTGTCCCCGTGGTAGCCGCCGCGCCAGGTGAGCAGGCGGGTCCGCTCCGGTGCGCCGCGCCCGCGCCAGTACTGCAGCGCCATCTTGACGGCGACCTCGATGGAGACCGAACCGGAGTCGGAGAAGAACACCTTCTCCAATCCCGGCGGGGTGATCTCGACGAGCCGTGCGGCGAGGTCGACCGCCGGCCGATGGGTCAGGCCGCCGAACATGACGTGGCTCATCGCGCCGAGTTGCTCGGTGGCGGCACGGTCGAGAACCGGGTGGCGGTAACCGTGGATCGCCGCCCACCAGGAACTCATCCCGTCGACCAGGCGCCCGGCCTCGGTCTCCAAGTACACGCCGTCGGCGGAGTGCACCAGCAGCGAGGGAACCGCCGCGGGCAGCGCGCCGTACGGGTGCCACACGTGGTCGGCGTCGATCTGCGCCAAGGACGGGGCGATGGGTGAGGCCATGGGCTCGATCCTCCTCGACCGGTCGGTTGTCGTTCTGCGCTGAATCGTTCGTCCGCTGGTGACGCGTCCTGTACACCGTACAGGGCCGGTGTGACCGGGATAACGGGCACCCGCTACGGTGAACCCGTGGCGATCAACCGGAGCGACGTACTGGCGGCCGCGCGCGCCATCTTGGCCCAGCACAGCCTCGCCGACCTGTCGATGCGCCGCCTCGCCACCGAGCTGGGCGTTTCCCCCAACGCCCTCTACTGGCACTACCCGGACAAGCAGACGCTGCTCGCCGCGCTCGGCGACGACATCCTGGCCGGCGTCGTCCCACCGGACGCCGACCTTCCCTGGGATGAGCGGATCGAGGCCCTGGCCCGATCCATGCGCGCCTGCCTGTGCGCCGTCCCCGACAGCGCCGAACTCGTCTCGTCGAGCTGGTCGAGCGGCCTGTCGTCGATGGCGGTGCTGGACCACCTCACCGCGGCGGCGCGCGCCGCCGACCTGCCCGAGCGCGAGCGGCGCGGCTTGGTGACGGCGATCGCCCAGCTCGTCATCGGCCTGACCATCGAGGAACAGACCCGACGGCAGATGACGCGGTTGGGGGTGACCAACCCGACGACGAGGGACTACGACGAGGAGTTCGCCGACGCCCTGGCGATCGTGCTCGCCGGCGCCCGGCAGGCCGCCGCGGGGTCCCGGTCCGACGTATCGGCACAACCCCGACGAAACGCCCCGGCAAGCGCTCTGGCCTGAGTCTTCTCTCAGGTTGCCCGTGGTAAATTCCCACATCGTGGTCGACCCCGGCAAGACAATCAGCGGCAGCCCGTCCGCCCCGGTCGCCGACAGTAAAGCCGCCCCGGCATACCGCTGGGACCTCGACGGTCTGCGCGGCGTCGCGATTCTGTTGGTGGCCTGCTTCCACGTGTGGTTCGGCCGTGTATCCGGCGGCGTCGACGTCTTCCTCACGCTCTCCGGTTACTTCTTCATCGGGTCGCTGCTGCGGCACGCCATCGCCGCCCAATCCCCGATCATCGGCTACCGCGACACGATCAACCCGTGGCCGCGGCTCAAACGGCTCCTCAAGCGCCTCCTGCCCGCGCTGTACACGATGCTCATCGGCGTCGCGATCCTCACCGTCACCACCAACGCCATCCCCCAGGCGCGGTGGATCGAAATCGGCCGCGAGATCGTGGCGTCCGCGCTGTATTACCAAAACTGGTTCCTCGCCAAGAACTCGCAGGACTACCTGGCCGCCAGCGCCACCAACAGCCCGCTCCAGCACATCTGGTCGATGTCGATGCAGGGGCAGTTCTTCCTCGGCATGCTGATCCTCGCGCTGATCGTCGCCGCGCTGCTCAAGCTCGCCGCCAAGCCGTTGGCCCGGCTGGGCACCGAGCGCAGCATCCGCGCCATCGTCGGCGTGATGGTCCTGGGCCTCGCCGCCCTGTCCTTCTACTGGGCGTGGATGCGCCACGGCGTCGACCAGCCGTTCAACTACTACGACACCTTTTCCCGCCTGTGGGAGCCGCTGGCCGGCGGCCTGCTCGCGGTGTGGATGCCGCGCACCCGGGTGCCGAACTGGATCCGCAACATCGTGGGGCTGGCGGCGCTGGGCCTGATCCTTTCCTGCGGCTGGTGGATCGACGGCGTCAAGGAGTATCCGGGACCGCTCGCCCTGGTCCCCGTCGGTTCCACCGTCGCACTGATCTGGGTCGGGGCCACCGCCCTCTCACGCCCGCGGCCCGACGGGACGGTTGCGCCGCAGCCGATCGTGTCGCGGGTCCTCGCCACGCCGCAGGGGATCTGGCTGGGCAATATCGCCTACTCCCTGTACCTGATCCACTGGCCGCTGCTGATCTTCTACCTCGCGTGGCGCGACAAGAACCACGCCAGCATCGTGGAGGGAACGGCGATCCTGACCGTCTCGGTCCTGCTGGCCTGGCTGTGCAAACGCTTCATCGAAGACCCGGTCCGCCACTCCCGGCGACCGGTACCGCTGTGGCGCAAACCCGACGAAGTGGTCGAGGTCACCGCCCACCACGATCGACGCGAGAGCAATCGCCGCCGCTTGTCGCTGTCCTACGGCAGCGTGCTCACCGTGTTGCTGATCCTCGGTGTCGTCGGCATCGGCGTGGGCAACCGCGTCTGGACCTGGCACGTCATGTCGCAGAAGGTCGACACCACCACCCTGGATCCGCACGACTACCCCGGTGCGCGCGCCCTGCTGAACGGCTGGCCGGTGCCCGATCGGCCGCCGCGTCCCGCGCCGAATGTCGCGGAATTCGACTTCCCCGAGACGAGCACCGACGGATTCATGTCGAACTTCCTCGACAACGAGATCCACGTCGGCGTCTACGGCGACAAGAAGGCCAAGCGCACCATCGCGCTGGCCGGCGGGTCGCATGCCGAGATGTGGATCACCGCGATGAACATCCTCGGCAAGCAGTACGGCTTCAAGGTCAAGACCTACCTCAAGATGGGCTGCGCACTGACGACCGAGCGCGTCCCGAAGAAGTCCGGTACCGACAACCCGTACCCGGAGTGCTACGACTGGGGCCAGCGCGTGGTGAAGGCGATCATCGCCGACCGCCCCGACGCCGTCATGACGACGTCGACGCGGCCCCGCGACCGCCAGCCGGGCGACTGGATGCCCGACGCGTACAAGCCGATCTTCACCGCTTTCATGGATGCCGGCATCCCGGTGATCGGCATGCGCGACACCCCGTGGCCGCGGGACCGCCACGGCGAGGGTTTCGTCACGCCGCAATGCCTGTCGCAGGGCGGCGACGCCATCAGCTGCGGCACCGTGCGGGCCTCGGCCCTCATGCCCGACGACCCGTCGATCCCCTTCGCGCAGGCCCACCCGCTGTTCCACCGGATCGACATGACCGCCGGGGTCTGTGAGCCGGTGATCTGCCCGGCGATCGTGGGCAACATCGTGGTTTACAAGGACTACCACCACCTGTCGGCGACCTACGTCCGCAGCCTCGTCGACGAACTCGGCCGCCAGCTCGGCGAACAGATCGACTGGATCCGTCGAACCTGACCGGTAAGGTTGGCATTGTGGCGAAAAACGTTGCGCCCGTTGCGACCTACCGCGTCCAACTGAGCCCTGACTTCGGCTTCGCCGAGCTGCGTCGCGTGCTCAAGCCCATCGTGGCCCTCGGCGTGAGCCATCTGTACCTCTCGCCGATCCTCGCCGCCATGCCGGGATCGACGCACGGATACGACTGGGCCCCGCCCGCCCGGATCAACCCCGAACTCGGCGGCTTCGACGAATTCGCCCGGCTCCGCGCGTCGGCGGCCAGGCGCGGCCTCGGTCTGATCCTCGACATCGTCCCGCACCACGTCGGCATCGCCGACCCGGCCTCGAATCCGTGGTGGGCCGACATTCTGCGCCACGGACTCGACTCCCCCTACGCCTCCTGGTTCGACCTGCTCCCCACCCCCGACGGGATCATCGAGCTACCGGTGCTCGGTGCGGACGGCATCGAGGCGGTGCGCCTCGACGACGACGGCAACCTCGTCTACCACGACCGCGTCTTTCCCACCGCGGACGGCACCGCCGGGCCCGGCGCCACCGCCGCCGAGGTCGCCGACCGGCAGCACTACCGCCTGGTCCCCCACGCGAGCGGGCGCTACGGGTACCGCCGCTTCACCGATGTCACCGACCTCGCGGCGCTGCGGCTCGACGTCGCCGAGGTGTACGACGCCACCCACGGCTGGTTGCGCGACCTCGTCGCCGACGACCTGGTCGACGGGGTGCGCGTGGACAACCTGGACGGCATCGCCTATCCCGCCGACTACCTGCGACGGCTGCGCACCGACCTCGGCCCCGACCGCCTCGTCTACGTCGAGAAGATGCTCGCCCCGCTCGAACGGCTCAGCCCCGACTTCGCCTGCGACGGGACCACCGGCTACGAGCAGCTGGCGGTTCTCGGCATGTCCTTCACCTCGCACGCCGGCCTGCGCGAGCTGTCCGAATTGTCGGAGATGACCACCGGCATCAACGGCGACGCCACCTGGACCCTGCTGGAGCAGCAGAAGCTCAAGCGCGATGCGTTGGCCCGCCACTATTCGGCCGAGCACGCCAGGATGGCGGTGACCCTCTCCGCCGCGATCGGCGAGGACGCGCCGGCCATCGCCGAGCTGTGCGACGCCACCGCCGAGATGATCGCACTGATGCCCGTCACCCGCCCCGACCACCACCTCGAGTCCGGACTGATCCGCGAGATCGGCGATGTGGTCGCCGACGGCAATCCGCTTATGCGCGAGTCGATTCCATTGGTCCTCGACGCTTTCGAGGCCACCCCGGCGGCCGCCGCCCAACTGGGCCAACTCTGCGCCTCGGTGTACACCACCGCCGTGGAGAACACCTTGTTCTACCGGAATCCGCGGCTGGTCTCGCTCAACGAGTTGGGCTGCCAGGCGTGGCTCGGACTACCGAGCCTGACGCGGTTCCATGCCGCCAATGCCGAGCGGGCCGCGCGCCACCCCCTGGCGCTGACCGCCGTGACGACGCACGACACCAAGCGCAGCGAGGACGTGCGCCGCCGAATCAGCATGCTGTCGCAGGTGCCCCAGCGCTGGGCGCTGGCCGTCGCACAGATCACCCGGTCGGCCCCGTTCCCCGAACCCGTGATCGGCATGTTCGTGCTGCAGAACATCTTTGGCGCCTGGCCGGTCGACGACGAGGGTGCCGTCGCCCCCGACGAGCAGTGGCGCGAACGGATGCGCGGCTACGCGGTCAAAGCGGTCCGCGAGTCCGGACAGGACTCGTCGTGGTCGGACCCGGACGCGGCCTTCGAAGCGCGGTTGACCGAGTGGGTCGACACCGTCACCGGCCCCGACGTCAGCTCCCCCCTCGTCGAGCTGGTCGACCTGACCTTCGACGCGTGGCGCGACGACGCCACCGCGCACAAGGTGGTCAGTCTGTTGTGCCCGGGCGTCGGCGACATCTACCAGGGCACCCAGTGGTGGACCGACTCGCTGACCGACCCGGACAACCGCCGGCCCGTCGACTACGAGCAGAGCCTCAACCACCCCAAGGCCCGGGCCATCATCCATGCCCTGTCGGTTCGGCGGCGCCACCCCGATGCCTTCGGCCCCGGGTCGGCCTATTTCCCGCTGACCGCGCAGCGCGACGGGGTCGAACGGATACTGGCCTTCGGGCGAGGGCCGTCGGCCGACGCCGACCCGCGCGTCATCGTCGTATGCGCGCGCTTCACCTACAGCTTCACCGAGCAGCTCCAGCAGAGCACCAGCCTCCCGCTTCCACCGGGGACGTGGCACGACCGTCTCGCCCACCGCCGATTCACCGGCGAGGCGGCGGTCGACGCCTTGCTCGACGGCCAGGCTTTCGCGGTTCTCGAGCGCCGCTGACGAGCCGCTAGTTCGGCGCGGGTGCCGGCGCGGGGGCGCCCGGAGTGCCGGGCTGGGGATTCACGCCGGTGGGACTGAAGTCGCCGACGCCCTTGGACTCCGAGACCAGCCACTTGCCGTCTTCGCGCCTCAAGTGCAGGCGAAGCGCCACCGTGCGCTTCTGCGGAGTCGGCGAGAGGTTCGACGTGCCGGTCGCGGTCACGATCATCAGCGTCGTGGCCTCGTCACCGCTGATGCTCTCCACGGCCGCGGAGTCGACCTTTGCGGTGGCCTTGATGCCCTCGGACCGCATCGCCTTGGTCGCCTCGGATCGGTCCTGGCTCAGTTCGTCGCGCATCTTCCCGGTGACGAGCGGCCCTTGGGCGTCCTTGGCCTGGTCGACCTTGTCCGAGCTGGTGTATTCGATGCTCGTCACGATGAAGCGGCTGGCCGCGGCCTTCACCTCGTCGAAGGCCCGCAGCTTCTGATTCGCCGAATGCCACTGCCACCCGCAGAACGCCAGGGCGGCCACGACGACCACGGCTCCGAGCGCCAACGCCGCCTTGCGCAGGCTCGCGGCATTGACGGTGACCGAGAAGGTCTTTCCGCCGTCGGACGCGCGGGCGGCCGCCTTGACGGCACCGGAGGAGTCTTCCGCATCGCTGCCACCGTCGGAGTCCTCCGACACCGGGCCACCAGCGCCGGAGTCACCGTCGCCCGAGGTATCCCGGGCCGGCGCGGACTTCTTCGCCAGGGAAGGCGGCTCCGTGCGCGCCTTGCGCTTCACCGTCGACAGATCATCCGACTCGGTGACCTCGTCGTCACGGTCATCATCGGGCTGGGCAGACTTCGCCATTCATCCTTCTTCAAGTCGTCGAACAACCGCGAGACCTAGCGGTCGAGCGGCACGGTTCGCGCGTTCGGATCGAAATTCGGCGGCGGACCGGCCGTGTCGTCCCCGGGGGGACGCGGCGCATTGGCAGAGCCGCGGATCTGCAGATCCGGATTCTCGGTGACACAGTACAGGTTCAACGGGATCGTCAGTTCCTGGATCTTCGTCGGCCGGGTCGGCGTCACCGGGTAGGTGCACGACGGGCGCGGGAACAGCGAGCCCATGGTCCACCACGCGCCGTGGTGGAACATCGCCATCGACTTGCCACTCGCATCGCGGATGGCCGGCAGCAGGGCGGCGATCGCCGGCGCGCGCAGCGAACCCTGGCGGGCCACCTCGCGGAACTGCTTGAGGACCTCGGTGACCGGGTCGCGGATCTCGTTGAGCGAGCCGGTCAGGCTGCTGACCTGGTTCGCACCGTTGCCCAGCAGGGTCCGCAACTCCTTGTCCGCGGCCATCGCGGAGTTGATGATCGAGCTGCCACCCGACACCAACCGCTGCAGGTCCGGCTGGATCCCGCTGGTCGTGTTAAGGATCTCGCCGATGTTGCCGATCAGGTTCTGCGTCTGCGGCAACACCTTGTAGAGGTCGGCGAAGATCGTGCCGGCCGAGTCGAGCAGGACCCGCAGGTCGTTGCCGTCGCGCCCGCGGCCCAACGCGATGTCGAGTTGCTCCACGGTCGAGGCGAGGCGCTTCGGGTCGATCTGCTTGACCACGTCGAGCGTCGTCTCCAGCATCTTCGGGAACGGCACCGCGTAGGACGTCTGACGGCTGTCGATGCGATCGCCGTTGCGCAGGTACGGCCCCTCGGAGGTCGGCGGCCGGAAGTCGACGAACTGCTCGCCGACCGCAGACAGCCCACTGGCGCGCACCAGCGTGTTCCGGTTGATCTTCACCCTGCCGTCGATGCGGACCTTCACCTCGACGTCGTCGGGGTGGACCTGGATGTTCTCGATGGCACCGATGCGGGCACCGCGCAGGTTGACGTCGGAGGTGGTCTGGATTCCGCCGGAGTTCTTGAAGGCGATCGTCAACGAGTAAGTGTCGTTGAACGGCCGCCAACCCAGCGAACCGAAGCTCAGGTACGCGAGACCGACCAGCATGACGAGCACCAACGCGACGTTGCCGACGAGAACCGAGTGCTTCTTACCCCAGGCGATCATCCGCAGCACCCCTTCGTCCCGGTGAGCATGGCGAGCAGGCGGGTCAGCGTCTGCTGCAGCGCCTTGGAGCCCATGTCCAGGTCCTTCAGCTCGGGGAACCGCGACGCCGCGTCGAATCCCGTGCCCGGCGTCAGGTAGTAGACGCGGGTGGCGACCGAGGCCGCCGAGGTCTTGGTCGACTTGGCCCACTTCGGCAACAGCAGGTGCAGGTTGTCCACGAGCGGCCCGAGGGTGTTGGTCGCCTCGTTCAGCCCCGCCAGCGCCACCGACAGCGAACTCACCAGGTCGATGGCGTTCTGCTGGTTGGTGTTGAGGAAGTCGGTCGTGGCGGCGGTGACCTTGTGGGTCTTCTCCATCGTCGCCAGGATCATCGACATCTGGCTGTTGACGGCATTGACCGCCGCCGGCAGTTTGGCGATCGCGGCCTGCAACTGCGGACGGCCGTTCGCGATCTTCGCGGTGAGGCTGCTGGTCAGCAGCATCGACTTGTCGACCTGATCGGCCGTCGAGTTCAACCGGGTGATCGCGGTGGTGAAGCCGCGGATCACGCCCACCAGGTCGTTGTGGTCGGCCGGCGTGGTGCCGACTGCCGCGGACAATTCGGTGATGATGGTCTGCAGCGAGCCCAGCGACCCGCCGTCGACGGCGGCGGCCGCGGTGACCAGCAGGTCCTCCACCGTCGCGGCGGCGCCGGTCGGACCGGTCAGGTCGCCGCCGTCGGCGACCGGCGCTCCCCCGCTGCCGTCAGTCGGCGGCTGCAATGCGACGAACACGTCGCCCAGCGGTGTGGCCTGGCGCAATTCGGCGCCGGTGCCGACCGGGATGTTGGCGGCCTTGCTCACGGCCATCGTCACCACCGCCCGGTAGTCCTTGGCCTCGATCTTCTCCACCACGCCCACGTCGGTGCCGCGCAGCTTCACCTTCGCCCGGGACGGCAGGTTCAGCGCGTTGTCGAACGAGGTGCGCACGGTGATGGAATCACCGATGCCGCCGGGAACCGGGAGCGGGATCTGCTCGACCGTCAGACCGGGGAGCTTGCTGCACCCGGACAGCGTCAGCATGGCGGTGACACCGACGATCAGCGCCGCGCGTGTGCGTCTGCGGGTTGCCATCAGCGCCCACCCCCGAGCTTTTGCAGGATTGCCGAGAAGATGCCCATATCCGGTCCGAAATCCTTCAACTGTCCGGTGCGGCAGCCGTTCTTCTGCAGGTTGATCGATTCGCAGAACCGGTTCAACATCTGCGTCTCCAGCAGCGACTTGTCCAGAAAAACCCCGGCGCGCCACGCCCCCTGCTCTTCCGACACCGAATTCGACAGGTTCTGGAACAGCAGCGGACCCAGGTCGATGGCCTCGACCACCTGCCGGGAGTAGTCACCGAGGTTCTCTGCCAGCGCGGCCAGCTTCGCGGTCGACACCCCGATGGTGCCGGAGTTGTTGGCGAGGAACTCGGTCGTGTTGCGCAGCATCACGTTGAGGTCGCTCATCGCGGCGAGCAATCCCGGGGATTGCCGGTCCAGCGTCGCGGCCACGTCGGTCACCGCCGACGAGAAGGAGCGCATCTTCGGGTAGTTCGCAACCAGCTTCGAGGTCAGGTCGTTGATCATCTTGATGACCTCGACCAGGGTGTCGCCGTTGTCGGCGGCGAGCTTTCCGGCCTGGCTCATCTTGGTCACCGCTTCGGCGAAGCGCTGACCGTTCTGATCGGTGATCCCGTCGGCCAGTCCGAGGAAGTCCGCCAGCGGCCCCTTGCCCTTGCTGTCGCCGGCCAGCGAATGCATCAGCTTGTCGACCGAGTCGAACAGATCGGCGATCTCCACCGGCGCCTTCGTGTGCGCGACGGTGTCGCCGTTGGTCAGCTTGTCGCCCTCGGCGTACACCGGGGACAGCTCGATGTGGCGCGTGGTGACGATCGAGGTGTTGACGATGGCCGCCGTGGCGTCCTTCGGGATCGGCACCGACTTGTCGACGGTGAAGCGGACCTTCACCCGACGGCCCTCCGGCGAGATGTCGGTGATCCGCCCGACCGGCATGCCCAGCACCGCCACGTCGTTGCCCCGGTACAGGCCGGCCACGCTGTCGAAGTACGCGGTGATCTCGATGGAGCGCCCCAGCGCGTTGTTCACCGAATTCGGCAGCATCGAGCACGACGAGGTGCCCACCACCGCGGCCACGGCCACGGCCGTCCCCGCGGTGATCCGCGCCAGTCGCGTCGAGCCGCGCCCGCCCATCGCGGTCAGCATCCGTCCACCACCCGGGCCGTGCACAGCCAGTTGTCGGGGAACAGCCCCCACGGCAGGTAACCGTTCGCATACGGCCCGTCGGCCATGATGTTCACCGTCGCCCTCGCCGTGATCGGCAGGATCTCCAACAGCTTGCGGAGGTTGGCGCGGTTCTTCTCCAGGCCCTGCGAGATGGTCTGAATGTTGGCGAGCATCGGCGCGAACTGCCCGGCGTTCTGGGCCCCGATCGCCTGTGCGTGGCGGGTGAGTGCGGCCAAGCCGTCGAGCAGCCTGGTGACCAGTGCCTCACGCGTCGAGATCTTGGTCGCCAACTGCTGCCCCTGTCCGATGATCATCGCGAGCTGGACCTGGCTGTCGTCGACCACCGCGGTCACCGTCTTGGTGTCCTTGATCAGCTGGTTCAGCTGGTCCTTGCGGCTGGTGATCACCTCCGACATGCGGGCGAGGCCGTCGATGGCGGGTCGGGCCAGCGCCGGCGTGCCGGCGAGCTGCCGGTTCAACTGGGTCAGACTGTTCGTCAGGTCGTTCGGGTTGATACCGGCGAGAATCGGCGTGCCGGCCTCAATCGTCTTCTGCAAGTCGTAGGGCACCCGGGTGTTGGCGATGCCGAACCGGTTGTCCTCGAGCTTGTCCGGCGCATCGCCGAGGACGACGTCGACATAGCGCTGGCCCAGCAGCGTGGACATCTTGATCTCGGCGGTGCCGTTGGACCGGACGTCGACCTTGCGGTCGATCTTCATCGACACCTTGACGTGGTCGCGCGCCAGTTTGGTACCGGTCACCTCGCCGACGTCGATGCCGGCGACCCGGACCTTGTCGCCGGGCCGGATGCCGCCCGCCTGGGCGAAATCGGCGTCGAAGCCCCGCTTGCCGATGTTGGCACCGGCCAACACGAACACGGCCACCAGGATCAGCACCAGGACCAGCGCGCCGATCACCCCGGTCACCAGCTGCGGCTTCTCCCGGTACATGGATTTCACGTTCATCGGCATGCCTCCGAGTGAGCCGTGCCACCGATCTTGTTCATGATCCCCGGGGGGAGCAGGACATCGCCGAAGGAGACGTCGAGATCGCAGGCGTAGATGTTGAGGTGGGCGCCCTGTCCAATGACCATCGGGAAGTGGCCGAGGAAGACCGGGACCTCGACGGCAGCGCGGTCGAGTTTGGCGCCGATCTTGATCAGGCGGTTCGTGGCCCGGGTGGCGTCACGGCCCGCGCTGTCCAGCGAACTCTGCGTCTGACCGAGGATGGCGCCGAAGCCGGCGGCGGTGCGCCCGACTTCGTCGACCACGCGGCCGAACGCCGCGGAGTTGCCGTTGAGGCTCGCCACGAGGTCGCCGGTCCCCTTCACCAAGTCGCTCATCTGGCTGCCCTGCCGGGCGAGGTCGCGCAACACCCCGGACAGGTGGGTGACGATCGAACCGATCACCTGGTCGCGGTTGGCCATGTCGTTGGCGAGGGTGCTGATCTGCGCCACGGTGGTGGTCAGCGAGACCTTGTCACCCTGGAAGACCGCGATCAACCCCTCGGACAGTCCGTTGATCTGCTCGGAGGTCAGCGTGTCGAACAGCGGTTGGAAGCCGGCCAGCAACCGCGTCACGTCGAAGGAGTCCTCCGACGGCTGCTGCAGCCGCGACCCCTTGTCCAGCGGTGTGCGGGGCGCACCGTCGACGAGACTCAACTGGATGTATCGCTGACCGATCAGGTTCTGGTAGCGGATCGCGGCCTTGGTGGCCGTGTAAACCTGCTGGGAGGTGTCGACGGTGAAGTCCACCCGCGCCTTGCCGTTCTCCAACTCGACCGCACCGACGCGGCCGACGCGGACGCCGGCCATGCGGACGTCGTCACCGTCGGCCAACCCCGAGGCGTCGTTGAATACCGCGGTGTAGGTGTGGGTGTGTCGTGGACCGGTGCGCATCAGGGTCGACCAAATCGTGTAGGTCAACAACAGCGCGACGATCGCGAACAGGGAGAAGCCGATCAGCGGCTTGCGGATGCTCATCGTCCTCCTTCCGATCGGTTCTGGGAGTCAGGCTGGTTCCGGCCCGGTGCCTGGTGGGGCGCCTTGCGCTGCGCGGGGGTGCGTTGGGCCGGCTTGCGATCCGGCTTGACGCGGGTGGAGGCGACGAGCGGCCCCAGCATCAGGATCTCTGCGGGCGACGGGGCGCGGCCCAGCATCCGGGTCAGCGTTCCCACGTCGGCACCCGTCGACACCGCACCCGCCGCCATGCGGCGCATGCTCGGCGGATAGACCAACAGCGGGCCGGAACTGGTGGGGCCGGTCCCGGTCCCCGGTCCGACACACCCCGGGCCGCGCAGCTGGCCGTACTTGCCACCGTTGTAGACCGGGCAGTTCTGCCGCGTGTACAGCATGAACGCGCCGAAGCTGATTCCCAGGTTCAACCGTGCGTGGCCGTTGACGCCGGTGAACACCGTCTGCACCCGTGCCGCCAGGCGGTTCAGCGCGACGATCGCTTCGGGCAGCGCCCGGGGTTCGAGGACTGCTGCACCCACGACGCGGCTCAGGTCGTGGACCAGGTGCTTGCCGGTGTCGCCGTTCGCGGCGAACAGGGCCTGCGCCTCGTCGGTCACGCCCTGGGCGGCGGAGAGCAGTGCGGCGATGTTGCGCTGGTTCTCCGCGATCGTCGCGGCGGGGACCACGCTCTTGCCGAGGGCGTCGAAGAGTTGCGGCGCCGACCGGGACAGGCCGGTCACGGTCGCGTTGAAGTCGTCGAATCCGGGCGGTGCGCCGGCCGGGAACATCGCGTTGAGCTGCTCGAAGTACTCGCGCAGGGATTCGGAGAACATCGCGAAGGTGGTACCGCCGCCGCGCATCGCGTCGGCGATTGTGCCCAGCACCGCCGACAACTGCTCCGGCGGAACCGCGCGCATGATGTCGCGCAACTGGTTCTGCGCGTCCTGCAGGGCGAGGGTGGCCTTGCTGGTGTCGGCCATGATCTGCGTCCCGGCGACCATCTTGGTCGGGGCGGTCCCACTCGGCGGCGGGATCAGCTCGACGGAGTTGACGCCGAACAGGTTGGACGGCACGGTCCGCGCGGTGACGTTGCCCGGCACGCCGTTGGCCTGCTGGGGGTCGAGGTCGATGCGCACGAGGCGCGCCTCGGCGTCGGTACCCGCGTCCGCGACGTCGACCGAACTGACCTGGCCGACGATGAGCCCGTTGTACCGGACATCCGCGGCGTTGATCAGACCGTCGCCGACGTCGCGGAGCTTGGCCGTGACCGCGACCGTCCGGTCGAAGAAGCCCGTGTAGCGCAGGCCCAGCACGGTGAAGATGAGCGCGAGTGCCACCAGGAAGGCCACGCCGCGCAGGACATAGCTCGTCAGGGAGGGGTTGCGCCCGGAAGTGTCGATGAATGGCATGGTCTACCCCGAAATCCTGATGCCGGCCGACGTGCCCCAGAACACCAGGGTCATGATCAGGTTCGCGAACACGATGACGATGATCGCCAGCCGGATGGCGTGTCCGGCCGCCACCCCGACGCCTTCGGGACCGCCGCTGGCGAAGTACCCGTAATAGCACTGGATGAAGGTCGTCAGCAGCACGAACACCACGACCTTGAGGAACGACTTCACCATGTCCCCGGACAGCAGGAACTGCTGGAAGTAGTACAGGTAGGTGCCGTCGCCCTGGCCGCTCTGCACGCGGAACATCATCTGTGCGGCGAGGTAGTTGGCCGACAGGGCCACCGCGTACAGCGGCACGATCGACAGGACCGCGGCGAGCATTCGGGTGGTGACCAGGTAGGGCATCGGGCGGATCGCGATCGACTCGAGTGCGTCGATCTCCTCACTGATCCGCATCGAACCCAACTGCGCGGTGAACCGGCAACCGGCCTGGGCGGTGAATGCCGTCGCCGCGAGCAGCGGTGCGATCTCGCGGGTCGTCGCGAACGAGGAGATGGCGCCGACCACCGGGTCCATGCCCAGCAGGTGCAGGGCCGTGTAGCCCTCGATACCGACGGTGGCGCCGCCCATGATGCCCAGGATGATCATGACGCCGACGGTGCCGCCGCCGACGACGATCGCGCCGTTGCCCCAGGCGATGTCGGCGAGGAGCCGCCACACCTCTTTGGAGTAGTGCTTGAACGTCAGCGGCACCGCCCCGAGGGACTTGAGCAGGAAGGTGAGTTGGTGGCCCATTCGGGCCAACACGTCGCGCGGGCCGCGGTAGGCGCCCTTGGCGATCTCGACCGGCCGAAGGGCCGGCGGGGTATACCGGGATGCGGTCACGTCACACCACCTTCGCCGGGATGATGAGCGCGAAGATCTGGGTCAGCGCGACGTTGACGGTGAACAGCAGGATCACCGAGTTGACGACTGCGGCGTTCACCGAGTTCGCCACGCCGGCCGGACCACCGCTGGTGGTCAACCCGCGGTCACACGCGACGATCGCCACGATCGCACCGAAGATCACCGCTTTGATCAGCGAGAACCAGAGGTCGGCCGGTCCCGCGAACGAGGCAAAGGTGCCGGTGTAGGAACCCGGCGTCCCCCCTTGCATATAGACGTTGAACACGTATCCGGTGATGAAGCCGACGAAGCAGACGAACCCGCAGAGCAGGAAGCTCACCACCATCGTGGCGAGCAGCCGCGGCGAGATGAGGCGCTGGATCGGGTTGACGCCCATCACCTTCATCGCGTCGATCTCGTCGCGGATGGTGCGCGAACCGAGGTCGGCGGCGATGGCCGAGCCGATCGCACCCGCCATGATCAGCGCGGTGACCAGTGGGGCGCCCTGGCGGATCACGCCGAGGCCGGTCGCGGCGCCGGAGAAGGCATTCGCGCCGATCTGGCCGGCGATGTTGGACACCTGGATCGACACGATCACGCCGATCGGAATGGCGACGAGCAGGGTGGGGATCACCGAGGTGCTGGCCATGAAGGCGCACTGGCGGATGAACTCCCCGAACGGGAACTGGCGTTTGGCGATGTCGGTGAACAGGGTGCGGAAGACCTCGACGAACATGCCCAGTTGGCGACCGAAGGTGTCGAACGAGGCAACGATGTGCCCGTCCCACCACTTCCGCACCGACGAGGCACGCGCTGGTTTGGGCGCCGCTCCCGTTTCCGGAGTACTTGTGACCACTCCCCTGCCTTCGCTGGTCCGTTGCGCACCCATCTCCCCGGTGCAGCTGTCGGCCGATTTCACCCCGTCAAGCTCGGGATGCCCCACGACTCGTGAGTAATATACCGTGACCGGTCACCGACATTGCGATTTGGGTCACATGACCACCCCGTGTCAGGTTTCGGTCACGTCAAATAGCGGTACTCCGGCGAGTCCGGATCGAGCCGCTGGCAGCGCAGACGCGACTTCGCCATCCGCTCGACCAGCGGTCCGAGCCCCTCGGGGGCGCCGAGCTCGACGCCGACGAGGGCCGCCCCGATTTCCCGGTTGTTGCGCTTCACGTACTCGAACAGGGTGATGTCGTCGTCGGGGCCGAGGACCTCGTCGAGGAATCGGCGCAGCGCGCCCGGTTCTTGGGGGAAGTCGACGAGGAAGTAATGCTTGAGGCCGCGGTGGACCAGTGACCGCTCGATGATCTCGCCGTAGCGAGAGACGTCGTTGTTCCCGCCCGACACCAACACGACGACCGTCGACGACTCGGTCAGCCCGGAACCGGCGAAGTCCAGGTCCGCCAGCGCGGTGGCGGCCAACGCCCCGGCGGGCTCGGCGATGAGCCCCTCGTTCTGGTAGAGCTCCAGCATCGTCGAGCAGATGGCGCCCTCGTCGACCTGGGTGATCCGCACCTCGCCGGCGGCCAGTGGGGCGTCGTGGCCGACGACGCGCTCCCGATCACCGGTCAATCCGCGGTACGCCTCGAGGTCCGGGTGGGCGACGACCGTCGGCGAGGTGGCGGCGATGGCCGCGTGCACCATCGCACCGGTCCGCCGCACCGCGGCGCCGTCGACGAAGGAATCGATTTCGGGAAGGGTGACCGGCTCCCCGGCCAGCAGGGCTGCGGCCAGGCACGGCGCGCCGCTCGGCTCGACGCCCAGGATGCGGGTTGACGGGTCGGTGGCGCGCAGGTAGGTCAGGACGCCGGTGAGGCACCCGCCACCGCCGACCGGAACGACCATCAGGTCCGGCGCGGCCCCCATCTGGTCGATGATCTCGCGGGCGATCGTGCCCTGGCCCGCGGCCGTGCGCGGATCGTCGAACGCGTGGATCCACACCGCGCCGGAGGAGGCGACATCCTCGCGGGCGGCCGCCGCCGCCGCGTCGTAGGTGTCGCCGGCCCGGACCAGTTCGACGAAGTCGCCGCCGTGCCACTCGATGCGGTCGCACTTCTGCTTGGGCGTGGTGGTGGGGACGTAGATGCGCCCGCGCACGCCCATGGTGCGGCATGCGAAGGCCACCCCCTGGGCGTGGTTGCCGGCGCTGGCGGCGACCACCCCGCGCGACAGGTCGGCCCGGCTCAACTGAGCCATCACGTTGTAGGCGCCCCGGATCTTGTACGAGCGGACCGGTTGGAGGTCCTCGCGCTTGAGGTACACCTGCACGCCATACCGGGCAGACAGCCGCGGACAGTACTCCAGCGGCGTGACGATCGCCGCGCCGTCGATCCGCTCGGCGGCCGCGGCGATATCGGCGACCGTGGGCAGCACCGGCCCCTCCGGGGCGGTGGTCGGCTGGTCGGCGGGCTGGTCGGCGGGGGCGTCGGTCACGACGCCCATCGTCTCACGCCCCGAGACACGAGGGTCCCAGCAGTGCCTTGAGATCGCCCATCAAGGCCGACGACGGGGTGACCCGCAGCGACTCGTTGAGGCGCAGCACCGTGGACCGGTTCTCGCTGACGAGGGTGACGTGGACGTCCGACGGCCCCGGATGCCGGCTGAGGACCTGTTTGAGGTCGGTGACCCGGTCGGGGGTGCACAGCCGGGCACTGATCGTGAGGGCCACCGGCTTGGCGGCACCCACCGCGGACAGGTCGGGCACGGCCAGGTCGTTGGCCGCGATCATCAGCCCGTCGTCGCGGCGGCGGACCTGGGCGCGCACCAGCACGATGTTGTCCTGGGCGATGTCCATGCCGAAGGCCGAGTACGCCCGCGGGAAGAAGTAGACCTCCACCCCACCGACGAGGTCCTCGATCGTGACCGCGGCCCACGACTCGCCCTTCTTGTTCACACGGCGGTTGACGCTGGAGATGATGCCGCCGATGGTGATTTGCGCGCCGTCGGCCACCTCGCCCTCGAGCAGGCTGGTGATCGACGTGTCGGTCTCCGCGGCGATGGCGTGTTCGACGCCGGCCAGCGGGTGGCCGGAGACGTACAGCCCGAGCATCTCGCGTTCCAGCGCGAGCTTGTGCTTGGACTCCCACTCTTCGTCGGGCACCTTGACCGCGAACACCTCGGCGGCCGAGTCGTCGCCGCCGAGATCCCCGAACAGGTCGAACTGGCCCATCGCCTCGGCCTTCTTGGTGCCCAGCACCGAGTCGACCGCGTCGGCGTGCACGAGGAACAGCCCCTTGCGAGGATGGTCGAGCGAGTCGAAGGCCCCGGCTTTGACCAGCGACTCGGTGACCTTCTTGTTGCAGGCACCGACGTCGATCTTCGCCAGGTAGTCGGAGAAGTTGGTGAACTTCCCCTTTGCCGTGCGCGAGGCGATGATCGAGTCGACCACCCCGGCGCCGACGTTGCGGATCGCCGCCAGCCCGAATCGGATATCGGTGCCGACCGCGGCGAAGTTCGGCTGTGACTCGTTGACGTCGGGCGGCAGGACGGTGATCCCGAGCTTGCGGCAGTCGGCGAGGTAGATCGCCGACTTGTCCTTGTCGTCGCCGACCGAGGTGAGCAGGCCGGCCATGTATTCCGCGGGGTAGTTCGCCTTGAGGTAGGCCGTCCAATAGGACACGAGGCCGTAGGCGGCGGCATGCGACTTGTTGAACGCGTAGCCGGCGAACGGCAGCACGGTGTCCCACAGGGCCTTGATCGCGGCCGAGGAGAACCCGTTGCCGGTCATCCCCGCGGCGAATCCGTCGTAGGCCTCGTCGAGGACTTCCTTCTTCTTCTTACCCATGGCGCGGCGCAGGTTGTCGGCCTGACCCATCGTGTACCCGGCCACCTTCTGGGCGATCTGCATGATCTGCTCTTGGTAGACGATCAGGCCGAAGGTCTCCGCGAGGATCTCCCGCAACGGTTCCTCGAGCTCGGGGTGGATGGGCTTGACGTCCTGGCGGGCGTTCTTGCGGTCGGCGTAGTCGTTGTGGGCGTTCATACCCATCGGCCCGGGCCGGTAGAGGGCGCCGACGGCGATGATGTCCTCGAAAACCGTGGGGCGCAGACGGCGCAGCAGGTCGCGCATCGGCCCGCCGTCGAGCTGGAACACGCCGAGGGTCTGTCCGCGGGACAGCAGGTCGAACGTGGCCGGGTCGTCGAGCGGCAGGGAGTCCATGTCCAGGTCGATGCCCCGGTTGAGCTTGATGTTCTCCAAGGCGTCGTTGATGACCGTCAGGTTGCGCAGACCGAGGAAGTCCATCTTCAGCAGGCCGATGGCCTCGCACGACGGGTAGTCCCAGCCGGTGATGATGGCGCCGTCCTGGGCCCGCTTCCACACCGGGATGGCGTCGGTGAGCGGATCCTTCGACATGATGACGGCACAGGCGTGCACGCCCGCGTTGCGGATCAGCCCTTCCAGGCCCAGCGCCGTCTCGTAGATCTTCTTGACGTCGGGGTCGGTCTCGATGAGTGCGCGCACCTCGGCGGCCTCGCCGAACCGCTCGTGGTCGGGGTCGGTGATTCCCGACACCGAGATGTCCTTGGCCATGATCGGCGGCGGCAGCGCCTTGGTGATCCGGTCGGCGATGGCGAACCCGGGCTGGCCGAACTGGACGCGCGCGGAGTCCTTGAGCGCCGCCTTGGTCTTAATGGTGCCGAACGTGATGACCTGGGCGACCTTGTCCTCGCCCCACTTGTCCGACGCGTACCGCACCATTTCACCGCGGCGCCGATCGTCGAAGTCGATATCGATATCGGGCATCGACACGCGCTCGGGGTTGAGGAACCGCTCGAACAGCAGGCCGTACGGCAGCGGGTCGATGTTGGTGATGCCCAGGGCCCACGCCACGATCGATCCCGCCGCCGATCCACGGCCCGGGCCCACGCGGATCCCCACCTCGTGGGCGTGGGCGATGAGGTCGCCGACCACCAGGAAGTAGGCGGGGAAACCCATTTGGATGATGACGTCGAGTTCGTGGTTGGCCCGCTCGAGGTACTCGGTGGGCACGTCGCCGCCGGGGAACCGCCGCTGCGAGAGCCCGGTGAGGACCTCCTTGCGCAGGAAGGTCGCCTCGCTCTCGCCCTCCGGCACCGGGAACACCGGCATCCGGTCGCGGTGGGTGAACACGTCGGCGTACGACTCGACCCGCTCGGCGATCTCCAGGGTGGAGTCACAGGCCCCGGGCACCTGCGAATCCCACAGTTCGCGCATCTCGCGGGCCGACTTCAGGAAGTAGCCGTCGCCGTCGAACTTGAACCGGGTCGGATCCGAGAGCGTCTTACCGGTCTGCACGCACAGCAGTGCCTCGTGCGCGCCGGCGTCGGCCTGGGTGACGTAGTGGCAGTCGTTGGTGGCCAGCGGCTTGATCCCGAGCTGTCGCCCGATGTCGAGGAGTCCGGCGCGCACCCGGCTCTCGATCTCGATGCCGTGCTCCATCAACTCCAGGTAGAAGTTGTCCGGGCCGAAGATGTCGCGCCACTTGGCGGCGGCCTCCAGCGCCTCGCGCTCCTGCCCGAGGCGCAGCCGGGTCTGCACCTCGCCCGACGGACACCCCGTCGTGGCGATGATGCCCGCCGAGTACTCGGCGATGAGATCGGCGTCCATGCGGGCCCACTTGCCCAGCTGCCCCTCGATCGAGGCCAGCGACGACAGCTTGAACAGGTTGCGCAGCCCGGTCGCGTTCGCCGCCACCATCGTCATGTGGGTGTAGGCGCCGCTGCCGGCCACGTCGTCGGAACGCTGGTCCCGGGTCCCCCACTGGACGCGCTTGGTGGAGAAGCGCGACTCGGGCGCGATATAGGCCTCGATCCCGATGATCGGCTTGATCTCGTTGCGGACCGCGACGTTGTAGAACTCGCTGGCGCCGAACATGTTGCCGTGGTCGGTCATCCCGATCGCATCCATCCCCAGGCGCTTGGCCTCGGCGAACAGCGGGCCGACCTTCGCCGCACCGTCGAGCATCGAGTACTCGGTGTGGTTGTGCAGGTGGACGAAGGATCCGGAGTCGGTCACGGCGTCCACTTTAGGACGAGGGTCCGACACCGGGCGGCATTGACACCGGTGCCCACGCCAGGTCGTGACGCGTGAGACAGCCGTGACTGGACGGCGCGGGGTTCACACATCGCGCAGGACGTCGAGCGCATGCCGCAGATCCGCCGGATAGTCGCTGAAGAACCGCACCTCGCGGCCGTCGGCGGGATGCGCGAAGGTCAGCTCCCGGGCGTGCAGCCATTGCCGGTCCAGGCCGAGTCGCGCCGCAAGCACCGGATCGGCGCCGTAGGTCGGGTCGCCGCAGCACGGGTGGTGCAGCGCCGAGAAATGGACCCGGATCTGGTGCGTGCGACCGGTCTCCAGGGCGACGTCGAGCAAGGAGGCGGCGGCGAACATCTCCAGCGTGTCGTAATGGGTGACCGACGGCTTCCCGTGCGCGGTCACCGCGAACCGCCAGTCGCTACCCGGGTGCCGCCCGATCGGTGCGTCGATCGTCCCCGACGGCGGGTCCACGTGCCCCTGGACCAGCGCGTGGTAGCGCTTGCCGACCTCGCGGTTCTTGAATGCCCGCTTCAGCAGGGTGTACGCG
Organism: Gordonia crocea; assembly: GCF_009932435.1. Taxonomy (NCBI): domain Bacteria; kingdom Bacillati; phylum Actinomycetota; class Actinomycetes; order Mycobacteriales; family Gordoniaceae; genus Gordonia; species Gordonia crocea. The sequence continues at coordinate 2,422,170 of NZ_BJOU01000001.1, forward strand.
TGTTCGGAGACGGCGACCACCATCAGCCCCGAGGTCCCGACGTCGAGGCGCTGGACGACCCCCTGGCGCTCGTGCGCCCCCGAGGTCGAGATCCGGAATCCGGCGGCGGCCAACGCACCGACGACCGTGGGCCCGGTCCAACCCTGCGACGGGTGGGCCGCGACCCCCGGCGGCTTGTCCACGACGATGATGTCGGAGTCGTGGTACACCACCGTCAGGTCCGTCACCGGCGTCGGTTCGACGCTCAGCGGGCGCGCCGGCTCCGGCAGCAGCACGTCGAGCATCGCCCCCGCCGGAAGCTTGTCGGACTTGCCGACCACCACCCCGTCAACGGTGATGTCACCGGCCGCGGCGAGTTCGGCGGCCACCGTCCGCGATATCCCCAGGATGCGCGCCACCCCGGCGTCGACCCGCATCTGGGCCACCCCGTCGGGCACCGGCATCGTCCGCGATTCACGCATGCGGGTCACCGGCCTCGTCGACCCCCGTCTCGTCGAGCCCGGCCTCGTCGACCACTGCGTCGCGCTTCGCACGGCCCGCGGCCCAGCCACTGCGGCCGCCGTCGTAGTCGAACCCGAGGACGGTGAGGATGACCAGGAGCACCGCCCCGCACACCACCGCGGAATCGGCGACGTTGAACACCGGCCACCAGCCGATGGCGATGAAGTCGACGACATGCCCGTGCAGCGCGCCCGGCGCGCGGAACAGCCGGTCGGTCAGGTTGCCCAGCGCCCCGCCCAGCACCAAACCCAGCCCGAGCGTCCACCATCCCGAGCGCAGCCGCGAGGACAACCGGACGATCGCGATCACCACGCCCAGCGCCACCAGGGTGAGTACCCAGGTGTAGCCGGTGGCCATCGAGAAGGCGGCGCCGCTGTTGCGCAGCACCAACAACCGGGCCCAGTCGCCGATGAGGTAGACCGGGTCGCGGCCTTCCAACGTCGCCACCGCCCATGTCTTGGTCAGCACGTCGCAGACCCACACCGCCGCTGCGACGCCGAGTACCGCGCCGGTCGTCGCGTATCGCTTTTGCACGTCGACCAGGGTACTGGTGTGGCCCCCGCCGCCCGATACGCTGGGGCCCGTGCCGAATCCGATCGCGCCCCGCGCCGCGTTGTTCCCGCCTCGCGCCGCGTTGTTCCCGCCCCGCGCCGCCGCGCTGATCCCCCTCGTCGGCGCGGTGGCCGCCGCCCTGGTCGCCTGCGGCGGCCACGACGGGCCGGCCGACGACGGGCCGTGCTCGACCGCGGCGACGACCGCCGACCCGTCGGTCCGTCCCATCCCATTGGCCGAGCCGACCGTCGAGTTGATCACTGCGGGCACCGCGCCGTACCGGCCGCTGCGCGCGGCGCCGGATCGGTCGGCGGCCCAGCAGGTCCGCCTGTCCGCGACGACGACGGTGCTGACGCGGGTCGCGGCCGCCGAGGGCGACCGGTCCCGGGAGGACCAGGCGATCACCATCGGCCTCACCGTCCGCCGCCATTGCACCGACGACGCTGACGTGGCGCTGCGCTTCGACTCCCTCTCGGCCACCGATCCGGAATTGTCCGGGCAATTGGCCGCCGATGCGGGTTCGCGCGGCGGTCTGACGCTGCGCGACTCGCAGGTCCCGGCGTCGCTGCGGCTGTGGCCGAACGAGGGGGCGCCGACCACCGCCCGGGCGGTGGTGGAGAACACCCTGGCCACCGCGCTGCAGAATCTGGTGGCCCTGCCCGCCGAGCCGGTGGGCGCCGGTGCCCGGTGGCGGGTGACGCGGACCCTGCTGGGGGCGACGACGCTGCGCCAGACCGTCACGGCGACCCTGCGCAAGCGCGACGGCGACGTCATCGACCTCGACGTGTCCGTCGACGAGACGCCCACCGGATCGGTCTACACCGTTCCCGGCACGGGTAAGGCGCTGCAGATCGCGCGCTACACCTCGCTCGGCAAGGGCACCGCGCGGATCGATCTGCGCCGGGCGCTGCCGATCGGCGGATCGCTCGACCTGCGCGGGGCCCGGGAACTGGTCGGCGGTGACGCCACCCGGCCCCTGCTACAGCAAACCCGCTACCAGCTCGAGTGGAGCCGATAGCGGGTTGCCGTTGTGGTGGTCGCGGACCGTCAGCCGGCCGGCTTGGGTCGCGGCTTGGTGCTGGTCGCCGTCGCGGGGCACATCGGCGTCTTGACGTTGTTGCCGCTCAGCAGCGGGCAGACGGTGTTCTTCGCCAGCTTCCACCGGCCGTTGACGAAGACGATCCCGGCCTCGGCCTTGACCGGCGGGTTGTCGCCGATCTTGAGCTGGACCTTGACCGTCGCCTTCTTCGGGCCGGCCGGGATGACCGGCGGGAAGATCTTGTAGGTGGCGTCCGGGTTCTCCTTGCGCGCCTGGACGAGCTTGTCGAAGACGTCCGGATCCTTCTCCGACCCCTCGACGAGCTTGGTCTTCTCCGTGTTCGGCACGCTCGGGTCCAGCGCCATGTCCAGCATCTGGTTCAGCGTCTTGACCGTGGGACGCTTCTTCGGGTTGGTCACGCCACTGATGTCGTACTTGCCCGCGGCATTCGACTCGGTGGTGGTGGTAGTGGTGGTCTCGCTACTCACCGGTGACATCGGCGGCAGGCCGTCGTCGTCGCCACCGCCGCCACAGGCGGTGACCGACAGCGCCAGACCCGCAGCCAGCATTCCGGCGACAATCTTCGGGAATCTCACGTTTCACTTCCTTCTCTGTCGGCGCACGGACCGCACACCACTATGCCAAAGCCTTCAATGAGGCTAGTCGACGCGACTCACGAATCCACTCATCGCGAAAGTCAACACGCCGTCAACGCTTGACCCCGCCGCTTGGTTCCCACACGCTGGTAGCCATGGCGTCGAAACGGATCGCGCTCATCACCACCGGCGGCACCGTCGCCTCCCACCAGACCGCGGGCGGGGCCGTGCCCGTGCTGCACTCCGGTGAGCTGGTAGACCTCGCCCGGGCGGCATCGGACCAGGTCGGCGGGGGTACCAGACCGGAGATCACCACCATCGACCTGATGACCAGGGACTCCTCCGCGCTGCGCACCGGCGACCAGTTCATCATCGCGACCGCCGTCGTCGGGGCGCTGGCCGACCCGGAGGTGGCCGGCGTCGTGGTGACCCACGGCACAGACACCATGGAGGAGACCGCCTACCTCGTCGACCTCTACGCCCACGACCGGCGACCGGTGGTGTTCACCGGTGCCCAACTGCCCAGCGACCGGCCCGACGCCGACGGTCCGGCCAACATCGTCGCCGCCATCGCCTGCGCCCTCGATCCCGCGTCGATCGGCGCCGGGGTGCAGGTCGTCGTCGGCGGCGACCCGCAGCCGATCCGCGGACTGTTCAAGGTCAATACCGAGGCGCTGCGCGCCTACGACGTGGTCCGCGGCGACCTCGGGCGCCCACTCATCGACCTCCCGGTGCCCGCCGGCCGGACCGCCCGGGTCGACACGATCGCGCTCTACCCCGGGGTGAGTCCCGGGACGATCGCGGCCGCCGTCGCCCAGCACGCCGCCGGAATCGTCCTGGCGGCGACGGGGTCGGGCAACACCCATCCCGACATCACCGCCCAGGTGTCGCTGGCGGTGCAGCAGGGCGTCGTCGTAGTCGTCAGCACCCGTGTCCCCTACGGCGAGGTCGCGGCCCGCTACGGCGGGGGCGGTGGCGCGGTCGATCTGGTCGCCGCGGGTGCGATCATGTCCGCCTGGCTGCGCGCACCGCAGGCGCGCATGGCCCTGATCGCCCTACGGACCGCCGGCGCCACCCGAGACGAGATCGTCGACTTCTTCTCCCGTTCCGGTCCCCCGAGCGCCACCTAGCTGTACTTCCCCGTGAGGTTGTGAACGCGGGCTGAGGGGACTTGGCCGCCGATCCCGGTGTGGGGTCGGTGGTGATTGTAGTGGTGGAGCCATGCGGTGTAGGCGGCTTCTCGTTCGGCTTCGCTGGCATAGGGTTTCGCGTAGGCCCATTCGGCGGCCAGGGTCCGGTTGAAGCGTTCGACCTTCCCGTTCGTCTGTGGCCGGTAGGGCTTGGTCTTCTTGTGTTTGATCCCGGCGTCGGCCAGTGCTTGGGCGAACATCGTTGAGCGGTAGCAGGCGCCGTTGTCGGTCATCACTGCGGTCACCCTCACACCGTGCTCGGCGAAGAACGCGTTCGCCCGCCGCCAGAAGCCGGCCGCGGTCTCCTTGCGTTCGTCATCAAGGATCTCCGAGTACGCCACCCGGGAGTGGTCATCGACGGCGTGGTGCAGGTAGCGGTAACCACGCGAGCCCGGTGCTCCCGAGCGTGCTGCCCGGTCGCGGGCCACACCGGCGGTACGGTCGGCGGCCGATCCGCGACCATGCACACGCCAGCCGCCGCCGTCGGGGATTCGGCCTTGTTTCTTGATGTCGACGTGCACGAGCTGGCCGGGCCGGCCGACCTCGTACCGTTTCGGTTTCGGTCTGCGTACCGGCAGTCCGGTGGCCTGGTCGATATTGGCCAGCAGCGGCATCTGATAGCGGTCGAGGACCCGGCCGACCGTCGAACGCGGGATACCCAGGTGATAGGCGATCCGATGCGGGCCCCACCGGCGCGTGTACCGCAGTTTGATGATCCGGCGCTCGGTGCGGCGGGGCAGCCGGGCCGGTGAACGGGCGGGTCGGGAACTGCGGTCGGTCAGCACCTGGCCGGCGCGGTAGCGGTCGGCCCACCGCTTGGCTGTGGCCGGTGAACACTGGAACCGTTCGGCAGCGCGCCGCAGTGACCAGCCCTGGTCCACCACGAGTGAAGCAAGACGTCGACGCCCCTCCGGCGTCAAAGGTGCGTTAGCGTGAGTCACGAAGACCTCCGTGGCTAGATGGTGGTTGTGGTAACCCACATCCTGCCCGGAGGTCTTCGTCTTACCTCAGATGTTCACAACGTGTCGGGGAAGTACACCTAGCCGGCGACGCCTAGAGGGAATAGAGACGCCTAGAGGGAATAGAACGGCTCGGCGTAGCGGAAGACGCCCGCCGGCACGGTGCCGTCGCCGAGGCGATGCGCCTGGAAGTGCGGACCCGCCCACTGCGCCACATCGGGCGAGATCCCGAGGCTCGCCGCCGGCCCGAAGCCGAAGCGGGCGTAGTAGGCCGGGTCGCCCAAGAGAAGCACGACCGCCTCACCCGCGGCCTGCGCGGCCGCCAGCGCCGCGTGCATGAGTGCGCTGCCCACGCCGGTTCGCTGGACGTCGGGCCGCACGCCGAGTGGTCCCAGTCCCGACGCGCGCGTTCCGGCAAGATCGCCCCGGGACAGGCAGACGTGGCCGACGACCGCACCGTCTGGCGGCTCGGCGACCAGCGACACGACGAGGAGTCGGTCGTCTCGCAGCCGGTGGACCAGGCCGACCTCGCCCGGCTCGCCGTCTCCCTCGTTGCCGCCGTCGGGGCTGCCGTCGGGTCCGCCGAACGCGCTGCGGTGCACGGCGTCGATCGCGGGCACATCGCGCGGTTCCTCCGGCCGGATGATCATCGGAGCATCGTCGCCCATCTCAGTCGTCCCACGCCAGCGAATTCAGCGGATCGGCCGCCCGCAGCGCCGGCTCGGGCAGCGGGAAGGTGCGCGCCACGCCGGGTCCGCTGACCCGCGTCTCGAAACGAACCGTGACCACGCCGTGCCCGGTGCCTTGGACCCAGCCGTGCCCGTACTCGTCGTGCCACACATCGGCACCGGTGGTCGGACCGGGATCCTCGTCGACGCCGAAGGCCGTGTCGAAATCGTCGCGTTCCAGGTCGGGTGCGGCAGGCGGTGCCGCCGCCTGCTCGACGGGACTGTCGAAGAGTGTGAACTGCTCGGCGTCGGTCAGCCCGGAATAGCCCACCCCGACAAGCCGGACGGGCCCGATGTCCAGCGGATCGAGGGCCAACCGCTGGGCCGCCGCGGTGAGGTCGCCCAGGTCGGTCGTCCCCACCGGGAGCGTCGCCGACCGGGTGAGCACCGACATGTCGGCGCGCTTGAGCTTCAGCACGACAGTGCGCGCCAGGCGCCCGTCGGCGGACAACCGGCGGTGCGCGTCGGCCGCGGCCCGGGTGATCTCCTCGCGCAGCGGTCCGAGCGCGACGATGTCGACCGCCATCGTCGACTCCGAACTGATCTGTTTGGCCTCGGCGCGCTCGTGCACCGGCCGGTTGTCGATGCCGCGGGCGAGTTCGTGCAGCGCCAGCCCGACCTTCGCGCCCAACACCGAGGTCACCTCCGTCGGTGCCAGGGCGGCGAAATCGCCGATCGTCTCGATCCCCAGCCGGGCGAGACGTTCACCCGAGACCGGGCCGATCCCCCACAGCTTGCGCACCGGCAGTGCGTGCAGATACCCGATCTCGATCGCCGGGTCGATCACCAGCACCCCGTCGGGCTTGGCCGCCCCGGAGGCGATCTTCGCGATCTGCTTGCCGCTGCCCAGGCCGACCGACGCGGTCAACCCGGTGCGGGCCCGGATCAGGGACCGCAAGTCCTCGGCAAAGGCGCGGGCGGTATCCGCCGACGCCCCCACCAGGTCGGCCGGCTCGCCGAAGGCCTCGTCGAAGGACAGCATCTCGATGACCGGGATGACCGTGCGCACGGCGTCGAACACGCGCTGACTGGCCGCCCGGTAGACCGCGCCGCGGGGCGGGACCACCACCGCCGGGGCGCCGACCAGCCGCTTGGCCTGGTGCATCGGCATCGCCGACCGCGCGCCGTAGGCCCGGGCCTCGTAGCTCGCCCCGGCGACGACGCCGCGCCCGCCGCGCCCGCCGACCAGGACCGGGCGCCCCCGCAGGGTCGGCCGCGTCAGCTGTTCCACGGAGGCGAAGAACGCATCCATGTCGACATGGAGCACCCATCGGCGTCCGGGTGCGGGCGGGTCGGCCACCTCAGGCCTTGCGGATGTCCGCGCTCACCCCGTCGCCGAGCTCCACCGCACCCGGCGCCCCGTCCGGGTCGACGGTGAAGGCGGTCGCCAACACCTCGCCGGCGATGAGGCCGGCGTGCTCGCGGGCGCGGTCGGCGAGTGCGGCCGGCACGACGAACCGCACGTCGATCCGGTCGGTGATGTCCAGGTCGAGGTCGCGGCGCGCCTCCTGCAACTCGCGGACGCGGTCCTTCGCCCACCCCTCGGCTTCGAGTTCCGGGGTGACGGTGGTGTCGAGCACCACCAACCCGGTGCCGCCGGGGAGTTCTGCGGTCGAATCCGGCGCGGTGGCCACCAGCTTGCGGGTGTACTCCCCGTCGCGCAGCTCGATGCCGTCGGCGACGACGACCTCGGTGCCGTCGGCACCGGTGGACACCTGCCAGTCGCCGGCCTTGACCGCCTTGATCACCCGCTGCACGTCCTTGCCCAGCCGCGGCCCGGCAGCGCGCGCGTTGACCACGATCTCGCTGGTGCCGAACTCGGCCGGATCCGTGTGCAGGGCAACCGATTTCACGTTCATCTCGTCGGCGATGAGGTCGGTGTACGGCGACAACCGCTCGGCCGTCGGCGAGGCGATCGTCAGCGCCGGCAGCGGCAGGCGCACCCGCAGCTTGTTGGCCTTGCGCACACTCGAGGTCACCGAGCACACCGCGCGCACGTCGTCCATCGCAGCGACGAGGTCCTCGTCGGCCGGCAGCTCGTCGGCGCGAGGCCAATCGGTCAGGTGGACCGAGCGGCCGCCGGTCAGGCCCCGCCAGACGGCCTCGGTCGTCAGCGGCAGGAGCGGTGCGGCCAACCGGCACGCGACCTCGAGGACGGTGTAAAGCGTGTCGAACGCATCCGCATCCTCATCCTGTCCGGACCAGAAGCGCGACCGGGACCGGCGGACGTACCAGTTGGTCAGCGACTCGCAGAACTCGCGGAACGAGTCGCAGGCCCCGGAAATGTCGAAGGTCTCCAGCGCGGTGGTGATCTCGTCGCGGGTCAGCGAAAGCTTCGCCAGGATGTAGCGGTCGAGCAGGTTGTCGGAGTCGGTCCGCCACGTGGCCCGGCGCTCGGCATAGAGCTGCAGGAAGCTGTAGGCGTTCCACAGCGGCAACAGCGCCTGGCGCACGCCTTCGCGGATCCCCTGCTCGGTGACGACGAGGTTGCCGCCGCGCAGGATCGGCGAGGCCATCAGGAACCAGCGCATGGCGTCGGAGCCGTCGCGGTCGAAGACCTCGTTGACGTCGGGGTAGTTGCGCTTGGACTTGCTCATCTTCTGGCCGTCGTTGCCCAGCACGATGCCGTGGGCGGCTACGTTGCGGAAGGCCGGGCGGTCGAACAGCGCCGTGGCCAGCACATGCAGGTTGTAGAACCAGCCGCGCGTCTGCCCGTTGTACTCGACGATGAAATCGCCGGGGTTGTGGGCGATCTCGCCGGTGGCGGCGTCACCGTCGAACCAGTCGCGGTTCTCGAACGGGTAGTGCACCTGCGCATACGGCATCGAGCCGGATTCAAACCAGCAGTCGAGCACCTCGGGGACGCGGCGCATCATCGAGGTGCCGGTCGGGTCGTCGGGGTTGGGCCGGACCAACTCGTCGATACCCGGGCGGTGCAGGTCGGTGGGCCGCACCCCGAAGTCCCGCTCGAGCTCGTCGAGGCTCCCGTAGACGTCGATCCGCGGATGGGCCGGGTCGTCGGACACCCAGACCGGGATCGGCGCACCCCAGTAGCGGTTGCGGCTGATGTTCCAGTCCTTGGCCCCCTCGAGCCACTTCCCGAACTGTCCGTCGCGCAGGTGGGCCGGTGACCAGGTGATCTCCTGGTTGAGTTCGAGCATGCGGGGTTTGATCGCCGTGACGTCGACGAACCACGACGGCACCGCCATGTAGATCAACGGTTGGCCCGACCGCCAGGAGTGCGGGTAGGAGTGCTCGATGGTCTCGTGCCGCAGGACCCGGCCCGCGGTCTTGAGGTCGGCGATGATGGCCGGATTGGCGTCGAACACCATCTGGCCCTGGTAGTCGGGCACCAGGTCGGTGAAGCGGCCGCCCGGGTCGAGCGGTTGCACGACCTCGATCCCGTTGGCGGTGGCGACGTCCATGTCCTCCTCACCGAAGGCCGGGGCGAGGTGCACGATGCCGGTGCCGGAGTCGGTGGTGACATAGTCGGCCACCAGGATGCGGTGGGAATTGGGATGCCCGCGGAAGTACTGGAACGGCGGGGTGTACCCCAGGCCCGCGAGGTCGGCTCCCCGGTGGGTGCCGATGACCTCGGCCTCCCCCAGTTCGCGCGCATAGGAACCGAGCAGCGCCGACGCCAACAGGTACTCGGCACCGTCGGCGGTCCGCACGTGGGAATACTCGGTGTCGGGGTGCACCGCGATGGCCAGGTTCGACGGCAGGGTCCACGGGGTCGTGGTCCAGATGAGCGCGTTGACGCCGTTCAACTCCGCCAGCGGCGCGCCGGGGTCCGCGTGCAGCGGCATCGTCACCGTCAGTGCCGGGTCCTGGCGCATCCGGTAGGCGTCGTCGAGCTTGGCCTCCTGGTTGCTCAGCGGCGTCTGCTCGTACCAGCTGTACGGCAGCACCCGGTAGCCCTGGTAGATCAGCCCCTTGTCGTGAAGCGACTTGAACGCCCACATAACCGACTCCATGAAGTCGAGGTCGAGCGTCTTGTAGTCGTTGTCGAAGTCGACCCAGCGCGCCTGCCGCTGGACGTAGGTGCGCCATTCGCCGGTGTAGCGCAGCACCGAGTCGCGGCAGTACTCGTTGAACTTGTCAACGCCCATCTCCTCGATCTGCGACTTGTCGGTGATCCCGAGTTGGCGCTCGGCCTCCAGTTCGGCGGGCAGGCCGTGGGTGTCCCAGCCGAACCGCCGCTCGACGCGCTTGCCCAGCATCGTCTGGAACCGCGGGATCACATCCTTGACGTATCCGGTCAGCAGGTGCCCGTAGTGCGGCAGGCCGTTGGCGAACGGCGGGCCGTCGTAGAAGACGAACTCGGGCGCATCGGCCCGGTTCTCGATCGAGGCGGCAAAGGTGGCATCGGAGTCCCAGTAGTCGAGGACCGTTTCCTCGATGTCGGGGAACTTCGGGGCACGCGGCGTGCCACCGGTCAGGTCAACGACAGGATAGGGGCGGTCGGGCGTGGCCACGTGGTTCCTCCGTGCGGTGTCAACCAGCACGGGGACCGTGCGGTGTCAATCGGCACGGGGACGCCGCCGACTTCTTCAGCCGGACGTCGCGGTACCACCCCGCTTGCGCCCGCCCACCCCGACCGGGGTGGATGAGCGCCACTCGAACACGGGCTGTGACGGGCCCGCCCCGCTCGGTTCTACTGGGGTCCGAGGCCGTGCGGCCCGGTCCCGTTCTTCCGAGTGCTCCCCGGTGATGGCCGGATCAACGCAATCGACAGTCTAGTCAGTCCAGCGGTGGACGCCAATTGGGGTCCAGCGGATCGATGGGCCGCTCGCGCGGCTGCTCCTCGCGGCGCGGCCGACGCGGTGCCGGGGGAACCGGCGGAAGGTCGTTGACGTGGCGCATCGCCTCGCGGGACTGATCGGACACCAGGGCGCGCCCCGATGGCGGAATCGACGACTCCCATCGAATCGCCGCCGGCTCGGAGACGACCGTGGGGATCGCGCCGCTGGCCTCGACCCGCGGGATGGACCCGGTCGAGGCCACGTAGTCGTGCAGGTCCCCGACCCGGCGGCGTCCCCCGGCGGGTGCTCCCGGCTGCGGGGCGGCCGGTTGCTGCTGGGCGGGCTGGGGTGCCGGGGGTTGGGGTGCCGGCACGGGGCGCGGCGTCGGCGCGGGTGCCGAGGAGACGGTGGGCAAGGTGAAAGCCGGCCGGGATGCGGGTTGCTGTTCCGGGGCGTTGGTGGGCTGCGTGGCTTGGGGTTGGGGTGCTGGGCGTTGGGTGGCTTGACCGGGTTGGGCCGGTTGGGGGGTACCCGGTTGGGCCGATTGCTCGGCGGCCTGTTGGGCGGCGTGCCGCGATACCGGCGGATACGCGGGTCGCGAAACAGCGGGCTGGTCGGATTCGCCGGATGCCGCCAGCGAGCCGAGACGCAGCGGCCCGGTGAAATCGGGCTCGGGTTCGCGGAATCCGCCCAGGGCGCCGGCCGTCCCCGAGACGGCACCGGTTCCCGCGACGGCGGCGAAGGCCCCGGTTTCGCGGCGCTCCTCTCGGCGGGCGACGAACTCGGCGACGTCCTCCCCGAGGAAGGCGCCGGTCGGGGCTGCTTCCTCGACGGGGTTGCGGCGCGCGGCCCGGCGGATGTCCACCAGGAGCAGGACCAAGCCGATCGCCGCGGCGACGACACAGGCGATGGCCAGCCACACCTGGCCGGTCACCAATCCGGCGACCAGCAGTCCGAAGGCCGCAATCGCGGCCACGATGGCGGCTCCAAGCATGGTCCGCACCCCCTATCGGGCGATGAGCCCTAGTCGTTCCCGGGATAGCCGCCCGAATCGGCGATGGCCTCGCGACCACCGTCGACCGGGGCCGCACTGCCGCGCTGGTCCAGTTCCTCCAGCTGCGATTCGAGGTAGGTCTTGAGTCGGGTTCGGTACTCGCGCTCGTAGGTCTTGAGCTGCTCGATCCGTCCCTCCAGCAGGGTGCGCTGCTGACTGAACACCGCCTGGAACTCGCTGTGCTTGCGCTGCGCGTCGGCCTCCATGGCCTCGGAGCGTTCCGCGGCTTGGCGCAACTGCGCCTCGGCGCGGGTCTGCGCGTCGGCCAGGATCGCCTCCGAGCGCTGGCGCGCGTCGACCAGGACATTGTCGGCCTTGGCCTGGGCGTCGGCCACGATGGCGTCGGCCCGGTTGCGGGCATCGGCGAGAACCGTCTCCGACTCCGTACGGGCGGTCGCGGTGAGTCGATCGGCGGTGTCCTGCGCCAGCGCCAGGACGCGCGCGGCACGGGAGTTCGCCTCGTCGTCGTTAACCTGGGGCCGCGGCGGTTCCGGCGCGGCGAAGGCCGTCGTCGGGGCGGGTGCGGGTACCGGAGCAGGCACCGGGGTCGGCACGGGGGCCGCGGCGACCGGGCCGGCGGCGCGGGCATGGGCGAGCTCGGACTCGAGTTCCTCGACCCGCGCCGACAATTCGTTGTTCTCGTTGATCAGGCGGGCGAGTTCCGCTTCGACGAAGTCGAGGAACTGGTCGACTTCGTCTTCGTTGTAGCCGCGCTTACCGATGGGCGGTTTGCTGAACGCGACATTGTGCACATCAGCCGGTGTCAGCCGCATGGCTTGTTCCCCTTACGTCCGTGGCAGAAGCGAATCTCGCTTCGGCCGTTGCTGTGGCTGCGCTGCTCGACGTCCCTTTCGACGCTCCATCAACAAACAAGCAGTTTTGCCACTAGCGCATAATCCTGTCACAACTACACCACTGGTCGCATCAGCTCGAGACGGTCTCGAGACACAACGGCGGCCTAACAATGACCTTGGTCCACTACCCCACCATAGTCGCCCGAGCCGTCTACCTGCAGAATTCCCCGGTCAGTTCGCGGCAAGCGAAGTAACGATCTGTTGGGCGATGATGACCACGATCAAGGCGATCATGAGCGACAGATCCAGCCGAACGGATCCCAGATTGATGGGCGGGATGACACGGCGGAGGAGCTTGATCGGCGGATCCGTGAGCGTGAAGACCGTCTCCACGATCACGACGACGACGCCCTTCGGACGCCAATCGCGGGCGAAGGACTGCACCAGTTCGAGGATGAGCCGCGCCAACAGGAGGAGCCAGTAGAGCCACAGCAGCGCGGCCACAACAGTGAGAAAAACGGTCACGTCACCACTCTGCCGCAAATCCGATCCCGCGCCACCCTCGGGGGGTGGGACCGAGGATCACGAATGACTGTAGAAGCCGGTCTCGACAATGCGCCGGCGGTCTTCCGGGGACACGTCGATATCGGCCGGTGCCAGCAAGAACACCTTGGTGGCGACCTTGTCGAAGGAGCCGCGCAGCGCGAACGCCAGCCCGGCGGCGAAGTCCACGAGTCGCTTGGCGTCGGCGTTGCTCATGTCGACCAGGTCCATGATCACCGGGTTGCCGTTGCGGAACCGCTCGCCAATCGTGCGCGCCTCGCTGTAGCTCGTCGGGCGCAGCGTGGTGATCTTCTGGCCGTCGGCGGTCACCCCGTCGGCGTCGCCCGGCAGCCCGGCGGCCGCACCGACCGCGCGCAGGGTGGCGCCGGCCGAGCGCTGCAGCGGCTCGAGGCGGGCAGCGCCCCGGCCCTCGGCACGCGACGACCCGGTATAGACGTAGCCGCCGTTCCCGACGGCCGCGAAGTCCCGCTCGTCCTCGTCGTATCGGCTCGACGCCCGGACCCGTTCGCGCCGCGGCTCGGCCTCCGCGCCGTACCGACCCGAATGCCGGCCGCCGCGCCGATCGTCACCGTAGGCATCCTCGCCATACGCATCGCCGCCGTACGGGTCGCCGTAGTCGGCGTCGCGGTAGGAGTCCTGGCCGTAGTAGTCGTCGTAGCCGCCGCGATCGCGGACACGGCGAACCGACCCGGTCCCCTCGTCGAGGTAGTCGTCCTCGTACTCGCTCGGGGGAACCATGCCGAAGTACGCCTTGAACTTCTGCATCGTGGTCATGTCGGGCCTCTCCGTTGGTCGGCTCTGTCGTACTTAATTCTGGTCAGTAATCGATTCGAGTTGCGCTTGTGGCTTCTGTTTCTTATGTGACCAAAGTGATTTACCGTTGTTGCTTACGGTAGCCCCCTGGCACCACCGGACCGCGGCGCGACACGCGAGCAATTGCATCAGCGGCCCTCCCGCCAGATCACCGACGCCAAGCGCCCGGTCGGGGCCCCGCGGCGGTGGCTGAACAGTTGCTCATCGGCGATGGTGCACCGCGGATCGACCGCGACGGAGGTGACGCCGGCCTCAGCCAGCTGCCGCGCGATCCCGGCCCTCAAATCCAACCCCGGCGTTCCGGCGTCGGTCCGACACCGGCTGCCCGGCAGATGCGCCTCGACGTCGTCGGCCATCTCCTGGGGAACCTCATAAAAGTGCCCCGAGGCCGCCGGGCCCAGCAGCGCGCTGATCCGCGCCGGATCCGCCCCCAACCCGGCCATCACCCGCAGCGCCTCGGTGACGATGCCGTCGCGCGCCCCGACCCGGCCCGCGTGCACCGCCGCGATCACCCCGGCGTCGTCATCGCTGAGCAGCACCGGCACGCAGTCGGCGGTGAGTACCGCCAGCGCCAGGCCCTCGACGGCGGTGACGATACCGTCGGCCGCGGGGACCGGGCCCGCCTGCGGACCGTCGACCACGGTGACGGTCGGGCTGTGGATCTGTTGCATCCAGACCACCCGCTCGTCGGGCAGGCCGATCCCCCGCGCCAGCCGCGCCCGGTTGGCCGCGACCGCTTTCGGGTCGTCGCCGACGTGATCGCCCAGATTGAACGAGTCGTACGGCGCCGCCGAGACCCCACCGGCGCGAGTCGTCACCACACGTCGGACGGTCATCACTTCATGAAGTCGGGGACGTCGACATCGTCGTCGTCGAGGCGGACCGGGTTGGGCCGCGGCTCCTCGTTCCGCTGCACCACCGCGGGCTCGGCATCGAGGCCGCCGCTGAAGATCGACTCGCCGGCGGCGGTGGCGTTGACCTTGCCCGCCTGCCCGGCCGCGACACCGGTATGACCGACCGCCGGGGTCTCGGTCCGGCGCCGCGGGGCACCGCCGTCGAACCCGGCCGCGATCACCGTGACGCGCACCTCGTCGCCAAGGTTGTCGTCGATCACCGTGCCGAAGATGATGTTGGCCTCTTCGTGGGCGGCCTCCTGTACCTGGGTCGCCGCGTTGTGGATCTCGAACAGTCCCAGATCCGAACCGCCGGCGATGGAGATGAGGACGCCGCGCGCCCCTTCCATCGACGCCTCCAGGAGGGGCGAGTTGATGGCCAGCTCGGCGGCCTTCTTGGCGCGGTCCTCACCGCGCGCCGAACCGATGCCCATGAGCGCGCTGCCCGCATCACTCATCACACCCTTGACGTCGGCGAAGTCGACGTTGATCAATCCGGGGGTGGTGATCAGGTCGGTGATCCCCTGCACGCCGTTGAGCAGCACCTCATCGGCGCTGCGGAACGCGTCCATGAGGCTCACGTTCGCGTCGCCCAGTTGGAGCAGTCGGTCGTTCGGGATGACGATGAGGGTGTCGCAGGACTCCCGCAGGGCGGTGATGCCGGCGTCGGCCTGTCCGCTGCGCCGCTTGCCCTCGAAGGCGAACGGACGCGTGACCACGCCGACGGTGAGGGCGCCGAGCTTGCGGGCGATGGAGGCGACCACCGGTGCGCCTCCGGTGCCGGTGCCGCCACCCTCGCCGGCGGTGACGAACACCATGTCGGCGCCCTTGAGGAGCTCCTCGATGTCGTCCCGGTTGTCCTCGGTGGCGCGGCGACCCACCTCGGGGTCGGCGCCGGCCCCCAACCCCCGGGTCGAGTCGCGCCCGACGTCGAGCTTGACGTCGGCATCGCTCATCAGCAACGCCTGGGCGTCGGTGTTGATGGCGATGAACTCGACGCCCTTGAGTCCCTGTTCGATCATCCGGTTGACGGCATTGACGCCGCCACCGCCGATGCCGACGACTTTGATCACGGCCAGGTAGTTGTGCGGTGGCGTCATGACGCTTCGCCCTCCTCGGAAAACTCTAAACCTGAACCATAGATTTAGAGTTATGTCAAGTACTGATCTTTCACTGGGTCACGCTAGGCACTCTCCACGGGCCGGGCCAGCATCGACGCGGCGTGTCGCCAAGTTTCTCGTCATTTCACTCCTGTCACACGCACAACGCCTGTTCAGGGACAACGCCCGGGTCCGATCCCTCGGCCGCCCGGCGTCGGATCAGCGGTACGACGGGAAATCAGGGCTCGACACGTTGTAGAGGGTTCCCTTCCGGGTCGCGATCGCCCGCCAGGCGATCGCCTTGTCCTCCGGACGCGTCGCATCGCCCCAGACGACGGTGCTGCCGTTGTGTAGCACAAAGTTCAGGTCGACCGGGGAATCGGCCCGGATGGTGGCGATCTTGGTGCGCAAGTCGGCGGGCAGGCCGGCGACCACCCGCACCGCCGTCTTCGTCGACGGGTCGGTCGGGCCGGGATTGGGCGTCGCCAGCAGGGGCAGTCGTCCGACATCCTTCGGCAGCTGGGTTCCGCGGTCGAAGTGGCGGTACGGCACACCGAGGCGGTCGACGACGTGCACCGCCCGATCGGTCTGGACCCGTGCGACCGGGGTGCGCGCGACGACGATGATCTCGACCGTCGACGGGTATTGCCGTCGGACTCGCGCGGTCTCCACCGCGCCGATTGCCGCCACCCGGGTGGCCGCCTGGGCGGTGTTGACCTGGAGCAGCGGTCGGCCCAGGGGCACCTGCGCGGCATGGCGCACCTCGTCGACGGTCAGCACCGCCCCCGGCGGGACGCCGTGGACCGACACGGTGCGGACCGACATCAGCGGGGTGAAGTACGCCACGGCGGCCAAGCCGCCGACCAGGGCGACCACCGCCGCCACCACCAGGACGCGCCGGGCACGCATCAGGCCCGCTCCCCCAGCGCGGCCAAGATCTCGGGGCCCTGCATGGTGATGTCACCGGCACCCAGGGTCAGCACGATGTCGCCGGGGGCGACCAACGACACCACCGTCGGCACCAGGGCGGACAAATCCGGGACGAATCGAGCGCCGTCCATCTGCTCGGTGATCAACCGTCCGCTCACCCCCGGCATCGGATCCTCCCGGGCCCCGAAGACGTCGGCCACCACCGCGATGTCGGCCAGGCCCAGGGCCTCGGCGAAATCGTCGGCGAACTCTTGGGTCCGCGAATACAGGTGTGGCTGGAACACCGCGACGACCCGCCCCTCGCCGGCGGCCGCCCGGGCGGCCGAAAGCACCGCGCGAACCTCGGTCGGGTGGTGGGCGTAGTCGTCGTAGACCCGCACGCCGCCCGCGCTGCCCCGGTATTCGAAGCGGCGGCGGACGCCGGAGAACTCGGCGATCCCCTCCACCAGGCGCGACAGATCCGCTTGCGCGCCGAGCGCCGCGGCGCCGGCCAGCACGGCGGCCAGGGCGTTGAGCGCCATGTGCACACCCGGCATGGGGGTGGTCAACGTCAGTTCGGTGGTTTCTCCGACCAGCGGTGGGTGCACCCGCACGCGGCCGGTCCCGCCGTCGGCACGGCCGGTGAACTCGAGGAGTTCGGCGACCACGTAGTCGGGTCGGGGTGCGTCCGCCGCATGGTGGCCGTAGCCCCAGAGTGCGACGCCGTGCTCGGCGAGCACCCCGGCGGACCGCTCGATCAGAGCCCGGACGCCGGGATCGTCGACACAGGCGATCACCGTGCCGCCGGGGGCGACGCCGGCGACGAATCTGTCGAAGACCTCGACATAGGCCTGCTCGCTGCCGAAGAAGTCCAGGTGGTCGGCCTCGATGTTGGTGATCACCACCACCGACGCCGGGTATTCCAACAACGACCCGTCGCTCTCATCGGCTTCGGCGACGAAGACGCCGCCGCTGCCGTGGTGGGCGTTGGTACCCGACTCGTTGAGCTCCCCGCCCACCGCGAACGAGGGGTCCGCACCGCAGTGTTGGAGCGCGGCGACGGCCATCGACGTCGTCGACGTCTTGCCGTGGGTGCCGGCGACGAGCAGCGTCGAATAGCCGTCCATCAGCGTCGCCAGGACCTGTGGCCGCATGATCACGTCGATGCCGCGACGACGCGCCTCCACCAACTCCGGATTGGAATCGGGGATCGCCGCGCGGGTGGAGACGACCACGGTCGGGCCGCCGGGCAGCGAGTCCAGTGCGGCCGGGTCGTGTCCGATCGTGACGACGGCACCGCGGGTCCGCAACGCCAGCACCCCGCGGCCGTCCTTGGCATCCGATCCCGACACCTGCCCGCCGCGCGCGAGCAGGATGCGCGCCAACCCGGACATGCCCGCACCGCCGATGCCCACCATGTGGACACGCTGCAGGTGTGCGGGCAAAGCCGTCGGATCGATATCCGCCATCGAACGTCCCGGTCCTCTCGTCGGTACTACAATTCTGCCCCGCGGTGCACGGCCGCGAGTTCCAGGGCCGCGGTCGCGACCCGGTTGGCGGCATCCCGGTGGCCGCCGACCACCGCGCTGGCCGCCATCCGCGCCAGTCGCGCGGGGTCGCCGAGCAGTGCGGGCACCTCGCGGCCCACCCACTCGGCAGTCAGGTCCTCATCCGCGACGAGCAGACCACCGCCGGCCTCGACGACGGGCAGCGCGTTGAGCTCCTGCTCGCCGTTGCCGTGCGGGAGCGGGACGTACACGGCCGGCAAGCCGGTCGCCGACACCTCGGCCACCGTCATGGCGCCGGACCGGCAAATCACCAGGTCGGCGGCCGCGTAGGCCAGGTCCATGCGCTTGAGGTAGCCGACCCCCACGTACGGCGGCGCCCCCTCGACCCGGTCCGGGGAGATCTCATTCTTGGGGCCGTACCCGTGCAAGACCCCGATCCCGGCCTCCCCCAGCGCCCGCGAGGCGCCGGTGACGGCGTCGTTCAGCCGGCGGGCGCCCTGGGATCCGCCGAAAACCAGCAGGGTCGGCGCCGACTCGTCGAGTCCGAAGTAGTGGCGCGCCTTGGCGCGCAACGCCGCCCGGTCCAGCGCCGCGAGGCTCCCGCGCACCGGGATTCCGACGACCTCGGCACCGGGCAGGCCGCAATCGGGTACCGCGGCCATCACCCGGTCGGCCCAGCGGGCCCCCACCTTGTTGGCGATCCCGGCACTGGCATTGGCCTCGTGGATGACCAGCGGAATGCGCGATCGGGACCGGATGCGGCCCCGGGCGGCCAGGTAGGCGGGCAGCGACACGTAGCCGCCGAACCCGACGACGACGTCGGCCTCCACCTCGGCGAGGACCTTGCGCGCGGCGGCCACCGACCGGGCCAGCCGCACCGGGGTCCGGGCGAGATCGGCGCCCACCTTCCGCGGCAACGGGGCCGGCGGGATCAGCCGCAGGTCGTATCCGCGCTCGGGGACGATGGTCGTCTCCAGACCCCGCTCGGTGCCGAGCGCGGTGATCCGCACCTGCGGGTCCAGCGCCATCGCCGCGTCGGCGACGGCCAGCGCCGGTTCGATGTGACCGGCCGTGCCCCCGCCGGCGACCACCATTGACAAGGGCCGTCCGTTCACCGCCACCGATTCCGCTCCTTGCTCCACGACTCGCCCGCCTCATAGCGGCTCCCGCGCCGCTCACCGGAGTCGACACGGGGTACCGCCCCGGTCTGGTAGCGCGGTATCGCGCCCGTCTCGCCGTAGCGCCGCAGCGCTCCCTTTTCGCCGTAGCGCGGCAGCGCTCCCTTTTCGCCGGAGCGCGGCCGCCCGGCCGAGCGCCCAGCGGAGGCAATCGGGCGGGCCGACCGTGTCGCCGGGCGTCGTCGGGAAACCGGTTCGGACCGCCGCGGCCGCCCGGTCATCCGGTCGCGCAGCTTCTCGGCCCGCGTCGGCCGGTAGGCGACGGGGGCGGGCAGGCGCCACAGTCGGGCACGCCACCCGGTCGGCCGCGTCGGCGGGAGCGCGGCCACCGATTCCGGTTCATGCCGGGCCGCGTTCGCCAGCAGCCCCAGCATGGCCAACATGGTCAGCGTCGAGGTACCGCCGGCCGAGACCAGTGGGAGCTGGATGCCGGTGACCGGCAGCAGCCCGACGACGTAGCCGATGTTGATGAAGGCCTGCGCGGTGATGAGGACGGTGATCGTCGACGTCATCAACTTGAGGAACGGGTCCTCCGACCGCAGCGCGATGCGCATGCCGATGAGCATCAGCCCGACGAACAGCGCGATGACGACGAAGGCCCCGATCAGGCCGAGTTCCTCGCCGACGATGGCGAAGATGAAGTCGTTGTGGGCGTTGGGGAGGTAATTCCATTTGGCGCGACTCTGGCCGAGACCGACACCGAACACCCCGCCGTTGGCCAGCGCGTACAGCGCCTGCCGGGCCTGATACCCGGCGCCTTGCGGATCGTTGATGGCACCGATGAAGCTGCGCACGCGTTCGGAGCGATAGCCCTCGACGAGAGCCAGGCCGAGGGCGATCACCGCTCCGGTCACGACGAAGCTCGCGAACACCCGCCACGGCAGCCCGGCGAACCACAGGAGGGCGGCGACGATGATCGCAATCGTGATGGTCGTCGACAGATTGGGTTCCAGCACGATCAGCAGACAGATCAACGCGGCCACCGGGAGCAGCGGGATCAGCAGCTCGGTTTGGCTGATGCCGTCGCGGCGGCGCGAGGCCAGCAGGTGCGCGCCCCACACGCAGAGCGCCACCTTGACCAGTTCCGACGGCTGGACCGACAACCCGTAGATCACGAACCAGCGGCGGGCGCCCTGACTCAGCGTGCCGATACCGGGCACCAGGACCAGTGCCAACAGGATCGTCGTACCGATGATCATCGGTCCGGCGGCCCGGCGCAGCAGCCGGACGGGCAGCCGGACGGTCAGGTAGAACACCCCGAGGCCCAGCACAGCGAAGATCAGCTGGGTGGTGAACAGGCTGTACGCGGAGCCCTCTTTGGAGTACCCCTCGACAGACGACGCGGAGAGCACCATCACCAAGCCGAGAACGGTCAGCACCAGCGCCATGCCCACCACCATGTGGAAGGATGCCGTCGGCCGGGCCAGGAGGTTGCGCACGGCCTCGACGATCACCTTGGGCCACGCCAGCAGCGACTCGTCGTCGCGGGCGCGCTGCGCCGCTGCCTTCCCCGGCTTCGCCGAGCTCCCCGGCTTCGCCGACTTTCCCGCCTTCGTCGCGGTCGTGGCCGAGGCGTCGGGTGCCGGGCCCGACGAGGTGGTCGCGGTGGTCATCGCGGCTCCCCCGCCAGTGCGACTGCCGCCGCGGCAAACGCATCGCCGCGCGCCGCGTAGCTGTCGAACATGTCGAGGGAGGCTGCGGCCGGGGCCAGCAGGACGGCATCGACGGAGTCGTCGGCCTGCGCGATCTCCCACGCCTGCCGGACGGCCTCGGCCATCACCGCCACGGCGTTCGCCCGGTCGGCGGGTGACTCCGCCGACGCGAAATCACGGGTCGGCACTCGTTTGTCAGCACTCACCCGTCCATCGTCGCCTGTGAATACTGTGACTGTTGGGACTTCTGGGGCGTGTCGCGCAATCGCCCGCACAATCTGATCCCGATCGCGGCCGATGGCGACCACCCCGGCCAGCCGTGGCGAAGCGTCGGTGACCAGCCCGTCGACCGAGGCCCCTTTGAGCAGTCCCCCCGCGACGAGCACCACCCGCCGCCGTGCCGCGATCGCCGCCGCGGCCGCATGTGGATTGGTGGCCTTGGAATCGTCGACGAACTCGACCCGACGCCCGGCGCCGGCCGCGGCGCGTGCCACCGTCTCGCCGCGGTGCCCGGCCGGGGCGAAGGACGACAGCCCCGCCGCGATCGCCGCCACCGGGATCCCGATGGCCAGTGCCAGGGCCACCGCAGCCAGCGCATCGGCACGCCCGGACGGCCCCGCCGGGTGGATCCGCGCGGCATCGACGACCTCGCGGCGGTCGCTGAACGCCCAGTCGACGAGCATCCCGTCGGCGACGCCGAGTTCCCCCGGTCCCGGGGCGCCGAGGGTGAACACCACCCGCCGCGCGTCCCGGCCCACCGGCAGTCGTGCCGCGACCGGGTCGTCGCCACCGACGACGGCCACCCGTCCGCGCAACGCGCCGGCCTTGGCGGCGCTGTAGCCGACCATTCCGCCGTGCCAGTCGAGATGGTCCTCGGCGACGTTGAGCACCACCCCGGCGTCGGGATGCAGCGACGGCGCCCAATGCAGTTGGAACGAAGAGGCCTCGACGCACAGGACGTCCACGCGCGGCTCCCGGCACAACACGTCCAGCACCGGCGTCCCGTAGTTCCCGCACGCCGCCACAGTTCGGCCCGCGGCCGCCACGACCGCCTCGAGCATGGCCGTCGTCGTGGTCTTGCCGTTGGTGCCGGTGATGATCGTCCACGTCCGCGGCGGGCCGGTGGCGCCGCTGCGGTCGACCCACCAGGCGAGTTCGACCTCCCCCCACACCGGGACCCCGGCGGCACCGGCCGCGGCCACCAGCGGGTGGCCGGGCGCGAAACCCGGGGAGACGACCAGTAGTCGGGCGTTGCGCCACAACTCCGCGTCGGCGAGTGCTTCGTCGACACCGGATCGGCGCATGCCGTCGTGCACCGACGGGGCGGCGAATGCCGAGTCCACGACGGTCACCCGGGCGCCGGCGGACTGCAGGTACGCCGCGGCCGACCGACCCGCCGTGCCGTTTCCGGCGACCACCACCTCGGCGCCGACCAGGCCGGTCACCAGGTCGACCCCCTCGGCGCGACTGTGCTCAGCCACCGAAATTCTTGAACTCGCTGTAGAACAACGACAGGCCCAGCCCGATGGAGATCGCCGTCAACAACCAGAACCGGATGATGACCGTCGTCTCCGCCCAGCCGCCGAGCTCGAAGTGGTGGTGGAACGGGGCCATGCGGAACAGTCGCCGGCCCGAGGTGCGGAACACCACGATCTGCAGCACCACCGACACCATCTCGGCGACGAACAGGGCGCCCAGGACCACCGCGACCAGCTCCGTGCGCGTCACGATCGACAGCCCGGCGAGCAACCCGCCCAGGGCCAACGACCCGGTGTCACCCATGAAGATTTTTGCCGGCGCGGCGTTCCACCAGAGGAACCCGAGGCACGCGGCACCGCCGGCCACCGCGAGGATCGTCAGGTCGAGCGGATCGCGCACCTGGTAGCAACCGGGCGCCGACGGCAGCCCGGCCGCGCCGCCCTGGCACGCGTTGCGGTACTGCCAGTAGGTGATCAGCACGTAGGAGCCCAGCACCATCGCCATCGATCCCGCGGCGAGGCCGTCGAGGCCGTCGGTGAAGTTCACCGCGTTGGACCAGGCGGCGACGACGAACCAGACGAACAGCACGAACACCACGCCGCCGAGGCCGGCGAGTGAAATGGCGTTGATGTCGCGGGCGTAGGACAGGTGTTCACTGGCCGGCGTGTAGCCGTACTCGTTGCGGAACCGCAGCACGAGGATGCCGAACAGGATGGCCGCGATGGCCTGGCCGACGGACTTCGCGGTCTTGTTCAAGCCCAGGTTGCGGTGCTTGCGGACCTTGATGATGTCGTCGAGGAAACCGACGCAGCCGAGCATGACCGCCAGCCCGAGGACGAGCAGACCCGACGCGGTCGGTCCGGATCCGTCGAGGGCGTACCCCGCGATGTGCGCGCCGAAATACCCGGCCACCAACGCGGTGACGATGGCAACACCGCCCATCGACGGGGTGCCCCGCTTGGTCTGATGGCTCTCCGGGCCCTCGAGGCGGATCTCCTGGCCGAAGCCCTGCTTGGAGAACACCCGGATCAGCACGGGGGTCAGCGCAATCGAGACGATGAGGCCGACTGCGCCGGCCACCAGAATCTGCGTCACGTCATGCGTCACGTGTCTGCTCCATCCCGCTCAACGAATCTCCGCTTCCTCGTCCTCATCGGCCACCGCGCGCGGCGCCGGTCTACCCCACCATCCAACCCGGTCGTCAGATCGGGCGGATCACCAGGTCCCGCTCCGCCAGCGCGTCGAGGACCGGCTGCCGGTCCCAGGCGCCGGCAAAGGCCACCACATCTCCGGGGGCCGGCGAAAAGTCGCCGGACCCCTCCCACAGGGCGGCCAACTCGGCCGCGTCGGCGACGAGTTTGGCTTCCTCGCCCCACGATCCCTCCATGACGGCGCCCTGGTGGGCTGCTCGGACGGGTCGTGACCCGCCGACGCAGACCACTTTGTCCACGGCCAGCCGCACCGCGGTCCGGGTGAGGCGGTCGTGGTCGACGACGCTGCGCGCGATGTCACCGTCGTCGGTCAATTCGCCGAGCACCAACCAGGTCCGCGAGGACCCCGGATCGCCACGATGCGCACTGCCGGCGCCGGAATCGGCGGCGACGGTCACCAGGCGGCGCACCAGTGCGCTCCCGTCGGCCACCGACGCGTCGGTCCCCGCATCCAAGACCACGATCGGGCGCCCGGCGACCCGCTGCGCCAATGCCTCCCGCAGCACCACGCGGTCGTCGAAGTCGTGTTTCACCCCGTTGACCTCCTGACCGGTCTCGTGCCCCTTGCCCGCGACCAAGACCACGTCGCCGCTGCGCGCCCACGCCACGGCCGCGGCGATCGCCGCGGCGCGCCCGCCGACCTCGCGGATGTCGGTCGCGCGTCGATCGTCGTCGGCCAGGCCGCGCGCACCGGCCACCACCGCCGCCCGGATCGCGGCCGGGTCTTCGCTTCTGGGGTTGTCATCGGTCACGATCACCAGATCGGCGGCCCGGGCGGCCGCCGCGCCCATCTGCGGGCGCTTGCCGGTGTCCCGGTCGCCGCCCGCACCGAGGACGACGCCGATACGGCCCGGCGCCTCGGCCGCCAACGTGGCCAGGACCGCCTCGACGGCGGCCGGTTTGTGCGCGTAGTCGACGACGGCGAGGAAGTCCTGACCGGCACGGACCGGCTCGAGGCGCCCCGGCACGACGGCGTCGGCGATCCCCGCGCAGGCGCGCGCCACGTCGGCCCCCGCCGCGGCACACAGCGCCACGGCCAGCGCGGCGTTGGTGACGTTGTAGCGCCCGGGCAGCAGCAGGTCGAGGTGGTGCTGGCCGTCGTCCGGGTCCACCACCGCGGCACCACCGGGTGCGGCCACCGCCGTCCAGCGGCCCGGCGCCGACTCCCGCGGTGGCGCGTCGGCCGTCTCGACGGTGGCCGGGTCGACGGCGATCGCGGCCATCCGCCGCCCCCACTCGTCGTCGACGCAGATCACCGCCGACGATGCGGCCACCGGTGAGGCCGGGTCGAACAGCGCGGCCTTGGCCGCGAAGTAGTCATCCATCGTCGGGTGGAAGTCGAGGTGGTCCTGCGACAGGTTGGTGAATCCGCCGACGGCGAAGGAGGTGCCGGCCACCCGTCCCAGCGACAGGGCATGGCTGGACACCTCCATGACCACGGTGTCCACCCCCCGCTCCAGCATGGTGGCCAACAGGGCCTGCAGGTCCGGTGCCTCCGGCGTCGTCAGCGACGACGGCGCCGTCTCGCGGTTGATCCGGGTGGCGACGGTGCCGATGAGCCCGACCGAGCGACCCGCGGCCAGCAGCGCCGATTCGACCATGAACGCGGTGGTCGTCTTCCCCGATGTGCCGGTGATCCCGATGACGGTGAGGTCCCGGCTCGGATGGTGGTAGACCCGGGCGCTGACGGCACCCAACACCGATCGCGGATCGGGGTGGACCAAGACGGGGACGGCCAGTCCGCGCACCAGGTCGGCACCAACCGGGTCGGTCAGGATCGCGCTCGCCCCGCGATCGAGGGCCTCCGCGGCGAACTCGGCACCGTGGGCGCGCTGTCCGGGGAGCGCGGCGAACAGATCGCCCGCCGCGGCGCGCTGGGCGCGCAGCGTCACGCCGGTGACCTCGCCACCCGACTCGGGATCCGACGCGCCGATCAGTTCGGCGAGAACGGCCACCGGGGTCGGGACGACCCGCACCGGGCGGAGCGCATCGGATGAAGGGGAATCAGTACCCATGGGGAGTCAATCTACCGGCCCGCCGGGATGGCTCAGCCCGCCTCGAGCGCCAGGCGCGGCGCGGGCGGCGAATACGGGACGCGGGCGCGCTGGAGCAACCAACCCGCGATCGTGCCGAACAGCGGTGCGGCCGACTGTCCGCCGCTCCCGTCGCTGCTCCGCCGGGGGTTGTCGAGCACCAGTCCGATCACGTACCGCGGGTTGTCCGCCGGGGCGATCCCGGCAAAGGTGATGTTGTAGCGCGAGTTCGAGTAGCAGTTGCACCGCGGGTCGACCTGCTGCGCGGTGCCGGTCTTCCCGGAGATCTGGTAGCCGGGGACCCCGGCCTGCGGGCCGGTGCCGCGCTGGCGGCCGGTCGGGTCGTCTTGGACCACCGCCCGGAACATGTCGCGGACCGCCCGTGCGGTCTCCGGCGACACCACCGTCACCTTATCCGGCTCCGGCATCGGCGACTCGCGGTGGCCGTCGCGGGTCTCCGCGACGATGATGCGCGGCGGAATCCGGACCCCGTCGTTGGCGATGGTCTGATACACCGATGCCATTTGCAGCAGGGTCATCGACAAACCCTGGCCGATCGGCAGGTTGGCGAACGAACCGCCGGACCACTGGGACAACGCGGGTACCTGCCCGGGGCTCTCGCCGGGCAGGCTCACGCCGGTGCGCTGGCCCAACCCGAAGGCCGTCACCAGATCGGCGAACCGCTTCTCCCCGACCTGCCGGGCCAACATCAGCGTCCCGACGTTGGAGGACTTGCCGAAGATTCCCGTCGTGGTGAACCGTTCGGGTCCGTGCGCCCACGCGTCTTTGACCGTCACGCCGGCCATCCGGATCGAGCCCGGGACGGTGTGGGTGGCAGTCGGGGTGGTCACACCGTATTGCAGCGCGGCGGCGGCGGTCACCACCTTGTTGACCGAGCCCGGCTCGAACGGCGTGGTGACCGACGGGTTGTCGAGATTCGCGTCGCGCTGCTCGGACAACGGGCGCGAGGGGTTGAAGGTGGAGTCGTTGGCCATCGCGAGGACTTCGCCGGTCCTGGCGTCGAGGACCACCGCGGCGACCCGTTTGGCGCCCGACGCGGCCTTGGCCGCGTAGACCTGGCTCTGCACGAACCACTGGATGTCGGAGTCCAGGGTCAGCCGGACCGTGGCGCCGTTGATCGCCGGTGCGACGTTGCGGGCGCTGCCGGGGATGATCGCCCCGTCTGAACCGCGGTCGTAGGTCTTGGACCCGTTGGTTCCGCCGAGTACCGAGTCCATCGACGATTCGAGGCCCATGAGGCCGTTGCCGTCATAGTTGACGTCGCCGATCACGTTGGCCGCCAGGGTGCCGCCCGGGTACAGGCGCAGGTTCTCCGGATCGGCACCGACCTCCGGGAAGTCCGCGACGATCCGTGCGGCCACGTCGGTGGCCACCGACCGGGCGAGGTACACGAACTTCTCGGGTCCGTTGAGTTTGGCCAGCAGATCGGCCTCGGAGATCGATCCGCCGAGCGCGCTGGAAACACCCTTGGCGATCTCGGCGAACCGCTTGGCCGCGTCCGGCAGCTTCGGATCCCGCCGGTGTGCGGCGTCGGTGGCCGTGCGGACGGCCTGTGGCAGGAAGGTCAGCGCTCGGGCCTCGTCGGTATAGGCCAGCGGCCGGCCGTAGCGGTCCAGGATCGATCCCCGCTTGGCCGTGAGCACCACGGTGTACTCCCGCTGGGCGGCGGCCTGCGCCGCCAGGGAGCGGGCTTCGAGGGTGTGGACGACGACGAGCCGTCCGGCGATCGCGGTCACGATCACCGCGACGAACACGACGGCCCAGCGCGCCCGGATGGTGAACCGGTCCGGACCGGAATCACCGTCGCTACGCGACTTCTTCCCGCCCCTGGGCGGACGGTGTGAACTGCCGCCCCCGGGCGAACGGTGTGAACTGCCGCCGGCAACCGCGCGGCGCGAGGCCGTGGCGCCGCCCTTGGTCCCGGTCCTCGACGTGCTCGTCGTCGGCTTGGAGCCCAACCGGCCCAGCCGGGACCCTCCGAGTCGAAATACGGCGCGCGTCATGATTGCCCATCATTCCCGGTACTAGGAGTTGCGCCGGGCATTTGCCCCCGGCGCGCCGCGACTGCCCATCTGCGGCAAAACATTCGGCGCGGCCTCGGTCGGCGCCGGGGTGTCGGTCCGGGAACCGTCCTGCGGCTGCCCGCTCTGCTGGGTCGGGCTCTGCTGCTCGTTCTGACCCTGCTGGTTCTGACCCTGCTGGTTCTGGCCCTGCTGGTTCTGGCCCTGCTGTTCCGGCTGGGCGGCTTGGCCCTGGTCGGCACCCGGCAGACCGGTCGAGTCCTCCACCTTGCTCGTGTCGATGTGGCGCAGCGCCTCGTCGACCGGCTTGGGGTTGATCGAGTGCGGCGCCCGGCCGCTGGCCGGGGTCGGCGTACCGCGCACCACGATCCGCCCGTTCTCCCCGACGACGAGCCGGGCCGAGTTGCGGGCCGGAATCAGCCCCAGCCGCGCCGCCTTGTCGGACAATTCCGGCGCCGAATCGGCCGATTCATAGGTGCGCTTGAGCGCGTCGCGCTTGTCGACCAGCGATTGGTTCTGCGCCTTGGCCATGGTCAACTCGTAGGAGTCCTGGGCCGCGCGGGTCGACAGCCACAGCGTTCCGACCAGGCCGAGCGCCACCAGTGCGATCACCGGGACGGCGAACGGCATGGTGCGAACCCGTTCGACCAGGCTCGGTCGCACCGCGCCCGGCTGAGTCCGGGTCCGGCCGCCCGATGCCGTGGATTTGCGTGATTCCTTGGCCAGTCGCGAGGCGCGGCGGTTCACCGCACGCTGCGCCGCCCGCGACCGGTTTTCCCGGTGTGCCGCCCCGACGCCGGTGCCCGCGCGGCGCCGGCGGGGCGCGTCGATGACGGCCAGCTCTCCCGTGGGGGCGCGGTGCCGGGCGACCTGTTCGGCCTCGTCGGGCCGCTCCCCGCCTGACTTGCGCATCATCGCGCTCCCCCTTCCACCCCGTCCGGGGCGATTCGTTCAATGGCGCGGACGCGGGCCGGCGCCGACCGCGGGTTGGCCTCGATCTCGTCTTCGGTGGCCTGCTCGGCCCCCCTGGTCACGAGCGCGAATCGCGCTGCCGTGCCGGGCAGTTCGACCGGCAGGCCGGCGGGTGAACTGGACCGGCTCCGTTGCGCGAACTCGCGCTTGACGATGCGGTCCTCGAGTGACTGGTAGCTCATCACCACGGCACGTCCACCCACCGCGAGCGCGTCGAGTGCCGCCGGGAGGGCCGCCTTCAACGAGTCCAGTTCGCCGTTGACCTCGATGCGCAATGCCTGAAACGTGCGTTTGGCGGGGTGCCCGCCGGTTCGCCGGGTGGCTGCCGGGATCGTCGAGTAGAGCAGTTCGACCAGGCGCCCGCTCGTGGTGAACGGCTGCTCGCGCCGCGCGGCGACCACCGCCGAGGCGATCCGGCCGGCGAAGCGCTCCTCGCCGTAGTCGGCGAGGACCCGGGCGAGCTCGCCGTGCGAGTAGGTGTTGAGGACGTCGGCGGCGGTCAGTGGATCGTCGGTGTTCATCCGCATGTCCAGCGGCGCATCCACCGCATAGGCGAATCCGCGGTTGCGCTGGTCCAGTTGCATCGACGAGACGCCGAGGTCGAACAGCACGCCGTCCACCTCGGGCAGCGCCCGGCCGAGTCCGACCGGCTCGGCCAGGACGCGGGCCAGCTCGTCGTAGCGACCGGCGTTGATCGACACCCGGTCCCCGAAGGGCGCCAGCCGCGCCGCGGCACCCTGGCGCGCCGCGCCGTCGCGGTCGATACCCACGACGGTCAGACCGGCGAAGGCACGGAGTAGGAGTTCGGTATGCCCACCGGCGCCGAGGGTGGCGTCGACGACGACCGCACCTTCCCCGGTGGCGCTGTGCCGAGTCACCGCAGGGGCGAGCAGATCGAGGATCCGCTGTGCCATCACCGGGATGTGGCCGTGCTCACCGCCGCTCATCGCGCGTCCTTCTCGTGTCGCCGGGCCGTGGGGATGGATGAACCGGGGTCCCCGCCCGATCGCGAACCTGGCGCTGGGGAAGTGCGTCAGGGCCGGATCGGGCGTAGGCCTCGTCTCACCCATGGAGGTGGTCTCGGGGCTCATGGAGTTGTCAGAGGAGGGTCTCGAAGGCTTCCGAGCCGGCCGCCGAGAAGTCCTCCTCGTGGTCGGCCTGGTAGGCCTCCCACGTCTGGGCGTCCCAGATCTCGAGGTGGTCGAAGCTGCCGATGACCACGCACTCCTTCGTCAGACCGGCGTACTTGCGGTGATCCGGCGAGAGGCTGATCCGCCCCTGCCCGTCCGGCCGCTGTTCGTCCGCGCTGGCGAAGAAGTACCGCTGGAAGGCGCGCGCCTGCGGGTTGTTGCGCGATGCCGCCCTGGTCCTCTCTGCGATCACGTCGAAGTCCTCGAGGCGGTAGACGGCGAGGCTGTTGTCCTGGTTGCGAGTGACCATCACCCCTCCTGCCAATGCGTCTCGAAACTTCGCGGGCAGTGTGAGCCGCCCCTTGTCGTCCAACTTGGGCGTGTAAGTGCCGACGAGCCGCTGACTCGACATCTGACACCTCCCGCCCGCTGCTGGGTTTCGACGTCCGGTTCGCCTCACCCAGTGACCACACTCTACCCCACTTTCCACCACTTTCCACCCCAATCGCGCCACCGCTGCCCCACTGGCTAGCAAAAATGCAGTTCAAAGCGGTAAGTAGTATTGCGAGCCAGGGGCGGACACGCCGTGTCGCAGCTGATTCAGGCGGTTACCAGTGGGACTAGAGCGTTCTAAAGTGCCTGGTGATATGTAGCTACAGCACCCGGTGGTGGAATGTGGGGAATCGTCGGGTGACCCGGTGGGGCACCGTGGGGAAAGCCCACCCCCACGGCGGCCCGGGTTCCACAGACGACAAAAACCCGGGGCCGCGCATCGTGATGATGCGCGGCCCCGGGTGAGGTCTGCGGGCCGGTAGACCGGCCCTGGTCGCTACTCCTCGGTGAAGCGGCGGTTGAAGCGGTCTTCCATCCGCTCGGAGAAACTGCGCGCCGGCGCCGCCGGCCGAGTGGGCCCGGCACCGCCGTCGACCGACTTGAGTGACGGCTTGCCGCCGCGGAGCGCCAGCAATCCCGCGGCAAACATGACGAGGAAGCCGATGAGGCTCAGGATCGGGAACCCGCCGACGTGAACGCCCGCAACGATTCCGCCGACAAGAAGCGCGAGCCCGACGAGGAAGATCGCGACGGCCTGCAACCGCCGACGACTCGGCGCACGTCCACCGCGGTGCACGGTCGAGGCGAACTTGGGGTCGTCCGCATACAGCGCATTCTCAATCTGGTCGAGCATGCGCTGCTCGTGTTCGGATAGTGGCACCGCCCTGCCTCCTCAATCGTGCTGGTCACCTCCATGATACGAGGTGAAGCGCAGAACGACCACAATTCGCCGCCCGTTGCGCCCATTCGCGGGGACCAACCACGCCGATTCAGGCCGAACGTTGCTGGGACGGCGCGGCCAAGGGCGTCCGCCCCTGCTCATAATCGGCCAGCACCGCCTCGCCGATTGCCAGGAAAGCCGTGAGGCGCACGCGCATCCGCGCCACCACCGCCTGGTCGACATCGGTGACGAGCCCGGTCTCGATGCGGTGCCGGACCCCCGAGTGGGCGGCGAAGAACTCCGCCGCGGCGGCCAGGCCGCCGTCATCGGCCGTCGCGCGCGCTTGCGCGCCCAACCGAACCCAGGCGCTGCGCTGACCCCTCGGGGCCCGGCGGCGCGACTCCAGCACGGTGAGGATGGAACCGGCCGCGCGCAGCGACGCGAGGTAATACAGCCGCAACCGCTCGGCGTTGCCGGCCACGACATCCCCCTCGTCGGCGATCCGCACGGCCTGGTCGAGCAGGCGATGGGCATCGAGCACCACCCGGTGGTCGACCGCCGCGTTCGTCGTCGCCATCTCCCCTGCCACCTCCTTGCTCGCCCGTCTTCCGTCGGCGTCTTCCGCCGGCGTCTTCCGTCGGCGTCATCCGCTGTCACCCGGAACGTATCGGCTCGGTCGGACATTCCGGACCGCGGCGGATGCCCGGCCGGCGCCTCGGCTTCCCTCCGCGGCGCCGGCCGAACCCCGACGGCCGGTGGCGCCGGACCGGCCGAGTATCGAAACTATGTTCGATGTCATCGATGCTAGCGTGATCGTGCGGCGGGCTCAACCGCTGCTGCGACACAGGGAGAGATCAAGATGCCCAACGAGCCGGTCAGCGCACCGGTGGACGTGCGCGTGGTGCGGCTCTACGGCGGGGACTCCCACCGCTGGCTCGACCCGGCGCTCAATGTCTACGTCACGGCAATGGGCTATCCGCGCGGTATCGAGGCCCAGCGGCGCGCCCTGTGGCGCGACCACATCGCCCGGCCCGGGTGGAGCGCTTTCGGCGCGGTCGCCAGCCTGGACACCGATCGCACGGGCGGCACGTGGCTGCGCCGATCGACGACCGCCCACTCCCTGCACCAGCGCCGCCTCGACCCGGTCGCCGCCCGGGGCGAGACCCGCGCCGAAGTCCTCGTCGGCATCGCCTACGGCTATCGCGGCGCCCCCGATCAGTGGTGGAACCAGCAGCTCCGCACCGGCCTGCGCCAGGCGGGGTGCCCCGCCGACGAGGCCGCGCGCGTCCTGGCCGACTACTTCGAGCTCACCGAACTGCACGTGCACCCCGACGCCCAGGGTGGCGGCGTCGGCCAAGCACTGTTGAGCGCCCTGCTCGCCGACCGGACCGAGGCGCGGGTCCTGCTGTCCACGCCCGAGGTGGTCGGTGAGGCCAATCGAGCCTGGTCGCTGTACCGCCGCTTCGGCTTTTCCGACGTCTTGCGCAATTTCACCTTCGTCGGCGATCCCCGGCCGTTCGCCTTCCTCGGCCGCGAACTGCCGCTGCCGGTGGCCGGGCGCCAAACCCAGGACCCGGTCGGCCAGCGGTGAGCCGGGACTACGACGCGATCATCATCGGGGCCGGGCACAACGGGCTGATCGCCGCGGCCTACCTCGCCCGGGCCGGCCGCTCGGTCTGCGTCCTGGAACGCGACAGCATCCCCGGCGGCGCCGTCTCCACCGTCGAGCGGTTCCCCGGCTATGCGGTGGATCGCGGCTCGTCGGCGCACATCATGATCCGCCACACCCCGATCCTCGACGAGCTGGACCTCCCGCGTTTCGGGTTGCGCTACATCGACTGCGACCCCTGGGCCTTCGCGCCCGCCGAGAACGACGACGACGAGGCCATCGTCTTCCAGCGCGATCTCGCCGCGACGTGCGCCTCGATCGAACGGTCCTGCGG
Organism: Gordonia crocea; assembly: GCF_009932435.1. Classification (NCBI taxonomy): domain Bacteria; kingdom Bacillati; phylum Actinomycetota; class Actinomycetes; order Mycobacteriales; family Gordoniaceae; genus Gordonia; species Gordonia crocea. Next base: position 2,454,968 of record NZ_BJOU01000001.1, read on the forward strand.
CCGGGCCGATGCCGACGCCTACGGCGCGTTCGTGGCCCGCTGGGCACCGCGGGCGCGCGCGACCATGGCGGCGTTCAACCGCGAGCCGACGCCGTCGCGGTTCGCCACCGTCTTCGCGCGCCCGGGCTGGCGAACGCCCAGCGCACGCCGCTCGGTGGTCGGCCGGCTGTCCTCGATGTCGCAGGACATGCTGGGCTCCGGCGACGCCCTGCTCGACCGGTGGTTCGATTCCGAGCGACTCAAAGCCGCGCTGGCCTGGTTCGGCGCACAATCCGGTCCGCCCACCGACCTGCCGGGCACCGCCCCCATGGTCGGCTTCGCCGCACTGATGCACGACATGCCACCCGGGCGGGCCGTCGGCGGCAGCGGCGCCCTCACCGCCGCCCTCGTCGCCCGCCTGCGCGCCGACGGCGGTGACCTGATCACCGATTCCGCCGCGGTCGCGCTGACGGCCACCGGCCGACAGTGGGAGGTGAGCAGCGCCGACGGGACGGTGCACCGGGCCCGGCACGTGGTGGCCGCCTGCCACATCACCACGACGCTCGGGCTCCTGCAGGCCGGGGGCTACCCGGCCGCCGACCTCGACCGCTGGCGCCGCTCGATCGTCGTCGGCAACGGGATCGGGATCGCCGTCCGGTTGGGCACCACCGCACTCCCGGACTATCGGGGCACGCCCGACGGACTGCCCGCCCACGGCCTGCACAGCGGGCTGGGTCTACTCACCTCGGATCGGGCCCATCTGCGCCGCGCCCACGCGGCCGCGGCCGTCGGTGAGCTCCCCACCCGCCCGGTCGCGCTCCCGATGGGATTCTCCGCACTCGACCCGTCCATCGCGCCGCCCGGGCGTCACCTGCTCAACGTGTGGGCGCAGTGGCACCCGTTCCACCTGTCCGCGGGACGCTCATGGGCCGACGAGGCCCAGCGCGCCGCCGACGCCGTCATCGACGAGATCGACCGATACGCACCGGGATTCGGATCGACGATCGAGCACCGCTACATCCAGACACCCGCCGACCTGGAATCCGAATTGGGCATGCCGGCGGGGAACATCATGCACGTCGAGATGAGCATCGACCAGATGTTCGGCTGGCGCCCGCACCCCGACCTCGCCGGGCGATCGGTACCCGGTGCGCGCGGACTCGTCCTCGCCGGCGCGTCGACCCATCCGGGCGGCGGCGTGACCGGGACGAGCGGCCGACTCGCCGCCCGGGCCATCCTGCGCCGGCGGTAGGGAGTACGCCGCGCGGTGCCCGGGGTCCCCCGACCCGAGCACCGATCTGGCACGATTGACGGCGTGTCGAAGCCCGTGTCCGGTCCACCCCCGTCCCGGTTGCTCGCCGTCATCGGCGCGGCCCTTCTGTTGGTCCCGATGCTGGCGGGCTGCCTTACCCGCTCGGAAACCGTCGGCGACCGGTTCTCCGGCGAGATCATCGTGGCCACCGCCGGCGACAATCCGCGCGGCGTCCCCCGCCTCGACATCCCCCAGTCGATGTCGAGCCAGATCTCCCTCTCCGACTTCACCGGCACCATCTCGCCCGACGGCACCGTGAGCGCGCAGTCGCCGGAATCCTCGCCCACCCCTGAACCGCAACCCCAGCGGGGCCCGACCAAGATGGGCACCCGCGCGGTGTACAGCTCGTTGACCGCCGGCCAGTTCAGCCAGCTCGGCGACATCATCGCGGCGGCGTTCAGCGGGACCAACGCCGCCATGGACCTCACCACCGTCCGCAGCGGCAACGCCGTGCGGATGACCGGGACGGCCGACTTCACCGATCTCGTCGAAGGCCGCGACGTGGTCTACTTCTCCGTCACCTTCAACGGCGAGATCGGCGGGACCAACGGCATCAACGCGCGCGACGACACCGCCGCCTGGGTCATCCCGGCCGGCAAGTCCAGCGATCTCAACGCCGATGCCCGCTACCCCGACCCGGCGTCGGCGGCGGTGCCGAGCTGGTCGATCTTCGTCACCGTGCTCTGCCTGGCCACCGTCGGCTTCGTCGCGTGGTACGCGCGGCGCGAGCGCAAGGCCGACACCACCCCGAGGCCCGGAGCGCCGGCCAGGTGACCGACGCCGACCTGGTCGACCGGGTCCAGCACCGCCTGGCCGGTCTGTTCGACGACGCGCGCGCCGATGCCGATCGAATCGGGGCTCCCGTCCGCGAGGCCACCGACTCCCTCGCCGACTTCGTCCTCCTCGGCGGCAAGCGGGTCCGCCCGTTGTTCGCCGACGCCGGCCGCGCGGTCGCGCACGGTGTTGCCGGCGCCGCGCCGCTGCCCGACGACTCCGACGACGACATCGTCACCCTCGGCGCGGCCCTGGAACTGGTCCAAGCCTGCGCGCTGGTGCACGACGACATCATCGACGCCTCCGACACCCGCCGCGGCAACCCGACGGTCCATCGGGTGTTCGCCGCCCGCCACCGCGCGGGCGACTGGCAGGGCGATCCCGACCGGTTCGGCGAGTCGGTGGCCATCCTGGTCGGCGACCTCGCGCTCGCCTGGGCCGACGACCTGGCCACCGGGCTGCCCGCCCGGATCGCACCGGCCTGGCGGACCATGCGCACCGAGGTCCTGGCCGGCCAATTGCTCGACATCGGCAGCGAGGCGCGCCGCGACGAATCGCTCGACGCCGCCCTGCGGGTGATCGTGTACAAGACCGCCGGCTACACGGTGGCGCGCCCCCTGCAGCTCGGTGCCGTCCTCGGCGGCGCCGACGACCGGCTGGTGGGCGACCTGCGGGCCATCGGCCTGGACCTCGGCCTGGCCTTCCAGCTGCGCGACGACCTGCTCGGCGTGTACGGCGACCCGGCCGTGACCGGCAAGCCGTCGGGCGACGACCTGGTGACCGGCAAGCGCACCGTCCTCGTCGCCGAGGGATTCGACCGGGCCGACGGGCACGGCGCCGCCCGGCTGCGCGGCCTGCTGGGCACCGACCTCACCGACGAGGACCTGGCCGACGCACGGGCGATCTTGACCGACTCCGGCGCCCAACGCGCCGTGGAGTCCCGCATCGATGCCGCACTGGCGTCGGCCCTACACGGAATCGATGCGCTGCCCACCTCCGACGGGGCCCGGGCGCAGTTGGCCGCGCTGGCCCACCGGATCACCCACCGGGCATCCTGACGATGGCCGCATTGCGCCGCGTCCCCGGCCCGACCGAGCACGTCGTCGTCATCGGCGCCGGTCTGGCCGGCCTGTCGGCCGCGCTGTACCTGCGCGGCGCCGGCCACGACGTCACCGTGGTCGACGCCGCCGACGCACCCGGCGGCCTGGTGCGCACCGAGGAACTGACCGCCGGCGACGGATCGGTCCACCGGTTCGACACCGGCGCCACGATCCTCACCATGCCCGAGCTGGCCCTCGACGCCGTCGCCGCCGGCGGTGGGGACCGGGCCGCCGCGGCCGCCGCCCTCGACCTGCGGCCGGTCGACCCCTCTTATGTCGCGCGGTTCGCCGACGGCGCGCAGCTGGCGGTCGCCGGCGGGCGGGCCGACCGCATCCGCGAGATCGCCGCGGTCTTCGGCACCGAGACCGCCGACGGCGCGGACCGGCTCACCGATTGGCTCGAACGGCTCTACCGGATCGAATTCGACGCCTTTATAGACCGCAACCACGACGGGCTCGCCGACTTCGTCCGCGGCGACCTGCGGGCCGCGACGACCGCCTTGGTGCGCCACGGCGCCGTGCGGGGACTGACCGGCGCGATCAACCGGTTCGTCACCGACGACCGGTTGCAGCGCGTGTACTCCTTCCAATCCCTCTACGCCGGGGTACCGCCGGCCCGCGCCGCCGCGATCTACGGGGTGATCGCCCACATGGACATCGGGATGGGCGTGAGTTATCCGGCCACCGGTATGGGCCGGTTGGGCGAGGTGCTGGCCGAAGCGCTGACCGCCGCGGGCGGCGGGCTGCGCCTGGCCACGCGCGCCACCGCGCTGCACCACGACGACCGCCGGATCACCGGCGTGACCGTGGTCGGCCCGGCCGGGGACACCGAGGTGGTGCGCGCCGATGCCGTGGTCGCCGCCTGCGGCGCCGTCGGGCTGCGTCGGCTGCTCGCCCCGCTGCGGCGCCGCCCGGCGAAAGACCGGATCCGGTATTCGCCCAGCGCGGTCGTCGCCCACCTCGCCGTCGCCGAATCGGCCACCGCACAGTGGCCCGGGGACCACCACACCATCGACTTCGGCCACGAGTGGGAGCAGACCTTCGCCGAGATCGCGCCCCGCCGACCCGGTCGCGGGTCGGTGATGAGCGACCCGTCGGTGCTGATGACCCGGCCCGCCGTCACGTCGCCGGGGTTCACCGCGGCCGGCCGCGAATCCGTGTCGGTCCTGTGGCCGTGCCCGAACCTGGTCGCGGCGCCGCTGCCATGGCCGGAGACGGCGCCGGCCTATGTCGCCGAGTCGCTGGGGCGGCTCGGACGCCGCGGATACCCGGGTATCGACGCCGCCGAAGTGCTGCGCATCGACACCCCGTCGTCGTGGTCGGCGCGCGGCTATTCGGCGGGGACACCGTTCGCCGCGGCGCACACCGTGACCCAGACCGGCCCGCTGCGGACCCGCAACCTGTCCCGAGACTGGTCGAACCTGGTGATCGCCGGCGCCGACACCGTGCCCGGAGTGGGCATTCCGCCGGTCTTGGTCTCCGGGCGGCTGGCCGCCGACCGCATCACCGAGTTGCCCGCTCGGGAACGTCGATGAGCTCGGCCCGCACCGTCGCGCCCGGCGGGGACGCCTACGATCGCACCGTGGCGACGCAGGAGACTCGGTGGTGGCGGCAGTGGGAGTTCCCCGTCGGCACACTGGGGTCCATCCTCGTCGCGCTCGGCGCGTTCGGGGTTGCCGACATCCCGCGGATCAACACGGTCGCACAAAACGCCGGGTGGGCGTGGATCACCTACGGCCACGGCAAAACCCTTGCCGCAGTGACGTTCTGGACCGGAGTGGCCGTCCTCGTCTACTGCTGGGTCCGGATCGGGCGGCGGGTCGCCGACACCGGCCGTCCCCCCGTCCCGGTACGCCACATCCAGGCAACGGTGCTGGCCTGGGCGGCCCCGCTGACGATGACCGTGCCCGTCTACAGCCGCGACGTCTACGCCTACCTCGCGCAGGCCCAGGTGTTCCGTGCCGGTTTCAACCCCTATTCCGACGGCCCGGTGCACGCCCCCGGCCCGATGGTGGACTCGATGGCCCAGGTGTGGTCGGCCACCACCGCGCCCTATGGCCCGACGTTCATGTGGCTGGGCCGGGCGGTGGCGGCACTGGCCGACGACAACGTCATTCTCGGCGTCCAGCTCATGCGCGCCGTGCTGATCCCGGGCCTGCTCGCCAGCCTGTGGGCGGTCCCCCGCCTGGCCCGACGGTTCGGGGCGTCGCCGCAGCAGGGGCTGTGGTTGGCCCTGCTCAACCCGATGATCCTCATCCACCTGGTGGCCGGTGCCCACGTCGAGCTGTTGATGATGGGGGTCCTGGTCACCGGGGTGACGCTGGCGGCAACCGGGCGGCACGCGACGGGGCTGGCGGTGCTGGGGCTCGCCGCGACCATCAAGATCACCGCGGCGATCGCCATCCCGTTCGTCTTCTGGATCTGGCTGGCACACTTGCGCGAGAAGGGCCGCGACGACGCCGTCGGCCCGCGGCGCACCGCAGCGGTGTTCGCCGCGACGGCGGGCATCCCCCTGGCCGTCTTCACCGCGATCACCCTGGCCAGCGGCCTCGGGCTCGGATGGCTGACCGGTCTGGGCTGGGCCGGGCGCATCATCAACTGGCTGTCGCTGCCCACCCTGGTCGGCCACCTCATCACCTGGGCCGCAGCCCCATGGCAGGCCTGGAACCTGCAATCGGTGTTGGTCTACACCCGCGGCGCGGGGATGGTCCTGCTCGCAGCGATCCTCTGTTGGCTGTGGATCCGCTTCCGCCACGACGCCCGCAGCGCCATGACCGGGATGGTCCTGGCGATGCTGGCGGTCCTGCTGCTCGAGCCGTCGACGCTGCCCTGGTACTACACCTGGGTGCTCTGTCTCGCGGTGGCGCTGCCGTTGGCCCCGTGGATCCGCGCGGTGGTGGTCGCCGCGTCCACGGTGCAGTTGATCGTGTTCCAGCCCGACGACTCGATCGCGCTCTACCAGCCGCTCGGGCTGGTCATCGCCTTCTCCCTCGGCACGCTGGCCGCGGTGTCGCTGCTGCGCCCGGACCCGCTGCGCCTGCGCCTGCGGTCCGGCCCGCGCGATGCGCCGGCGGCCGTGCCCCGATGACCGCCGACCGCGGGTACCGGGTCGCCGAGTCGCTGAGCGCCATCCACGGGCGCACCTACCACCTGGCCTCCCGCCTCCTGCCCGCTCCGCAGCGGCGCGCCGTTCACGCACTCTATGGGTTTGCCCGCACCGCCGACGACATCGTCGACCTCCCGGTCGTCGGGCCCGATGACCGGCTGGCCCGGCTCGACGCGCTTTTTGCCGGGCTCGACGCGACCCGGTCCGGAGGACCGATAGAAATCGACCGGTCCGGAGGACCGATAGAAATCGACCGGTCCGGAGGACCGATAGAAATCGACCGGTCCGGAGGACCGATAGATGTCCGGCTGCCGCCCGACACGATCGCCCTTCTCGCCGCCGTGGCCGATGCATCCCAGCGCTTCGGCCTGACCCCGGGCCAGTTCGCGGCCTTCCACCACTCGATGCGGATGGATCTGCCCGCCGCACCCGAGTTCACCGACCGGTATCGGGACATGGCCCACCTGCGCGAATACACCCGGGGATCGGCGGCGGTGATCGGCGAGATGCTGGTCCCGCTCCTGGGCGCCGACGCGACCCGACCGGACACTCTCGCCCACGCCGGCGCCCTAGGCGAGGCCTTCCAGCTGACCAACTTCCTGCGCGACGTCGGTGAGGACCTCGACCGGAACCGCATCTACCTCCCCGCCGACGAACTGGCGGCCTTCGGAGTCGACGAGGCGGGGCTGCGCGCCTGCCGGGAACGCGCCCGGGTGTCCCGGCCGGTGCGTCGGGCCATCGCGCACCTGGTGGCGGTCAACCGCGATTGGTACCGCCGGGCCGACGCCGGGATCGAGGACCTGCCGCGGCGGACCCGGCCGGCGATCCGGGCCGCGGCGAGGTCCTACGCCGACATCCTGCGGGTGATCGAAGAGCGCGGTTACGACGTGTTCGCCGGCCGGGCCGTCGTCCCCGCCCGCACCCGGGTCCGCCACGCCGTCGCGGCACTGTTCTGACCGTTCCGCCGTCGCGTTCCGTGGACCGCTTCGCAGTCAGGGGCGCAAGACGGGCAGCAGCAACGCGTCGAGCGCGGTACCCAGTTCGCCCGGCGGTGGCGAGAAGACACAGGTCGACCCGATCCGCACGATCCAGTGCGCCAGGGCCAGCGCGTCCTGCTCCGCGACCATCCCGGCGGCCATCGCGGCCGTCAGCAGCGGGGCGGTGACCTGGGCCGCCTCGTCCAGCAGCGCGTCGAGTCGGCGGGTGGCGAGCCTGCCCACCCACTCGGCCTCGTCGCGGATCAGTTTGCCGACCACCGGGTGCTCGCGGATCTGACGCACCGATTCGGCCAGGAACACGGTGATCACCCGTGGCCCCTCGACGCCGTCGACGACCTCGGGGATGCGTCCGATCAGTCGGTGGCCGTCTCGGGCGATGACCGCCAGGACGGCGTCATCGACCGACCCCAGATTGCGGTAGACCGTGCTCGGTGCGACACCGGCCTCACGGGCGATGTCGGCCACCGAGGTCTTCGACAGGCCGTGCCGGGCCAGACAGGCGACAGTGGCGTCGAGCAGCGGGTCGAGTCGGGCCGGTGGCTGTGCCGGAAGCCGCTCGACGAGCTGTGGGATGGGGATGATCGTGGCGACATGCATGATTGCAACAATCTTGTGCTATTCGTTGCAATCGTGCAAGATGTGACCATGGCCACATTCGCTACGGTGGGTTCCGCCCTCGCCGACCTCGAGTTCAACCGCCGCGACCACGAGGACCGGCCACTGCGGCCGATCCCGCCGGGCCGCGACCAATTCTCGGCCCGGTGGCTGCCCAGTCGCCGGTACCTGTTCGGCCCGTGGCGCACCATCGAGGCCACCATCCCCGCGTCCGACTTCACCAGGGCCCGCGACGACATGTTCTGGCAGGCCGACGAACACATGATCCCCGTCGTCGACCTGTTCCACTCGGCGGGACCGAGCGCGGTCCGCCCGATGTTCGAACAGATGCTCACCGGCGGGATCGACGCCGTTCCCGATGCGCCGTCGGCGCTCGTCGACTTCTTCGCCCAACTCGCCGAACCGCCGGCGTGGTTCGACCGGCGCAGCGCCGATCGCGGCCGGTTGCTGATCTCCTCGGCCTCGTTGTCGGCACAACGCCTGGTCCTGGGCTGGGCTTTGTTCGAAACCGCCATGACCGGGGACATCTCGGCCGCCACCGGGGCCACCGGCCGGTTCAAACGCGACTCGGTCCGCCGCTACGCCGAAACGTTCCGCATGTTCGCGCTGGCCATGAAGCCCGACATCTACGACCGGGACTCCGAGGTGTTCCAGACCATCGTCCGGGTGCGGCTCATGCACGCGCTGGCCAGCCGCGGCCTCCGCCGCGCCTGGGGTGACGAGCACTACCTGCGGTTCGGCGAGCCGATCGCGGCCACCTCCCTGCTCGCCTTTGGCAACGGCCCCCTGCTCACCCGCCTCGTCGACCACCGCCTGGGACGGAAGCTCTCGGCGCGCGACCTCGACGACATCGCCATGTTCGCCGGGTGGTTCGGACACCTCATCGGCGCCCCCGACCGGTTGCGCGCCGCCGACGGGGAGGAGATGATCCGCTCCCTGGACTACGTGTTCTCCCGCGGCGGCGACCCGTCGGGCTGGCGCGAAGAACTCATGCACACGGTCCGACAACCGATCGACGCCCTCGTCGACGCCTATCTCCCCTGGGTCCCCGGCAACGCCCGGTCAGTGGTCTCCGCGGCCGGTTGCAAGGTCTTCGCCGCGGGCGCGATCACCCCGCTCGTCCCGGTCTTCGGCATCGAGGAGATCCACGAGTTCATCGACGGCGCACCCGAATTCCGGTTCCCGTACCGCATCCATGCCGACCTGTTCGGCCGCGTCGCGTCGCTCAACGCACGGTCGGCGGGTATTCGCGACCGGGTACCCGGTGCCACCCTCGTCCGGCGCACGCTCTACCGCAACGGCCCGCCCGGGATCGACCAGGCGGTCGACGGCCTGGCCGCGTTCGCCCGGCGCTATCACGACATCGCCATGGCCTACACCCACCACGACGCGTCGACCACCGGCCGCGGATTGGGCTCGTCGCGCTTGGCGCCGGCCGCCGGTTAGCCCGACACCCGGACGCCCTCCGAGAAAGCCCCTAGAAGGCCGCCGCCTGCGCGCGGCGGATGACCTCGCGCGCGGAATGGGTGTGTAACGCGGCGGCCGGGTACAGCCCGAGGTCCTCGATGTCGGTGAACAGCCACCGCATCGCGTCGTCGCGGCTGAAACCGCCGTCGAGCAGCACCTCGACCAAGCCCGTGAAATGCTTGGCCAGCCCGTGCTCGTCGAGGAACAGCGCCGGGACGCCGGGCTCCCCGCCGCGGGACACGGCCAGCAGGTGGTGGTCGCGGATCAGGGTCCGCACACGGTTCGTCGACACCCCCAGGCGGGCCGCGACCCGGTCGAGCGGCAGGACCTCGGCGTCGGCGGGCAGACAGTCGTCAGACAAAGGCAGCGAACTCACACGCCAAGCCTACCCAGCACCGCGCCGCGCCGCCTCCGCGGCTGCATGGGCGCCGACCGGTAGATTCCCTGGGGTGAGACCCGGCCCCGACCCCGCCGCCGCAGCGACCCGCGATCCCCTGCTGGGATCGCTGGTCGACCGGCGCTACCGCATCGACGCCCTGATCGCCCGCGGCGGGATGAGCGCGGTCTACCTCGGCCGCGACGAGCGGCTGCAGCGGCCGGTGGCGGTCAAGGTGATGGATGCCGCCTATCGCGACGACCCGGTCTTCCTGTCGCGCTTCGAGTTCGAGGCGCGGGCGGTGGCCGGCCTCAAACACCCCGGGCTGATCAACGTCTACGACCAGGGCATCGACGACCCGGTGGTGTTCTTGGTCATGGAACTCGTCGAAGGCGGCAGCCTGCGCGAGTTGCTGCGCGAGCGCGGCCCTATGCCACCGCATGCCGTGGCCGCCGTCCTCGGCCCCGTCCTCGGCGGTCTGGGAACCGCACACACCGCCGGACTGGTCCACCGCGACGTGAAGCCGGAGAACATCCTGATTTCCGATGACGGCGACGTGAAGATCGCCGACTTCGGGCTGGTCCGCGCCGTCGCCGAGGCCGGGATCACCTCCGCGAGCGTGATCCTGGGGACCGCCGCCTACCTCTCGCCGGAGCAGGTGGAATCCACCCGCGCCGATGCACGGTCCGACGTGTACTCCGCGGGCATCGTCATGTTCGAGTTGCTGACCGGGCGCACCCCGTTCCACGGCGACACCCCCCTCGGCCTCGCCTATGCCCGGTTGACCTATGACGTACCCGCGCCCGGCGACGTGGTCGACGGCGTTCCGCCCGAGCTCGACGACATCGTCCTGCGCGCCACCGAGCGCCACCCCGACGACCGTTACCCGGACGGTTTCGCCATGGCGGCCGCGCTGTCCTCGGCCGCGCAACGGCTGTCCCTGCCGCGGTTCACCGTGCCGGCCCCGGCCCGCTCCGCCGAGCGAGCCACGGCGGCCCGTCTGCGCCACGAACAGGCCGCCCGGGCCGCGGCGCCGGCCGGACCGGCGGGCACCGTCGTCTACGACGGGCCCTCGCCGGCCGCTGCCTCCCATGATGTTCCCGACGATGACGGGCGCGGGTTCAGCATCCTCGACCTCGACGAGGAGACCACCGAGGCGGTGGCCGACGACTCGACCCCGGTGGACGCCGGCAGTGCGCTCACGACACTGGTCTGGCTGACCCTGTACTTCGCGCTCACCGCGGCGGTCGCCGGCGGCGGCTACTGGATCGGCGCCCATCTCGTGATGGGCCCCTAGCGCGGGTCTAGCCGCGCAGCATCTCGGCGACGAGGAAGGCCAGCTCCAGCGACTGCTGGGTGTTGAGCCGCGGATCGCAGGCCGTCTCGTAGCGCCCGGCCAGGTCGTCGTCGGAGATCTCCTGCGCACCGCCGAGGCATTCGGTGACGTTCTCACCGGTCAGCTCGATGTGCACCCCACCGGGATGGGTGCCCAACGCCCGGTGCACCTCGAAGAAGCCCTGTACCTCGTCGACGATGCGGTCGAAATGGCGCGTCTTGTAGCCGGTCGAGGCCTCGTGGGTGTTGCCGTGCATCGGATCGCACTCCCACACGACCTTGTGCCCGGTCGCCTCGACGGCCGACACGATCGACGGGAGCACCTCGCGGACCTTCCCGTTGCCCATCCGCGACACCAGCGTCAAGCGGCCCGGCCGGTTGGTCGGATCGAGGCGCTCGACGTACTCGACCGCCTGCTCCGGCGTGGTCGTCGGGCCGATCTTCACGCCGATCGGGTTGCTGATGAGCTCGGCGAAGGCGATGTGGGCGCCGTCAAGCGAGCGGGTCCGCTCCCCGATCCACAGGAAGTGCGCGGACAGGTCGTAGAGCACCCGCTCCTGCCCGCCGTCGGGTGCCTGCGCCAACCGGAGCATCGCCCGCTCGTAGTCGAGCACCAGCGCTTCGTGCGAGGCGAAGATCTCCGCCGACTCCAGGCTGGCATCGCGGACCCCGCAGGCGTCCATGAAGTTGAGGCCGCGGTCGATCTCCGCGGCGAGCGCCTCGTAGCGCGCCCCGGCGGGCGAGGTGCGGACGAACTCGCGGTTCCAGTCGTGCACCTTGTGCAGGCGGGCCTCCGACCCGGTGAGCGCGCGGACCAGGTTCATCGCGGCGGCGGCGTTGGCGTAGGCCCGGACCAGGCGGGACGGGTCGTGGGCGCGAGCGGCCGCATCTGGCGGGAACCCGTTGACCATGTCGCCGCGGTAGGACGGCAGACCGAGGGCGTCGGTGTCCGACGAGCGCGGCTTGGCGTACTGGCCCGCGATGCGGGCGACCTTGACCACTGGCATGCTGGCGCCGTAGGTCAACACGACGGCCATCTGCAGCAGGGTGCGGATGTTGCCCTTGATGTGCGGCTCGGTGTTGTCGGCGAATGTCTCGGCACAGTCGCCGCCCTGGAGCAAGAACGCCTCACCGAGCGCCACCTGGGCCAGTCGGTCCGACAGCGTCTCGACCTCGGCAGGCATGCAGATCGGCGGCACGCTCTCGAGCACGGTGCGCATACGGGCCGCCTCGTCGGCCGGCCAACTCGGCTGCTGCAGCGCCGGACGCGCCATCGCGTCTTCGAACCGCTGCTGCAGGTCACCCGGCAGCGCCGGTAACTCGGGCAGCTCGTCGATCGGCACGTCCACAGTCCAGTTCACCACGGGACCAGCGTAGTAGACCGCGGTCAGGGCGAGACGAGGCGCTCCCACTTGGCGAGGTTGTGGCGGGCATCGGCCAGGGCGTCGTGCGCGTCGTCGGGCAACCGCGGGAGCGGCGGGCGCCCCGCGTCCTCCCACACCTGCCGCAATTCGCGGGTGAACCGCGGGATCTCGCGGGGCAGTTCGGTCATCGGCCCCCAGAGCTGGCACAGCGCCACGTGGTCGTAGGCCCCGGTCCAGGCCCAGAGCTCGACCGGGTCCCCCGGGGCGGTGAGGAAGTCGAGCAGCTCGTCACGGATCTGTCGGCGCGAGCGCCACAGCTTCGACGACGGCGACGGGAGCTTGGGCAGAACGTTGACCCGCACCCACTCCCCGGCCCGGTTGGGGTCGAACTCGGTCGACACGGCGTAATATTCGCGCCCGTCGGCGCCAACCACGCCGATCGACACCAAGTCGATGGTCCGCCCGTCCTCGATAAACTCCGTGTCGTAGAAGAAGCGCATCACACCAACCTAATCCCCCGCGAGACAGGCACAGTACAAGGCCATGACGACTCCCCCGGCCACGTCCAGCGCCGCGCCGCCGCACCCGCGCGGCGCCCGCGCGGTGTTCTTGGCGCGCATCGACGCGTGGGAGCCGTCCCGGTTGGCGATCACGGTGATCTGCGTGCTGTTCGCGGCGTCGGCGACGATGCAGGTGACCGGCGTCCCGTTCACCGCCGGTTACGGCACCCGCACCCTGTTCGACCTCGACGTCTACCGGCTCGGTTCCATCCTCTGGCGCCAACACCAGTCGCTCTACGACGAGGGGTCGATGCCGTTCACCACCGACGGCATCTGGTTGCCCTTCACCTATCCCCCGTTCGCCGCCTTGGTCTTCGTACCGCTCGGACTGATGAGCCTGACCGCCGCCGGCGCGGTGGTCACGGTGACCAGCTGCCTGCTCACCGTCGCCATCCTGGCGGTGACGCTGCACATCCTGCGCATCGGCACCACCGCCGGCCGTTGGTGGGGTGCCGCGGCCCTCGCCGCGGTGGTGATCTGGACCAACCCCTTTTGGATGACGTTGGGGTTCGGGCAGGTCAACCTGGTGCTGATGGCCCTCGTCCTGGCCGACGTCTTCGTCCTGGGGGCGCGCCAGACCCGCCCGGATTCGCCGCTGCGCGGCACCCTGGTGGGCCTGGCCGCCGCCATCAAACTGACCCCGGCGGTCTTCGGACTCGTCTTCACCGCGCAACGGCGGTGGCGCGCCGCGCTGACCTCTGCGGCGACCTTCTTCGCCGCCGGCGCCATCGCCTGGTTGTGGCTACCCGACGATTCGCGCCAGTACTGGACCGACACGCTGTTCCACACCTCGCGGATCGGCGATCTCACCGAGGGCATCAACCAGAACCTCAACGCGCTGTGGTTCCGCATCTGCGGTGACTCGGCGGCCCAAACGGCGTGGTGGGTGGCGTCGGTGGTCGCCGTCACCGTCCTGCTGGGGCTCGCCATCGCGGCCAACCTCCCCGGGCGGACCCCCACCCCGGCCGGGCGCGAACGACTCCTCGTCGTCACGCTGTGCGTCGCCTTCTGGGGCCTGCTGGTGTCACCGACCTCGTGGGCCCACCACTGGGTGTGGGCGATCCCCGGGATCCTGACCGCGGCCGTCGTGGCGCTGCGCTCCCACGACGCCGCCCGGGTCTGGACCTACGGCCTGCTGGCGGCGGTGGGGGCGGTGGCCTTCGCCATCGGCCCGTTCCAGCTCTTCCCGGTCAACACGGCCACCTGGTCGCCGCTCCAGGAGGTTGTCGGCAACGCCTACATCCTGTGGGGCTGCGCATTCCTCGTCGCGTCGTGGCTGCTGCCGCCCCGGCAGGCCGACGAGCCGCGCTGAGAATCCGGCGGGGTCAGGCCGCCGGCTTGTCCCGGTTGCCGCTCTCCAAGATCTCCTCCGGGGTGGCGCCGGTGTTCTTGAGATCGGCCGCATAGAGGTCGACGTACTTCTGACCCGACAACTGCATCAGTTCGTACATGATCTCGTCGGTCACCGCCCGTTCGATGAACCGGTTGCCGCCCATACCCTCGAACCTCGAGAAGTCCAACGGCTTGCCGATGCGCACCTCGATGCGCGCCAACCGGGGAATGACCGTGCCGGGCGGGTTCAGGTCGTCGGTGCCGACCATCGCGACCGGGATGACCGGCACGCCCGTCTCCAGCGCGATCCTCGCCAACCCGGTCTTGCCCTTGTAGAGGCGGCCGTCCGGTGAGCGGGTGCCCTCGGGGTACATGCCCATCAGATCGCCCTTGGCCAACTGCCGGCGGGCCGCCTCCAGCGCCCCGGCGGCCGCGTTGGCGCCGGCGCGGTCGATCGGGATCTGTCCGGTCGAGCTGAAGAACCAGCGCTGGAAGGCGCCCTTGAATCCGGTGCCGGTGAAGTACTCCGACTTGGCGAGGAAATACATGCGCCGCGGAACCATCAGCGGCAGGTAAAAGCTGTCGACGACGGCCAGGTGATTACTGGCCAGGATCGCCGGCCCCGACTCCGGGAGGTTCTCCAGCCCAATGACTTTGGGACGGCCGATCAGCCGCAGGATAGGACCCATCAGGATGTATTTGAAAGTCCAGAACCACATGGACAGAGCGTACCCTCCAGTGCCCAGCGCGGTGCGGCGAGTCAGTCGCCCAGCGCCGCCCGGGCCATCGGCGCCTCGACGCCGGGGCCGCTGTGGTCCCCGCCGACCGCCAGCGCGGTGCGGGCCACCTCGGCGGCGCCGATCATCCCCGCCGAATCGCCGAGCTGGGTCCCGCGGATCCGGGCCAGGGTCCGGTGTCCGGCGCCCGTCAGCATCGCCGCGTACTGTTCCCGCGCGTCGTCGAGGTAGAGCCCGGAGGCACGACCCACGCCGCCGGCGATCACGATCAGGTCGGGGTCGAAGACGTCGGCGATCATCGCCAACCCCTGCCCCAGCGAGGTCGCGAACGAGGCGAAGGCCGACAGCGCCAGCGGGTCTCCCTCGGTGGCCGCTGCGGCAATCCGCCGACCGGTCACCGACCCCGGGTCGGCGGCGAGCTCGGCGGCCAAGGCCGAGCGCCCCCATTCGCCGTCGG